>NZ_JBIWGZ010000003.1:271533-657625 GCF_044763875.1 Rummeliibacillus sp. NPDC094406 | reverse complement strand
CGCGGGTTCGAACCCCGTCTTCCGCTCCAAATATGCCGGGGTGGCGGAACTGGCAGACGCACAGGACTTAAAATCCTGCGGTAGGTGACTACCGTGCCGGTTCGATTCCGGCCCTCGGCACCATTTTTAATATAGAATATAATAAGATGATTTATATATAATATGCGCCCATAGCTCAACTGGATAGAGCGTCTGACTACGGATCAGAAGGTTGTGGATTCGACTTCTGCTGGGCGCACCATATCGGGAAGTAGCTCAGCTTGGTAGAGCACTTGGTTTGGGACCAAGGGGTCGCAGGTTCGAATCCTGTCTTCCCGACCATTTTAAATAACATTATTGGGGCCTTAGCTCAGCTGGGAGAGCGCCTGCCTTGCACGCAGGAGGTCAGCGGTTCGATCCCGCTAGGCTCCACCAATTTCAAATTAAGACCAACTATTAGTATCATGGCGGCCTAGCTCAGCTGGCTAGAGCGTACGGTTCATACCCGTAAGGTCGGGGGTTCGATCCCCTCGGCCGCCATACTAAAGGACCTTTAGCTCAGTTGGTTAGAGCAGACGGCTCATAACCGTCCGGTCGCAGGTTCGAGTCCTGCAAGGTCCACCATAATTATTTATATGATGTCGGAGGAATACCCAAGTCTGGCTGAAGGGATCGGTCTTGAAAACCGACAGGCGGGTCAAACCGCGCGGGGGTTCGAATCCCTCTTCCTCCTCCATTTTTATTAAATAATGAAATTAAGTTAATACTATTATCGCGGGGTGGAGCAGTTCGGTAGCTCGTCGGGCTCATAACCCGAAGGTCGCAGGTTCAAATCCTGTCCCCGCAACCAAAATGGTCCGGTAGTTCAGCTGGTTAGAATGCCTGCCTGTCACGCAGGAGGTCGCGGGTTCGAGTCCCGTCCGGACCGCCATTTTCTTTAAAAGAATAAGTTTTAAAATTATCATGGGTCGGTAGCTCAGTTGGTAGAGCATTAGATTGAAGCTCTAAGTGTCGGCGGTTCGATTCCGTCCCGACCCACCATGATGCGGGTGTAGTTTAGTGGTAAAACCACAGCCTTCCAAGCTGTTGTCGAGAGTTCGATTCTCTTCACCCGCTCCAATTATGGGCCTATAGCTCAGCTGGTTAGAGCGCACGCCTGATAAGCGTGAGGTCGATGGTTCGAGTCCATTTAGGCCCACCATTTAATTATTCCGAAGTAGCTCAGTTGGTAGCAGCATCTGACTGTTAATCAGAGGGTCGCAGGTTCGAGTCCTGCCTTCGGAGCCATATGGGGAAGTACTCAAGAGGCTGAAGAGGCGCCCCTGCTAAGGGTGTAGGTCGGGTAACCGGCGCGAGGGTTCAAATCCCTCCTTCTCCGCCATATATTGGCCCCTTGGTCAAGCGGTTAAGACACCGCCCTTTCACGGCGGTAACACGAGTTCGAATCTCGTAGGGGTCATACTAAGAAATCCTTTAGAATCTTTTGGTTCTAAGGGATTTTTTTTGTTTTTAAAAAGTATTAAACACTTAACACCTACAAAAATAACGATACATTGCAATTTTTTGTTTTGAATTTGATATTTCATATGATTTAAAAAAATTAAAGCGTGTCTACATTAGAAATGTGAAAAAAGATAAAAATAAAGATTGACCTTTACGCAACGTCAACCTTTATAGTGAGATTATGGAGGCGATTGAAGTGAAATATACAATTCAACAGCTTGCTAAGCTCTCCGGTGTAACTACTCGAACACTACGATATTATGATGAAATTGATTTACTAAAACCGCTAAAAATAAGTGAAGCAGGCTATCGGATTTATGGGGCATGGGAAGTTAAATTATTGCAACAAATTTTGTTTTATCGAGAATTGGGACTGAAGCTAGAAGAAATTAAAAAAATATTGTGTGATTCAAATTTTGATATAAAAAGAGCATTACTAGATCATCAAAAGAAATTAAAGGATGAGAAAATAAGAATAGAGAAAATGTTGCTAAATGTAGAAAAGACAATTCAATCAATGGAAGGGGTATATGAAATGAAAGATGATGAACGTTTTGAAGGATTGAAAGAAGAGCTGATTCAAGAAAACGAAAGTCATTATGGTGATGAAATACTTGAAAAGTATGGTGATGATGAAGTCAATGCATCAAATGAGAAACTTCGTGGAATGACTGAAGTACAGTATAAAGAAAATCAAATTCTTGAGAAAAAAATAATTGAATTATTGAAAGAGGCAATGCAACAAGGAGAGGTACAAAGTAAGACTGCACAGGAGGCCGTAGAATGCCATAGAAAATGGTTAACACAATATTGGCCAACTTATTCTAAAGAAGCGCATAGAGGACTTGCTGATATGTATGTAGCTGATGAACGGTTTACTGCATATTATGATCGACATCAAAAAGGGATGGCGCAGTTTTTACGTGATGCAATATATGCCAATATTTAATTTGAGTAGCAAGGAACTTCATTTGGGTTCCTTGTTTTTATTTTGTAAAGGTAGAATAACCACCAAAATAAATTCATTTTCATTAATTTAAGAATAGATGCTTTGAAAATAATCAATTGGGGAATAAATAGTACAGAATGGAGGCTGAACAATGACAGATCAACAACTACAAGCGTTAAGGAAAACATTGCAAGATGAATTAAAACGAATTAAAGAGAGACCTGATAATGATGAAATATTTATATCTACCGAGCTTTCCAATTATGACAATCATCCAGCTGATCAAGCGACAGATTTGGCGGATCAAGCAACCGAACTCGCGGTGGATAACTTCAACGAATTTCAAATAGGGAAAATTGAAAATGCTTTAAGGGCAATAGATGAAGGAACATATGGAGTCTGTTCAGTTTGTGGTAAAACAATCCCTTATGAGCGTTTAGAAGCTATCCCAACTACATTAACTTGTGTAGAGCATTCAGAAAATACAGCAGGTACACAAGAACGACCTGTTGAAGAAGGCATAATAAATGCTACTACTTCCGATCCAAGTAATTTGAAGGACTACAGAGTAGACGGTGAAGATAGCTTCCTTGTTGTCGAGGAATACGGATCTTCTGATACTCCTTCTGATAGAGGATATAATAATCAATAAAATCACATACCGAAATCTATTAATTCTACTTGCAGTTGAAGAGGAGTAGGAGTTGTTCAAATAAATTTTTTTGAGCAACTCCCTTTTATTTTTCGTATAATGAAAATAAAAAGTAGGTACGCTTATGAACATCATTGACTTACATTGTGACGTGTTATACAAATTATCAACAAGTGAAGAACCAATTGAATTTTCTCAAGCCTATCAGCTTCAAGCAAGTAAGGATAAACTCCAATTAGGGCATGTAATCGTACAGGATTTTGCTATATTCATCGATAAGCATGTACCTCAAGCTGAAAAATTCACAGAAGCTATGCGTCAAGTTGAACTCTTTCATACAAATGTATTACAGCCAAACCCTGAAATGGTTCATATTACTGACTGGAATCAACTTGAAACATTAGAAGAAGGTCAGATCGCTGCCATATTAAGTTTAGAAGGTTGCGATGCGATTGGTGAGGATCTTTTCAAATTACAATCACTTCTTGATGCAGGTGTGAAGTTAGTTGGGCTCACTTGGAATTTTGAAAACAGCGTGGCATTTGGGGCAGAAGAATCACCTAATAAAGGTTTGAAGCCTTTTGGAAAACAAGTTATCGAGTTATTAAATAAACGAGATATTATCATTGATGTTTCACATTTAAATGAACAAAGCTTTTGGGATGTATTACCATTGGCAAAGCATATTATTGCGAGTCACTCAAATGCTAGGGCATTATGTGACCATACTCGCAATTTAACTGATGATCAGGTGAAGGCTTTAGTGAAGAACGGTGGGCATATCCATGTTGTCTATTATCCACCTTTTATAAAAAAGGATACAGAGAATGTAACATTAATGGACCTAGCAGAACATGTAAAATATCTGGCTGACTTAGTAGGTGTCGAGCATTTAGGGCTGGGCTCTGATTTTGACGGTATTTATAAAACGGTTGTCGGATTACAAAATGCAGCACAATCACAGAATTTAATCGCTACATTATTAGAACAATTTTCAATAGAAGAAGTAGAAAAGATAGCAAATAGAAATTTCTTGGACTATGTGAAAAATATAGAAGAATGTCAAAGCATGTAGAATGATTTTTCTCTACATGCTTTTTTGTCATCAGTAATATAAAGCAAATAAGTGCTCAATTCGATAGAAAGATGTATGATAGTATAGGATATTGAGTATGTACGAGTAGATTAACAATATTTATATCTACTGACGGAGGGAATTTTCATGAATCGTAAGTTGTCGACAACAACCGGCGACCAAATTGAGACAGAAGAGTCGACACTGCAATTTTTTTCAGAAACAATTGAAGTGAATCGATTATCAGCATTAGCCTTTTTTGAAGCAGGGGAAGAATCCTTTGCTGGTCAACGATATTACTGGCAAAATCGTGAGAAAACATTTACACTCGTTGGCCTGGGTCATGCGTATACGATTACAAATCAGTCAGAGGAACAACGCTTTGACGAGGTGGAGCAACAATGGAAAAAGCTAACGCGGAATGTTGTAACAAATGACCAAGCGATACAACCAATTCTGTTTGGTGGTTTTACCTTCGATCCTGAAAATGGAGTATCAGGTGAATGGAAGGGCATGCCACAAGCCTTTTTTACAGTTGCTACTTATCAACTAGTAATGCGTAATGACCATGTTTATATTAGTACGAACTATTTTGCAGAGCAGGAAAATCCACATGCTTTTGAACAACTTTGTAAAAAACGTGATGAGCTTATGCATACTGCTCAAGTAAAAGCTTTGAAAACCTATGCAAAACCGCAAGTAAAAAGCAGTTTTGAACCATATAAAGAAGAATATTTGGAATCTATTAAACAAGTGACATCTTTGATTCGTCAAAAAGAAGCGGATAAAGTCGTAATTGCTCGTTCACTTGCTTTGCAATTTGAAGAATCCGTTTCTTCACCAAATGTATTATCTCAAATTATTTTAGAGCAACCGGAAAGTTATTTATTTGGCTTAGAACATCAAGACAAGCTATTTTTTGGTGCATCACCAGAACGCCTAGTAAAAGTTGAAAAGTCTTATGCTTATTCTTCATGTGTTGCGGGATCTGTGAAACGTGGAAAAAATGCAGAAGAAGATGAAAAATTGGGACAGGTTTTATTAAATGACGCCAAAAATCGTTCTGAACATCAATATGTTGTAGATATGATTGGTAATACATTTAAAGAAAATTGTTCAAACTACGATATTCCATCACAGCCAAAGCTTCTAAAAATAAGAGATATTCAACATTTATATACACCAGTAGAAGGTCAGCTGAAAAACAATGCGACGATTTTACAATTAGTGAAAACATTACATCCAACACCAGCTTTAGGAGGAGTACCTCGCAAAAGAGCAATGGAAGTGATTCGTAAGTATGAACCGATGAACCGCGGTTATTATGCAGCGCCAATTGGTTGGCTAGATGCGAAAGGTAATGGGGAATTTGCTGTCGCAATTCGGTCGGCGTTGTTATATCAAGACGAAGCCTTCTTGTATGCTGGTGGAGGAATCGTTGCAGATTCAGTCCCACAAAGTGAGTACGAAGAAACACTTGTGAAATTCCGTCCGATGATTCGCGCTTTAGGAGGAAAATTACATGACTAATAAGGAAATTCTAACGAGCTATGTATATAAGCTTGTTGCATCTTTATATCAAGCAGGGGTAAAAGAAGTTGTAGTTAGCCCAGGTTCACGTTCAACGCCTTTAGCATATGCCTTTGCACATGCAAAAGAATTCCAAATGTACAGACAAGTAGATGAACGTTCAGCAGCCTTTTTAGCTTTAGGTTTAGCAAAGGCAAGCGCTCGTCCAGTTGTACTTGTTTGTACATCGGGTACAGCGGCTGCAAATTACTTCCCAGCGATTGTGGAAGCAAAATTATCACGTATACCTTTAATCGTGTTAACAGCTGATCGTCCGCATGAACTGCGTGAGGTAGGAGCGCCTCAAGCAATTACACAACCAAATTTATATGGTGACCAAGTAAAATGGGCAGTTGATTTTCCAATACCCGATGAATTTCCAAATACTTTGCCATTTGTTGAAAGACATATAGCTCGAGCTGTAGCTATTGCTGTAACTGCACCGGCAGGACCTGTGCATGTCAATGTTCCATTCCGTGAGCCTTTATTGATTGATCTTCAAAATCAGTTACCTGAAGGATCATTTGCAGAAAGTATAGCGCAAGAAATACGACCAAGTGAGCATGCTATGAATGTTCTGGAATCGATAATTGAAAATGCGAAAAAAGGTATTGTAATTGTCGGTGAAATGGCACAAAATACAAATTTAGAAATAGTTTGGAACTTTATACGTCATCTTAAATGGCCAGTATTAGTGGAAAGTTTATCCCATCTTCGCACTAACATACCAAATGATTGTGTAGATTATATTATTGATCAATATGATGCATTATTGAAAAATGAAACATTTAAAACTGTAGCAGAATGCGATACAGTCATTCGCTTTGGCTCACAACCTGTTTCTAAACCACTAATGCAATTTTTGACAAAAATACAACCACCAACTTATTTAGTTGTTGATGAAGATCCTATGTTCCGTGATTCATTGGCCACCACAACACATCATATCCAAGCAACAATTAGTAGATGGTTAGATGATGTAACGATTACAACAGCCACTACTGATCAAACATATGTCCGAGCTTGGATAGAAGCAAATCAAATTGCAACCCGTCATGTTGAAGCATATTTACAGGAAGCTACAGATGAAGGGGCACTTGCTGCAACTTTATTTGAACATTTACCAGAACATAGTGATTTGTTCGCAAGTAGTAGTATGCCTATTCGTGATGTTGATACATTTTTCAATAAAACGATAAAAGATGTGCGTATATATGCAAATCGTGGTGCCAATGGAATAGATGGAGTTGTATCAACTGCAATTGGTACGCAATTAGCAACAAAACGTGATTCTTATTTATTAATTGGAGATTTGGCATTCTTACATGATTCTAACGGATTGATTGCTACACGTTATCAACGTTGCGACATAACAATTGTAGTGATGAATAATGATGGAGGCGGTATTTTCTCTTATCTTTCTCAATCAACTGTTGAAGAACATTATGAAGAATTATTTGGGACACCATCAGGATTACAATTCGCTAATTTAGCAAAAATGTATGATGCTCAATATAATGAAGTGTTTACAAAAGAGGAACTTATTCAAGTGTTGGATGCACCTAAAGAAAAACCTCTTCGCATAATTGAAGTGATGACAAATCGTCCTGAGAATGTTCTTTCACATCGCAAATTATGGGACTCTATTGGCAAGGAGCTAGATGAAAAATGGTAAGCGTAATGACATCAATAAGAGGCGTAAATGTCCATTACCAAATTATCAATCCACAAGCTGAAAAAACGCTTGTTTTTCTTCATGGATTTACGGGCAGCACGAAAACTTGGGATCCGGTAATTCAGTCATTTCAAGGAGCTCATCGTATCATCACTGTAGATTTAATCGGACATGGTTTAACAGATGCACCATACAGTGTCCAACGTTATTCAATGGAAGAACAAGTTGAAATATTGCATGATTTCTTAGAAGCGAGACGAATCCCTTCCTTTACCTTAATCGGTTATTCTATGGGAGGACGCGTAGCAATTGCTTTTACGATGAAATATGCGGATATGGTGGAGCAGCTAATATTAGAAAGTTCATCACCGGGTCTTCTAACAGCAGAAGAAAGAGCCGACAGAAGAAAAAGTGATCATCTATTAGCAGATCATATTGAAAAAGATGGAATTGAAGCTTTCGTAAATCATTGGGAGAACATCCCATTATTTGATTCTCAAAAAGGATTACCAGATCTAACTAAAGAAGCCATTCGTAAAGAACGATTAGACCAAAGGGTAATCGGATTAGCCAATAGTTTACGCGGTATGGGAACAGGTCAACAGCCTTCTTATTGGGAAGAGTTGCAAAACTATACAAAACCTGTACTTCTAATTACTGGTGAATTAGATAAAAAATTTGAACAAAAGGCTTATGCTATGAACAAAAGGTTCCAATGTTGTGAAAATATCATCGTTCCAAGCGTTGGTCATGCAATACATGTGGAAAATCCACAAACTTTTGCTACAATAATAGAGGAACATCTAGAATTTATTTAGGAGGTCTTTTTAATGACTCGTGAATGGGTAACTGAACATGTCTATGAAGATATCAAATATGAATCTTATAATGGCATTGCTAAAATTACAATTAACCGTCCAGAAGTAAGAAACGCATTCCGCCCAAAAACAACTGCAGAAATGATTGATGCATTCACTCGTGCTCGCGATGATGCTAAAATTGGTGCAATCATTTTAACAGGTGAAGGCGAAAAAGCATTCTGCTCAGGCGGAGACCAAAAAGTACGTGGTAACGGTGGGTACGTTGGTGAAGATAATATTCCTCGCTTAAATGTACTTGATCTACAAACGTTAATCCGCAAAATTCCAAAACCAGTAGTAGCAATGGTTGCAGGTTATGCAATCGGTGGTGGACATGTACTACATATCGTATGTGACTTAACAATTGCTGCTGATAATGCTCGCTTTGGACAAACTGGACCAAATGTTGGTTCATTTGATGCTGGTTACGGTGCTGGCTATTTAGCACGTATCGTAGGTCACAAAAAAGCTCGTGAAATCTGGTACCTATGCCGTCAATATAACGCACAAGAAGCACTAGACATGGGTCTTGTAAACACTGTTGTACCTTATGAACAACTTGAAGATGAAACAGTTCAATGGTGTGAAGAAATGCTAGAAAAATCACCAACAGCATTACGCTTCTTAAAAGCATCATTCAACGCAGATACAGATGGCCTTGCTGGTCTACAACAACTTGGTGGCGATGCAACTTTACTTTACTACACAACTGATGAAGCAAAAGAAGGACGCGACGCATTCAAAGAAAAACGTAAGCCAGACTTCGGTCAATTCCCACGTTTCCCATAAACTTAAACGGAAGCGGTTTGTTCAAGCTCTAAAATATTTATAAACTTAAATCTACTCTCTTTAAATAGGGAGTAGATTTTTTTATGAACAAAAATAGCAAGTTTGTTAATTTGGATAAAATAGGAAGAGCGTTATTCTGTAATCTTACTTTCAAGGTGTTTGTGTCTCATTGTTTATTATTATTGATTGTAGCTACGGATTGCTCGACTCCCGCGGGAAAAGCGTGGCAGCTGAGACCCTGCACGTAGCGTAGCGAAGGAAGCGGCTCAGCGCACGCCCGCAGGAAAGCGAGCAATCCGTAGCGGGTATCGGTGGATCATCCATTTATTTTAAAAATGAAAAAAACTGGATGATCAACACGCATGCAAAAATAGATTTCTTTGTGAAATCCAATTTTAAAATTATAAATAATAGAGCATTGTAAAAAATTAGCCAAAAATATTTTGACACCAACTAAACAAAAGTTTATAATCTAAACAAAAGTAATGAAGAGGTGATGGTATGACGGATCGAGAACAGGCATTAATACGTTTAATTCGCAGTAATCCATTTATGTCTCAGCAAGAAATGGCTGAGAAGCTAAATATGTCACGTCCAGCCTTAGCAAATCTCATTTCTGGATTAGTGAAACAAAGGAAAATAATTGGACGAGCATACATATTACCGGAAGAGAATAGTATCGTTTGTATAGGCGGTGCGAATATTGATAGAAAATTTCATATACGTGGACCTGTTCAATTTGGTACATCGAACCCTGTTTCCTCTATGCAAAGTATAGGCGGTGTTGCACGTAACATAGCGGAAAACCTAGGGAGATTAAACAATAGAGTTAGTTTAATAACTACTGCAGGAAAAGACACTGACTGGCAAGCAATTGCGACTGCATCAGAAGCTTTTATAAATTTAAAAGAGGTTGAGCTACTTCAAGAATTTTCAACAGGGTCATACTCAGCCGTTATGGATGAATCGGGAGAATTGATACTAGCCACTGCAAATATGGATGTATATGAAGAGCTAAAACCCATTATCTTGATGAAGCATGATGTGTTATTATCTACAGCTCCTTGCATAATTGTCGACTTAAATTGTCCAAAAGAAACAGTCGAGTATGTTCAACAATTTGCAATAGCTAGAAATGTTCCGTTAGTAATTGTGCCAGTATCGTCTCCGAAAATGGATCGCTTGCCTGATAATTTACATGGGGTTACTTGGTTCATATGTAATACGGATGAAGCAGAAACATTGCTTCATAAGCAAATTCAAACTGCAGCTGACTATTTAAAAGCTTTACCTGAAATCGTGCAGTTGGGTGCAGAAAATGTCATCATAACTGCTGGTGCTAATGGTGTTTACGTAGCAAGCAATAATTTAAAACCAACACATTTTAATGCGAAAGCAGTAGAAGAAATAAAAGATGTAACTGGTTCAGGTGATGCATTTGTTTCTGCGGTTATTCACGGCTGGCTGGCTAATATGCCTATTGAGCAGGCTGTGGAGGCTGGTTTAATGAATGCAAAACGCACATTGGAATCACCATTTACTGTAAGACCAGAGCTAACAGAGGACTTATTAAAAAAAGAGTTGGAGGATTAATCATGCAACAATATATCGAATTATCAGCAGAAGTTCAAAAAGGGAAAGAACAAGGACTACCAATCGTAGCGCTTGAATCAACAATCATCTCACACGGTATGCCTTACCCACAAAATGTTCAAACAGCTCGTGAAGTAGAACAAATTCTTCGTGATAATGGCTGTGTACCTGCGACAATTGCTTTAATCGACGGTAAAATCAAAATTGGCTTATCTGATGAAGAATTAGAAATGTTCGGTAATGCAAAAAATGTAGCAAAAGCTTCACGTCGTGATATCGGATACTTACTTGCAACAAAGCAAACAGGTGCTACAACTGTAGCAGCTACGATGATTGCAGCTGAACTTGCTGGTATCGAGTTATTCGTAACAGGTGGAATTGGTGGTGTTCACCGTGGTGCAGAAACAACTATGGACATTTCAGCTGACTTAGAAGAACTTGCAACAACAAAAGTTGGTGTGGTATGCGCAGGAGCCAAATCAATCCTAGATATCGGTTTAACATTAGAATATCTTGAAACAAAAGGTGTACCGGTAATTGGTTATGGAACAAACGAACTTCCAGCATTCTATACTCGTCAAAGTGGCTTCGATGTCAACTTCCGATTAGATACGCCACAAGAAGTAGCAGATATGCTTCGTACAAAATGGAATTTAAATTTACACGGTGGAGCTGTTATTGCCAACCCAATTCCTGAAAAAGAGGCATTAGATCATGATTTTATCACTGATATTATCGAAAAAGCTTTAACAGAAGCTACTGAAAAGCATATTCATGGTAAAGAAGTGACACCGTTCTTACTTGGTAAAGTAAAAGAACTAACAGAAGGCACTAGTCTTGAAGCTAATATTGCTCTTGTGAAAAATAACGCTTTAATCGGTGCTCAAATTGCAAAAGCACTAAATAACAATAAATAATCTTACTTCCATTTAGCTCGTATCACATTCGTGGTACGGGTTTTTTCATTTTCTAATAGGTTAATGATAAGATAAAAGTGATGAATTTTAATATAAGGGTGACAAATATGATTCCAAACTGGATTATCCAACGTTCAACTTTGACTCCAGAGCGTATAGCAGTACGTTTTGAAGGTCAATCATGGACATATAAAGAAATAAATGAGCTTGCTTTACAACAAGCAAGTAAATTAGTATCACTTGGTATTAAGCCACATGATCGAGTTGCCATTTACGCTACATCAACGCCACAAATTATTTTCATGATCTGTGGTTGCATGCATTTACAATGTGAAATGGTGTTATTAAATTTACGTTTAAGTAAATCTGAATTAGCTTATCAAATTGAAGATTCAGAAGTAGTTTCGATATTTTCTGAAGATGATTTAGTAGAAAAATTGCCAAGGACAGCAGTCAGTATTCATACATTTTCTGAAATAGAACAAACAACGCTTGCTGATTTCACGCCAGCTATAGAATGGTCAGAGGAAGATACGATGACCATAATGTACACCTCTGGTACAACAGGATTTCCAAAAGGCGTACGTCAAATAATCGGCAATCATGTATCGGTTGCAACCTCCTCATTGTATAACACAGGATTAGTAGAAAACGATGCATGGCTTTGTACTGTACCACTATTCCATATCAGTGGATTTTCAATGTTGTGTAAATGTCTATTGCACGGAGTTCGTTTAGATTTATATCGTAAATTTGATGTTGAAAAGGTTGTAAATCAACTCGCGGAAGGCTCTGTAACACGTATGTCAGTTGTTGCCGTAACATTAGAACGTATTTTATCCGAACTTGAAAAACGTGATCAACAAGTATCTAAACGTTTTTTGACAATGCTTGCAGGTGGTGGCCCTGTACCTAGAGATTATTTAAAACGAGCAATTGAGCGAGGAATACAGGTTTCGCAAACATACGGAATGACTGAAACTTCATCACAAACCGCAACATTATCAAGTGAAGATGCACTTAGAAAAATTGGTTCAGCAGGGAAACCTCTATTTTTCAATCAAATTCAAATTGCAGATACTAATAAGCCATTTGAACAAGGCGAAATATTAATACGTGGGGAACATGTGACACCGGGTTATGTCGGTCGTTTTGCAGACAAGCCTTCTCAAGAAAATGGTTGGTTGCATAGTGGCGATATTGGCTATTTGGATGATGAAGGGTACCTATTTGTAATTGATCGTCGTTCTGACTTAATTATTTCTGGTGGAGAGAATATTTATCCTGCAGAGATTGAAAACGTCTTAACATCTCACCAATTTGTTCGTGAAGCGGGGGTTTGTGGAGTAGATGATGAAAAATGGGGGCAAGTACCGAATGCATTTGTCGTCTTGCAAAATAATATTGAAACGAATGAGCTTATTGCATATTGTAAGAAACATTTAGCAGCCTATAAAGTCCCGAAAAAAATTTACATTGTGGAAGAGTTACCTCGTAACGGAGCAAATAAACTATTACGCCGCAAATTGCAAGAATTAATATAAAAATTATAAATGTAAAAAAATAATAAAACCATCGATAATATTTTTAGATCGATGGTTTTATTATTTATATTATCTTTCAAAAATTCCTCTGAAATTATTTCCAGAATATTATATAATTTTATTATTTAGGAAGGTGATTCGAATCATATGAAAGATTTTCAACAACAAATTTCAATACCATCTTTGATCATTGGTGGTATGACGCGTTGCCCGTCATTCGATATATCATTAGAATCAGGTACAATCACGGGGATTTACTCTGATGTCAGTCTAATCGATTATATTGTTAAACAACTACAACTTTATCCGAATATTAATCTACATTTTCGTCAGGATGGTCATTATGAAAGATTGTCCATTTTAGAAAGTATTAAATTTGAATGCGCGTTGTATGATGTGAAAATCGAAATGGATGAAGTTTTGAAAATGGTGGGATTATTTGATAAAAAACATAGGAAGATTAAGGATTTAACCCATTCTCAATTACAGCGGTTAAGACTAGCAAAATTATTTATTCATGAAAAGCCAATACATATTTTAGAGGAACCTTACCAAAATTTGGATAATGAATCAAAACAAATTGTGAATCTTGTTATGAGAACTTTAAAGGATAAAGGATACGCAGTATGTCTTTTTACGACAAACTTAACAGATCTAATACTTTCTTCAGATTATGTATTTCGAGTAGATGAAAAAGGATTACAACCATTTGATTTTCAAGAAGAAAAAGGAACAGAGAAAAAAGATGTAGATGAAGAAAAACAGCATATTAAATTAGAGAAGATTCCTACTAAGATGAACGACAAGTTTATCTTATTCAATCCACCTGAAATTGATTATATTGAAAGTATCGAAGGCATAGTCAATGTATACGTTAACGGAGATGCATACCCTTGTTCGTTAACATTAAATGAGTTAGAAAAACGATTATTACCTTTTGGCTTTTTTAGATGTCACCGTTCTTACATTGTAAATCTTCAAAAGGTTAGAGAGATTATAACTTGGACAAAGAACAGCTATAGCCTTATCTTATCAGGGAAAGAAAGAGTGAATGTACCACTATCTAGAAGTAAATTAGTCGAATTAAAAGGAATCATAGGAATATAAATATTTCTCAGGAAATAAATGTACCCAACTGGCATGAAAATAGTACAGTTCACCGACATATAACGCCATTCATCATAATAATAATGCGACCACTCTAATACTTCCGTATGCTTAATTCAAGAACGACAGGAGGTTTTAGGATGGAAACAATTATTAAAGTCAACAACTTACAAAAAGAATTTCAAAAGGATTACGCAATACAAGATGTTTCCCTTGAAATTAAAAAAGGAGAAATCTTCGGCTTTCTTGGACCGAGTGGTTCTGGTAAAACGACTACGATTAAAATTTTAACAGCTCAGCTTACACAAACAAGTGGCGATGTTAAAGTCTTTAATCAGGACATAAGCGGATTTAAATCATCAGAAGCCCGAAAGCGATTTGGGATATTAACTGATAACAGTGGTCTATATTCAAGGTTAACGATAAAAGAAAACCTTCTCTTATATAGTAGGTTGTATAATTTGAAAGAAAATTCTGTTAAATCAGCTCTCGATTTTGTTAACTTGTATGAGGAAAGAAATAAGCGTGTTAGTGTTTTATCAAAAGGGATGAAGCAACGTGTAATGCTAGCTCGTACAATTTTGCACCAACCAGAGCTTCTTTTTTTAGATGAACCTACTTCTGCTTTGGATCCTGTAAATAAGTATCATATATACGAAGGTCTACGAAGATTAAATGAAATGGGTACAACTATTTTTCTTACAACACATGATATGACAGAAGCGGATACCCTTTGCAATCGAATCGCATTTTTAAATAAAGGGAAAATTTGCGCTATAGGAACGCCTAAAGAACTAAAACAGCAATTTGCTGATGATTCTATAACAGTTGAATTAAAAAACGGACATCAAGAAATTATTAGCAAGGGAACAGAAGATGCGAACAAAATGTATGAATGGATGCAAGGGAATTTAATAGAGCGAGTGTGGACAAATGAGCCAAGCTTAGGAGAAATTTTCGTTCAAGTAACAGGGAGGGAATTAGTATGAACTTATCTATTAAAAGGATGCAGGCAATTTTAGTAAAAGACTATAAAGAATTCTCTCGAAATATGGCTGTATCTTCTATGGTATTCTTACCTTTAATCTTGGCAGCCGTGTATTCCCGAATGGGAGTTGACACTGTGCAAGGGCATTTCATGTCAATTAATATTACATTTTCAGTTGTTGCTACCTATATTCAATGTTGTTTAATTGCTGAGGAAAAAGAAAAAAACACATTAAGAAGTTTGATGTTATCCCCTGCAACAATTCCTGAAATTTTAATAGGGAAAAGCATGCTAACATTTATTGTTACGATTCTGATTGTTGCTGGCTGCATGTTTTTAGCCGAATATAATCCTAGTAATTTATCTATTATGATCGTAGCGTTACTCTTATCAACCATTTTTTATATTGCTGTAGGGACATTACTTGGTTTGTTTGCTAAAACGGTTATGGAATCATCAGTTATTGTTTTACCTGTTATTTGCTTGTTTTCGTTAGGTCCTACTTCAATAGCATTAGTTGATAATTATCCTATATTGAAAGTAGTTGAATGGTTGCCAAGTACTCAACTAATTTTGCTTGCAGAATCGCTTGAAACTAAATTTAGCGTAGGGGATTTAGTACAGCCGTTTACAATTATATTATTATGGATAATTGTAACAATGTTTGCAACAGTGATTGTATATAAAAAACAAATGGTGGATGAGTAGTTATATAAAAAAGCTTCAGATTAACTGAAGCTTTTTTATAGTTGTTAAACAAATATTGTAAAAAGTATTTGCTATCGTATGTTTTTTATGATGTTCTTTTTAGGGTATGCTGGTTTTACTTCTGCAATAAGAATAGCACCCAATATCAACACCGCACCAATAATCATGCGAGTTGTTAGGATTTCATGTAAAAATAATACCGACATCACCATACCAAAAAATGATTCCATTGAAAGAATAATGGCAGCTTTTGTTGCGGTTGTATATTGGTTTGCGATATTTTGGAAAAGATAAGCAATAGTTGTTGAGAAAATAGCTAAATAGACGACCGGGTACAAGCCCCCTTTCTCTAATGTTAATGGCGCATCTCCTTGAATAAGCACCAATAAGTTACTAATTACAGCTGCTGTTATAAATTGAATAATTGTAAGTAGTATGGCATCTTCCTTTTTGACAAAAAGATTTGTACAAAAGATATCAAAGGCAAATCCTACAGCACAAGCAAGTGATAACGCATCACCAATGTTCATAATGAATGAGTCTTGTAAGGATAAACAGCCAATCCCAATAATGGCGAGGATGGAACCAATTATTTCATACCCATCAATACGGCGTTTATAAATGGCATACGTAATGATTGGTACAATTATTACGTTTACAGCTGTTAAAAAAGCATTCTTGGAAGGTGTAGTGTATTGTAAACCTACTGTCTGTAAGGCAAAAGCAATATACAAAATAATTCCTAACGTTACACCTTTCCAAATAACGGACTTGGTAATATTTTTAAGTTTGTAACCAAAAAGAATGATCAGGATAATAGCTGCTAATAAAAATCTACCGGCCATTACCTGGTAAGCTGTTAAATACTTTAGTGCAATATCAGTAACGACAAAGCCGCTACCCCAAATGATAGCAGTAAAAAGTAGTAGGCTATTCGCTATGTATGGTTTCATCTTCGTTCTTCCTCCTAACTTACATAAGGATAACATGAGATAAAAGACAAAAATTTGTATACAATTCTAAACTTTTAGGTGGATTTTTGTACTTATTCAAAAACGATAGCAGATTTTTCGATGCGATAATGGAGCAAATGCAATTTAATCGCTGCCGATAACTGTTCATAAAAAACAAAATCATTATCTACGGGTGCAATTAACTGGCGTATTTTTGTCATTCGATATCGAATTGTATTCGGATGGCAAAAGTGTGAAGTGGCTACCTCTTTGATATTTCCTTTTTTCAGGATGTAAGTAATGGCTGTTTGGATTAAATCCGGATCTACCTTCTCATCTAAAAGTGGATCGAGATACTTGTGCACAAACTTCATTGCAAATGGGGTATTTTCTCGATAGAGTTCAATAAGTAAAGTATCAGTTGCAAGTTTTTCATAATGGCAAGTAGGCTGAACGTTAATTTCAGCCATTATACGTGCAAAGAAAGCTTCTCTAACTGCAAGATGCAGTGTCTTTTGCGTGCATTGCACTTGGCTATATCCAATGATAAATGATTCTTTTGGAATAGCATACATTGTCATCCATTCATTTAGAATTTTTTCGAATTGGAAATACTTAGATGTATTAGTCATTAAGATAAAAATACTCTTTTTATAGGTACATATAATGCCTGATTTAAGTAATGGCTCTAACTGAAAAAGAGAATTTATCCATTCAGTATTTTCAGTTGTATCTATTTGAAGATTTGCAGCAAATACATACTTTTCGAAAGGTTTATTCATTTGTTGTAGAAAGGAAAGTATCTGTTCTTCATTAACTTTCTTTTCAATAAGCTTCTTAATAATAGTCTCTAATTTATGTGCTTTATCCTGTTGTTTCGTATAAGCAACTACCTCTAATATGATATCTTCAAAAAATTCATCCCCTCCAAATTGTAAAATGGGGAAGTTTTGATCGTTTGCGAAGGCAACCACTTCATCCGGTAAATTCTGAAATATAACGGGTTTATAAGCTAAAGCACTAACTCCAAGCTCAATCAGGTTTTTAATCGTATCTATTAAATATTCAGGTTTTTGCCTTGCGAATAACAAGCTACTCAATACAACACTATGTGGATTAAAAATAGTCTCTCTTACTGTTTGAATATCTGGTGAAAATTCAAAATCGAGGATTTCAACGCTATTTACAGGATTAGATAATCCATGAATCCCTGCAACAATTAAAAAATCCTTTGTAATCGGTAGTTGCAAAAAACTTTTTACATTCATTTGTGGATCAATCAACCTTTCGTGTAACGATTATTTAGTATCTTAACATCTTTTAGAATGAATACGTATAGCATTTGTTAACTTTTAGAATGTTTTCTTAGGTGCATTAATACAAAATAGTGAATTAGGAGAAATAGTAGTCATATGCTTCATGCTTGTCCCATACATCTATAATAGCGGGAAAGTTGAATAGTGTTTGGTCAAGGGTACTGTAAGTGTTGCTAAACCTAAACAGAGAATTGGCAAACTATCTAGGGGGGAGTTTTATCAATAGAAATGACTCAAACAAAATTAGAAACAGTGTATACGCACTAGTAACTGGGGAAGTAATTTTACTGGTTATAACTTTAGTGACTCAAAAAATTAGTATAGCAATGATGTTAGCTATCCTTTTTTTAATGGCAGTCCAATACATTTGTTTAACAATGGTTAATTCTGAAAGTCCGCAGGTAAATCATGACATTCAATGGTTTCTCACACTATTTACTTGGTTCTTATATACTCCAATATTTATCACTACTACAGAGAACCTAATCCAGCCTACTATAGTCTACTTTATACGATTTTGTGCAATTATAGAGATTTCTTATGTGCTTATTGCGGTAAGTGCGATTTTTTCTGTAAAGTATCAGTATGAAAAGAGTAAAACAGGTAAGAGGAACAAGGAAGAAATTTCAAACTAATAAGGGAAGAGGATACACCTCGTGAATAGGGGCATATCCTCTTATATTTTTTCTCCATTTTTTTGCAACCATTTCTGTAAAAACGGTATGAATTTTTTACTAGGAGGGGATAGACTTTGCACAGATGAATTCGTTAGAGTACCAATTGTGACCGACTCTATTAAAACGGAAGAAATATAAAGAGTATTGTAAACAAAGATAAGACTGGTTTTAGCAAAAAAAGAACCCCTGCATATGATGAGATGAATAGCTGAATCGATACAGGGAGGATTTTATGCATTGGATCACAATTATTTTAATTGGAATCGCTGCAA
Organism: Rummeliibacillus sp. NPDC094406; assembly: GCF_044763875.1. Classification (NCBI taxonomy): domain Bacteria; kingdom Bacillati; phylum Bacillota; class Bacilli; order Caryophanales; family Caryophanaceae; genus Rummeliibacillus; species Rummeliibacillus sp. NPDC094406. The sequence continues at coordinate 638,499 of NZ_JBIWGZ010000003.1, read as the reverse complement.
ATTTAGATAATTTAGGAATTGGGCTTGCTTATGGTGTAAAAAAGACCAAGGTACCTCTTAGTTCAAATTTTACAATTGCAGTAATATCGATGATTGTTACATATTTATCTGTAATGATTGGGAGTGCACTTATAGACTATATCACACCGCACAAAGCCAATTTTGTAGGAAATCTTATGCTGTGTGCCATAGGTCTATATACAATCATATCGTATAAGATTTCTTGTACAACATCGGCAGAAAATTTAGAGGGAATCGATAAAGATCGAAATAACATCATAACTTTTAGAGAAGCGTTAGTGTTAGGATTAATTTTATCTATAAACTGTTTAGGTAGTGGGATAGCCATCGGAGCAAATGGAATTTCAGCTATATGGACAGTGATTTCTATTGGTTTCTTTTCAATCTTAACATTTGCAATAGGTGATCATTTTGGTCTTCTGCTTTCAAAAACGTTTATTGGAAAGTATTCAACTGTAATATCAGGTTTGATCCTTATTTTTATTGGGGTGTTCGAGATTTTTATTTAATCAAAAAATATGCACATGTCTATTAATAGTATTTAATTAATTTGAAAATAGCTCTTGCTATTGTAAGAGCTATTTCTCTAATACATTTATTGGACCGTTGTTAATATTCGTCAGAGTTTTATTTATCTCAAAAATTTTGCCTCGTATTTGAGTGATTCCGAAGCTTGATAGACGTTTGGAGTGCATTTCAAGATACTTTTCTGCGTTATTTTTTTTATCAAATAAATAAATACCACCAGCTTCTTTTGTATCCGTATTCTCTGTCCAAATCTTCCAAACGGTACCTTCCTCATCATTGATACTACGTGCAAGACCTTCAAATTCTTTTGCCATTTGTTCTCTAAATGGACCGTTCATTTTAAAATCTTCTTGTAAAATATATGCCATCGAATACATATGCCTCCCTAAAAAATTTTTTCGATAATTAATTTCTTTATTATAGTATTTGAAAATTTGTAAGTTGATGAATGGGTTTATTCAAAAATTAGTTTTATGAAAGAATAGACTATGTCATTTGTTTAAATTTAGAGTGACAAGAGTGGCGATTTTTATTTTCATTTTGTTTAGCACGCTTCGAATTGTGGAATAGTAAAAGTATAGTGGCTTTAAAATAAATAGGAGCGTGTATATTTATGTCAAATTTACAAAAAGAATTAAACCAACTTGTAGCTTCATGGTCTGTTTTATACATGAAACTACATAACTTTCATTGGTATGTGAAGGGTCCAGCGTTTTTTACACTACACCTGAAATTTGAAGAGCTTTATAATGAAGCATCGTTGCATTTAGATAATATAGCCGAACGTATTTTAGCTCTAAACGGACAACCTGTTGCAACTTTAAAAGAGCATCTAGAGATTTCAGAAATTAAAGAAGCAGTAGGTAGTGAAACAGCCGAACAGATGGTAAAAACAATTATTCAAGATTTTGAAACAGTAATGAGAAATCTAAAAATAGGCATGACCGAAGCTACAAACGAGCAAGATGATATGACAGTGGATTTATTAAATTCCATTTATCAAAGTTTAGAAAAACATGTCTGGATGTTAAAGGCTTTCTTAGGATAATTCAAATTATTTATTGTAGTCGTTTACAAGTCAACATAAAAGGAAATGCCCTGCAAATTTGCAGGGCATTGAACTTATTTCTCCAAAGCTTTCTCAAGCGTTTTAATATCTCTATGCATCAAAGTAAAGTAATCTTCTTTATTCTTAATGTCATCGTTTGTTAGCACGCTTAAGTTGTGCAATGTTAGTGGTTGTGCGCCTACATCATTTTGGATTACTTTTGCAAGATTTGATGTTACGTTTTGTTCAAATAGGATGTAGTGAATGTGATCTTTTTTCGCTTGGTCAACGATTTTTGTTAACTCTTTTTGAGATGGCTCGTCTTGTGAATTTAAGCCTGCAACCGAAACTTGGTTAAGGCCGTATGTTCCAGCGATATAGCCAAAAGCTGCATGAGAGACGAAGAACGTTTTGTTTGGTACTTTGTCAGCCATTGCCTTAAAGTCACCATCTAAGTCTTTTAAATCTTTAACAAGTGATTGATAGTTTTTCTCGAACTCTGCTTTGTTTTCAGGTTGAGCTTTTACTAGAGCATTTTTAATTGAAAGAGCTAAGTCTTGACTAATAATAGGAGACATCCAAACATGTGGGTCTACATGGTTATTTGCATGACTATGTTGATCGGTTGTAGCATGAGTATGCTCTTCATCGTCGTCACCATGTACTGTGCTGACAGCCAATTTATCTTTTGAAACATTCGCAGCTGTTCCGACGAATTTTACATTTTCATTTTGTAAGGATTTTTTTGCATTTTCAACGAATCCTTCAAGGCCTAATCCGATATAAAAGAAATAATCTGCATCAGCTACATTCATCATATCTCTTTGTGTAGGTTCAAAGGTATGTTCATTTGATCCTGGAGGATAGATGGATGATACTTCTACATGGTTACCGCCGATTCGTTCTGTAAAATATTGAAGTGGATATACAGTCGTATAAATTTTAAGTTTGTCTTTATTATCTTTGGATGTCCCAGCTTCTTTGTTTGCGCCACAAGCTGAAGTAAAAACAGCTAACAGTGCCACTAGAAAAATGGAAAAGATTTTTTTCATTATTACACCTCATAAATAGTAATCATTACGATTTGTTTTTCGAACAATATTCACTATACAAGATTTCTATAAAAAAAACAATAGAAAAACCTCCGAAAGTTATTTCTTTTTCGGAGGGTATTCTTCAGGAACAGGATCATAGCCACCTTCACAAAATGGTTGGCAACGTAAAATCCGACGTATTGTAAGGTATCCACCTTTTATGGCACCATGCTTTTCTATTGCTTCAATACCATAGTTGGAGCATGTTGGATAGAACCGACAACTTGGTGGTTTTAGAGGTGATATCACTTTTTGATAGAAGCGAATAGGTAAAATAAATAGTTTTCTCACTTCGACTCTTCTTTCTTGGTATAGTTGTCAAAATTCTGAGTTGGTTTTGGATCAATTGTTTTATGGGAATCTTTTTTATTGTTTTTTGCTACAAAATAGATTAAAACACTTGCTAATACCACAGTGAGTATAACAACAGGGATAATAGCGGTCCAAGCAATTGACATTTTATTCACTCCATTATTTCCTTCATCTATATTTTATCGAAATTTCATTGATAGTTATAGTATAGTGCTCACAGGATGAAAAGAACTGTGAACGTTTCATGACAGCTGCTAAAAAGGGAAGTTTAGTAGAAAATATAATAAGGAACTTATAAATTTCTATATTCTGAAGTTGCATCAATTTACTGATAAAAGTAAAATAATTTAAAACAAGTAAATTATGGTAACTGGAGAATGGTTTTAAAAAGAAATAACTAATCTTTTGATAGGGTATGTAATTTGAAAGAATACAATACATGGAAGGAGTTGCAAGGGAAATGGTTTCATATACAACAGCAGAAGCTACAACAATTCAAAAAATTGATAAAACGCTACAAGTAACAGCGAAGATGAATGTTCGTAAAGGTGCAGGTGTAAAATACCCGAAAATTGGTCAAATTGATCAAGGAATATTCGTTAAAGCAACTGAATTCTATAAAGGTTGGTACAAAATAAGTTATAATGACAAAATTGGCTGGTCACCAGGAAAATATTTAGAATCAGCACCTGCTAATTACAAAGAAGCAGGATTAATTGAGTTAACTGAAAAAGATGGTTTTGTGATTGACTTGCGATACGCAACAAAGAAGAATTTTATGGAGTATCGATTATATCCAAAAAAAGCGAAAGCATTGATGACAAAATCAACAGCAAAAAAATTAAAAAAAGCAAATAAATTAGCGAATAAAAAAGGTTATAAAATTAAGATTTGGGATGCGTACCGACCAATGCGTGTTCAGTGGGAAATGTGGTACAAAATACAAGACCATATGTATGTAGCGTATCCATTAGAAGATTCAAAACACAGTAAAGGTGTCAGTGTCGATGTTACACTTGTCGATCATAAAGGTAAAGAATTGAAAATGCCAACAAAGTTCGATTCTTTTTCAGAAAAAGCGGGGCGCAGTTATCTAAAGAACTCTAAAAAGGCACAACAAAATATGGACTTTTTAACTATGATCATGCTAGAAGCTGGTTTTACATCGATTACCTCGGAATGGTGGCATTATAATGATACCAATGTCGATTTTCCTACGCTTGATGTACCTGTAAAGTAGATGCTTATACATACATCTTTCTTTTGAAAATAATAAAAAATACATAGTTTATTTTTATTATATTGTGGCAAGATAAGTTGAACCGAAAGAAAGGAAGATGCCATTATGTTTAGTTTCATTTGGTATTTAATCATAGGAGGTATTCTAGGTTGGTTTGCTGGCCTGATACTGGGCAAGGACATACCAGGTGGTATAATTGGAAATATTATTGCAGGTATCATTGGTGCTTGGATTGGTGGAATGTTATTTGGCACATGGGGACCGAAAATAAGTGATTTCTATATATTCCCTGCTCTTATAGGTGCGGTTATTTTAATTGCAATTATAAGCCTTATCTTAAAAGCAATGAACAAATAATCGGGGCGCGAATTCCAATACTGGAATTCGCGTTATTTATTTTAAGTTGGATGAAGCTAGATTGCTTTTAAAATGATTTCATTAATTTTAGAGATGATTTCATCAGCTACATTATGAGCTAACTCTAATTCGGATGTGAAGCCGACGCATGAGCAGTTCATTTCACCAAGCACATAACGATCATTGCCAAGCTCATCCGTATCTAAGATAAAGTCTGCCGTCCAGATCAGTGGTAAATCATAGCCACCTAAACGTTGCATTACATCAGGTAATTGACTTAGGAAGGTATTTACTAGGTCTTTCCAATCTTCGGGCTTATCATATCGATAATTTGCACCAGAAAACAATGTTGCACTAAATGCATCTTCGCTATCAGCAGGTTTTTTGTGTACAACGTTAATTGGTTTGTCATGTAACATAAATAATCGAATTTCGCCTTCTTTAATACGTGGCAGAAATTGCATATCAACGAGCATGCCATTATCACCAACAATATATTGTTCGCAGAAATCCATGAAAGTAGCTAATTCAAAATATTCCACATGATTATCTTTTGCTTCTGTGCATTTGATTTTTGCGGTTAGAGGAACTTCTGTAGCGTCTTGTGCTAGCTCGTCCATTAATTGGACACGCCAAATACCTTCACCTGTTGAACCACGATTTTGTTTTAACACACGAATACCATGCATTAATGATTTTGGAAAAGTCTTTTTGAATTCTTCAATTGTATAGTAAGCATACGTATCACTAGGTACAAGAGAAGTATCTGTTAATTTTACTAAAGCATCCTTCGCTCCGTAACCAATCATCGCATCAGGATGGGGCATACCGATAATGCCTTCTTCGCAAAGCTGGCGTAGCATAGAAAAATAAGCTGATTCGTCTTTTAAATTTCCTGGATTAATACGAGAGACATAAGCAATGGCATTTTCCTTTACATAATCTAAAATCTCTTGCTTTTTTGCCACATCAAAGAAAATCACTTCCGCATCTTGACCACGTTGTTGTAAAGCATGAACCATAGGCATCGTATCTTTTCTATAGCCATCTGGACCTTTGTCGTTTCCGCCTTGCACTTCAAAAAATATAACTTTCTTTTCCAATAAAAATCCTCCTTAATATAGATTGTCATTCTATTTATAGAATACAATAAAAGTGGTAACTGTAAATGAAAAAAATGTATAAAAATTATGAATAAATAATCACTACTTTACAAAGTGTGATCTATAAAAGAAATCTAACACGATATTTTTAATAAAAAAACGATATTTTTAGCATTAAATAGAATATTCATTTGCATGAATAGGGAAGTAGGGGAAGACAAGCTTTAAGGGAGGTATAAGGTGAAGATCATATTGTGAAGTTGTGTATACATTTCTCATTACAAAAGACTCCGGACTTATTACCTGGTGTAATAGGTTGGGGAGTATTGATAACCATATTGTATCATTAATGAGTGGATTTAGTCTCGAAAAAATGGTGTCGAAAAAAATTTTTTTGCCTAAGAGTCCTCATTTCCTTGAGTGATTTAGTATAAATTTTTTTCTATAGTTCATTATAAAATTGAGATGATTTTTATATGCAATATCTCCAAGTATTAACCATATACAGGGGAGATTTTATATAGATTCCCGGCAATTGAAATTTATTGCCGGGTTTTATTTTCAGTAAAATACGTATATCCTTTTCCGTAGGATGGATAACATGAAAAATGGAGATCTTGATTTGAAGATCTCCATCCGTTTTATATGAAATAAGCCAAATATACCCCAGTAACAAGTATGACAATTACGATGTAAACAAGTTTCTTCCAAGAAGCTTTAATGCCAAATAAGCCTAATAGTAGGGCAGTCGAATAAATACCAACACTAAAAAATCCAATAGCGATTCCTGTAAATCCACCAACTAAAAGGCTAACGATAAATACTAAAATGGCAAATACAAAATTACTTGAAATTCGGTTACCGTGGCTTAATTTTATTGGAATTAAATACGTAATTGCATCAATAACTAGCCCAAGCAGTAAACCAGCTAAATACATATAAGTAAACAGATGCACGTACCCTCACCACTTTCTGAATTTTCTGGTTATTAATTTATTATATGAGGGGTTTTTTAGGGAGTACTAGTACAATTGTCTACTTAAAAAGCTCCCGATTTTTTAGAAATCGAGAGCTTTTACTATTTATATCATTGGATGATCTAAAGAATACAACCGTTTATAACGTGTGCTTCTTGAAAGCAATTCTTTATGTGTACCTTTTAAATGGACCATTCCTTGGTCAATGAAAATCACTTGATCCATTTGATCAACACCTGCTAAATGGTGTGTAATCCAAATTATTGTTTTGCCTTCTAATGTCTTCAAAATTGTATCAATTAATTGATTTTCAGTAATCGAATCGAGGCCAACTGTAGGTTCATCAAGAATAACGATTGGTGAATCTTGTAGCAAAACACGCGCTAATGCAATTCGTTGTCGCTCGCCACCGGAGAAACGTTCGCCAAGTTCTTGCATTCGAGTATTGTATCCATCAGGAAGCGACTCAATGTAATGATGCATTTGGACTTTTTTAGCTGCTTCAATAACTTCCTCGTCTGTTGCATGAACATTGCCTAAACGAATATTATTCATAACAGTCGTATCAAATAAATGAGGCTTTTGTTCAAGTACACCTACGATATCAGCAATATCTTCATGAATCAGAGCAGTATCATGTTCATTCAATCGAACGGAGCCTTCTGTTGGAGTTAGAGCACCTAAAATTAATCTGGCTAATGTACTTTTACCCGATCCGGTTTTACCTAAGATAGCAATCTTTTCGCCTTGTTGGAACTGTAAGGTAATTTGTTGTAAAACATTTTGCTTTGTTGCGTCATATTTAAAAGAAACATCATTAAATGTGATCGTTAAAGGTTGATTTTTCAATTTCATTACTTGCTCTTTTGCAGATGGTAAGCTTTCAGGGCTAGCTTCTTCAATCGCATCTAATCTTTTTAAAGAGGTATCATAATTTGGCAAGTGACTAACAGCATCAGAAACCGGTGCAAAAGCTTCTGCTAATGGGAATACAACCAACACGAATGCTGCAATCCAGATATGTGCGAATTCTCCTGCATTCGCACTTGTTCCAGCAAAGGCAATCATCACTAAAGTCACAACAGCAACGACTATTTGAAATAATAAATTACGTCGACGATTTAAAGAATCCATTTCATATTCCAATGCATCTTGTTGCTGCTCAATATTTTCATATGCTGTTAAAAATGTTTGTTGTTTACCACTGATCTTCCAATCACTTAATCCCATGACTGCATCAGTAAGGGACGCATATAATTCGCCTCGAAGTGATTTCATTTGAATCATTCGTTTGCGGTTTGCTAATAAAGATACAAGTGGAATAATCACCACTAGTACAAATAATAGTAAAGCCATCAGTAATGCAAACGGAATGGAGAAGAAACCTAAAGCGACAACTGCAATGATGTATAAAATGAAAGCAAAGATACTAGGAAAGATAGTTTTTAAATATAAATTTTGTAAATGTTCTATATCATCTGCTAAAACCCCAAGTAAATTCCCAGTTGAAAAGCGATTAGAAAGTGTTAAAGCCTGCGTTTCCAATTTTTGATATAAACGGACACGCATTTTTGAAAGAATTTTTAAGACAAATGAATGGCCAGTTAGTTGCTCAGCATAGTTAAATACAGGACGGAAAATACCAAAAGTACGCACAAGCACGATCGGTACATATACTAATAAAATATTTTCAGGGTGAGTAGCTGATTTTGAAATCAAATAACCTGAAGTAAACATTAATGCACTTGCACAAATAAATGTCATTGTTCCTAATAAAAAAACGAGCAAAAGTAGTTTTTTGTTTTGTTGTAAATAAGGTTTTACCCATGCATGTTTGAAGATGTTTGATTGTTTTGGTGCCATCATGCTACTCCTCCGTTCCATGCGTTTGTTGATGAACTAATTCATAGTAGTAGCCTTGTTTTGCAAGGAGTTCCTCGTGTGTTCCTTGTTCTACAATTTCACCGTTATGCATAACAAGAATCACGTCCATATTTATCATCCAGTGAAGACGATGTGTTGCAAAGAAAATTAATCGATTTTCAAATAACGGAAGCATACGTTGTTTGATTTCCCATTCGGTCTCAATATCTAAATGGGCTGTTGGTTCATCAAATAGTAAAATTTTACGAGAATCGTCTAGGAAAGCCCTTGCAAGTGCTATACGTTGTTCTTGTCCACCACTTAAAGCTCGGCCAGTTTCACCGATGATTTCATCATATCCATTTGGTAGTGAATCAATTACTTCTGTTAAACCAGCACGTTCACATGCCTTCTTAATTTGCTCATCTGTGGCATCCTTTGTATAAAAGGCGACATTATTACGAACGGTATCATGAAACAAATAAGGGTGTTGCGGAACGTAGTAAATTTGTTTTTGCCAATCTACATTTGCAAATGAATGGACGGACTTCCCATTTATTTGAATTTCGGCACTATTCGCTTCTGCAAAGCCACTTAATGCATTGATGAAAGTAGATTTACCAGAACCACTTGCTCCTATAATCCCTACTCTTTGATTGCCTTTTAAGTTAAATGATACTTGATTCAATGAAGGCTTGTTTGATCCTTCATGTTGAACAGTCATGTTTTTAATCATGACAGTGGAATGTCCACCCCATGTTGAAATGGATGAAGTGTCTTCTTTAGAAGATGGTCGATTTAATATAGCTGAAATGGCTGTAAATGCGTTTTTTCCATCCAATGTTGCGTGATAATCTGAACCAAATTCACGAATTGGTGCGAAATATTCTGGTGCCAATATTAAAATGATTAACGATGGCAATAACACGAGTGATCCTTTGATTAACCCTAAACCTAAAAATAATGCAACAATTGCAATCGAAATACTTGTGAAGAATTCTAGAGCAAATGTTGATAAGAAAGCCACTGCTAATGTTCCCATTGTAGCTTTACGATATTGCTCACTGACATTGCGAATATTACGATCGTATTTTTTACTTAATCCTAAAAAGCGTAAAGTTTGTAAACCACGAAGTGAATCCACAAAGTGATTGGACAATACTTGATAAGATTCATATTGTTTATCTGCCTTTGCTCTTGCTGCAATACCTAGAAGAATTAAGAAGAAGATTAATATAGGGAGAACGAGCAAGAGAATAAGAGCGGATCTAATATCGATTGTTAAAGAATAGAAGAAAATCATGACTGGAATGACAAACATATTCATTACTTTTGGCAGAAATAATTTCATGTATTGTTCAACGTTTGAAATGCCTTCTAATGCCATTGTCACCATATTTCCTGTACCTTCTGTTGCGGTAATGTTAGGGCCGAGATTAAATAATTTAGCTGTTAGTTGTTTTCGTAAATCAGAGCCTGTTTTCATTGAAAAATATGACATATATTTTTCTCTAAAGTAGATCACGATATGTTTCGCAACGAAGCAAACAAAAAATAATAACATAGGGAGCAGCTGATCAGCCAGCTGCTCCTTATGGAATAAGTTTGTAATTGTCGTCGCTAAATAAATCGCTTGGAGGATAGTGAAGGTACCTAGGAGAGTAGCCATCACGAATAAGAACACAAGAGTTCCTTTTATTCCACTAAGTTTAAATAGCGCTTTGTCAATCATTTATGTCACCTATTTCTTAGGGCTAATACGTTTACGGAATACATAGTAGCTCCAAATTTGATAACCTAATACGAATGGAAGTAATGTACAAGCTACTTTTGTCATCACGGTTAATGTGTAATGTCCACTTGCTGCATTTTCAATCGTTAAGTTAAAGGATGGATCAATTGAGCTAATCATGACACGTGGGAACAATCCGATAAACAGCATTGCTACGACAAAAGCTATAGCAAGACCTGAGAATGTAAAGGCGAAACCTTCACGGCCCTTATTTGCAAATAACATGCCTAAAACAGTTGCTAGGACTGTTAATCCTAATAATACTGGTGTTGCGATTGGACGTACATCAAATAGATCTGTTTGGAAGTAAGACAATACTGCAAAGATAACTTCACCTACAAATAATAGGATATACACTTTATTTAACAGAGAGATTGCTCTTTTATGAACATCACCAGTTGTGCGTAAACCGATAAATGTTAATCCGTGTACAAGTGCAAGTAGTACAATTGCAAGTCCACCAACCAATGAGTAAACATTCACGAAATCAGAGAATGAACCAAATAGGTGCATGTCGCCATCAATCGGCATACCATGTACAAGACTAGTAAATAGCATACCTAGTAAGAAAGGTGCTACAAGGCTTCCGATAAAGGTTAACCAATGGCAGAGGTTTACTCCTTTATCAGTTTTGGCATGATGACTAAATTCGATTCCTACTCCACGGGCGATTAATACAAGTAAAAGGATGACGAATAATGTGTAATATCCAGAGAACATGGTAGCGTACCAGTTAGGAAATGCTGCAAAGAGCGCACCACCTGCTGTAATGAGCCATACCTCGTTAGCGTCCCAGAAAGGTCCAATTGTTCCGAGTAATTGTTCACGTTCATGTTTGTTTCTAGCAAGTAAGCGTGTTGCCATACCAACCCCAAAGTCAAATCCTTCTAGGAAGAAGAATCCGACAAAGAGAACTGCGATTAGTACGAACCATAATGCTTCTAAACTCATTCTTCAAACGCCTCCTTGTCCATCAAATCTACTTTAGTATCTAATTTTTTCTTAAGAATGGCATCCGGGCCTTGTTTTGCTACTCTAACGACCATCATAATCATGACAACAGCAAGGATAACATATGCCGAACTAAATGATATGGTTGAGAATAAGAGTTGTCCTTTTGAAACGTTTGGTGAAACAGATTGAGCAGTTGTGTAATAACCGAATACAGTCCATGGTTGACGACCAATTTCAGTCATAATCCATCCTGTAGTGTTTGCGATAAAAGGTACTGCAATTGCTCCAATCATTAAGCGTAAGAACCATTTTTGGTTTGCAATTGTTCCGCGATTTGCGAACCATAAACCTAATAATGAAAGAAGAACCATTAAGCCACCGAACCCAGCCATAATACGGAAACTCCAAAATACGGTTTTGACTGGAGGAATGTAGTTGACGTTATCTCCATAGAGCTTTTCGTATTTTGCTTGAAGCGTTTTCATACCTTCAACAGAACCATCAAATTCACTATAAGCTAGATAGCTTAATAAGTAAGGAATATTAACTTCCCATTTATTTTCTTTATTTTTTGTATCGATATCTGCTAATAATGTCCAAGCTGCAGGATCGCCTGAGTCATTCCATAGTGCTTCGGAAGCAGCCATTTTCATTGGTTGAGATTCCATTAAATGTTGTGCTTGATCATGGCCTGAAAACATGATACCAAAGCCAGCAATACAAGCAACAACCATTGAGTAGTTAAATGATTTTTTGAAAAATTCAGTATTTCGTTTTTTCAGTAAGTTATAAGCGCTAATACCACCTATAATAAATCCACCGGTTGCAAGCGCACCAAAAATTGTATGTGGGAATTCTACTAGCAATTGTGGGTTCGTTAATAATGCCATAAAGTCTGTTAAAACAGCTTTCCCATTTTCAATTTTAAATCCAACTGGTTCTTGCATAAAAGAGTTTGCAGCTAATATCCAAAGTGCTGATAACATTGTTCCTAATGCTACAAGCCAAGCGGATAAAGCAATAACCCATTTAGGTAGTTTATTTCGACCAAACATCCAAATACCGATGAATGTAGATTCCATAAAGAAAGCAAGTAAAGCTTCTACAGCAAGTGGTGCACCGAATACATCTCCCATAAATCGAGAGTATTCAGACCAGTTCATCCCAAATTGGAATTCTTGTAAAATACCAGTTACAACACCAATTGCAAAAGATAGTAAGAATATTTTTCCCCAAAATAGAGCCATGTCTAAATATATTTTTTTCTTCTTCCACACATACATGGTTTCAAAGATTGCAACAAAGAAAATCATGCTAATTGAAACTGGAACGAAGAAGAAGTGGAAAATAGTGGTTATTGCATACTGAATTCGAGCTAAATCTAAAATTTCCATATGAACTTCCTCCTAAGTAAAATCCAATGATTTTTAACTTCCCTTACAGTATACGACCTGTTTCTTTTTTTGAAAGAGCGAAATTAGTACAAAGTGTCACGAAATTGTGGTCATATTGTGTCGATATTGATATATTCATAGTTAACACTATATGAACAGTGTTAACTAGCCGTTTATCAATGGATATTTATAATATACTATCCTTTTTTTGTTAAATATCATTATATTTACGATCGGTTATTCATATCTACTTATCTAGGATTTCTAATGACAAATATGCTGTAACAAAATATTCAAACTTAAAAATAATACAGTTGTGAAGAAAGTGTGAAATTAGTAGTGTTTTTGGTTAAAAATGGAGGTGGAAAGCATCAATAAAATTGTTATAAGTTTAGATAATTTTTCACCGTTTCTACGGATGGAAAAATGAAATGAGTTTTTGTATGAGCATATAGCTGCAGTTCGTCAATTGTGGCTTCCGCACTTCAATTCTCCATGAATTGGTCGTATATATTAATAGTCAATTAAAAATAAAAGATGATGAATCAATAGTTGAAGAAGACAGATGGACTATTTGGATAGCGGAGAAAACGTAAACCATCACTATTTAGGTGGAAATAAAAATTTTCCTTATATCATTTCATTTATTCAAACTCACTTAAGGACCCTAGTCTTAGAATTTTTCATATATGAATAATGAAGTATATACGGTAGATGAACTCAACAATATTAATTTCTTTGATTATTGTTTGCATGGGCATTCACCTCAAATTAGAGCAATTTTTATTGAGCTGAAATGAAGGAAATATTAAATAAAATGTCGAAATAAAAGTCGGTAAAGTAAAAGAAAATAAGAGGTATATATATGGGATACGTCAAGGAACTAAGAAAGCTAGTAGGAAGCCGTCCACTGATTCTTGCTGGTGCAAATGTTATTGTATTGGATAAGGAAAATAGGCTATTAATGCAATTAAGACAAGATAATAATTGTTGGGGATTGGCTGGAGGAGCATTGGAACCTGGTGAGAAGTTGGAAGAAGCGGCAAAAAGAGAATTGTTTGAAGAAACAGGACTAGCGGCTAAAGCATTAACCTTATTTAAGGTTTTTTCAGGAGAAGAATTCTATTATCAGTATCCACATGGTGATGAAGTTTACAATGTCATTTCTACATATATTTGTACAGATTTTTCAGGAGTATTGCAGATAGATCAAGAGGAAGTACAAGCATTACAATTTTTTGATATGCAACAATTACCACCAAATATCAGTCCGCCTGATTTGCCGATTATCAGGGAGTTTATTGATTCATACAATTAAGTGGAAAAGTATAATAATCAAGCTCACATATACCAATAGCTAGATAAGGCTACTTTACAGGAAATAGCATGATCGATGGATTGTTTTAATTTCTTAAGAATATTTTTAGATAAAAATATTGATTTTTCTAAATATTCAATGTATGATAATGGAAATTCATAATGTAAATTCTAAGAAAAAGAGAGTAGTTTATAAAGGGATGTCAAGCGAGTTAGGGATAGTGTGAGCCTAATACAGATCTTGTAAATGAAACGCACTTTGGAGAAACTTTTTGAAATCAGTAGAAAAGCTCGGGGAGACACCTCGTTAACAATAGTGAGCGGTCACAAATGTGGCAACTAGAGTGGTACCACGGGAATTTATGCTCTCGTCTCTTAATATAGAGACGGGGGCTTTTTTATTGGGGAGGGAACTAAGATGATAAATGAAAAACAGATAATAGCAAAGGTTATACAAAACGTTATTAACCACGAAATAGAAAGTGAGAACATAATAGCACTTTTAGAAAAGCCTAAACATGCACATCTAGGCGATATGGCTTTTCCGTGTTTTACACTATCCAAAATATTTAGAAAAGCGCCCGATCAAATAGCAAGTGAAATAGCTAGTCAGTTGGATGATCAATTGATTCAGCAAACTCAAGCTGTAGGTGGTTATGTCAATATTTTTTTAAACAAAGAAATAATCACGAAAAATGTTATAGAAACGATTATAAAAGAACAAACAACATATGGAGATCAAATATCGACAAACGAAAGCATTACCATTGATTTCTCATCACCTAATATCGCTAAACCATTTTCAATGGGGCATTTACGTTCAACTGTTATAGGTAATGCATTGGCTAATATTTCAAAAAAGAATGGATACGAAGTGATTAAGATAAACCATTTAGGAGACTGGGGTACGCAATTTGGAAAGCTCATTGTTGCCTATAAATTATGGGGAGATCCAACAAGAATTGAACTGTCTCCTGTTAAAGAACTATTAAAAATTTATGTAAAATTTCATGAAGAAGCTGAATTGGATGATAAGCTAAATGATGAAGCTAGAGCAGCTTTTAAACGTTTAGAACAAGGTGATGAAGAGGCTTTACAGCTATGGCAATGGTTTAGAGAAGCTTCGCTAAAAGAGTTTCAAAAGGTTTATGACTTAATAGGAATTTCATTTGATTCAAACGCTGGTGAAGCTTTTTATAATGACAAGATGGAAAACATTGTAGAAGAATTAAAGGAAAAGCAACTACTCGTCGAATCTAAAGGTGCATTAGTTGTTGAATTAGAGAACATGCCACCTAGTTTAATCATGAAAAAAGACGGCACAACATTGTACGTTACTCGAGATTTGGCAGCTGCGATATATCGTCATGAAACATACGGTTCTACGAAATCATTTTATGTAGTAGGAAATGAACAGTCCCTCCATTTTACACAATTATTTTTGGTGCTTCAGAAGATGGGACATGAATGGGCTAATGGACTTCAACATATCCCATTTGGAATGATGCTAAAGAACGGCAAGAAGATGTCAACTAGAAAAGGGAAAATTGTTTTGCTAGAAGAAGTACTTGTAGAAGCTATTGATGTGGCAAAAAAGAATATTGAAGAAAAAAATCCAAGCATTGCAAATAAAGAAGAAATAGCGAAAATGATAGGAATTGGTGCAGTGGTTTTTAATGATTTAAAGAACGATCGTATGCATGATATCGATTTTTCATTAGAAGATATGTTGAATTTTGAAGGAGAAACTGGCCCCTATGTTCAATATACTCATGCAAGAATTTCCTCTTTATTGAAAAAAGGTGGGTTCTGTCATAAAGAAAATATTGAATTAAATGGATTGAATGAAAAAGCATGGTCAACCATTGTAACTTTAAAAGATTTCCCAACGATTATTGTGAAGTCATTTGAAAATGCTGATCCATCACAAATAGCGAAATACTGTTTGGAATTATCGCATCAATTTAACAAATACTATGCAAATACAAAAATAATAGATGAATCACCAGCTCAAAATGCAAAACTCGCATTAGCATCTTGTGTCGCAATTGTCTTAGGGGAAGGCTTAAGGATACTTGGTATTAAGGCACCGAATGAAATGTAACTTAATAAGAGTTATGTAAATTAATTTCATAATGCAAAATTCATAAAAAATATACGAGCATTTAAGAGGGGTGATTAAAATGGTATTAAGACCTTATTCAAAATATGATTTCCCAAAGTTACAACACTATAAATTACACGAAGAACAACATTCTTTAACAATGATGCCACTTGATAGCTTATCGATATGTAATGATGATGCTTCACGACATCCGGTAGTTTTCGAGGATGATGGAGAAATTGTAACCTTTTTCGTTTTACATGAAAAGGAAGGAGTCGCTCCATATAGTACAACGGGTGATACAATTTTGTTACGTGCGTTTTCTACAAGTGCGATGCATCAACGTAAAGGTTACGCCAAAAAAGCCTTGCAATTTTTGCCTACTTATTTAAATGAACACTTTCCATATATTACGACTATTTATCTAACGGTTTATCTATTTAATGATAGTGCGAGAAATCTGTATGAAAAAATAGGATTTGTTGATACAGGGGCTCGAGAAATTCGTAGTGGAAGAGAGCTAATAGTGATGAAATGGGAAATTTTAAATAAAATGAATTAATTTCATAATGCAAAATTCATATACACTAAATGATTGCCCATTTTGTTCATGCGATGTTAATTCAGTGAGGTTCATTCATAGTCCTACTGGAAAAGCCCCGTAGGAACGTAGTAAAGGCAGTGGAAAAGTAGAAATAGATGAAAATTTATTGAAAATCTTGTATAGCTATATGGGTTGATGTGGAATTAGCGAAGACTCCCGCGGAAAGCGAAGCTAATTCCACATCATGAAAAAGTAGATTAATACTATCAATTTGCATTTAATACTTTTCAGTGCCCTAATCGTAGTGTCGAAGAGATTGAAGCTAAGCCTGTGGAAAGCGCCGTCTGTAGCGGAACAGCCACATCTGAATATTGAAAAGTTAATATGTTGAAACGCTCGTATATAAAAAACGAAAATGGATTTATGAAATTGATTCAAAAATATTAATAACAAGCAATTTTCACCCGATAATAGGGTTGTAAAGGAGTGATACGAATGGATTTGAATTCCATTATGGCTACGCAGCTATCGGAACTTCAACAAACGGTTCAAATGAGCATTTTACAAAATGCATTGAACATGAATACGACTGCTGCTGTTCAGTTATTAGATCAAATGCCTGAACAACCACAAGCTACACATCCATACAAAGGATCCGTGATTGACGTACAAGTTTAATCGAAATGCCTCCACAAGCTATCGAATTAAATTGACATGACTTTACAACTCCAATGACATCAGATTGTTCCTATGAACTATCTGATGTTTTTTTGTATAATATTCCTCCTAAAAACTAAACTAATAAATAAAAAAAGCGTTGTTAAATTGGAATATGAAAGATGAACTATTGTGCCAACACGCCGCTCGCATTGCTCGAGAATAAACCGTGCCCAGCTTCACACGTCAGCTTTTCGGGCAAGATAAAGCTTAAAGGGCGAGTTCCGCTTTTAAATGTATTAGATAACGTAAGAATACTCATGCGGTTTGTGAGTTGGTACTTTGGATAATATTATCAACAGTATTCATTAACATAGCTAATAAAAAAGGAGAATGTACATGTCCAATGTAGATGTATATGTTTCAGTAATGCATAAGTATTATAATTTTTCACCGAATCATGCTCCATGGGAATTTCATATAAATATAGATCCAGGAATGCTAACAGTATTTGATCAGCTCTTTGCACAAATGAAAAGTTGGGACGACAACAGTATAGTGAGAGCGCAAATTCCGGCAGTTCCATACCATTTTGACCAGCAAAATGATGAAGTGGATAAGCGTTTAAAGAAGGTCTATGCACTTATTCATGAATATGGAGATAAAGATACAAAAAAATTCATCGAACAAATGCCTTACTACAGTTGATTGCTGACGATGCCTTCGTTACACTAAATACGATAAGGAGTGAGCGAAGGTATGTTTACATATACAGATTTGAATGGTAACGGTTGTGGATTATCTTTTAAAAAGAATGCTTTCAGTATTATTCCAAAGCATGTACTTGTTTTAGCAAAGTATGAGGGAAAATGGTTGCTAACAGAGCATCCAGAACGTGGCTATGAATTTCCTGGTGGCAAAGTAGAAGGTGGAGAGACATTAGAAGAAGCTGCAGAAAGGGAAGTATTTGAAGAAACAGGTGCCAAAATTGTCAATGTGGAATGGCTTGCAACATACATGGTTCAAGAAAATGCCCCATTTACGAAAGCTGTTTATACAGCAACTGTCCAAAACTTTGATCAAAATCACCTAAATATGGAGACAAACGGTGCTGTATTAATGACTGAAGAACAACTATTAGCAAACAATCGATTAAGTTTTTACATGAAAGACTTAGGCATGAAAAAGATTTTAGAGAAGGTGAGTGAACGTGAAGACAAATGGTGAAATCGACTATTTAAGAGAATATCCTTCCCCAAATCCAAATATAAAATTAACAGAAATCACTTATTGGTCAGAAGGTTTACGTGTTAAAGGTTTGCTTGCTACACCAATTGCTAAAGCAAATTATGAAGGGATACTATATTTGCGTGGCGGCATGCAGGGTGTTGGAATGGTACGACCTGCACGTATTGCACAACTTGCTTCCCATGGATTTATTGTTTTTGCCCCATACTACAGAGGGGTACGAGGTGGTGAAGGAAAAGATGAATTTGTGGGGGAGGACCGTTTTGATGCGATTAATGCAGTCGATGTGTTAAAACATTTTTGTTTAAATAAACGCATTCATCTTTTTGCATTTTCAAGAGGTGGTATTATGGCGCTATGGACGGGAATATTGCGCGATGATATTACTTCAATTGTTACATGGGGTGGCGTTTCAGATATTAAATTTACGTATGAAGAACGAGTCGATATGCGCAGAATGATGAAAAGAGTACTAGGTGGTTCTCCGCAAAAAAATCCAATCGTTTACGAAGAACGGCAAC
This sequence comes from Rummeliibacillus sp. NPDC094406, assembly GCF_044763875.1. NCBI lineage: Bacteria > Bacillati > Bacillota > Bacilli > Caryophanales > Caryophanaceae > Rummeliibacillus > Rummeliibacillus sp. NPDC094406. The sequence goes on along the minus strand of NZ_JBIWGZ010000003.1, from coordinate 619,425 downwards.
CAATGCCTCGTGTTGATGAGATAAAAGCTCCTGTATTAATCATTCATGGTATGTTAGATGACAATGTAGGTTTTAAACATGCTCAGCTTTTGGAAAACGGCTTGAAGACTTTAAATAAGCATGTAGAGACTTGGTACTATCCTGAATATACGCATTTTTTCCCGAGTGATGTTAATCGAAAAGTTGTAGATAGTGCTTGTCAGTGGATGAAATTACAACAATTGTAATGGGGTGATGAATTGGGCTATATTAAAGCAAAGATTGATTTAAAGTTAAATGACAAAGACTTGGATTTTTCTCAGCGGTATCCTTATTGGCAAGAACTTTGGTCCAATTATTCTGAACCGTATTCAGAGGTTCAAATCCAAAGTTGGAAAGAAGAAGAACAGGCGATTGAAGAATTAGAAAAAATTAGCTTTATTTCACGTATTGAAGGACTTGTCAAAATTCAACGTATCATGTTAGATGAGAATAATCGAGCCTATTTTCAAAATCAAGCTTCTTTAAATGGAAAATTAAAATGGTTTTCTATTGTTTTCCATGATGCAGAGCTTACTGAAGGTATTGAGCTTCATAATTATGGAGAAGAAGTTTACTTCAACCAAGTAACAAAGGAAGAAGCAGAGCCCATTGTCGAGATGTTTGAACAATTGAAATGTAAAGTTGAATTTCTTCCTGATGATACGGATTAAATATGCTCCATTGTGCTCGTCATAAAATGATGTAATTGCAGAGAAGATTTAAAATGCTGAGAACGCAAATACAATTTAAAAAGTCGCAAGTAAAAGTAATGTATTCGTAAGTAAAAGTATCAAAATTGCAAGTAAACTCCTGATATTCGCAAGTAAGATCCACCAACACCCGTAAATATGTGGATGCCAAAACTAAAACCCCGAGCAGCTCGATCAAAACTGCTCGGGGTTTATCCGATATGGATTACTTATAGGTTCAAAACTAATTAAGCGATTGGTGCACCTTTTTTAGCGAAATCTTCGGAAACAACACCGAATTTTTTGAAGTTTTCATGGAACATACCAGCTAATTCAGTTGCTTTTTTGTCATAAGCTTCTTTATTAGCCCATACGTTACGTGGATTTAAAAGTTCTGTTGGAACACCTTCAATTGCAGTTGGCATTGCAAAACCGAAGATTGGATCTTTTTCAGTGAATACATCGTTTAGTTTGCCATCGATTGCAGCGCGTACCATTGTACGAGTGTAAGAAAGTTTCATACGGATACCTTCACCGTAGCTACCACCAGTCCATCCAGTGTTTACTAAGAATACATTTACTTGGTGTTCGTCAATTTTCTTACCTAACATTTCTGCATAAACTGTTGCGTGTAATGGGAAGAATGGAGCACCGAAGCAAGTAGAGAATACTGGTTCTGGTTCTACAACACCACGTTCTGTACCAGGAGTTTTAGAAGTAAAGCCTGATAAGAAGTGATACATTGCTTGTTCTTTTGTTAATTTACTGATTGGAGGTAAAACACCAAAAGCATCAGCTGTTAAGAAAATGACTGTTTTTGGGTGACCTGCAACAGATGGATCAACAATATTTTCGATATTTTGGATTGGGTACGCAACACGAGTGTTTTGTGTTAAAGTTACATCATCGTAATCAGGAATACGAGTTTCAGGATCTACGACTACGTTTTCTAAAACTGTACCGAAATTAATTGCGTTATAAATTTCTGGTTCTTTTTCAGCGGAAAGGTTGATTGTTTTAGCGTAGCAACCACCTTCAATGTTAAATACACCGTTATCTGACCAGCCGTGTTCGTCATCACCGATTAATTTACGATTACCATCAGCAGATAAAGTTGTTTTACCAGTACCTGATAAGCCGAAGAATAGGGCAACGTCACCTTCTTCTCCAACGTTTGCTGAACAGTGCATTGGAAGAATGTCTTGTTGTGGTAATAGGTAGTTCATGATACCGAAGATAGATTTTTTCATTTCACCAGCGTATTCTGTTCCACCAATTAAGATGATACGTTTTTCAATTGATACAATGATGAATGTTTCTGAAGATGTACCATCAACTTCAGGATCTGCTTTAAATGTTGGAGCAGATACGATTGTGAAGTCAGCATCATGTATTGTATTAAGTTCCTCTTCAGTAGGGCGGATGAATAGCTGATGAGCAAATAGGTTATGCCAAGCGTATTCATTGACAACTCGGATTGCCAAGCGTGATTCAGGATCTGCGCCTGCAAAACCTTTAAAAACAAAAACTTCTTCTTTTTGTTTTAAATAGTTAACAACTTTGTTATATAATGAATCGAATACTTCTGAAGAAATTGGTTGGTTAATTTTACCCCAATCAATTTTATCTTGAGTTGAAGCTTCTTCTACCATATATTTATCTTTAGGAGAACGTCCTGTATATTTACCTGTTACTGCACGAACAGCGCCATCAACTGTTAAGATTGCTTCACCACGTGAAGTTGCTTTCTCCACTAATTGTGGGACTGAAAGTTGTTCCAAAATATTTTGACCTTGTAATAAATCCTTCAGTTCATTCGCAATTTCTATTGAATTCATCTTTGTTCGTACCATCCTTTTTATATTATTCCCGTGTTGTGGGTTTTTAATTTTCATTTCGAGAATTAGTATAACACATTCAGATTAATAGTCTATACTAATAGCTAATTAATTTTTAAAATTTATCTTTTTTTAATATGAATATAAAATAGTTTGACTTTCAAATCAATATCACTTACTATATGCATTAGAACGGATACTCTTATCCCGAGCTGGTGGAGGGTCAGGCCCTATGAAACCCGGCAACCTGCATTATCTTTCACGTGATGCGTTGGTGCTAATCTGATGCAAGGATGATTCCTTGAACGATAAGAGTGAAAGGTGCTTACGAAACATACCCTTTCCTCATTGGTTTACGATGAGTGAGAGGTTTTTTTTTTCAAAAAATAGAAGCAAATCTGATTTGTTTCATTATTATATGTGATTTGTAGAATTCTATTTATATTATGTAATGGCACTTTCTATATCCTCGTGTTAAAAAGCAGCTTTTTAGCTGGCTTGGCGTTTAGCTTAATAGTTTAAACGGACATGGGTAATGAGTACCGTATCTTTTTTCGAGAGGATCTCGTTGATAATAGGAGGAAACCAAATGACAAACAAAAGATTATTTACTTCAGAAAGCGTAACAGAAGGACATCCGGATAAAATCTGTGACCAAATTTCAGATGCAATTTTAGATGCAATTATTGCAAAAGATCCAAACGCACGAGTAGCTTGTGAAACAACAGTTACAACAGGGCTTGTACTTGTAGCAGGTGAAATTACAACATCTACTTATGTAGATATTAAAGGAATCGTACGTGATACTGTTACAGAAATTGGCTATACTCGCGGTAAATATGGTTTCGATGCTGAAAACTTAGCTGTACTTGTTGCGATTGGCGAACAATCACCTGATATCGCTCTTGGTGTTGACCAAGCTTTAGAAGCTCGTGAAGGCTCTATGACAGATGCAGATATTGAAGCGATTGGTGCAGGGGACCAAGGTTTAATGTTTGGTTACGCTTGTAACGAAACACCTGAATTAATGCCACTTCCAATTAGCCTTGCGCACAAATTAGCACGCCGCTTAACAGAAGTTCGTAAATCAGGCCAATTAAATTACTTACGCCCTGATGGTAAAACACAAGTAACAATTGAGTATGATGAAAACAACCATCCAGTACGTGTAGATACGATCGTTATTTCAACTCAACATGATGAAGAAGTGACGTTAGAACAAATCAAAAAAGATTTAAAAGCAGAAGTAATCGCAAAAGTTGTACCAGCTGAATTACTTGACGAAAGCACTAAATACTTCATTAATCCAACAGGCCGTTTCGTAATTGGTGGACCTAAAGGAGATGCAGGCCTTACAGGACGTAAGATTATCGTTGATACTTACGGTGGTTATGCTCGTCATGGTGGTGGTGCATTCTCAGGTAAAGACGCTACAAAAGTTGACCGTTCTGGTGCATATGCAGCTCGTTATGTTGCGAAGAATATCGTGGCAGCAGGTCTTGCAGAGCGTGCAGAAGTTCAACTTGCATATGCTATTGGCGTTGCACAACCTGTATCCATCGCAGTCGATACATTCGGCACAGGCATTGTAAAAGAAAGTGACTTAGTAGAAGCGATTCGTGAATTCTTCGACTTACGTCCAGCAGGTATTATTAAAATGCTTGATCTTCGTCGCCCTATTTACAAGCAAACTGCTGCATACGGACATTTTGGCCGCACAGATTTGAATGTTCCATGGGAAATTACTGATAAGGCAGAAGCTCTAAAAGCTAAATTTGCAGTAAAAGCTTAGTCGATTAATCACGCAAATCAATAAGTATAAAAAGGTCGTTCACTTTAATAGTGAGACGACCTTTTTAGTTTGTCTTAATTTCTAATAAAAAAACTGTTTTTCAAAAATAATTGGCAGCAGTTTTTTAGGTTATCCTAAGTCATTCTATTTTTATATGGTCGATTGTTTAATATTAAATTAGTTTTTAGACACTCTAACAAATATGAATTAGGGGAATGCTTTTTATTTATTTTTATTATTAATTTTATTAACCACTTTAATGGCTTCATTAATAGTTGCTACATTAAAAATTTGGATATTTGTATTAATCTCTTTTTGAATTTTAGCCGCTTCCTTTGCATTTTCACTTGGAACAATCATAAATGGAATACCTGATAGACTAGCAATTTGAATTTTCTCTTTTAAGGCTCCAATTGATAATATATCGCCCTTTTTGTCAATACCTCCAGTTATAGCAATTGGTAGTGTATTTTGCAAATTGCCTTTTATAATGATTCCTGATAATACTAGTGCTAACCCTGCACTATTTCCATCTATGTGATTTCTATTTAGAAATGTATCAATTTTTTTATCTTCAATTTTCAAATTATATCTTACGCTTTCTTTCATTTGTTCTACATCATCCTTTTTTAGATGAAACCATTCTAATAATTGACGATTTTTAGATTCGTAACGTAGTTGATTTGTTCCTTCAATTATATTAAGCGCATTTATATTTTGCTTATCTAAATGTTCTGTAACAGCTAATTTATTTTCCATAAACTTAAAATTCACTTGCTTTACTCCTAATAAATAGATATTTGAACCTTCAAAAATTTGTTCAGGCGGTTGATAAAGAAGAGCGACATGTGAAGTTGAATCATATAATATAAGGGGAAGTTCATAACAAAATAAAAGAAATGTTATACAAAAAATAGGATTGATTTTTCGTATGTATTGACTTTTTCTTTTGATAAGACGAGTTACTACTAAAAAAATTAAGAAGAAAAATAAAATAAAAATGAAAGTGAAACCACTGATTTTATCTTGAAGATATAACAGTAAGATTAAAAGGTAAGTGTAGAATCCAATATCTATAGGCGAGTTTTCATTTGTATTAGTAATATTATGGTATTAAATACTATATTATACTATTATGTTGATTAGTAGAAAAATAAGTGTTAGTCTAATATAAATCAGCATATATTCTGAGATGAAAGGATAGATAACCCTGAAATCAAATGAATTTTTCTTTTTAACGTGGGCAGCCTTTATAACGGGTTTTGCTTTTGTTCTTATTGCTATTTGGAACACAGATTGGATGCTTGTTGAACGAGGATATTACACGATTGTGTTAGGGTGGATTACTTTCTCCGCTTTTTCACTTGTTAAAACAATACGAGATAAAAAAGAGAATATAAGAGTTTCAAAAGAGTATTTGGGTCTTTGTTGGTTATCAACGATTGCGTCTTTTGGTATTGGCATGATTAGTATTTGGAATACCGAGTGGCCGTTAGTTGAAAAGGGTTATTATTGGTTGGGGATTATTTTCGTAATGTATACTTCATTTGCTCTGTCAAAGGAAATTCGCGATAGACAAAATTTTACTGATAAACAAAATGAAAGACTTCAATTCCGTGATGAATTTCAAGAACTCCAAGATGATTTCCCTGAGTCCAAGGCTGATTAAAAATCTTTTACTTGATAGACAATCAAAAGAAATTGCAATAGAGAGAAGTCACTATGATGTAATTTTTGTTGAAGTGGAATCAGCGAAAATTCTTTTTGCTCCAGGAGCAAAAAGAATTTTCTGCGACGAGTAATCGCAGGAGCAATCTTTACTTGCGGGAAAGCGAGCCAGAAAGACCCCGCAGCGAGATTTTCTCTGCAACGAAGCTCATCGGTTCGCCCGCGGAAAGCGAAGCTGATTCCAATTCATTTTATAGCGGATATAGTAGTTTTGAATAATGAATTAACGAAAATAAGAGCCTTGTTGAAAATTTAACAAAGCTCTTTTTATTTTTAGTTCAATCTTTTTCTTAAGGCATAATAGCTTCGTCTTTGGGATTATGCTTTTTCAATAAAATGACGAATAAGCTACCTAATGCACAAAATGCGCCTGACAGCATAAAGGCCCATGTATAAGAATCGAAAATATTATAGATTAAGCCACCGCCGTAAGCTGCCACTGCTGCACCCACCTGATGAAATGCTACCATCCAGCCATACATCATAGCACTTTTCTGTATACCGAATTCTCGTCTAGCAAGCCCGATCGTAGGAGGTACAGTAGCAATCCAATCGAGCCCATAAAAAACTGAGAAAATTATAAGTAGAGTAATAGAACCATTATTCAATGCAACTGGCAAAAATAATAAAGATAATCCGCGAAGTCCATAATAGAAAAATAATAACCATCGATTATCGATTTTATCACTTAGCCAACCAGATAAAGTTGTACCAACTAAATCAAATATTCCCATAAAACTAAGCATGGATGCGGCAAGTACCATTGGAATACCAAAACTCATACAATAACCAACAAAGTGAGTTCCTATTAATCCTGTAGTAGACAATCCGCATATAAAAAAACTACCAGCTAACAGCCAAAAAGCTTTACTCTTACACCCTTCAATTAATGAATCCCAAACAATTTTAAAAGGATTTTCTATAGACTTTTCAGTAGAAAATGTAGATGGCTCTTGTCCTGTTAATCCGAGAGCAGTTGTACCAATTTGTTTAGGGAAATCCTTCATAAATAGGAAAATAAGAATCAGCATGATGATGCTCAATCCAAAGATCAAGGCAATTGCATGATGCCAGCTATAGTTTTCTATTAATGTAGCAAGTACAGGTAGTAGGATAAGCTGTCCAGTTGCAGTTGCGGCAGTTAATATTCCTACAGCTAAACCACGGTGCTTTACAAACCATCGATTAGCTATTTGTGTACTGAGTACAGTTAAAAAAAGACTAGAACCAATTCCGATTATGACTCCCCATATTAGAACGAGTTGCCATTCTTGAGTCATCACAAATGTTAAGCCTAACCCGAATGATAAAAGAAGCATAGATGCTAACATGACATTTTTTAGTCCGAATCTTTCGACAAATGCAGCCATAAAAGGACCTGAAAATCCATATAAAAATAAACCAATTGCAAAAGCAAATGAAATAACTGGCCGGCTCCAGTTAAACTCAGTTTCAAATGGCTCTATAAAAACGCCAGAAGAGGATCGTATAATACCTGCAACAATAATGGAAAAGAATGTTATAACCAAAATAATCCAACTATAATGAATCTTTTTCATATAAGCATCTCCGTTTTATAAAGTTTAATATGTAATTGATAAAGCATAAAAAGAATCAAATCAGCTTATTTTTAAAAAGGCTCGGAATGGGAAATTCCGAGCCCTAAATTAAAAGCGAAGAACGATTGTTCAAATAGCGTCTGCAGATGGATAAAATAGATAGATAGTTTACAAACAATCTTCCTTACTTTTACAAAACCAAATCATAAAAATTATCGTGGTAATGGACTATTTTGAACAGATTTATAAAATTGCCCTTTTTCATAATATTCATGGATAATGCGGTTCATTTCTTTTTTATCGTCCTCATTTAGTTCTCGAACTACCTTTGCAGGTCGGCCAAACGCAAGTGTGTTTGGTGGGATTTTCTTTCCTTGTGTTACTAGGCTACCAGCACCGATAAATGCACCTTCACCAATTTCAGCACCATCTAAAACGATGGAAGCCATACCGATTAGTGCACCTTTTTTAACATGGCAGCTATGAAGGGTAACTTGATGACCAACCGTTACTTCATCTTCTAAAATAAGTGGAGCAGTAGGGCTTTGATGTAAACAACATAAATCTTGAACATTTACTTTTCGACCGATAATTGTAGGTGAAACATCACCACGAATAACGGTATTATAAAAAATAGACGAATCTGGACCTATTGTCACGTCACCTGTAATAACAACGTTGTCACCAATAAATACAGATGGGTCAATAGATGGTTTTTTATCTTTAAATGGATAAATCATCGAAAATACGCCTCATTTCAAGCTAAGATTATAATATTATCGTAACAAACCAATGAGTTAATTGGAACAGAAATTCATATAATGCGTTAAAATATAGACAGGAAAGAATGAGGAGAGAGTTATTATGTGGAAATGGGAAGCAGAAGGTCAGGCTAAAGCAGTTGTGGTATTTATACATAGTGCATATGAACATCATCGTCGTTATGCTTGGTTAATCGAAAAATTAAGAATGTCTGGAATGCACGTAATTACAGGAGATTTACCTGGGCATGGGGAAGAAAGCAGAGGTAAAAAGGCACATGATGAAGATTTCAGAGATTATGGGAAATTTATCCGCCAAATGATGCAAATAGCTTTAAACTATAATTTACCGATATTCATCATTGGTCATGGACTAGGTGCAGCCCTTGCAATTCAAATCGAACAAAAATATAAATACGAATGTGCAGGTTTGATCTTGACATCGCCATGGTTGCATTTGATTCATCAACCTTCAAAATTATCCAATGCTCTTACCGGATTAAGCAAGTTGACTGGAAATATGAAGATTCATCACGATGTAACGGTAAAACAATTAACACGAAGTTATGATTTTTATAAAGAAGAAAAAGATGATTTTTATTATAATTCCGTCATTACTGTAAATTGGTATCGAGAGCTTCATCAATTTATGAAGGCTGTTTCTACAATGCAAGAAGGATTTCCAGATATCCCTGTATTGTTAATGAATGGGGGAAATGATAAAATCGTTTCCCAAACTCATAGCAAAAAATGGCTTGTACAACAAAATATATCGGAGATGCAATATAAAGAATGGAATGTATGCTATCACGATCTTTACCAAGAACCAGAGCGTGATGAAATTTATCAGTATATGGAATCTTTTATCTTTAATGCATTACGAAATATTGGATATATTATATAAAATAAGAAAAAAGTACAAAAAGGTTATGATAAGCGATAATTTGCTTAGCATAACCTTTTTGTCTTTTGGGATAGTAGAAACATACTTTCCTTAAGTCTTACAAAACAAGTTAAGTGAATAAAAACAACATTATTATTCATTATATTGTTTAATTTTTCATCTTTGTATTCGTTGAAACAGGATGAATTTTCCTGCTAATATGTTGTCGCCAGTGGACAAAAATTGAAATTATGAACTTTTAAAATAAAAGATTCTATTGAAATGCCCATTTAAAGCTAATTGAATTAATTTAATAATTTAATGTTCAATCAAAAACACGAACATATTACTTTTAGTTGAACTCTGTTTAGCTTCATATCCTATGAGTAATTCTAATGATTGAAGACGGAGTGTTTTATAGAAAAGTAGTATAATAAAGACTTAGACTGAACGGAGTGAGGAGGTTGGTCATTTACTTGCGGAAAGCGTCCGTCTGAACGAAAAAATAAAAAACTTATCATTAGTTAAAATTAATTATAGAACGTTCGTGTTTTTTGCTTTGTGAAGAATTCGTGAAATTAATTTATTTTAATAATATAAAAATTATAAAAAACGTCACATTGTCCTTGTGGAGAGTACATATTGTGACGATTTTATGTCAATTTCGTTTGTAAACGATTACAATGGGTGCATAATATAAGTGTTTTATTTTAAAATAAAAATCAATGATATATAATTGACGAATAATATTTTGCAAGAATATTTAAATAATATGATTATATTTTGTCAAAATTCAACATGATGGGAGACAACAAGATGAAAACCATAATTGATGCTGTTTACAACTTTTTATGGGGACCGTGGATGATTTATGGGATTTTACTAGTTGGATTAGTATTTACTATCTTAACTAAGGGTGTACAAGTTAGATTCTTAAAAGACATGTTCGGTCAAATTTTCCATGGTAAAAAATCTGATGCAGGCGTTTCTTCATTCCAAGCCATGTCGATGGCGCTATCTGGTCGTATTGGTACAGGTAATATTGCTGGTACAGCTACAGCAATTGCTTTCGGGGGTCCTGGTGCTATATTCTGGATGTGGGTGACAGCTTTCATCGGTGCAGCAACAGCTTATGTAGAGTCAACACTTGCTCAAATTTATAAAGAAGAAAAGAATGGACAGTATAGAGGTGGTCCCGCGTACTACATTCATCATTTTACTGGTAAAAGATGGTTAGGTATGGTTTTTGCCATTGCGGCATTAATCGCAATGTCAGTTCTTCAACCGACTGTACAATCAAATGCAATTGCTGATGCGATGAAAACAGCATTTAATATTCCACACTGGGTATCAGGTTTAGTTGTTTGTCTAATCTTAGGGACAATTATTGTTGGTGGTGTTAAACGTATTGCTAGCGCAGCGTCTGTCATCGTACCTTTTATGGCAATAGGATATATTTTAGTGGCAGCAATTATTATTATTATTAATATTGATCAAGTACCTGCAATATTTGGCCTGATTTTCCGCAGTGCATTTGGTGCAGAGCAAATATTTAGTGGTATTTTGGGTGCAGCGATTGCATGGGGAGTTAAACGTGGTATATATGCAAATGAGGCAGGACAAGGAACAGGTCCTCACTCATCTGCAGCTGCAGAAGTATCTCATCCTGTAAAACAAGGTTTAGTACAAGCTGCTTCTGTCTATTTAGATACATTCCTAGTTTGTACAGCTACAGCATTCATGATTTTGTTTACAGGTATGTACAATGTACAATTAGATAATGGAAAAGGTGAATTTTTAGTAGAAAATATACCGGGTATTGATGCAGGTACAGCTTACACACAGGCAGCTGTAGATGCAGCATTTCCAATCGGTGGTTTTGGAGCAGCTTTTGTTGCCATTGCATTATTTTTCTTCGCATTTACGACAACAATGGCGTATTACTATATTGCTGAAACAAATGTTTCTTATATCTTTGATGGAAAAAAACAAAAAATTGGAATCCGTTTCGTTCAAATATTAATTATTTTAGCAACATATTTCGGTGCAGTAAAAACATCTGAATCTGCATGGACTCTTGGTGATATCGGTCTTGGTATAATGGTTTGGGTAAATGTCATATCCCTAGTATTCTTAGTAAAACCGACGCTTATTGCACTTAAGGATTATGAACAACAGAAAAAAGCTGGTAAAGATCCAGAGTTTGATCCTGTGAAACTTGGTATTAAAAATGCTACTTTTTGGGAAGAACGACTTAAAAAATAATGTTTAGATAAAAGGTGTCTGCAGTTCAATTGCAGACACCTTTTCTACTTTGATTGAGACAGAAAATACAAAAAAACCTCTTGGAAATTACAACGATGAATTTTCTAAGTTTCCTCCATCTTTATAGACACTCTTCAATGCTGCTTCCTCTGCGGATATTCTCACAAACATCATAACCATATTTAAAATAGTAAATAGAACCGCAGTATAATATGCTTGGAAAATTAATGGGATAACTGCAATCTCTAATGCGACAATCAAATAATTGGGGTGGGGTAGCCATTTATAGGGCCCTTTCTTTACTAAGTTTGCATCCGGCAACACAATAATTTTCGTATTCCAAAAATGTCCTAATGACTTGATAGCCCACACTCTACCTACTTGTAGTAGCAAAAAGGATGCGAGTAACAAAATCCATAATGGATTAAGGGATGCATTTTTTACGTAGTGTTCAATGAATAGACTGCACAAGAATGATACATGCAGTAAGACAATAAATGGATAATGTGATTGCCCGAATTCAATAGCTCCACGTTCTTTCATATAATGCTCATTCGCTTTAGCAATACGTAACTCTACGATTCTTTGAAGACAGATGATTGCAAACACAATGAAAAATAAAATGTTCGTCACTCCCATTTTAGTAAGACTAGTTCACCGCTAAATCCAGGACCGAGTGAAGCCATAATTCCAAGTTCACCAATTGCGGGTTGCTGCTCCATAACATGTTTTAAAACAAATAGCACTGTAGGCGAGGACATATTGCCATGCTGTTGTAAGATGAAAGAACTTGCTGCTAATAATTCTTTTGGAAGCTCCAAAGCTGTTTCGTATGCGGCGAGCACTTTTTTACCTCCAGGATGAGCGATGAATTGGCTGATATTTTGTAATGATTGTCCATTTTTCTGAAGAAAACTTTTTACAAAAGGTGTAAGCCATTTTTCAATAATCATAGGAATGCTTTTAGCGAAAATTACGTGTAGGCCGTTATCTTCAACACGCCATCCCATAACATCTTCTGAATTTGATAGTAGTCTAGAAGCGGTGTTTTTAATAGAAGGTAATGCTTTTCCACTAGATAATTTTACTTGATCGCCGCATACCAAAGCACAAGCAACACCATCTCCGAATAATGAGGTTCCAATTAGGTTGCTTTTATTTAAATCCTCTGGTTGAAATGTTAGGCTGCATAATTCAAGACAGATGACTAATACCAACGCTTCAGGGTGTGCTAAACAATAATCATTTGCACGACTTATTCCTGAAGCGCCACCACCACAGCCAAGTCCCCATATAGGAATACGTACGACATCTTCAGAAAATGATAGTTGGTTCATTAATCGTGCTTCGATGCTAGGTGTTGATATCCCTGTAGTCGATACGAAAATAAGCGCATTAATATCTTTAACATCAATAGAAGATTCAGCTAAGCAATCTTGAATTACGCGAGCGCCATAATCTGTTGCCAATTCAATATATAGATCATTTCTTTCAGAGAAAGAATGATCCTCTTTATACCACTCTATTGGCATAGCGAGCTGCCGATTATGGATTTCTGCATTCTGAAATACTTTTAAATAACGTTCAAGTCTTTCCATTCTACCAGCGAAAAGTTGATGTATAAATTCTTCTGCCTTCTCTTGGGGAATTTGATGTGGAGGAGAGTATGTACTGACAGCATGAATCTTTGGCATATTGGATTTAAGCTCCTTTGTATAATAAGATGTTATTAGTCTATACAATTACGGGTTCATATATGCCGGAAAAAGTAGAGTTAGAGGTTTGTGCATACAATAGAAAATTTAAAGGTTGAAATAGTGCTAGAGGAACACGGAGGCTACATCCTTTTTTATGTATTAGTTTTGGTTTACCAGATTTATTATTAGGATTACTAAGCAAGTTATGCAGAATGTTCTCTTAAGTAAGGGACGTTTAAACTAAAGATGAAAAATAATGATTATTACATGAAATGACACCTTAAACCAATAATTTAAGGTGTCATACAATAAATATTATAGATTCTTCATTTTTTCAAGTGCAATGATAAAAGGGGGATCATTTTTTTGATTGATAAATTCGTATCGTAGTACATGAACTTTTTTCTGAGGTAAATTGCTGACGTATTCAATAACTTGATCACGTTCCGTTTTACCCCCGTCATGTCCGTAATAAACAACTAATACAATCATGCCGCCTACTTTTAAAAGACTTAACAAATTTTCGATGGCTTTTAAAGTAGTGCTAGGTTTTGTAATGATTTCATGCTCGCTACCTGGTAAATAACCTAAGTTGAAAATAGCAGCACTAATCGATTCTTTTACATATTGGGCAACGTTTTCGTGACCATCTAAAATTACTGAAACACGGCTAGCTAATCCTTCTTCGTCTAAACGACTCTTCGTGGAATCCACAGCTTGCTGTTGGACATCAAATGCATATACATGACCATGTTCACCAACTAATTGAGCAAGAAAGGCTGTATCATAGCCGTTACCAGCAGTAGCATCTACGACTACATCATCAGCTTCAACAGTATCTTGTAATAGGAATTGTGCGTATTGTAAGACGCGTTGTAGTTTCATCGTGACTTCACTTCATCGGCTTTGTAGAACTTACCTTGCCAGCTTCCACGGCGTTCAAGCTCAGCATCGATGCCATTTAAAACTTCCCATTTGTTGACTGACCACATTGGTCCAATCATTAAGTCAATTGGGCCATCACCAGTAATTCGTTGCACGACCACTTCTGGTGGAATCACTTCTAATTGGTCGGCTACTAAATTGATATAGGCATCTTTGTCCATTAATTCAAGCTTCCCTTTTTCGTATTGCTTAACGAGTGGTGTGCCTTTTAATAAATGTAGTAAGTGGATTTTAATGGCTTGGACATCTAATTTTGCCACTTCTCGTGCTGTTTCCATCATCATATCGTAGTCTTCTAGAGGTAAACCATTGATAATATGGGTGCAGACGCGAATGCCATGTTTACGAAGTTTTTCTAACCCTTCTACATAAGTAGCGTAATCATGAGCACGATTGATCAAATTGGCTGTACGTTCATGAACTGTTTGTAATCCAAGTTCCACCCATAAATACGTACGTTCATTTAATTCAGCTAAATAGTCTACAACATCATCTGGTAAACAATCTGGTCGGGTAGCAATACTTAGACCCATTACACCCTCGCAAGCAAGTGCCGCTTCAAATTTTTCTTTTAAAACAGGGAGAGGTGCATGCGTATTTGTATAAGCTTGGAAGTATGCCATTGTTTTGCCGTCTTTCCATTTATGTTGCATTTTTTCTTTGATTTTTTCGAATTGAACAGGGATTGGGTCTACGCGATCTCCTGCGAAGTCGCCTGATCCAGCGGCGCTACAGAAAGTGCAACCACCAAAAGCAACAGTGCCATCACGGTTTGGACAATCAAAACCTGCATCTAAGGCAACTTTATAGACCTTGCAACCAAATTCATCTCGTAAGTAACGGTTCCATGTATAATAACGTTTCCCATCAGAAGGAAAGGGGAATTCATTGTTTTTAATTTCAGTCATAGTTTCACTCCTCAAGTTCTTATTCTATCACGGACTTGTAGAAGTGGACGAATACTTTATCTGTTACAGAAAGAAAGTTAGAAATTTGTTGTAGATGGTTGTAGTTTTACAAAAGGTTGATACGATTGCTTAGATATTCGAATTAAATGGAGGACTTAGTAATGCCCAGAAGTGTCTGGTTATTAATTATTGGGATGCTTGTCAATACGGTAGGTAATTCATTTTTATGGCTCCTTATCCTCCCTTCGGTCCGGTACCACAAATTTAGATTGACAACCGCCTCATGTCTCTCTTCTTATTTTGAGGAACTATCACAAAAAGTCGGTCAAAATAAAAAAGAGACGGTTGGAAATCACAAAGAAAAGAAGCAGAAGAATTACTCTTTACGAAAGACGATAAAAAAATATCAATGCAATCTTCCAATAACCATATGTCACTAAGCAAAATCGAAAAAATAAAAAACGATTTGAGTAGGTCCTTCCTCGTTTTAGGTACGTCGGCTTGGCGACATCCTAGCACCGCCAAAATTTCTCCACGCAAGGGCTTGAGGGTGGAGATTTTTTCGAGTGATTTTCTCGAAAAAATACTACCCCGTCCCTTGTGTGGAGAAAAGCCCTTATATAGAGAGTGAGAAGTAGTGAGAAGGCAAACACTTTTAAAAGTGTAAAAAAGGTTGATATATAGGGTTTTATAGAGTTTTTCGTGTGTATCGAAAACAATACATATGAAGTTGTATTTTTATTACATTTTTGTTAATATTGACATTAAAATATAACTGTGAAAGAGGTTTAAATTATGAAAAAAATAGTATTATCTTTTATTATCGGTATATTAATTTTGAGTGTACTTCCCTCAACAAGTAATGCATCTAATGAAATTGGTGCAGGTTTTGGAAAAAGTCCTGAGAAAAAAGGAGTTATAATATATTCAACAGTAAAAATATCAGGTGAAAAAATCACTGATTTATATATGAGTGTAAAAACAGCAAGAAATTACGCTGAATCATTACCACCTTCAAATGAAAGACAAACATTAGCATTTATCGCTGGTCTTGGAATTGGTGCAAAATCACCACAGGCTGCAGCTATACTAGGAATGCATGAACTTACAGATTCTATGAATAGAGGAACTGCAGCAACTAAAATCAGAAAATATACAAATAAAAATCAAAAAGTTCATTTTACAATTTATCAAAGTTTCTACATGGGTAAAGCTCTAAAACCTCAATTTACTGTAAAACGCTGGGATGGTAAAATTAGCGAAATAAAAACAGAAAAAGGATTAAAGGTAAATAAAAAAACTTATTTATATAAATAAGTTTTTTTATTTAATATATTTTATTTTTTTGGAGGATGATCATCTAAAAGAATTTAGCAGGCGCATCAGAAAGGAAATGAATCTATTTAAATTTGCAAGAATATTCCGTCTTTGAGAAAATGATAGAAAAGGGGGAGTGGAAAGTGAAGATAATTTATCGGTCTGCAGAAGAAGCCATATCACAAGTAAATGACGGAATGACTATTATGGTAGGTGGCTTTGGGCTTGTAGGTATTCCAGAGCAGCTTATAATGGCCCTTGCTCAGAGTAGAGTAAAGGATTTAACGGTCATCTCTAATAACTGTGGTATTGATGATTGGGGTCTTGGATTGCTATTAAGAAATAAACAGATTAAAAAAGTGATAGCTTCATATGTTGGAGAAAACAAAGAATTCGAACGACAAGTATTAGCGGGTGAACTAGAAGTTGAACTAATACCACAAGGTACTTTGGCAGAAAAGATACGTGCTGGTGGTGCGGGAATTCCTGCTTTTTATACACCTGCTGGGGTTGGTACGCCGATTGCAGAAAGCAAAGAAATTCGCAACTTTGGTGGAAAAGAATATTTACTAGAAGAATCTTTAGTTGCTGATTTTGCGTTGGTCAGAGCTTATAAAGCAGACCATCTAGGGAATCTACAATATAATAAAACAGCACAAAACTTTAATCCAATTATGGCAACCGCAGCGAAAATTACAATAGCTGAAGTGGAAGAATTTGCTGCAATAGGCGAACTCGATCCTGGTTATATTCATACGCCGAGTATCTATGTTCAAGGAATGCTTCAAGCAAAACAACAAAAGCGCATTGAAAAAGTGACGACTCGTTCATAGGAGGAGAAGACATGAATATTCGTGAAAAAATTGCTAAAAGGGCTTCGCAGGAGATAGCCGACGGAAATTACGTGAACCTAGGAATTGGAATGCCAACACTTGTTGCTAATTATATAGAAGAAAAAAATGTTATTTTACAATCGGAAAACGGTCTTCTTGGTATTGGACCTTACCCAACTTCAGATAAAGTAGATCCAGACTTAATCAATGCTGGAAAAGAAACCATCACAACTGTACCAGGAGCAGCTTTTTTTAGTAGTGCAGAATCTTTTGCCATGATTCGAGGGGGACATATTGATGTTGCCATTCTAGGGGGGATGGAGGTTTCTGAAAAAGGAGACCTTGCAAATTGGATGGTTCCAGGAAAGATGATTAAAGGTATGGGTGGAGCAATGGATCTCGTACATGGTGCAAAAAAAGTGATTGTCATCATGGAACATAATGCAAAAGATGGGTCTCCAAAGATTAAAAAGACTTGTGATTTACCGTTAACAGGTAAAACAGTAGTTGATTTAATCATTACGGAAAAAGCGGTAATTGAAGTCACAAATAATGGGCTCGTATTAAAAGAAGTGATGGAAGGTTTTAAAGTTGAAGATGTACTTCGTGATACAGGTGTGCAGTTGAATATTGATTTAATCCCGAAATTTTCATAAATTTACTAAATCTCTTGTCAATTTACGTTACTTCGATTAGAATAAGATTCAATAATGATATGACTGTGAAAGGGAATAGTAGGTTTATCTTGATTTTGTAGAGAGCTAACGGTTGGTGTAAGTTAGTAAATCGGTAAATTGAACTCGCCCGGGAGTCACAATGGTGAAATAAATGATAGCCATAGTCGTTTTCCGCGTTAAGGAATCAAGTTGAGTGCTTACACTAATTTGGGTGGTACCGCGGGAGATTTTAAACTCTCGTCCCTTTTTCAAGGGACGAGAGTTTTTATATTTCACGGCATTCTTCATATTAGAAGCAAACTAACTATCGTTATTTTACACAAGAAGGAGGAGTTACCATTGAATTTCAATCATCAAGAAATCGAGAAAAAATGGCAAGCTTACTGGGCTGAACACGAAACATTCAAAACAGTAAATGACGAGTCAAAACCTAAATTTTTTGCATTAGATATGTTCCCATATCCATCAGGGGCAGGTCTTCATGTAGGACACCCTGAAGGCTATACTGCAACAGATATCTTATCTCGCTTCAAACGTATGCAAGGCTATAATGTAATGCATCCAATGGGCTGGGATGCATTTGGTCTTCCTGCTGAACAATATGCACTTGATACAGGAAATGACCCTGCAGAATTTACACAAAAGAACATCAGCACATTTAAACGCCAAATCCAAGAACTAGGTTTTAGCTATGATTGGGATCGTGAAATTAATACAACAGATCCTGAATACTATAAATGGACTCAATGGATCTTCATCCAATTGTATAAAAAAGGTTTAGCTTACATTGACGAAGTAGCTGTTAACTGGTGTCCAGCACTTGGTACGGTGCTAGCAAACGAAGAAGTGATCGATGGTAAATCAGAACGTGGTGGTCATCCAGTAGAACGTCGTCCGATGAAACAATGGATGCTTAAAATTACTGCATATGCTGATCGTCTAATTGATGATTTAGAAGAAGTTGATTGGCCAGAAAATATTAAAGATATGCAACGTCACTGGATTGGTCGTTCTGAAGGTGCTGAAGTCGATTTCAATATCAAAGATACGGATAAACGCTTCCGCGTATTCACTACACGCCCAGATACATTGTTTGGTGCTACTTACACAGTACTTGCTCCAGAACATGCATTAGTAAAAGAAATCACGACAGATTCTCAACGTGAAGCTGTAGAAGCATACCTTAATGAAGTGAAGATGAAATCGGATCTTGAACGTACTGATTTAGCAAAAGAAAAAACAGGTGTCTTCACTGGTGCATACGCTGTGAATCCTATTAATGGTAGAGAGATTCCAATTTGGATTGCAGACTATGTATTAGCTAGCTATGGTACAGGTGCAATCATGGCCGTGCCAGCACATGATGAACGTGACTATGAATTTGCAAAACAATTCAATTTACCGATCATCCCTGTTCTTGAAGGTGGAGATGTTGAAAAAGAAGCCTTTACTGAAGATGGTCCACATATCAACTCAGATTTCTTAAATGGTTTAGGCAAAATGGAAGGGATTACGAAAGCAATCGCATGGCTTGAAGAAAACAAAGTCGGCGAAAAGAAAGTTTCCTACCGTCTACGTGACTGGTTATTCTCTCGTCAACGCTACTGGGGTGAACCGATTCCTGTCATCCATTGGGAAGATGGTACAATTACAACAGTTCCAGAAGAAGAACTTCCATTAGTTCTACCAAAAACTTCTGATATCCGTCCAAGTGGTACAGGTGAATCACCACTTGCAAATATTGATGAATGGGTAAATGTTGTAGATCCTGTTACAGGTAAAAAAGGACGTCGTGAAACAAATACAATGCCACAATGGGCTGGCTCAAGCTGGTACTTCTTACGCTATATCGATCCACATAACAAAGAAGTAATCGCTGATCCAGAGCTACTAAAACGTTGGTTACCAGTTGATATTTACATCGGTGGTCAAGAACACGCAGTACTTCACTTGCTGTATGCTCGATTCTGGCATAAAGTTCTTTATGATTTGGGTGTTGTACCAACAAAGGAACCATTCCAAAAACTATTCAACCAAGGTATGATCCTAGGTGAAGGTAACGAAAAAATGTCTAAATCGAAAGGGAATGTTGTAAACCCAGACGATATCGTAGCTAGTCATGGTGCAGATACACTTCGTTTATATGAAATGTTCATGGGCCCACTTGAGGCTTCTATCCCTTGGTCTACAAACGGATTAGACGGAGCACGTCGTTTCTTAGACCGTATCTGGCGTCTATTTATCAACGAAGAGAATGGCGAACTATCAGATAAAATCCAAGCATCAAATGATACAACTTTAGAAAAAGTGTATCACCAAACAGTACAAAAGGTGACAGATAACAACGAACATATCCGTTTCAATACTTCAATTTCTCAAATGATGGTCTTCATCAACGATTGCTATAAAGCTGAAGTTGTACCAACAGCCTACGCTGAAGGATTCGTCAAAATGTTAGCACCAATCGCTCCTCACATTGCTGAAGAACTTTGGGGAAAACTGGGTCACACGGAAACAATCACCTATGCTGAATGGCCAACATTCGATCCAGCCAAACTTGTAGATGATGAAGTCGAAGTCGTTGTTCAAGTTAACGGAAAAGTACGTGCTAAACTGATGGTTGCAAAAGATGCATCGCGTGAAGATCTAGAAAAAGCTGCACTTGCTGATCAACACGTAAAAGAAAATATCGAAGGCAAAGACATCAAAAAAGTTATTGCTGTTCCTGGTAAACTTGTAAACATCGTTGCAAAATAAACCAAATTAAAATTTTCCATATCCAATGTAGAAACAGTCTAAGCCATAAAAACCTTCTTCTCAAAACCAATTTGAGAAGAAGGTTTTTTTCAAGGAAAAGGCCAATCAGAAAAAATAGCTTTTTACTTGTGGATACTAAAAATATCCAATTGATTGCCTGATTAATTGTTACTATAATAGTATATATACAAATTTTAACTATATAGGAGGAAAATATGAAAAGTATACGATTAGTACTATTAATAATGATTGCATTTGCCATTCTTGGTCATTCTAATGAGGTGAATGCTTTTGATGGTGAAGAATCATCAACGATATTGATTCCTAGTAATTTAGAAACTTTAGAAGTCGGAGAAAAGGAGGATTTAGCAATTACGGTAATAACAAATGGTCAATCAACAACAGTTAACAGTAATATCACTTGGACGAGTTCAGATCAATCTATAGCAAAGATTGATTCTAATAAAATTATTCCTTTAAAAAAAGGGAATATTGTTTTAAATGTTGTATATAAAAACATTTCTACAAATTTTAAAGTAAATATTACTGATACGAAAGCACCTATTTTGTCAGGTGTTGACAATAAGACTATCTATAAAGGAACAGTATTTAATGCTAAAAAAGGTATCAGTGCAAAAGATGCGAATGATGGTAATATAACAAATAAAATTAAAATAAGTGGAAAAGTAAATAGTAACAAAATAGGTACTTATAAATTAACATATACTGTTGTAGATTCTTCAGGGAATAAAACAACTAAAAATCGGACTATTACAGTAAGAAGAGCATTGAAAGATAGTTTTTATAAGGAAACTGTTGATGGATGGACTATGTACGGACATAAAAACATTATTAATAAGAAGGGTGATTTTATTTATAAAAACAATATTGCTCTAATACCAACAATGGATAAAAAATATGTCTATCTGTTATTAGTTACTGAACATCCAAAAATAAAACCTAGCCAAATTAAATTTACAATCAATAAGAAAAGTAAAATTATAAAATTAAAGGAAAATGGGGCTTCTCTCACGAAATCAGAAATAGCATTTTTAAAAAACAACATTACAAGTAACAGTATTGTAGAGGTTGAATTAAAAAATTCTAAAAGCAAAGTGAAGTTTAAGCTCAATCAAAAACAAGTTGATGCATTAATTGATAGTGTAAAGTGGACCTATTTTTTATAAAATAAAAGTCTTTGTCATATGAAAATTATAAAATTAAAAAGGTTATCCAGAAAGCTATAAAACTAATTGTGTCCTCTTGCGCATTTAAAGAAAATTGCTCTTCCTCACAAAAGTGGGGAAGAGCAATTTTTTACGTAATTTAAAAACTAAATTTCTTATTAAATTATACTTTTTTAGCCAACTACTTTTTTGATATTTTATCGATTAGTTAGGGAAATAAGTTCTCTAGTCGGTTTTCCTTCTTTAGTTATTTTAATAATACCTACATTTGGTGCAAGATACATTTTGATCTCTCCATAATTGACTCGCACAACATTTTTGAAGGTTCCTGCCTTTACTGTAAAAGGTTTTATTAGAATGTTCATTTGTACAGGAGTTGGTCCCATAAAGTAGTATTTTTTATTGTTGATTACGGGATACTCAAGTAACGTCAATCCCTCTGCATTAGCAGAGTACATAGTAAGGCCACGTGCCCCTTCAATCATGTGTAGTTGGTCTGGATTATCCAGATATAGTTTTTTACCTTGATACCAAATATATGAATTTTTATTAATATATCCTAAGGAGGGGCTAGAAGTTTTTCCATTACTCCACATATAATCGTATTCACTAGAATATGTGAGTAATGCAACACCAGTATTATGATATTTATAAACCTTTTTTGGATTCATGGTATAGCTTATTTTTTGCTTTTTTAAGATATTTAAATTAACGCTGTAGATATATCCTATTTTTCGTCCATATTTAACTTTTGCCCAGCCGTTAGGATAAATAGAATACAGAAGAATCTTATTGTTAATATTAAGCTTGGCTATCTTAGTAGAGTTTGAACTTGTTTTTTTATAAAGATGTGTCGGATAGATTACTTCACCACTCATTGTTTCAGCGTGCGCTTTTGGCTGCTGTGCTACAAATAAACCAATGACAAGAATGAGAGCGATAAGATATTTCAGGTAAGTTAGTTTCATCATACAATTCTCCTTTTAATAGTTTGTCTTTAGTTTACTTATATTAATATACGCTCAGTAATATTCCACCTAACTATTTTTTATGTGTAGGTAAACTAATTATTAAAGATATAAATTACCTTAATGTGGAGATAATTGGAATTGGTGTTTAGTGGATATACTAAACACCTTCCTTAAATTTTTGAAGTTTAATTGAAACTTTCAAGGACTTAAATCGTACATAATAATAAATCAAATATTCGAGAAGAGGTTATTTTGAATGGAATCACAATTTCCGAAGGTTCTTCGGTTCTTTACCTTGCTATGGGCAGTGACGGCTGTTGGGTTATTTGCAGGGGTTTTTGTTCCGCAATCACTGGTTATGCCAATCAGTATTGCAACAGTTGTTTTACTTATTATTGTTATGTTTAGTCGTGCTGCAAGAAAAGCCAGCAAATTCATTTCAATTTTGTTTGCTTTCTTGACAGGTATTACGTTATTTAGTTTATTAAACTTTTATATTGGTGCTTTAGGTGGCAATCTAGTTCTTGTTATCTTTGGTACAACTGCAGCTATATTTATTGTGACTGGTCTTATTGGTTACAATACAAAACGTAATTTAGGTAACTGGGGTAAGTTTTTATTTATCGTATTAATCGGTGTGTTTATCTTCTCTATTATTACAATATTTGTCGGTTTTAGTAATCTTGTTATGGTGATTGCTAGTGCGATTGGTGTACTCCTATTTGTAGGCTACACATTGTATGATATGAACCAAATTGCCCATAACCATATTAGTGATGAAGAAGTTCCACTTGTTGCATTAAATCTTTATTTAGACTTCATCAACCTATTTACAGAGTTACTAAAACTTGTTTACTATTTGAAAAATATTTTTGATGAAGATTAATCATTTACTAAATAGTGAAAGCTAATCATATGGCTTTCACTATTTTTTTGTTTTCGCTAGAGAAAAAGTAGGTTTTAAATCAATTACAAGATTTATTTTTCTTTATCGAAGATTCAGATATATTTCAGTTTAATGTAGTAATATTAAAGTACTATTTTCAAATTAGAAGGTGAGAATATGAAAATTCTTATTGCTGAAGATGATATGAGGTTGTTGAAGAATATTGTTTTTATGTTAAAAAAGGAACGATATTTAGTTGATGGTGTAGAAAACGGTATTGAAGCATTGGAAAAAGCATTTATTGAGGAGTATGATTTGATCATTTTAGATTGGATGATGCCCAAAATGGACGGAATCATTGTATGTCAGGAGTTACGAAAAAATGGATATGAAGGTGGCATTTTGATGTTAACTGCTAGAGACGATGCACAAGATGTGGTTCAAGGCCTAGATATGGGAGCAGACGATTATCTGATTAAGCCTTTTAAGATGCAGGTGCTATTAGCAAGAATCCGTGCAATTTTGCGTAGAAAAAACAAACCGATCGAACAAATTATTCAACTGCAATCATATGAACTGCATATAGATGCAAGAGCGCTTTTCAAGAATCATGAGAAAATTGAATTAACAAAAAATGAGTTTTTATTATTAGAATATCTATTTATAAATAAAGGACGTATTTTAACAAGGGAACAAATTTATGACCATATTTGGGGATATGACGAGGAAGTATCGAATAATGCACTGGATGCATTAGTGAAATTAGTTCGAAAAAAAATAGATGATGGTGAACAACCTTCTCTTATTCAAACAGTAAGAGGGATTGGTTATAAATTGAGAGATGCCTATGTTTAAACAAATTCAACGAAAACTAACAGTGCAATATTTAGCCTTTTTCTTACTATTTATATTTTTACTAATGATTGTTCTCTATTTTGCTATTATTGCGATTGTACAACAACAGCAAGTACAAGAACTTAAATTATTCCACCAAAAGGAGCACTATCATTTAATGGGGGATAATATTAGAAAAGATAGAGAAATCGAATATGATGCAAACAGAATTTATTTTTATTATATTTTCACAAATCGCCATAAATTAGTGCACGGGGACGAATCTATTCATGGACTTAGTAAAGATATTGACCAACTAATGGTAAATGCAAAAGATGATGATCCACAATCTATTGAGTGGAAAGGGGAACATTTACTACTGTTAAAATATCATCAACCTTTAAATTCGAATGGAAATTATATGATTATTGGACAATCTGTTACGAAAGAATTTCATTTGTTAGAGAGAATGATGTACGCAATTATTATTCTTACTTTGATTGGTATAATAATTATTGCTTTTCTTAGTCACTATCTTGCAGGTAAAGCAATGGTACCGATTAAGCAGTCTTTTGATCGTCAACGCAAATTTGTATCAGATGCGTCACATGAATTACGAACACCTTTAACAGTTTTCTATAGCTCTTTGGAAGTATTAGAAAGTGATGACGAGAATCGATTCAGTGCTTTTGGAAAAGAAGTAATAACTGACTTAAAAGACGAAGCACAACATATGGAAACATTGCTAGAAGGTCTATTATTTTTAGCACGTTTTGATCAAAATAAGTTGCCTATTAAGAAGGATTCAATTGTGCTATCCGATATAGTTAAAAATATGACAAAGTCCTTTGAAAGAACTTTACCAGAATCAATCAAACTTAAAACAAAAATAGATGGCAAAATACATTTTATTGGCGATGAAACAAAAATTCGAGAAATGCTATATATTTTACTTGATAATGCGGCTAAATTTACGGAGCAAGGGTTTATTAATGTGTTTCTCTCAAGCTTTAATAATAAAATTGAGCTAATCGTTGAAGATTCAGGAATAGGAATAAGTGAGCAAGATACACAACATATTTTTGAACGATTTTATCAAGCTACAAAAAATCAACAAAAAGAGGGGACAGGTCTAGGTTTGGCCATTGCGCATGCCATTGTTTTACAACATCAAGGCCATATTTCCGTAGAAAGTAGATTAGGACAAGGAACAAAATTTATTGTTTCATTGCCAATACAAAATAAAAAAGATTAAATCTTTATAAATAATAAGCATTAGTTCATTGCGACAAAAGGTATCAGAGGACACATATTCTCTAATACCTTTTGTCTTTTTTATGTATTTTTAATCGTATTTGTTTTTCAAAGTAAAGTCTCTGATGAGATATGTTTTTTGAATTTATCAATATTTATTCAGACTCATTTCATAATGAGTATTTACACTGTATATGAAGGGAGCGGATAAAGTTGAAAAAATGCATAGGATTATTTCTATTAATACTGATTTTTGGTACATCGGGAGGTGCTTATATTGCACATGCAGATGAGGATCATCACGAATATTACGAAGAACATGAAAAGCATGATGAAAAAGAGCATGATCATGATGAAAAAGAACATGATGACGATGAGGAAGAATATGAAAATAACTACGATAATGGATATTCTGAAGATAATACGTATACATCTGAACAAGGTGGATGGAATATTTGGACCCGATCTCTAGTTCAAAATACGGATACGTTACCTATTAAAAAGGCAAAAAAAGCAACTTTTAAAATTGATAATAAAACGCTTGGATTTTATATTATTCCTAAAAACGGAGAATTATTTGTCCCAGCCCAAAAACTAACGAAAGCTTTAGGGGGGCAGTCAACATATTACGAAACGTCGAAGATTTTGATTACAAAGATTAAGGATCATCAGCTCATTTTCAGAGCAGATACAAATGTAGTTTATGAAAATATGTTTAAAACACCAATGTCAGCAAAAGCTTTTCATTTTAGCAAGGATATTTATGTACCAGTAAGCGTCATCTTAAATTCTTTTGGCTATTCAATTGATTGGCAAGAACAGCAACAACAATTTATTTGTCAAACCATATAAGGAGGAATCGGAACATGAATGACACAAAAAAAGCAAAGTGGCTTATCGGTTCGTCTGCAGTTCTTTTATCAGCAGGATTGTTAACTCAACTGAACGTCAAAGGAACTACGGAAGACAATACTACCTCTAATAACCAACAAGTGATAATCGACCAATCCAAGGTAAGTAAAAAAGAAAAAGAATTACTTCAACTTGATTGGACAAATTTTGAAATAACAAAAGTTCCCACAGTAAAACAAGATCGCCAAACAAGAAGATCGTAAAGGTGAGACAAATGGAATCCATGACATTGAACATAATGAATACCGACTTTTATATAGAAGTACCAGGGGCTTCTGAAAATTGGAAAGAACCAGTTTCAAAATGGCTGCAATATGTCGCGCAAGAATGGTCACGATTTATTCCAAATAACGAATTAGATCAGATCAATCAATTACCTGTTGGTAAAACATTAAAAATAAATGCATCGTTGTACGACTGTTTAAAAAAGTCAAATCACTTTTATGAGCAAACAAATGGGTTATTTTCACCCTATTTAAAAAATCAATTAGTAAAACAGGGATACAATCAATCTTTTCCTTTCAGTTCAGTTGAAAGTCATGAAGAAAGGTTAGATCCAATAGTGAAAGATCCATTGCACTTTTTAGGGAACCAACAAATATATAAAACTTCGAATCAACCAATTGACCTTGGTGGTTTTGCAAAAGGCTATGCTGTGGAGCAAATAAAAAAGTGGCTGCAAATACATGGCTTTAGTTTTGGTATTGTGGACGGTGGAGGTGACATAGCGATGTGGTCTGATGGCGAAAAAGAATGGTCAATAGGCATTGCCAATCCCTTTAACGGAACAGAGATGGGAAGTATTAAAATACAAAATGGTGCTATTGCCACATCTAATAGAATATATAGAAGCTGGATTTATCAACAAAAAGAAAAGCATCATATTTTGAATGGACAAACAGGAAAAGCTGCAGAGACTAATATAATACAAGCAACAGTTATTACAGATAGTATTTACAAATCTGAAGTTGGTGCCAAGTTAAGTTTTTTGATGAGCGAACTACAGCTAAATAAATGGTTTGAAAACAGTGGCTGGCGTGTGGCACGATTTATAGTCGATCAAGATGGAAAGACTAAATGGATTAAAATGGGAGATGGGAGATATGTTTAATACTTGGGAGTGGATTCGCATATGCGGATTTCTCGCGTATTTTTACTTTACCGTTTCGGTTATTTTTGGTCTATTTCGAAAATCACCATCAATTACCAAACAAAAAAATTTATTATTTCACTTACATCTAAGTGCTGGTTGGCTTGGATTACTAGCCCTCATCATGCACGTTTTGCTACTTTTAATTGACCATTATCAACCCTATAGCATAATAGAGATTTTGGTACCATTTACTGCTAAATATAAACCTCTTTTATCAGCTATTGGAACTATAAGTTTGTATGTTTTTTTAGTTGTCATAATGACATCCGATCTTTTAATTAGGAAAATGAATCGTCAGCTTTGGAAGTCTATCCATTTTCTTGTACTTCCTGCATGGGTTATGATTTTCTTACATGGTGTATTCATCGGTACAGACAGTGCAAATCCAATTATACAGTTATTTTATATTGTAACAGGTAGTATCATCATTATTGCAAGCTGTCTTCGAGTTTACGGAACGTATACTAAAGCGACAGCTGCATCATTAAGTAAAAAAGAGTAAATATCAACTCGATATTTACTCTTTTTTTTCGTCTCTACAGACCTCAAAATTGATAAATCCATGAAGTTGTAACAAAAAAATCTTAAAGTTCTATTAAAAAAAGAAATAACATGAAGAACAATGTTAAATTAAATTAGGGGTATTTTTTAGAAGAAACCTCTTTATATAGTTGAAGAGAATTCAATTAATACGCAGTATTAGTTATTAAATAACTTTAACAATTGGAAATTAAAGTTATCTTCATCATTTTAAAAAATTCTTTAATTGTGCACAATAGATAGAAGTTGGATATCATTTACATTGGCAAAAAAAGGAGTGTTCAAATATGGTAAAACGAGTTTTAGTAGTTGAAGATGAAGTTCAGATTGCGAAAATATTGAAACTAGAGCTTGAATATGAAGGATATGAAGTAGTAGTTGCTAATAATGGGAAATTTGGATTGGAAGTAGCTCTTGAAGGGAAAATTGATTTAGTACTATTAGATATAATGTTACCTGAGATGAATGGAATTGAGGTATTAAGAAGAATAAGGAAAGAAGATGAACTTATGCCGGTCATTCTACTAACTGCTCGTAATATGACGATGGATAAAGTGACTGGATTAGATCTAGGGGCGAATGATTATATTACAAAGCCCTTTGAAATGGAAGAGTTGCTAGCAAGAGTGCGTTCTTGTCTTCGTCAAAATACAATTATCTCGAATGTTTCAAATAATGATGATTCCATTGTATCGGTTAGAGATTTAACTATTAATAATGATACGAGAGAAGTAACAAGAGGTAATTCTTCCATATCATTAACCCCAAAAGAATTCGAATTACTTGTGTATTTGGTTTCACGTAAAAATAAAATAGTAACAAGAGATAACATTCTTAAAGATGTCTGGGATTACGATTACGAAGGCGATACAAATGTAATAGATGTTTACATTTGGCATTTGAGAAAGAAAATCGACGAAGGATTTGAAAG
This sequence comes from Rummeliibacillus sp. NPDC094406, assembly GCF_044763875.1. Taxonomy (NCBI): domain Bacteria; kingdom Bacillati; phylum Bacillota; class Bacilli; order Caryophanales; family Caryophanaceae; genus Rummeliibacillus; species Rummeliibacillus sp. NPDC094406. Next base: position 590,087 of record NZ_JBIWGZ010000003.1, on the reverse strand, counting down.
TAATGCCATCATTCAGACCGTAAGAGGAGTGGGTTACATAATAAAGGAGAATTAAGTAGATGAAAATTAATAATAAAATCAATTTGATTACAACAGCATGGATCATTTGTTTGCTAGTCATCGTTAATATCGTAGTGTTTTATTCTTTTATGAGTGTCACTGTCAATGTAGAAAAAAAGATAGTGCTGCAAAATGCGAGTGCAATATTAGACGATATTAATGATAGCGATTCGGATGCAGTAATTGAAAAAAAATTATCAAAATATTTAACGCGTGGATCATATATTCGAATACTAGATAATCATTCGAACATCATACATCAAGTTACAAACAACAAGCAGTTGGCAAATAAAATAAAAGGGGAATTTACTAGAAAAACCAATTCAGAACGCTATTTAATTCATCTATCTCAAAAAGAAGAACAAATTCTCGTTGTAAGAATACCAATTGAATCTAATGGTCAAGTTATTGAAACCTTGGAAATTGGGGAAAAATTAGTGGGTTTAGAATTAGGTAAAGATGTATTATTATCTATTCTAATCTTCTGTACTTTTTTTGGAGCTCTAATTTCTCTCATTGGGGGAAGATGGTTAGCGAATATCATCATTAGACCCGTCTCTAATATGATTGATACAATGGAGGAAATTGAACAAAGTGGTATTACGAAAAGAATGGTTATCGATCAGCAACCTAAAGACGAATTACAGAAACTGGCTGTAACCTTTAATCGCATGATGGATCGATTAGATATCAATTTAGAAAAACAACAGCAATTTATTTCAGATGCCTCTCATGAACTGAAAACTCCAATTACTGTTATTAAAAGTTATGCAGATTTCTTACGAAGACGTGGCATTCAAAACAAAGAAGTAGCACTAGATGCAGTCGAAGTCATTTATTCGGAAGCAACTAGAATACAACAAATGACAGAGAAATTTTTAGACTTAGCTAATACTGATTTGGAAAATGCATTAGAAAAGAAATCAATAGACCTAATAACATTAAGTCAGGAAATAGTTAAACAGCTTCACAGCACTTATAAGAGGGATTTGGTATTACATTATGAAGAGACACCAATTACGGTAATAGCGGATGAGTTAAAGTTAAAACAGGTGATCATTATACTTCTTGATAATGCAATCAAATATAGTGCGGATAAAATTGATGTTTTTTTAGAGAATCAAGAAAATCACACAATTATTCGAGTAAAGGATTATGGAATAGGTATACCTGAGGACGAAATAAATAATGTCTTTGAGCGATTTTATCGAGTCGATAAAGCAAGAAACAGAGAAACTGGTGGTACAGGGTTAGGTTTATCAATTGCAAAAAATATTATGAAACAACATAATGGGGAAATTAAAGTAAATAGTATTGAAGGAATTGGTACAGAGGTGGAGTTATTCTTGCCGAATAATTGATTCCGATGTCAGCAAAAAATCTATTGAAAAGAGCTGTTATATAAGTGATATATTTATTAATTTGTGGTGTAATTATAATAGTATTATTCCTTTGCTATGGTCCTTTGCCTACTGTACTTATTCGAGTATCTGAGCGGGGAATTTCAAAAAGAATACAAGCAAATGGTATGGCCATTACTTTCGATGATGGACCAAATGCTGTATATACACCACAATTGCTCGATTTATTAAAAAAGTATGATGTAAAAGCTACTTTTTTTGTTGTGGGCAGCAATGTTAAAAAGAATCCAGAAATCGTTAAACGTATGGCGGAGGAAGGGCATACGGTAGGCATTCATCATTTTGACCATGTTTCGAACTGGATCATGTCTCCATTTCGATTAAAGAAACAATTGGAAATGACTGAAAAGGCAATAACTGAATGCACGGGTGAAAAGGTTTCTTTCTATAGACCGCCATGGGGACATTTTAATATTTTTTCTCTAGCTGTAAGTAAAAAATACAATAAAATCATGTGGTCAAATATTTTCGGAGATTGGAAAGCAGAAAAGGCTAAACATGGCTTGCTAAATGAATTAAGAAATTCGGTGAAGGAAGGTGCAATTTTCGTGCTCCATGATAATGGGGATACATTGGGAGCTGAAGAAGAAGCACCGGGTTATATGATTCGGAATTTGGAAATTTTCCTTAAGGAATGTAAACAAAAAGACGTACAATTTATAACATTAAAAGAGCTAAAAGAATAGAGGGTGTTATGAGTATAGATACAATTACGCAATATATTGGTTCATATGGCTATTTAATCCTTTTCATCTGTTTATTCTTTGGAATTGTAGGGATTCCTGCTCCAGAAGAATCCCTACTGTTTTTAACAGGAATATTAATTAGTCATCATCAGCTTTCAATGGGACCAACTATTGTCATATCAGATTTAGGGGCTATTGTAGGGATGCTTACTGCATATATTTGCGGAAAGTATTTAGGGATACCTTTTGTAAGCAAATTTGGAAAATACATTGGCCTTACAAATGAAAGGTGGAGCACTATAGAAAACAAGTATAAGAAAAGTGCCTACAAAACAATAACATTCGGTTATTATTTACCGGGGATTCGCCAATTAAGTCCTTATTTTGCTGGGGTTGCCAAAATCCCATTTCTTCGTTTTTTACTATTGTCTTTATTAGGCAGTATTCTTTGGACAGTTCCGTTTATTTTAGCGGGATATTTCACTGCGGAAACTATTAATATCAATCCAAAATATGTACCTTATTTTGGGGTTGTATTGTTCGTGCTATTTTTAATTTATCTTCTTATAAAGAAAATGGTTTCCAAAAAAAAATAATTATATCTAACACAAAAAGACGTTCATCAAGTAACCAAATTATGTAGAGAACGTCTTTTTTAATGGATTCATTTTTACAAAGAAAACTTTTTAAAATACCAAACCAAAAAATTGTCTTTAATCCATACATCTAAATGCAAGCTGAAAGTTAGATTAAAAATAAATTAAAAGAAAAGATTTTTACAAAATCAGTGGTATTGTCTAATTGTTAAGTTTAAGAATAATATTTATTAAATTAACAACTAGGAATTGAAAATCTTTTCTTAGTGAAAAGGAGTTAATTATAGTGAAGAAAATACTATTCTTTCCACTTTTACGAATGCAATCTGGGCATCATCAAGTTGCAGACGCAATAATGGATTTGTTAAAAACTAGAGCTGAAGAAATTGAATTAAAAAAAATAGATTTGATGAGCTATACAAATAAATCATTAGAAAAAATTATTTCAAGTGGTTATTTAAAATGGATTCGATATGCTCCAGCAACTTATAACGTAGTATACAAAAAACACTTCTACGCGCAAAAACAAACTAAAAGTGCCTATAAATTTTATCAAGGCTTATTTCTAAAGAAAATGGAACAGTTGATTGAAGAGGAAAAACCAGATGCAATTGTTTGTACTCATGGATTCCCTTCTTATCTTTTAAGCCAACTAAAAATGCAAGGAAAATGTAATATTCCAGTCATAAATGTCTATACAGACTTTTTTATCAATAATGTTTGGGCAAAAGACGGAATAGATTATCATTTTGTACCAAGTCAAGAAGTAAAAGAAAATTTAATTGAAATGTATAAAATCCCTGGAGAAAAGATTATTGTCACAGGTATTCCGGTCCATGAGGAAATTATTAAAACTACTCATAGAAAGTTTAACGCAGAAAAGCCACAAATATTGATAGCTGGAGGAAACAGTGGTCTAGGTGGGATATTAAAATTATCTGCTGAAATGAAGAAATCACAACAATTTAATTTCACGGTACTTTGTGGTAACAATCAAAAACTATACGATGAAATTTTATCTTGGGATTTAGATCATATCAATCCATTACCTTATATTTCATCAAGAGTAGAAATGAACAAAATTTATGATGAAGTTGATGCAATCATTACAAAACCAGGTGGCGTTACAATAAGTGAAGTATTGAAAAAAAGACTTCCAATTTTTGTTCATGCATATTTACCTGGTCAAGAAGAAATTAATATGACCTACTTAAAAAAACAGCAGCTTGTTTTTGAACTTAACCAAAAAGATACATTGGAAAGTCAACTAAACAAGATTTTAAAGGATGCTAATAAAATGAAACAATGGGAAAAATCAATTGATCTTTTTCAAAAAGGATTAGAATTGGAAACACCAGAACAAATGGTGGATGTGATGAATTGGATTTTGAACAAAAATTCAACAAGTATTCCTTTATATTCAGTTAAACCTTCAATACATCTACAAGTGGCTAGGGTATAAGAGGCATATAAGGAGGATTTACCTTGGGAGATATCATAGCCTATTTTAATCAGTATGGATACCTAGTACTACTTATTTCACTCGCGCTTGAAATGATTGCTGTTCCTTTGCCAGGTGAAGTTATTATGAGTTATTGTGGATTTCTTGTATTTCAAGGCCAGTTAGATTGGACCCTAAGCATACTTATTGCTTGGTTAGGCTCATCGATTGGCATTACGATTTCATATTGGGTTGGTTATAAACTTGGAACGCCTTTTTTAGAAAAATACGGAAAGTTTCTATTGTTAAAACCAGCGAGAATTAAAAAAACATCTGAATGGTTTGGAAAATATGGTGGGAAATTATTGGTGATTGCTTATTTTATAACTGGTGTTAGACATGTGACAGGATATTTTTCAGGGATTACACGACTTCCGTATATAAAGTTTGCAATGTTAGCATATAGTGGTTCTTTAATATGGGTAACTGTTTTTATTAGTGCTGGGAAGTTATTAGGACCCCAATATCAAAAAGTTAGTTCAATACTAAAACCATATCTTATCAACGGGGGAATTACTTTATTAATTATTATCGCGGTAATTATTATCTATAAAAAATTCCACGTCCAAATTAATAAGGCTGTATGTCAGTTAATAAACATTATTTTCCATCAATCACATAATACTAAAAGATAAGAGTTGCTTTACTGATTTTGATGTTTGAATTAAGTAATCATGAGATAAATTTTGATGATTACAGAATACGATAAAGTCTGTTATCTATATCAAATTGACAAAGGTGAGGATTTACAATGAATATAAATAAAGTTTTAATAAGAGAAACAGAAATTCCTATAGAAAAAGGAACATTGCGACTAATAGATTTTGAAGGTGAAACGACTGTAGAAGTAGAGCTAAATGTTCACCCTACTGTAATAAATTTTTTTAATTCTTTAGATTACAGAATAGAACGAGTTATTCTAATTTCTGAAGATGCCAATGACAAAATTATAGGTGAATTCGAAATACACATAGGTAAAACAGGCGTCTTATTAGTAGGAGATCCGAATGAAGTTAAAGGGACTGATCATCTGACAGCTATTTCCTATGAAAAAAGACCAGTTCAATTAGTAAAAGCTGATGGTGTAGCATTAGATGAAGAATTGCAAGCAAACCAATATTCAATATTTGTTCATTTGTTAGATGCATTATTGAAAAATGAAATGAATGACAAGGGAAATCTTCAGTTTATACATTCATTACAAAAGAAAATGCAAAATGGAGAGAAATTAAATTCATTTGATCAATATATTAAGGGAGAAATCAGCTACTTAATCGAAGAAGTAATTTCTTGGAATAAAGAAATTGCATTGAAACTTGGAGACTAATTTAATTAGTTTAAAGCATAGAGGATCCTAGCAGTAATACAGCGGATAATCTGAAAATCTAAGTGTTAAGTTTTTCTACTGCATTTTACTTCTCTGTAGTAGTTATGATTCTCCTGTTTCCCCTTAATTTTCAACAGTTTGATATGCTTCCTCAGGTGAAAAACCTTTTCCTACTAAAATACCCATAATGATAAATTTATGTAATACATGTGGAGAATTGATGCCTCTTTTTATATCCTCTAATCCTTCCAGTTAATTGTTTTTAGATGTCACGAAACATCTTGTTGCGGCTGATTTTAAATGGCTAATACATAAATTAATTTCATAATTCAAAGATTTAAAACAATACACGAACATTAAATGTACCATTGTTATATGCCATATCTTTTCGAACATTGTCTGTGAAGCGGAAGATGGCGACTCCTGCGGGAAAGCGAGACAGGTGAGCCCCCGTAGAGAAGCACGGTACGTGCTTCCGAGGAGGCTCAACGCTCGCCCGCGGAAAGCGCCATCTGGAGCGGTATACTAAGTAAATACTGGAATGAAATATTATCCGAATTATTGAGTTGTTTATTTAAAAATATCCGTATTTTTCACCTAGAAAAGAATTTATGAAATTGGATCACATAAATTAATTTAGAATTTCAGGGCTTTTTCAGATTCAGTATGTATGATGAAAAGAGAAGGAAAGAGAGGAGCATAATACAAATGCCATTACATCCATTAATAGTTCATTTTCCTATTGCAATATTAATTTTGGGGGCAGTAATTGAAATTGTGAATGTTTTTACTAAAAAAGAAACACTGAATAGATTTGGTACTTTATTAATAATCATAGGAGTACTTTCAGGGTTTGTTGCACTGGCTACTGGTGATGGTGCAGAACATTTTGCTTACCAAAACTGGGGACGAGGCTTACATGATCAAATAGAATTACATTCGCTATTGGCTGATGTTTCAATGTTTACCTTTGGCGCTTTAGCAATTGTTAAAATTCTATTTAGACATTCTATTTTTAAATGGAATGTTTTACAAAGTAAAGCTCTTAAAGGTGGTTTCGCTACTGTATTGATTATACTTCTAAGTATTGCTGGGACAGTATCATTAGCAGTTACTGGACACCTAGGTGGTAAAATAGTTTACGGAAATCATTCCACTACTTCTGTGACTGATTCAAACGCTTCTCACCAAGATTCAGATGAATAATTAGATTTGCATGATTAAATATATGATTTGAAAAAGAAAGGGCCAAGTTCAAATGTTTGAGAAATAAAAGCTTTTGAACTTGCCATCTGAGAAACATCAAGAAGACTTTGGTACCGAATGTGAAAGGGAGAATAGTAGCTCAAAAGTAGAGAGTGCAATATCAAACGAAATCAATTTTGTAATACAAAAGAAAGTGGAAAATCCTTTTTGAAGATTACTCTAAAAAGCCCTAGAAGTGACTAAAATCTCACTCTAGGGCTTTCTTCTATATGTGTTTGGTTGGTATTTGTATATAACCTCTCCATCTTCCATTAATTTGAATCCGTTTCGGCCAGATTCTTTTATTTCGTATAAGAGGGAATCTGCTTTATGTAAGAAATCTTGAATGTCATCTTGAGATTTTACTTCGCCACGATATGCTCCGATACTAAAAGTTAACGTGTTGGAAATGCTAGAGGCGGCATTTGTGAGTTCGTAGTGATTAATTTCTCTGATGATGCGGTTATAAATGACGATTATTTCTTCAGGCTCTTTGTCTGGAGCAAGTAAGATAAATTCTTCACCACCCCAACGTGCTGTGAAGCAATTAGTAGATGATGCGACTTTATCTAAAACAGTCGAAACACGTGAAAGTACCATATCTCCATATGCGTGACCATAGTAATCATTAAAGTTTTTGAAATAGTCAATGTCTATCATTAAAACTGTAAGGCTGAAGGATACACTTCTTTGCTTTAAATCAGCAACGTACTTTTGAAACCCTCTTCTATTTGCAATATGTGTTAATTCATCTGTATATGATAGTCGTTTTAGTTCAGTGTTTGCTTTTGCAAGATCGCTTGCTAATTTGTTGGCGCGATTTGTTTCACGACATAAGTATTTTTGCTGTTTATAGGATTCTACAAATTTCCGATATTTCATATTTGCAACTATGATTAGAATCGGTGTAAGCATGATAACTAATTGCATTTCAAAACTATAATGATAAAAATCTTCATGCTGATTAAAAAAATTAAGTGCTAATCCTATAATTGCTACGATAAATGGAGCTATAAAATAGCGAATACGAATAACAAAAAAAGATGTACAAATGACGGCTGAAATTGAATAGATAATCGTATGTTGGTAGAATATTTGATCAAGCATTGATATGCCTAAGCTAAGCATAAGTATCCAACAAACAAACAGTGCTACATTTTCCTCAAACTTCTTATAATATTCAATTGAAGCATTTGCTTTAAAATTATTTGGATGGGCAAATACAAGCACTAAACAATTTGTTGAAAATAAAAGTGCATAGGGAATTATGTAAATTCTATGGTAAGTTGTATGATCATTAAAAAATATAATATTACCAATATTTAATAATACTACAAATAGAATAATCCATAAGAATATCTTAGATATTAAATACATTCGATTCAAATTTTGCTGAGCTAAGCTTCGATAAAAATTGATATCATTTTCTATAATAATTGGAGGTCCTTCCTCTATCTGAACCTTGTTCTGCAATACCCACACCTCGACCAGCTATTATCACATTTTAGATAATACCGTCTTTCTGAAAATAGTAATAATATAGCATAAATAACATTCTATTATTATAATATGCTTTAATTGATGATAAAGGAAGTGGAAAATTTTTCATGTTTTTTAGTGATAAGTCTTAGTGGAATACAAATATATTGAGTTGAATTGGTATAATATTGGAAGGGGTTAATAAATACATTTTATTATTAATGAATTGGAGTGACCGGTCATGACAAAGACTATTGTTAAGCTTCAAGACTATGACACTAATTGGAATGTACAATTTAATGATGAGAAAAATAAAATCAAATATGCTTTAGGGGACAAAATGATTGGAATTGAACATATTGGAAGTACATCTGTAAAGGGACTGAAAGCAAAACCGATTATTGATATTTTAGTTGGTGTTCAAAATTTAGAAGAAATTACGATGTTTGCGGAGTCCTTAAAGGAAATTGAATATGAATCTGTTCATAAGCCGGAGTTAAAAGATAGGAGATTTTTTAGAAAAGGCATATGGGGAAAAGGAACTTGCCATTTGCACATCTGTGCATATAAGAGTAGAGAATGGAATACAAAAATAATGTTTCGTGATTATCTTAGGATGCACCCTAAAGTAGCAGAGGAATATGCATTGTTAAAAACAGAACTTGCAAAAAAGTATCAATTTGATAGACCTACATATACACAGAAAAAAGAGCCATTCATTGCGCGAATTCTTGAAAAGGCTATGCAAGAAAAATATTAAATTTTTTTGTTATTTGAATCAATTTCATCAATCAATTTTTGATCTCATTTATTTAAAACTAAATAGTTCTCACTCATGACATTATTAATAATATCAAAGAAGGAGCTGGCCAGAAAGTCATTTAAAAACTATTTTATTATAGAGAGATTAGCAATTTTTGCGTTGTTAATCCGTTGATTGCAGTGAAGGGTGGATGTTTACTGAGGGGCGTAAGTTAAGCCTCTTCCGCAGCTCACGCTAATCTCACAGGAGGGACCTCATTCCATTCCAATCAAATTTTTATAAAATTTAAAGAAAAATTGCTCTTCACAAAATGAGGAAGAGCAATTTTTCAACTAATTAAATAACTACATTTCTTATTAAATCATACTTATTGGACAACATCATTCTACTATTTGTCACTACTAATGTTTTCTGCAGCGTTCATCCCTGCAATTCGTCCTGTGACGAGTGCAGAAGTGATATTATAGCCCCCTGTATAACCATGTATATCTAAAATTTCACCACAGAAATATAGTCCGTTTTTCTTTTTAGATGCCATAGTTTTTGGTTCAATTTCTTTGATGGAAACACCACCACCGGTGACGAATGCTTTTTCAAGTGGTTGAGTTCCGTTTACTTTCATTTCAAAACCGACGAGGTCAACTGCAAGATGCCGTGCTTTTTCAGCTGAAAGGTCTGCACCTGTCAGAGATTCTTCGAGATCAGCTCTAGCCATTAAGAATAGAAGCCAGCGTTCAGGAACAATCCCTTTCCAAACATTTTTTAAAGCTTTTTTGGGTTCCTCTTTTGCCATTTTGAAAATCAATTGGAAAGCAGATTCAGGATTATAATCTGTTAATGCTTGAATTCGTACAGTTACAGGGTTGCCGCCGTTTTTCTTCATCTCTTTTACGACGAATTGGCTACAACGCAAAACTGCTGGACCACTTATACCAAAGTGTGTGAAGAGCATATCCATTTTATGAGTAATGATTGTTTTCCCTTTTTTATTTAGAACGGAAACTTCTGCATCTCGAAGTGCTAAACCTTGCAACTCTTTGCTACGAATAAACGTCTCAGTTGAAAGTAACGGAACTTCGGTTGGAAAAAGTTCAGTAATCTTATGTCCAGCTTTTTCAGCCCAAGGGTAGCCGTCACCTGTAGAACCTGTTTGAGGAACTGCTTTACCACCAACTGCGACTACGACTGCACCCGCTTTGATTTCATTTCCATCATTTAGGCGAACGCCTATAATTTTCTCATCATTCATTAATAATTTAGCGACAGGGGTGTTTTGACGAATTTCTACTTTTAAACGATCTAGCTCACGAAGCATCGCATCGACAACATCTTGTGCGCGATTTGAGACGGGGAACATACGACCATGATCTTCTTCTTTTAATGCAACACCAAGACCTTCAAAAAAGTCGATAATATCTTCATTGTTATAGACAGTGAACGGACTATATAAAAAGCGACCATTTCCTGGTATATGTTTGACAATTTCATCAATTGGTAGACGATTTGTAACATTACAACGTCCACCTCCGGAAATTGCTAGTTTGCGACCTAATTTATGTCCTTTCTCTAGAAGCAGGACTTTCTTTTTTTCAGTACCAGCAGCGATTGCGGCCATTAGACCGGACGGACCACCGCCAATGACGATTACATCATACATTTAGGGGAACTCACTTTCTGTTTTTAAATTTATTATACACGAAGTACAGAAACTATTTGAGTAATTGAACGACGAGTTGTAAACTAAAAATTAGTTTTATTAGATTTTGAAGGATTGGAAGGGTATTATGTCATCTTTAATGAAAGGGACTGCCATACTAACAATTGGCATGTTTTTATCGAAAGTACTTGGCCTCGTTTACATATTCCCGTTTTATGCCATCATCGGGCAAGAAAACGTGGCGTTATATTCGTATGCCTATGTTCCATATACGATTATGCTATCGGTAGCCATCTCTGGTGCACCGATTGCGGTATCAAAGTTTGTAGCAAAATATAACAGTCTCGGTGATTATGAATCTGGACGTAAACTTGTTCGTTCAGGATTGCTTATTATGACAATTACCGGTTTTTTATCTTTTTTAGCGCTGTTTCTTTTGGCAGATCCAATTGCGCATTTAGTTATTACAGATAAAGAACAAGCCTTTACTGTATCACAAATTGCTAGTGTTATTCGGTGGATAAGTTTTGCATTAATTGTTGTACCTTTTATGAGCTTAGTTCGTGGATTTTTCCAAGGCTATGATCATATGGAACCAACAGCAATTTCACAATTAGTAGAGCAAATTATTCGTATTATTGCTTTACTAATAGGTTCTTTCATAGTAATGCGTGTCTTCAATGGTACGGCTCAAACAGCTATTTCGTTTGCAGTATTCTCAGCATTCATCGGTGGTATAGCGGGTTTGATATCTCTTTGGTATTACTGGCGTAAACTGCAACCAGAATTTAACCTCAAGCTGCAAAGTAGTGTATCATCAGGGCAACTATCGTATAAGAGTATCTATAAAGAAGTCATTACGTATTCCATCCCTTATGTATTTGTTGGGATTGCGAATCCATTATTTCAATTAGTAGACATGTTAACATTTAATTCAGCGATGTCTAACATCGGTTTAGCAAAAGTTTCTGATGATTATCTTGGTATGTTGAACTTCACTACACAGAAAATAGTGATCATTCCTGTGATGCTTGCGACAGGTTTTTCAGCTGCACTTGTACCTGCCATTACAAACTATTATACGAAAAAACAACATGGTGCATTGATTAATGCAATGGATAAAACATATCAAGTTTTATTGTTTATCACGTTACCGGCAGTTGTGGGTATTTCACTTTTATCAACAGATATTTACCATTTACTCTATTCAGAAAGTGCAATAGGCTCAAGTATTTTGGCGACGTATGCACCAGTAGCTATTCTATTTGCATTCTTCCAAGTAACGGCAGCGTTATTGCAAGGTATTGATTATCAAAAATGGATTGTATTCAGTCTATTAACAGGTATTTTAGTAAAATTAGCGATTAATATTCCTTTGATAGAAGCTTTTCAAACAAAGGGTGCCATTTTAGCAACAACAATTGGTTACGCTATTTCAATCACCATTAATATGATTGTCTTGAAAAAAGCGCTAAATTATAAATCCCAATTGGTGATTAGACGGTCACTTTTAATCATTGCTTTGACTATTATTATGGCTGCTTTTGTCATTGTGGCACATAAAGCATTAGTGATGATGTTCGGACCTGCACATTCTAAAATACTTGCACTTTTCTATATGGTTGTTTGTATTTCAGTTGGTGTCGCAGTATATGGTTTCTTATCAATCCGAATTGGACTTGCTCAAAAACTGTTAGGCTCAAAGATTGAAAAAATTGCAAGTAAATTTGGCTTGTAGAAGGGAGGATTCTATGCGCTTAGATAAATTGTTATCCAATATGGGTTATGGCTCGCGTAAAGAAGTTAAGCAACTTTTGAAGATGAAAGCAGTTTCTGTAGATGGCGTAATCATTAAAGACGTATCTCTTCATGTTGATCCAGAGAAACAAAATGTCACCGTTCTAGGTGAAAGAGTCCATTATCAAGAATTCATCTATTTAATGATGAACAAACCTGCGGGGGTCATTTCGGCGACAGAAGACTTGCATGATCAAACAGTGATTGATTTACTTGATCCCTTCCATGCACATTTTGAGCCGTTTCCTGTAGGTCGATTAGACAAAGATACAGAAGGGTTCTTACTTATTACTAACGACGGTGTGTTAGCACATAATTTGCTATCACCGAAAAAGCATGTACCCAAAGTCTATTATGCGAATATTGATGGTAGGGTAACTGAAGAAGATATTGAAGCATTTAATCACGGTGTTATTTTGGACGATGGTTATCACACGAAACCTGGTAAACTAACAATCTTAAAATCAGGCGAAACATCTGAAATAGAGTTAATGATTTCAGAAGGGAAATTTCATCAAGTGAAAAGAATGTTCGAAGCAGTCGGCAAAAAGGTAACGTATTTGAAACGTTTATCGATGGGGAACTTACAGCTAGATGAGAACTTAAAGCTAGGTGAATATCGAGAATTATCATCTGATGAAATTGAAAATATAAAGTAAACTTCAATAAGTGGGAGTCTTACTGCAATATAAAACAAAAAGAATGACCAAGCGACGCAGCATGGTCATTCTTTTTTATATCTTTCATAATTTGTGTATTAACATGTTTAGACGAAGTTGCCACCAGCATATGGCGAGTTGATCGTCCATTCAACGAAAAGCGTGAGATCCAACTCGTTGAACCTTTCTATGATGTCATTTTCACTTTCTTACGCGTCGTTGTCCATTTGCCCCGACTTGGACTTTCTACCAAATCGTTAAAGGCTAACACATTCAAATCTCTTTGAATGGTGCGAGGAGTGATGCCGAATTCATCGACTAAATCTTGCGTAGTCACAGTACCATTACTATAAATGTACATATACACATCTTTTATCCGATTGAGCATCCGATCAGTGGTTGGTTTCATTGGTGAACCACTCCTTCATCTTATTTCTCAAGACTAGCGGACGAAAATAATTGTGAGGTATTCAGGCTCCTAATTTAGTTTGCCTTAGACATCCCCTTTTCAATTTTGATTGTCAGACTTTTATTATCTGACAATTCCATTATAGCGAAAACACTTATTAATTTCCATACTTTTGTTTGACTTTTTACGATTGTAACAATATGTTTACATTTAAAAGCGAACGATTTAATTCGAGTTTCCATTTAATGTACGTGTATTGGATAATCCTATGTGAAATATAGAAAAGGGTGTAAAATAATATTGAGATTTATCAAGGAGGAATTTATATATGGATTGGATGAAACAAGCCCAAGAACGCCAAGATGAGTTAATTGGTAATTTACAAGAATTAGTACAAATCAACAGTGTGTTGGATGAAAGTACTGCTTCTAGTGATGCTCCATTTGGTGAGGGACCAAAAAAAGCTTTGGACTGGATGCTTCAACAAGGCGAAGAGCAAGGTTTAAAAACAAAAAACATTGATAATATGGTTGGTTATATTGAAATGGGTGAAGGTGAAGAATTAGTTGGGATTCTTTGTCATGTAGATGTTGTTCCAGCTGGTAGTGACTGGGTTCACCCTCCATTTGGTGCTGTTGTAGAAGATGGTAAATTATATGGCCGTGGTTCAATTGACGATAAAGGTCCAACAATGGCAGCATGGTTAGCGATGAAAATGGTTAAGGATGCAGGAATCAAATTAGATCGTAGAGTACGTATGATTGTTGGCTCTGATGAAGAAAGTGGTTTCCGTTGTGTAAAACGCTATGTTGAAAAAGAAGAAATGCCAACATTAGGCTTTGCTCCAGATGCAGACTTCCCAATTATTAATGCAGAAAAAGGAATTGCTGAACTTTCATTCCGTCAACAAGCAAAATCCTCAGAAAACGAACAATTAGTATCATTCCACGCTGGACATCGTATCAACATGGTACCCGATTTTGCTGAAGCAATCGTACGTAATGTTCCAGAAGAATTTGAAGTGACATTTAAAGCATACTTAAAAGTAGCTGAATTAGAAGGTACTATTGAAGATAATGCAAACGGTTATAAACTATCTATTAAAGGACGTTCTGCACATGCAATGGAACCAAATGCAGGGATCAATGCAGCTGTAAAACTAGCTCAATACTTGAACACAGTCTTCACAACTCCACAATCTAAAGAATTTACTCAATTCTTGGTAACTGGTTTTGCGAATGAAACTCGTGGTCATGCACTAGATTTAGCATTTACGGATGAAATTTCAGGCGATACTACTTTAAATGCGGGCGTCGTTTCATTTGAGGAAGGCAAAGGCGGACAAATCGATGTGAGTATGCGCTATTCAGTATCATATCCATACGAAGAAAAAATTACTGCTGCTGGCTTAGCTGTAGCAAAACTTGGCTTTGCATTTGATGTAGTGGATGATTCTAAACCTCACTATGTTGATCCTGAAGAAGAATTAATACAAAAGCTTTCTAAAGTTTATGAACGTAATACAGGAGAAAAAGCAGAGCTTTTATCTATCGGTGGCGGTACTTATGCTCGTGAATTACCTACAGGTGTTGCATTCGGTATGCTATTCCCGGGTGAACCAGACCTAGCTCACCAAGCAGACGAATATGTTGTTGTTGAAAACTTAGTTAAAGCTGCAGCTATTTATGCTGACGCAATTGTCGAATTAGGTACCAAAAAATAAATATCACCCTGTAAAAAATAACTAAAAATTGATAATGCAGGAGTATCGGCCCCCATAAAATTATATGGGGGCTTTTTGATTTAGGTACTAAACTTACAATAGTTTTTCAGGCATTTTCGTTACGAAAATAATCAGAAAGGAATAGAAGATGAACAACACGAAAAACATATGAATTGTTGTACTTGTATTAGCATCCCTAGTGCTGAATATCATTTCTCCAATCTTAAGAACGGGCAAAAGAAAATCCTACATAGCAAGTAAAACCAAGTACTATATGTTGTGATCATATCTTAAAAATCTAGAGAAAACATAAGGAGGTAAGGTTGATATTAAAAAAGGTCATAAATCGTTAGCAATGCATTATATGTGCCTTCGAATGTAACTATTCAACTTAAAGTTGTCGTCGCAATAAAGTGCGGAGCGAATTTGATAACCAACCGAATAACAATGTGCTAATAGCAAATAATACGTTTAACTAACTAGATAGAGCAGTTAGAACGCACAAATATTCTGGAGGAAAGATACACAACAAAGTAATTATTCGAAATAATACGATTAAAATTATGCGTTCTGATGCAATCCGTGTGATGGCTTGTTTCAATGCTATTATTGAACATAATTCAATTTCTAATGTAAGTGGAATTGGGATAAATAATTTGCGCGGAATATTATTAAGTGGAGCAAATAACTAAACCATTCAATACAACACATTTAATCACGTTACGCATGCAATGCAATCTTGTATGGGAAAATAGCAGTCAAGGTAGCCAGTATAGTGCAACAGAAAATTTTATACGTAAGCAAATGAATGAAAAAAGTAATACTACTATGGCGATTTCAATAATAATTTCCAGAAGAGGAGTGACTAACATATGGAGAAATTCGGCAAAATATGCATCTACATAGTAGCTCTTACAATTTTATTTAGTTTATTAGCAATTAAATATCCATTATTGCATGCCTCTGCAAAGCAAGGCACCTATACTATTTCAACAAACACTACGCCCATAAATAAAAAGATGAAAAAATATTTGACCTATTCATCTGAAACTAATAATTATTACACGATAAGGTCGTACTTGGAAAAAATGGAGAAGGATGGTGGAGGTACTCTTATTTTAAAGAAAGGTACGTATTTGATAACCAATACATTATTTGTACCTTCAAATGTCACCATTCAATTAAATGATGGTGTAATTTTAGAAAAAAGTATGGACACAGGTAATGAATTAATTGCCTCAAAATCAATGTTTCAACTTGTAGCACCTAGTATCGCTAAGAATGGAGATATGATGGGTGGCTATAGTGGTTCCAAAAATGTGACAATCACAAGTAATGGAAAAGCAACGATTGATCTAAAAGAAAATGAAAAAGTAAACGGGATCATAACTGGACACAATAATAATCTAACCATTAGTAATATTCAGTTCAAAAATGCAAATGATGGTTACTTTATTCAATTAGTTGCAACAAAAAATACTAAAATCCAAAATAACAGTTTTACAAATGAAACCTCCCTCTCAAAACCATCAATAAGTATTGAAACTGCTGATTTTTCATATGGTACTTACAAAGTAAATTGGAGTATGTACGATGAAACCCCAAATTCACAAGTATTGATTGAAAAAAATAAATTTGATGAAGTATTTGAAGCCATAAGTTCAAATAATTTTACTGTAGACACATACCAATCAAAAGTGAAGATATTGAATAATAGCATAAAAAACACTGAATCAAATGCGATCGTTATGAAAAATTGGAAGCAACCAACAGTTGAAAATAACAAAATTGAATCTGTAAGTAGTAACTATGGTATCTATGTGAAAGGGACGTATAAGCCAATTATTCAACATAACCAATTTGAGGGTATGGATTTTGCCGTTTTATTGGCTGCACAAACTAGTCCAAACGAACCTTTTAATGAAAATACAGTTACGCTAGGCGTAAAAAAAGCACTGGCATCAAATGAAGGAAAAGACTTACAGGAATACTTTATGCATATAGCAAATAAAGCTGAGCCTGTTGAGAAAATTGAATTCACTAATATGAATGATCTTGGAAAAGAGGAATATAAAGTAACACCAGAATCAGTCACCCTTAATAAAGAATACTTTCTACGCTCATCTTATACGCCTCAAACAAAGCAATACTATGCATTGCGCTCCTACATGGAACAACTTGAGAAACAAGGCGGGGGTAAAATTATCTTTACCAAAGGTGTGTATACAATATCAAATGTATTATACGTACCTTCAAACGTTACTTTAGAGTTTGAAGATGGAACAGAAATTTTCAAAGGTGATGATACAGGTACACCTACTATGAATCCATCTAACTCCATTTTCCAACTAATCCGTCCATCATTTTCAAAAAAAGAGCGAGTTGTAAGTGGTTATGAAGGAGAAAAAAATATTAGTTTTATTGGAAAAGGTAAAGTTATCTTCAATTTAAATTATAAATTGAGCAGCTTTGCGATCATTATGGGACATAACAAAAATATCCATATATCCAATATTCAATTCCGTAATATGAATGCAGGACATTTTATCGAAATGGATGCATCTGAAGACGTAACAATTACAAACAGCCAATTTGTTGATTCAAAACCATCAGATCGTTACATTAAAGAAGCGATTAATATTGATACACCGGACAAAACAACACTTGGCTGGAGTTCAAAATGGAGTAATTTCGATTGTACGGCAAACAATAGAGTAAATATTATTAACAACAAATTTGTAAATTTAGACCGTGCTATTGGCACTCATAAGTATTCAGGAGGGCATCTTCATACAAATATTCTGATTCGTGGTAACACGATTGATACAACGCGTAATGATGCAATTCGAGTGATGAACTGGAAAACACCAACGATTGAAAAGAATGACATACGAAATGTAGCAGTCAATGATCCAAAAAAGAGAGGTATTCTCTCTAGTGGTGCAATCAATCCGAAAATCCGAAATAACACTTTTACAAATGTTGGACGAGCAATTCAATTTATTGCGTGGAAAAACAGTGGGCCAGGAGAACAATATGATGAAATAAAAGATGTATTAACAGATGAAGAAAAAGAATTATTGAAAACAAATCAACTTTACAATACAACTGAAACCTTCATTCGAATCTCATCGGTTTACGCAGTATATAGCAAGCCCGAAAAAATAATATTAAGCAATTTTAACTAAAACTTAGTTTAACAATAATTTTGAATTTCATCATAAGATGCATTAAAAAAATCAACAATTTCATATAACAGAGCCTAAAGAAAAGATGTGATGAACTTTGTTCACCACGTTCACCGCATCTTTTCTTTATGTATAATGTATAGGAAGAAAATAAGGAGATGAATTATGGAATGGAAAAAATGTTATATAATGATCGATTAATCGATACAGAAGATGCAAAACTTTCAATAAACGACAGAGGGTATCAATTTGGTGATGGGATATATGAAGTGATTAAAGTATATGAAGGATCGATGTTTACTGCAACTGAACATATAGATCGTTTATATCGAAGTGCAGATGAAATTCGACTTGTTATCCCTTATACAAAGGATGTTTTACATAAAATGCTTTATGACCTTGTTGAAGAAAATGAATTAGCAACTGGTCATATCTATCTGCAAATTACAAGAGGCATAGCACCAAGAAATCATGCTTTCCCAACTGATTTTACGGAGCCGACATTAATCGCTTATACACAAGTAGCAGAGAGACCCGTAAATAACCTTCGCTTTGGTGTGAGTGCGATTTTTGTAGAGGATATTCGTTGGCTCCGTTGTGATATTAAAAGTTTAAATTTGTTAGGCAATGTCCTTGCAAAGCAACAAGCACATGAAGCGCATTGTTATGAAGCTATTCAACACAGAGGAGAAATGGTAACGGAAGGGTCATCTTCGAATATTTATGGTATAAAAGGTGGGGTGCTTTACACTCATCCAATCAATAACTATATTTTAAACGGTATTACACGACAAGTTGTGATGAAATGCTGTAAAGAAATTGGCTTATCTGTTGTTGAGGAAGCCTTCACAAAAGAACAAGCGCTACAAATGGATGAAGTCTTCTTATCATCAACATCTTCAGAAATCACACCAATAATTAAAATTGATGATACAATCATTCAAACTGGTGAACCTGGTATTTTTACACGTAAAATACAGCAAACTTTTGAAGAAAAAATACAGCAGTTATTTCTGGTGTAAATCTATTTGATTAGTGATTGAATCTAATTCATAATTCGAAGTTAAAAGCACAAACATTTTTATTAGGTTCTGTTTTACTTCAGTGTTGATATTGAAATTTTATTATTGAGCGAAAGGTGGAGACTCAGCGGGAAAAGCAAGCGGCCACTGAAAAAGTCAAAAAGGCATGAATTTTAATAATAAAATTTTGAAATGCAATTTTTGTTGAAGTGGAAACAGCGAAAACTCCCGCGGAAAGCGAAGCTGATTCCACTTCATGTTATAGACTATTTGCACTATAAAATTAGGTATAAAATCGTTTTTCAGTGACCTCAAAAGCAAGTGAAGCGAGCGAAGCAACTCTCAGCTTGCCCGCGGAAAGCGTCCACCTTTAGCGGAAATTCATAAAATTAAAAAACAATAAGTTGCTAAATGCTAGATAATTTATTCGTTTAGAGAGAATAATGTTCGTTTTTTTAAACCAGAATGGAATTTATTGAATTGATTCGATACTATATTTTACAAAGAATCTTGCGGAGAAGTCACCAACTTCTCCCTTTTTTTTGATAAATAACATGGTAAAATAGGAACATATGCCTTTTTATATACACTATTTTGAGATGATTTTTTGGGGAGGGAAAGGACATGGCACAGCTAGTTAAACTTCAAGATTATGTTTCACGTTATCAAAAAGATTTAAAAAGATACCCAACCCAATTTGTAAGACTAAAAAAAATACAATGGGCTCGTATGAAAGAAGACTGGGAATCTGGTGAAAAAATCACTAATTGGGAACATGAAGATGAAATAGAAGTTGAAGAAAAGCCTCATAAAAGTTTTCTAAAACGATTAATGCCATTTACTCGAAAAAAGAAATTGGCTCCTTGGGAAGAGGAAGATACGGATTCCGATTATAAAGAGGATTTCTTCAATCAAATAAATGAAGAGTTTGAAGACCAAGATTCTGACGAAGAGATCCTTCAGGAAGAGTCGAACACATTCACGTTTCAACCAACAATTTTGTATGAACCACAAACCATTGAAGAATTAAAAAGAATGTATATCGATCAACTTTTCCAATTCCAACTTAAATGGGCCAGTTCAACATTAAGTGAAAAATCATATGTGAGTCCTAAATACTATCGTGATTCTCTGTTAAGAGCATTTACACAACGTTTGCCAGACAGTTATCTGTTGTTCTATTATCCGATTTTTCAAGTGAAAAAGGCGCCTGTAGAAATGGGGATAATCATTCTTACACCTACCGATTGTATATGCATTCAAGTGTTAGAAGAAGAGGTACAAGCAGTATTTGTCGGAGATGGTAGCCGGTTCTGGAAGAAAAAAGTCGGGAAGATTGATAAAAAAGTATTAAGTCCATTAATCGGATTAAATCGTATGGAATCCATTGTGAAGCAAATCTTCAAGCAAAACGAAATCGATTTGCCCGTTCGTAAAGTTGTATTATCACGAAATGGATATATTGACTATCCTGGTTCTAGTTATGACGTTGAGTTCATCGATAAACGAAAGTATTCGGATTGGTTTGCACATTTGAAGAAGAATCCTTCTCCGATGAAACATATGCAATTTAAAGCCGCACAATTTCTTTTAAATTCAGTTCAAACAACTTCTTATCATAGACTTGATCAGAATGACAATAACAATATTCCTTCTGAGAAAATGCAATCATTAGAGGAAGAACTTACATGAAACTACTTTTTATCATAAATGATAAAGCAGGAAACGGAGTAGCTAAACGTAAATGGCGTAAAATGGAATCGGAACTATCTATGCCATATAAAGCGATATTTACAAACTATCCTTGTCATGCAACGGAAATTGTAAAGCAACAAGCAAAAGAGGATCAGCAGCCGCTTTTAGTAATAGCTGTCGGAGGAGATGGCACGATTCATGAAGTAATTCAGGGTGCCATTGAATTCCCTCATATCATAGTTGGAGCCGTTGCAGCAGGTTCTGGCAATGATTTCGGTCGAGGTTTTGAAAACTTTAAAACAGTAAAGGAAGTCGAGCAATTCTTTCAACAGCCTATAACAAGGGAAATGGATATTGGCATTTTAGAAACCACAGATGACAAGAAATATTTCATGAATAGCGCAGGCTTTGGTTTTGACGCTATGATTAGTAAACATGTTAATCATTCAAAAGCCAAAAAAAATCTAAACAAAATTGGATTGGGAAAGCTATCTTACATCTATTTTTTGATTAAAACATTATTTACTTTTAACAGATTTACATTAAGTTTGATACATAATGATCAAGAACAAATTTTTCGTCATGTTTGGTTTGTAGTAGCTAGTAATCAACCCTACTATGGGGGAGGAATGAAAATTTCCCCCAATTCGATTCCAAATGATGGCCAATTTGAATTAACTATTGTCAATGATGTATCAAGGCTAAAATTATTATTATTATTTAGTACCATATTCTTTGGTCAACATACGAAAATTAAAGCTGTAAAACAATTTACAGCAACTAATTTTGAAATAATTATGGATGGAGATATCATTGCACATACTGATGGTGAATACGCAGGAGTATCAAAGAAGGACCAGCCTATTCATTTCAGAGTAAAGTCAAGTGCTTGGCGATTAGCTAGAAAGTCTTCTTGACTAAGTCATTGCTTTCTTGAATAATTAAATGTTGAATCGTACGATAAATATAGAAATGAGGAAATACATTGAGAGTTCGTAACAAACCATGGGCAGGAGATTTTATCCAATCGCATCCGGAAATTATCGAGCCTAACCCAGAAAGCCACAAAGGTAAATGGAAAGCGTTCTTTGGAAACGACAATCCGTTGCATATAGAAGTAGGTTCAGGTAAAGGGCAGTTTATTACAGGAATGGCTTTGCAAAATCCAGATATCAACTATATTGGTATTGAGTTGTTTGATAGTGTCATTGTAACAGCTGCTGAAAAAGTAATTGAAGCTGGAACACCTAAAAATATACGTTTACTATGTGTAAATGGTGCAGATTTAGAAAAGTATTTTGCAAAAAACGATGTAGATCGTCTTTACTTAAACTTTTCTGATCCATGGCCAAAATCACGCCATGCAAAACGCAGATTAACACATGAAAACTTCTTAAAACTATACGAAGCAGTATTAATAGATAATGGAGAAGTACATTTTAAAACGGATAATCGTGGCTTATTTGAATTTTCATTAGTCAGTATGTCGCATTATGGCATGAAACTAAATTATGTATCACTCGATTTACATGTAGAAATGCCAGAAGACAATGTGATGACTGAATATGAAGAGAAATTCTCTTCTAAAGGCCAACCAATTTATCGCTTAGAATCACAATTCCAAACAAAGAAAGACTAACAAATGAATTTTTTAAGCGCTCTTCTTTGAAAAACTCATTTGCCACGATTTACCCCTTCAGATATTATTATCTTAAGGGGTGTTTTTTATTGTAAGAAGGAAAAGAACAAAGAACACCTGATATTGGAAAATGGATAAAACAATATGATATATGATCGTAAAAAACTGCAAAATAGGAGAATCTAGATGAAAAATAATGTTGTTGAATATAAGAAATTGCAAAGTGGGGATGATTCAAAGTTTTCACAGTTGGTGCTTTTATTTAATAAGGAATTTGAATCACCGAATTTGAATTTTGTAAACTTGAAAAATATCAGCAATCTTTTGATTAATCCTAAGTTTGTATGTATCGTAGCTAGTATTGATAACAAGATTGTCGGAGGATTAACTGCATACGAATTAGAGATGTATGATCAGGAGGGCTCTTCGATGTATATATACGACTTAGCGGTCGGTAAAGAGTATCAGCGTAATGGAATTGGAAGTAGATTAGTTCATGAAATAATAGATTTTTGTAAGTCGAAAGGCATTAATGATTTATTTGTACAAGCGGATGGGGTTGATCAGCATGCTATTGAGTTCTACAAAAAAAATGGTGGTGAACAGTCAAAAACATTTCATTTTTCTTTTAATCCATTACAAATGAAATAAATAAGCTAGTGAAGCGGTGAAGAAACACAAGCCATTTATAGTCTTGAATGGAAGAGGGAGCGTCTGAAAAGTAGGTTTCTACATTTTTCAGACGCTCTTTATTAATTGGTTTTGTTTAACAATACTGTTGTTATTTCTTCAGCTTCACTACAGGCAACGTTTTCCGCGGACGAACCGACAAGCCTCCTCGCTGTACTCCCTGCAAATATCATATAACAGAGCCTTTTAATTAAGTGCTTCTTTTCGCAATGGCTGTGCCAATATTTCTCTTTCTAATTGTTGTAAGCGCTTACCGATATCCTTTTGAAAATCCAAAGACAATTCTGTTTTATCTTCTAATTTTTCTAATGTATGAAGTAATTCTAAATACTGAATGCATTTTTTCTCATAATCATCTTGAATTCTCATGGCTTTTCCTCACTTAGTCATAAAGTATTGTTTTATCATTATGCCCTTTTTGTAACTAAATAAACATAAAAAGGAATTTTGTAGATATAAGTATCTAATTTATTCTATTATAGAAAATTTTGTATTTTTGTAGTATAAAATAGTACAATATTTTTTAAACATGTTACAATTATGTGAAGCATCATTCATTAAATATAAGATGCAAAGATTTATACAAAGGGGGATCTTTAGTATGGATACATTTCAATTTCATGATATGAAGTTAACATGGTTAAATGGGGGAGTTAATTATTTAGATGGTGGTGCAATGTTTGGTGTGGTACCAAAGCCATTATGGTCACGAAAATACCCAGTAAACGATAATAATCAAATCGAATTAAGAACAGATCCAATTTTAATACAATATCAAGGGAAGAATCTGCTAATCGATTCTGGTGTCGGAAATGGAAAATTTACGGACAAGCAGCTTCGTAATTATGGAGTTACAGAACAATCAAAAATTGATGATAGTTTACAAGAGTTAGAATTAACTACTGATGATATTGATTATGTATTAATGACACATTTACATTTTGATCACGCTTGTGGATTAACAAAATGGCAGGGTGAAAAACTAGTGTCTACTTTTGCAAATGCTGAAATTTTTGTTTCACAGATTGAATGGGATGAAATACGTGAACCGAATATTCGATCAGCAAATACGTATTGGGAAGCTAATTGGAAGCCGATTGTTGATCAAGTGAAGCCATTTGATGAACAATTAGAAGTATTACCAGGAATCTTAATGGTACATACTGGGGGGCATAGCGATGGACATAGTATCATCCGATTAACGCAAAAGGGAGAAACAATTTTGCACATGGCAGATATAATGCCAACACATGCTCATCAAAATCCTTTATGGGTACTAGCGTATGATGATTATCCAATGACATCGATTTTTGCCAAAGAAAAATTAGTAAAAGAAGCTCTTGATAATGGCTATTGGATTAGCTTCTATCATGATGCCCACAAACGCTTAATCAAATGGGATCCAACAGGAAAAGAAGTAATTGGAGAATTACCTCGCTCAAGAGAATCCCATACAACAGCGTTATAGATCGAATGTTCATGCATTGCACATTGTGAGGACACTGAAAAAGTCAAAATACAGGAATTTTAATAATAAATTTTGTAATGCAATTATTGTTGAAGTGGAATCAGCGAAAATTCTTTTTGTTCTGCAGGAGCAAGAAGAATTTTCTGAGACGAAGCTAGCGAAGCGATGCAGGAGCAATCTTTATCTGCCGGGAAAACGAGCCAGAGAAACCTCGCAGCACAGAGAGTAGGCTCGTTGGTTCGACTGCGGGAAGCGAATCTGATTCCACTTCATGTTTTAGCAGATTTATACTATGAAAATTAGGAATAAAATGGTTTTCCGATACCCTCTATAATGTGAGGGTTATTTTTTTTCTGTTCAAACAATAATTCTAATTAAAAGTAGACTTGAAAAGTGGTAAATTCAAATAAAAAATCCCCAACCTATTCAAAGAATAAGCTGGGAATATAAAATACCATTATAGCATTAATAACTCTTATACTCTCACCAGATCAACAACAGATCCTGTTCTCGCATCAGCAGCAAATTCGAAATTCACAGTTTCGCCTTCTTCTACGCGAGAGATACCCCCTTTGTAAATAGGGATTTCAATATCTTCTTTGTGGAATGTTTGAGGCTCCATGAAAATCCATGATCCATCGATTGGCCCTTGCGCTTTAAAAGCATCTTTAACATCTTCTAAAACATTATTCGCATTTTTGTATGGATTCACCTTTTCACTAACTTCTTTAATGATATATGTCGCAGCAATTCCTGTTACGACTCCTAGTAAGAAATCACGCAATTTCATTAAATACGCCCCCTTTTGTTTATGCAATTAGTGTACCATATACATTTAATGATGTGACAATAAGATAGACATTAATAGGGGATTTTTTGAAAAAACAGCATTTCGATATTCGAAATATAAGAGTGGAATTTTTCCAGTTTTTTGTCTACAATAGTAGGGAATGGCTCATAAGGGAGGCTTTTTACGTGAAACAAGATATGTTAGAAATGTTTAAAACACTCACAGAATTACCAGGTGCTCCAGGTAATGAGCATGCGGTCCGCGCTTATATGCGTCAAGAATTATCGAAATATGCTGACGAAATTGTACAAGACAATTTAGGTGGTATTTTTGGTTTAAAAAAAGGTGACGAAAATGGCCCACGCATTTTAGTTGCAGGTCATATGGATGAAGTAGCGTTTATGGTTACTCAAATTACAGACAATGGAATGATTCGTTTCCAAACTCTTGGTGGGTGGTGGAACCAAGTAATGCTTGCTCAACGCGTTGAGCTGTATACATCAAATGGTCCAATTCCAGGCGTCATTGCATCTGTGCCAAAACATTTATTAACACCTGAAATGCAAGCAAAGCCTATGGAAATTAGCAATATGTTAATTGATATTGGAGCTGACGATAAAGAGGATGCCATTCGAATGGGAGTTCGTCCTGGTCAATCAATTATTCCAGTTTGTCCATTTACACCAATGGCAAATCCTAAGAAAATCATGGCAAAAGCTTGGGATAATCGCTATGGTTGCGGTTTAGCAATTGAATTATTAAAAGAATTAAAAGATGAAAAACTTCCAAATACATTATATTCAGGCGCAAACGTCATGGAAGAGGTAGGACTACGTGGCGCGAAGGTTTCTGCGAATATGATTAAACCAGATCTTTTCTTTGCATTAGATGCAAGCCCTGCAAATGATGTTTCAGGAGATAAAAATCAATTTGGTCAATTAGGTAATGGTCCACTTCTTCGTATTTTTGACCGTACAATGGTAACTCATAAAGGTATGCGCGAATACGTATTAGATACAGCAGAATCAAATAATATTCCATATCAATACTTTGTATCACCGGGTGGTACGGATGCTGGTAATGTTCACATTTCAAATGATGGTGTCCCAAGTACTGTTATTGGTATTTGCTCACGCTATATCCATTCACACGCATCTGTAATTCACACAGATGATATCGATGCTGCAAAAGAATTAATCGTACAACTTGTAAAAAATGCAGATCGCTCAACTTTAGATACAATTCGTAGCAAATAAAAAAGCGAAGGTGGCTCACTTCGGAAGATAGCCTAATTTTGTCAAGTACTGTTTTAGCTGTTTCTGCGATGGTTAAAAGCAGGAGCAGCGGCTAAAGGGTTTCCATCGTTTGAACACTCGGATACTAATGTATGTGGCTAGATACGGTAAACTAAAATTTGGTATACTAAAAGAGGTTCCATATTTGGAACCTCTTTTTATTTATACCGCATTAACAGGCAGTAAGACCTCCAGCTTAAGATTGAGAGAGAAGAGACGAAGATAGATGGGGATAACTGCCCGTAAGCTCGATTGGTTCGGTCCAACAGGACGTTGGACACTCAGTTGTAGCCACAGGACGTGGCGAAATTAAACTAAGTTCTTTTTTAGTGGGTGATGAAGACCTCTCACTGATGGAAGTATCACTTTTTAACGAAGGATGTGTCAAGATGAAAGTAGGAATTGGTACGACAAATAAAGCAAAAGTAGGTGCAGTACTTTCCGTAGTTACTAAACATTTTCATGATATATTGACATTCGAACATATTGCAGTAGATTCAGGTGTTTCTGCACAACCAATATCAACTGAAGAAACTAGACTAGGTGCTATGAATCGTGCTAAGAAGACTTTGGTGGAAACAAATGCTGATATGGCTTTTGGCTTAGAGGGTGGTGTCACGAAGATTGATAACATCATGTACTTATGTAATTGGGGGGCATTGGCCCTATCAAATGGACAAGTACTAACTGCTGCTGGAGCCCAGATTCCATTACCAAATGAAATAGTAGTGCAAATAGAGAATGGTCGTGAATTAGGCCCCGTAATGGACGATTTTATACATCAATTAGATACTCGTCAAAATGTAGGGGCTATTGGTATTTTTACGGACGGCATGATTAATCGGAAAGAAATGTTCGAACATATTCTGCAACAATTAGTTGGACAATATTTTTTTTATCAAAAATACACGAAAAAACAAGATAATACACGATAGTTGCAACGGTCTATAAGGCATCTTACAATAAAGTTAGTCTAAGTACGAATGGAGGAATTACATATGTTCCGTCAATGTACCAAACTACTCGTTTTAAGTGTGTTCTTACTGAATCTTGCAGCATGCGGCAAATCAGTAGATTCTCAAATGTCGCAGGGATTTTCAGATGCAAAGACAATTTTTAATTCGAAACCAAAGGATAGTACGGTGTCTTCTGAACATTTGAAATTTTATCTACCTAATGGCTACAAAGTGAAAACCTCTTCAGATGAAACGAATATCATTTTATCGAAGGGCAAAGAAACATACTCACTTTTTATCAATCCAAATGAGTCACAAGATAGCCAAAGCTTTTACAATGCAATTCATAAAAGCTTAAAAGACGATATTGTTAAAGAACAAACGTATAAAAAGAATGGACGTTTTGGCTTTGCAAGTGTTTTAAAGAAAGATAATGAAAACTATGAAGTAATTGCTAGTACTGGCGGGGTAAAGGTCACAGGGGTTACAAATGATGATGACATAAGCAAAACGATACCTGAACTGATGACAATCGCTCTTTCTGTACAATTAAAAAACAAGTGAGGCTATGACATTGGAAAATTTACAATCGGTGGAACAATACAATGCGTTAAAAGAACAAGGGAAACATGTCTTCTTATTTACAGCTGGATGGTGCCCAGATTGCCATTTTATCGAACCATTTATGCCTGAAGTAGAAGAAAAATATAGTGAATACACATTTATTTCTGTAGATCGTGATCAATTCATTGATTTATGTGGAGAACTTGATGTTTATGGAATACCAAGTTTTGTTGCATATAACAACGGAGAAGAAACAGGTCGCTTTATTTCCAAAGATCGCAAAACACAAGAAGAAATTGAAACATTTTTACAAGCTCAATAAGTTGCTATTAAAGGAGTGAGTCACCAGATGACAGCACAAGAATTGGTCGTTATTTTAAAAGAGCGTCTAGGCAAAGCTCACTTTGAATGGAAGCTAGATTCTAAAACAAATAAATTACGATTAGAGCATCTTGAAACTGGGAAAGGTATGGACCTTTTTTTAGGAGATGTACTGACAAAATATGATACGCGTAAAGAAAAGGCAATCGATGAAGTGGTATATACGATTGAACAAACCTTTGAAGCCATGAAAAAGGAAAAAGAACAAGGTTTTCAGGAATTAATGAATATATACCCTGTTATACGTTCTGGTTCTTTTCCGAAAAAGTCAAAAGAGGGACATGCCTTTATCACAACAGAGCATACTGCTGAAACACGTATTTATTACGCATTAGATCTTGGCAATACGTATCGCTTAATCGATGAAGATATGGTTAACAAACTAAAGGTATCGGTTGAACAGATAAAAGAATCTGCCCGATTCCAAGTGCGTAATTTACCAACAAATGTAAAGAGAGATGAAGTAGCAGGTAATTTCTTTTACTTTTTAAATGAAAATGATGGCTATGATGCAAGTCGGATTTTAAATGATGCCTTTTTAAAAGAAATGCGTGGTAAAATTGAAGGTGACATGACCGTTTCGGTACCTCATCAAGATGTACTGATTATCGGTGACATTCGCAATAATACAGGTTATGATGTATTAGCTCAAATGACTATGCACTTCTTTACAGTAGGAGCAGTGCCAATTACATCGCTGTCCTTTGTTTATGAAGAAGGTCGTTTAGAGCCCATCTTTATCTTAGCGAAAAACAGAGTGAAAAAGGAGCAAGAAAAACAATGATCGTATCGTATAACAAAGTGCATGTAGGTGACGTTCTACTCGTCCAATTAGCTACAGAAGCGATTGTCAAAACGGAATTAGAAAGACATGGAGATTTAGTAATACTTAAAGAGGACGCAACAGGTGAAGTGAAAGGTTTTAACCTTTTTAATGCTAGTCAATACTTAACTATTGAAGAAGTAGGGAACATTGAAGTAACAAAAGGACTTGTTGCAGAATTAGAAGAAGCTATTGCAAAAAATGGTGCAACAGTAAGCTTAGATGTTGATTTATCACCTAAATTTGTAGTGGGTTTTGTTAAAGAAGTTGGAGACCATCCAAATGCAGATAAACTACATATTTGTAAAGTTGATGTTGGTGGAGATGAACCATTACAAATCGTTTGTGGTGCTCCAAATGTTGCAGAAGGTCAACATGTAGTTGTTGCTAAAATTGGTGCAGTAATGCCTTCAGGTTTGGTAATCAAAGAATCTGCATTACGTGGTGTTGATTCTTACGGTATGATGTGTTCAGCTCGTGAATTAGCTATTCCAAATGCACCTCAAGTTAAAGGTATAATGATTTTAGATGGTGATGTAGAAGTAGGCACAGCATTCAAGTTCTAATTTTAAATTACATTTAAATAATGTTATTAACAGAAGTGCCTTGCTCTTATATGGAGTAAGGCACTTTTGTACTTTTCAAAAAATTCTAAAACATCTTTTCTAATCTATACTATTTGTTAAGGTGTTCCCGCAATCTAGCAAAAAGTTGTAGAAAAGTGGAGGTGAATGCCCAGTCACTCCTGCCGAAAAACTAGCAGCTGAGACCCCTCAGCGAGATTTTCTCTGCGACAAAGCTAGCAAAGCGACACAGGAGCGCAAGCGAGGAGGCTCGTCGGTTCGCCCGGGGTAAACGAAGCTGATTCCACTTCATTTTAAAGTAGATTTGTACTATAAAAGTATGAAGTGAAATCGTCTTTCAGTGTCTTCAGCGCTAGCTAATTAGGAGGATCGGCAGTCAGTCGGCGGAAAGGGAGGGGCAATCTTTTTTTGCGATGAAAGGATGTGTTAGATATTTTAATGCTTGCACTTTCCAAAATATTTTACATAGAAACAATATTTCAATATAGGGAAAAATCACCGCAGATTTTCTCGAATAAATAAATTCCAAGTAAAAAAATAAGGATATCTGACTGAATCGTTTCAAACGCATTGCATGAGAGCCTTTATTACTGCTAAAATGAAGGCAATGATTTAGAAAAGAGTGGTGCATAATATGAGTTGGTTCAAAAAAATTGTCTCTCGAGTTTTAGGAGACGAGATCGAAGAAACATCAATAAAGAATAATGATAATAACAATATTAACGACGAACAACTATATAAATCATTTGATCAATATGATAATGACTACGAATATGAAGAAGAAACACCATATATAGAAAATGATTATAAACAACAACCTAGACAACAAGTGCAAAGTGCTGAACCCAATTTTATACGTAGAAGAGAATCATTTAATTTCCCAGTGATCCCTGATGAAAATAATAGAAAAATTCAAGGTGCAAGACCTACTGAATCATCTAGTAAGCAAACCCAAAATAGAAAAGTAGAGTTACCTGATTGGATGCAACCAGAAGAACTAGCTCGTCCTGTTCTAAAACAACAATCAACCCAAGCTCAGTATCAAGAACCACGACAATCTACAAACCAGCGACCAGAACAATATTCACCATTTACTCGTGAACCACGTGGCTTAAGAGGAGTAGTCGAAAAGACAAGTAGGGAAAACTATAATCCATTTAACCCTAGTGGAATCAAAAATTCAAAACCTCAAAGAAAAGAAAAGATACCAGAAAAGATACCAGAAAAGAAACTAGAAAAGATAACGCAAAATCTAGTTGATGAAGAACTGGTAAAACAATCATATATACCACAGAAGAAAAAATTTGTGCCGACAGATGTCCCTTCACCAATTTACGGCTTCCAAAAACGACCTAAAAGTGGAAGCAATATATATGACTTGTTAGATGAAAAAGAGAATGGAAAAGAGCAAAGTAGTGAACAAAAGAGCCAAGAAAAAGCTGCTTTAGAAGAGGTAGCTGCTACAACACTACAACTAGAAAAGATTGAAGAGCTGTCTACAATCCCAACAAGTATGTCAAATACTTCACCATCAACAAGTGAGAGCGTACATAAAGTAGAAGAAGACACTCTTATTTCTGGACAAGACTATAAGAGCATAAGTGAACAAATTAAAGAATTTGAAATGGACAAAGAAGTACAAATAGTAGAGAACGAAGGACAGGTTCAAAATATCGAAGTTCAACATATAGTTGAAGAAACAGCTGAAACTCATCTTACGTCTCAAACTTCTATTGAAGAAAGCGTTATTGAGGAAGAGCCATTAGATGCGTTGGCACCATCTTCAATTATTGAGCAAAGCGATATAGAAGAAAAAGTTGAAATTGTAAACTCTATTTCAAAAACTATTGAAACAGAAAAAGAGAATGAAATTGTCAAAGAAGATCTAACTAAAACAATTTCTGAAGAAGAAAAAATTGAAGTACAAGTTGCAACGATTGAAAAGGAATTACCATTAGAAACAGCCTTCTTAGATGATCATGATAATGATCATCCAGTGGAAGAACTGCCAGAAGATGATGCAACAATTGCAGATGTTGAAAAAGAAACAGGGAACGAAGTTGAAAATGCAGAAATAGAAAAGCAAGAAGAACCTATAATAACTGGCAGCAGAGTACCTTTTAATGTCGTCATGCTTAAATCAGATAAGAAAAAAATGGAGCGATCCATCCCTCAAGCTATATCATTGCCTGGTACAAAATCTTGGGGGGCAACTTATGCAAATCCTGTTTCTAGTGCCTCATCAATAGTAGAGAATCGTACTTCAAATGATCAAGATACAGAGTCGGACGTTGCAGAAAAAGGTTCTAGTGAGAGTTTGATTTCAAAGGCTGAATCAGCAGTTACCATGATGGAAAGACCTTCAATGCAAGAGGAACCAGAAGAACACAAAGAATCCGTACAAATTCAAGATGCTTTAAATCAACAAAGTAATATAATAGAAGAACAAGAGCCACCAGTTATAAATGAACACCTTGAAGAAGCACTTTCTTACCTTGAATCTCCTGAAGAACAAACAGAGGACTTTGAGTGGATGGATGCTCAAGGAGAAAAGCTGATTGAAGCATTATCCTACTTCCAAATTGAAGGGGAAATTGTACAAATCGTTCAAGGACCAGCAGTAACACAGTTTGAGATTACAGTAGGTCATGGTGTAAAAGTAAGTAAAATACGTAATTTAGCAGATGACCTAAAACTAGCATTAGCAGCAAAGGATATTCGTATTCAAGCGCCAATCCCAGGAAAAAGTTCAATAGGTATTGAGATTCCTAATCGCACATCTCGTCCAGTTAGACTTTCAGAAGTAGTGACCCATTTATCCTTTGTCGATTCAAAATCACCTCTTGAAGCAGCACTTGGATTAGATTTAACTGGTGAACCTGTGACTATTGATTTACGCAAAATGCCACATGGAATGATTGCTGGAGCGACTGGTTCAGGAAAATCTGTATGTATAAACTCACTTTTAATCAGTTTACTCTTGAAAGCTAGTCCACAAGATGTAAAATTGATGTTAATCGATCCGAAAATGGTGGAACTTGCACCATTTAATCATATTCCGCATCTAGTTAGTCCCGTGATTACGGATGTGAAAGCTGCTACGGCAGCACTTAAATGGGCAGTAGAAGAAATGGATCGTCGTTATCAACTGTTTGCTCATGTAGGTGCACGTGATATTACACGCTACAATAAAATGGTAGAAAAGGATCGTAAATTCTCTTTGAAGATGCCATATCTTGTAATTGTCATAGATGAATTAGCAGATTTAATGATGATGTCACCACAAGAAGTGGAAGAGTCTATTTGTCGTATTGCACAAAAAGCTCGCGCATGTGGTATTCATCTCGTATTGGCAACTCAACGACCTTCAGTTGATGTTATTACAGGCTTAATTAAATCTAATATCCCAACAAGAATCGCATTCTCTGTGTCATCACATGTAGACTCTCGGACAATATTAGATAGTCAAGGTGCTGAACGATTATTAGGCAGAGGGGATATGCTTTATTTAGGAAATGGCATGTCTGCACCAGTTCGCGTACAAGGAACATATGTCACAGATGAAGAAATTGAAGCTGTGACGAGTTTTGTTCGCACACTTGGTGAGCCCGATTATATTTTTGAACAAGAAGAATTACTGAAAAAAGTAGAATCTATTGATGAACAAGATGAACTATTCGAAGAAGCTTGTCGCTATATTTGTAGTGAAGGTACGGTTTCGGCATCTTCTTTACAAAGAAAATATCGTATTGGCTATAATCGAGCAGCTAGATTAGTGGATATGATGGAGGCTCAAGGCTTTATCTCAGAATCTAAAGGAACAAAGCCTAGAGATGTGTTTTTAACAGACCATGATATAGACGAAATATTTGGTTCACGCCATGAATAAATTTTATGAATTTAAGCATATTTTTTCTAATTTAAGTCGAAAATAATAAGGAATCAGTGTTTATTTTTGAACAGCGGAAAATCGTGCTATAATGGTAGATGTTTTAATTTAGAATATATAAAATAGGACTTACTATATTCATATTTTTGAAAACAAAGGTAAGTTTCATAGGTTAGAGTAAACCAATCAATGGATGATATTATCTATTGATAAAGTCTTTTGACAACTCAAAAACTTTAGGAACAAGAGGGTTTTGCTTGATTGGAAGAGCTTTTAAGGCTAATCTAACCAAGAAGCCACCGTTTTACGGCGAGCAGTTCATAGATTTGATTATTCAAGGGTTAGGAAACTTTCCCGGGAGGTTTCAACATGACAGTTTATCATTTTACAGGTATTAAAGGTTCAGGAATGAGCTCACTTGCTCAGATCCTATTTGATTCAGGAGAACAAGTGCAAGGCTCAGATATAGAAACTTATTTCTTCACTGAAGAACCACTTAGAAAACGTAACATTACAATTTTGCCATTTAATCAAGATAATATTAAACCAGGTATGACTGTTATTGCAGGAAATGCTTTTCCTGACAGCCATCCAGAAATTGTACGCGCTAATGAATTAGGCGTTGAAGTGATTCGTTATCACAAATTCTTAGGTAGCTATTTAGAGAAGTTTACATCTGTGGCTATTACAGGTGCTCACGGTAAAACTTCAACTACAGGCTTAATGGCACATGTATTAGAGGGTGCTAGTCCAACATCATATTTAATTGGGGATGGAACAGGTGGCGGTGCTAAAAACGCACAAAATCTTGTTATGGAAGCATGCGAATATCGCCGTCATTTCCTTGCATATCATCCAGACTATGCAGTTATGACAAATATTGATTTCGATCACCCTGATTATTACAAAGACGTAGAGGATGTCTTTGATGCATTCCAATCAATGGCTCTTCAAGTGAAGAAGGCTATTGTTGCATGTGGTGATGATGAACAATTACAAAAAATTAAAGCGAATGTTCCGGTTGTATATTATGGTTTCGGATCTGAAAATGATTTCGAAGCTCGTAATGTAGAAAAAACGACAAAAGGTACTTCTTTTGAAGTTTATGTTCGTAACGAGTTTTATAACAAATTCTTTATCCCAATGTTCGGTGACCACAATGTGTTAAATACTTTAGCTGTTATCTCACTTTGTCACTATGAAGGACTTCCTGCAGAGTTAATACAAGAACGCCTTCATACTTATCATGGTGTAAAACGTCGCTTTACAGAAACAGATTTTGGTGAACGTACATTAATCGATGACTATGCACATCACCCAACTGAGATTAGTGCAACGATTCAATCTGCGCGTCAAAAATATCCGGATCGTGAACTTGTTGCTATTTTCCAACCACATACTTTCACACGCACGCAAGCATTCCTGCAAAACTTTGCGAATAGCTTAAGTCAATCTGATTGTGTATATTTATGTGACATTTTCGGATCTGCACGTGAAAAAGCTGGGGCATTATCAATCAACGATTTAGCTGATCTAATCGAAGACTGCAATTTATTAACAATGGATTGTATACCAGAATTATTAGAACATAAAAATTCCGTATTCCTATTTATGGGTGCAGGAGATATTCACAAATTCCAAGAAGCATTTGAGGATTTATTAAAAGAAAAATAGAATGGCAGAGTTCATCTATTAGATATGTTAAAATGAAACTGCGGAAAACGATATAGTTTGTTTTCCGTAGTTTTTTTAAGAGGGATTAACCTTTATTGTTTGTTTTACAAGCAACAGATTTTATCCAAAAGTTTAGCATGATTGATTTGCTTGAGCATACATAATATAGTTGTAATGAACTAGATATAATAAGAAGTAAAAAAATTTGTTTATTCAGGCTGAATGAATGGGATAATATTTCTATGGCAGGATATAGAAAAAATTTGTAGAATGTAATTAGGTAAGTGATGTTTAAATACACTTATTTTGTGGGAAAATCCATATATAGAGAATGGGGGGTATTAAAATGATCGTTATTCTATACATTGCAGCATTAGTAGCAGCAATTGGTTTTCTAGTGCTATGTGTAAGTTTAGCAATGACATTAAATTCGTTGAAAAAGACAATGAATAATGTTGCAAATACAATGGCTGGTATTGAAGGCCAAATGGAAGGAATCACTCGAGAATCTACAAGCCTATTAGAAAAGACAAATATGCTTGCTGAAGATATTCAAGAAAAATCTCAACAATTGAACTCAGTAGTTAATGCTGTTAAAGGTTTTGGGGATTCTGTTAGTGGTTTAAGCGATTCAGTGAAAAATGTAACTTCATCAATTAACACGAATGTAACAAAAAACAGCGATCAAATTGCTCAAGTAATCCAATGGGGAAATGCCTTTATCGGAATTCGTGAAAAGATGAAAAAACAAAAATCCGTTGAAAATGAAACGATTTATGAAGATGCACCAAAGACAAGAAAGCGCAAATAATAAGGGGGTATAAGTAGTATGGTAGAGCAAAAACCAAATTACAGTGAAGTAAGAAACGTAGGCTATGAAGAAAATGGTCAAACTTATTTACCGCAAACATATGAAAGACGTTCTGAATCTTTATATACGAATGATGATGGAAGCGTTAATATAAAAGATTTTATCATTGGTGCTTTTGTTGGAGGCGTAGTTGGTGCTGCAACTGCACTATTTTTGGCTCCTAAAGCAGGGAAAGAGTTACGCACTGATGTAGCTGTTCAAGCAAGTCAATTTAAAGAAAAAAGTGCTGGATTTACTAATTCAGCAAAAGAAAAAACAGTGGAACTTTCTAAAATGGTACAAGCACAATCTGGTCAATTAGTCGGTAAAGTAAAATCTTTAAAATCAACTGCAACTCCACCATTTGATGATGGTACTGTTTCATATGAAGGTGAAGAACCTTTAGATATTATGGAAACGATGGAAAAAACAATTGCTGAATACGAAGCAGAAAACAAAGAACATACAACAGTTAGCGCTGCAATTGAAGAAGCCTTAACTGAAACAGCTGAAAAAGAAACAAAATAATACGAAGAAGCACTGCAGACATTACTCTGCAGTGCTTTTTTGTGTGGAGTGAGTTATCGTCGCTGGAATAAGGTGAATCTTGAGTTGATCTCCACCAAAGATTTCTCCATCAAAATGAGAAGGTTCATCATTTCGCAATATTTCAAAGGTTCCTTTGAAATTTGTAGGCAATTGCCAATTTGAATAGCGGAAGACATCTTGATAAATCCAATTAGAGGATTCAGATGGTAAAAACTGAATCGTATCTCCACTACGAATAACGGTCATGACATTCGCAGGTTGCCCGTTTACTAATATTTCGAAGCACTGTTTTTTCAACTCTAATTGTTCATCTTGGAATGTTACGAAAATACGATTTTCTATTAGCATATTCAAATGTTCAGCTATATCAAGCACAGTTGGATTACTCTTATCTTGAATACGAATTTGATCTCCATCTTGTATTTTGAAATAGGATTTCGCAGGTTGATTGTTTATAAGTATAACATTATTAAAATTTGGTAATTGTAAATTATTACCATCAAAAGAGATGGTAAATGGATGAAGTTTATTTAATAGAGCTTCTTTTTCTAACCATTTTAAAATTTGTTCAACATTCTCAGCCGTTTCTATTGTTAATACATCACCATCTTGAAGCGTTGTTTTCATTTTAGCAGGTTGTCCATTTAATATTAAACTTGGCTCGATTGAAAATGGCTGATTATCCACGTATACAGTACGTTTTTCGTTAAATTCAATCATGTCTTGAATGGTTGCCCTGGCAGGTTCACCATTAATCCCTTCGATCAGTTCGATTACATCATTATTTTGAATAGGATGTTTGGTTGTTGTTTTTTCACCGTTTACAAAAATCTCTGTAGGGCTACCATGTTCACCTGGTACGAAGATATCTTGTCCGTTCACTTTTATGCACATAGCCAATCCTGGTTTTCCATATAATCGATTAATGCTAACATTTGCTGCTAATAGTGCATCTGCAACAGTCATTTCTTTTAATTCGAATAGACGGATGATTTGATTATTTACTTTTACAGACATGTATTTAATCGGTGAACTTTTCGCGGAAATCGCAATACCAATAGGTGTTACAAGCTCAGGTGAAGCTGGAACATGAGCTTCCCGAGTTAGTTTTTGGATGGCATCAATACCACGAACGCCAACACGATTATTGGGAATTTCAAGAACTTTACATAATTCATCTGTGATTTCTGGTGTTAAACTTCCTCCACCTACAAGTAATACTGCTTTTGGAGCTTCATTGCTATTAAGACGAAGAATCTCATTACCAATTGCAGCTGCAAGCGATGTGACTGCAGGACGTAAAGTATTCATTATTTCATTTTTTGAGTAAAGTTGCTCAAAACCTAAAATGTCTGAAATCATAATCTCATCATATTTGGACATATCACGTTTTACTTTTTCTGCAACAGGGAAATCTAACAAGTAATGATCACTTAATGCCTCTGTAATTTCATCTCCAGCAGTTGGCACCATTCCATATGCTGTAACTGTGCTTCTATTTGTAATGGCAATATCGGATGTTCCAGCACCGATATCAACGAGTGCAATATTTAAACGCCGCATCGTTGTAGGAATTAAAGCATTAATTGCTGCGATTGGTTCTAAAGTTAATCCTTCCATTTCCAAATCGGCACGTTTTAAGGCAGCTAGCAGTGATTCTACGACGACTCTCGGCAAGAATGTAGCAATTACCTCTACTTCTGCTGTCTCGCCTTGCTGATCCATTAAATTACCAATTTCTTCACTATCTAATCTGTAGTATAAAACAGAATAACCAACGCAATAATAATGACTACCGTTATTATTTTCTTTATGGTCAAGTAATTGTTGTTGTGCCTTTTGTACGGCTGCTAATTCTAAGCGACTGATATCATCTTCTGTCATAACGGGACGATTTTTAATATCTAGAGTGACCGATGCTTGTTCGGTTTTTAATGCTCGTCCTGCAGCTGCTACACTTACTGAGTGAAGTGGGCCATGTTTTTCTTCTAATTTTTCTTTAATATGTTGGATGACTGTTGCAACATGTATTACATTATGTATTTGGCCATCTACCATAGCACGTTCTTTGTGTTCTTCTGCGATTAAATCGACTACATGGAAACTGTTATCTTGTTCTTCTAAAATAATACCAACGACAGAACGTGTTCCAATATCTAATGCAAAAAGCTTTGAAGCCACATTTACACAACCTTTCTAGCATAAAATAAGTATGCGAACTTTATCGCGTTGAAGCGCTAAAGAAAAAATACGTGACATTCTTAGTGGAATTGATTATAATGTT
Source organism: Rummeliibacillus sp. NPDC094406 (assembly GCF_044763875.1). Taxonomy (NCBI): domain Bacteria; kingdom Bacillati; phylum Bacillota; class Bacilli; order Caryophanales; family Caryophanaceae; genus Rummeliibacillus; species Rummeliibacillus sp. NPDC094406. The sequence goes on along the minus strand of NZ_JBIWGZ010000003.1, from coordinate 550,423 downwards.
CCTATGCACTAACTTTATCGCGTTGAAGCGCTAAAGAAAAAATACGTGACATTCATGGTGGAATTGATTATAATGTTCCTAATATCATAAAATGTATCATAGTTTTCAGACTTCTGAAAGTACCTGATACGAGGAAGAGAGGAGAAACGGCAATGAGTCATCAAAATTTAGATCACTTACGTGACAGCGTCGATGAATTAAACCTTGAAATTTTACGTTTAATCAATGAACGTGCTGAAGTAGTACAAGAAATTGGAAAAGTTAAAGAGAAACAAGGTGTAAACCGTTATGACCCTCTTCGTGAGAGACATATGTTGAATCTATTGAAAGAAAATCATCAAGGTCCATTAAGTCAAGGTACAATTGAGCATATTTTTAAAGAGATTTTCAAATCAGCCTTAAAACTACAAGAAACGAATCATAAAAAAGAACTATTAGTATCGCGTAAACGTAAACCAGAGGATACGATTGTTACAGTAAACGGTGAACCAATCGGAAAGGGCAAACCTACATTTGTCTTTGGTCCATGTGCTGTAGAGTCTTATGAACAAACTGCTGCTGTTGCAGAATCTATTCAAGCAAAAGGTTTAAAATTAATGCGCGGGGGAGCTTATAAACCTCGTACTTCACCATATGATTTCCAAGGTCTAGGTCTTGAAGGGTTGAAGATTCTTAAAGAAGTTGGTCAAAAATACGGTGTAGGTATTGTTTCTGAAATCGTTACACCATCTCACTTAGAAGAAGCCTTAGATTACATTGATGTAATCCAAATCGGTGCACGTAATATGCAAAACTTTGAGTTGTTAAAAGCAGCAGGTGCAACAAAAAAACCAGTGCTTTTAAAACGTGGTATTGCTGCAACAATTGATGAATTTATCAATGCGGCTGAGTACATTATTTCTAAGGGGAATGACCAAATTATCCTTTGTGAACGTGGTATCCGTACTTATGAAAAAGCAACACGTAATACATTAGATATTTCGGCTGTTCCAGTTTTAAAACAAGAAACGCATTTACCAGTCTTTGTGGATGTAACCCACTCAACTGGTCGACGAGATTTACTATTACCATGTGCAAAAGCGGCTATTGCAATTGGTGCTGATGGTGTTATGGCAGAAGTTCATCCAGATCCAGCAGTTGCATTATCTGATGCTCAACAACAAATGAGTATTCCGCAATTTGATGATTTTTATGACCAAATCCAAAATTTCATGAAAAATTATCAAGTACAAGCATAAATTTATTAGGTGACGATTCAAATTACTAGAATCGTCACTTTTATTTTCTTGAAAATCGCTTCCAATTTATCGTATCATTAAAACAAGATACGAAAAGGGGTGTCATCAAGTGACCGTAACAATTTATGATGTTGCACGAGAAGCGAATGTTTCAATGGCAACGGTTTCTCGTGTTGTGAATGGAAATCCGAACGTTAAACCAACTACAAGAAAAAAAGTGCTCGATGTTATTGCACGATTAGAGTACAGACCTAATGCGGTCGCTCGTGGCTTAGCAAGTAAAAAGACGACAACTGTTGGCGTTATTATTCCGGATATTTCAAATATTTTCTACGCGGAATTAGCTCGTGGTATTGAAGATGTTGCGACAATGTATCGCTATAACATCATTCTTTCAAACTCTGACCAACGAGAAGAAAAAGAATTGCAATTATTAGACAATATGTATGGAAAACAAGTTGATGGTATCGTGATGATGAGTGATCAGGTAACTGATGAGTTACAAAATAAAATGAGCCATTCACCTGTTCCAATCGTTTTGGCAGGATCTATCGATGAATCAAAATCAGTGTCTTCTGTTAATATTGACTATTTACAAGCTGCGTATGAAGCTGTTAAACGATTTGTCGATAATGGACATAAACGTATAGCATATGTGTCTGGACCATTTACATCTACTATTAATAAGAACTATAAATTTGAGGGCTATAAAAAAGCATTAGAAGAAGCTGGCATTGAAGTAGATGACAATTTAGTCATTGCTTCTGAGGATTCATATGATAGTGGTTTAGAGGATTTTAATACTTTAAGTAGTCTACAAGATCCACCAACTGCATTTTTTGTAGGAAGTGATGAATTAGCAATCGGTATTATTCATGGTGCACAAGATTTGGGCAAAAAAGTTCCAGTTGATTATGAAATAATTAGCTTTGAAAATTCAAAATTGGCTCGTATGGTTCGTCCTCAATTAACAAGCGTTGTACTACCACTTTATGATATCGGTGCGGTGTCAATGCGATTACTGACGAAATATATGAACAAAGAGCACGTAGACGAAGCGGATTTCATATTACCTCACCGCATTGAAGACAGAAGTTCAACGAAATAACAAAAAAGGCTGTTTCTTTTTCTATTTAATAATGGAGAAAGAAACGGGCCTTTTTTTATTTTAAAGTTTTTTCGTAAAGCATATTATACGATTCGCCTCTGTGAATCCTAATTTTAAGTGCATGGCTAGACTTTCTTCATTATGTAATTCGCAGTCACTTGCAAATTCCATACATCCTTTTTGTTTTGCCCAATGTTCGCAATGAGTTACTAGTAATCTTGCATAGCCTTGTTGGCGAAATGATTCTTTAACAAAAAGTCCTTCTAAATAACCAACTGGATTAGATTCAGTTCCCTCGACATAATCACTTCGTAATTGACATTGTGCAAAGCCAATCGCTTCATCTTTATAGTAAGCCAAAAAAATTGCTACATCTTCAGAAGAAATATACCGTTGCATATCATGCGTAAATTCCTCTATAGAATGATTTGGCCATAGTAGTAATGCTAATTCTGCAGCAATAGTAGCTTCCTTTAGTGTTGCCTGTTTGAGCATATGATCGCCTCTATTAATATAATTTATAAAAACTTATAGTTGAAATGACTACTTAGTTAGCGTGACTAGATAGATTTGCTTTTTTCTGATCGGATTTGATATAACGCTTTTTCGAGAACTTGATGGTTTTTTTCCGTGATTTCAGCTTTACGAGGTATGGGCTCATAAAGGTTTTCGGGATCCATCCAAGTAGGAATGAGCTTTACAGGTGATTCTTTTTGCCATTTATCAATCCAAGTTTGAGGAAGTTCACCTGTTGGCAATGGTTGATCTGTCATTTCTGTCCATATTAGTGACCATGCACGAGGTACTACTCTCCAAATATCATAGCCACCGCCTCCAACTGCAATCCATTTGCCATCACAAAATTCATGAGCCAACTCATGAGCCAGTTTAGGAATTTCCTTATAAATATTCATCGTTCCATAAAGGTGCGTTAAGGGATCAAAATAATGAGCATCAGCACCATTTTGAGATAGTATGACATCAGGTTTAAAGAAAGCTGTAATTTCACGTAATGCAGTTCTATAGACATCTAAAAAGGATTCGTCTTCTGTGAAGGCGTCAATTGGAAGATTAAAAGATGTTCCATAGCCTTGTCCACTGCCTCTTTCTGTAACAGCTCCAGTTCCAGGAAATAGATAACGACCTGTTTCATGAATCGAGACAGTGCAAACGTTTGGATCGTCATAAAAACTCCATTGTACACCATCACCATGATGAGCATCTGTATCAATATATAGAACACGTGCATTATATTTCTTCTGCATATATTTAATTGCTACAGTACTATCATTATAAATACAAAATCCAGATGCGCGACCTTTGAAGCCGTGATGAAGGCCTCCTCCGAGGTTCAATGCATGTAGAGACTTACCTTGCATGACATAATCACAAGCTGTGAGAGTACCACCTACAATTTTTGCACTCGCTTCATGCATATTGGGAAATATAGGAGTATCTTCAGTTCCGATTCCAAAAGCCTCGCCTTGTTTAGGAGTAAGTTCGCCATGTCCCGCCATTTTAACAGCCTCTATGTAACGTAGATCATGTCCGAGAAGAAGTTCTTCCAAGGTTGCATTACGAGGCTGGATAATATCGTCTTCGTCTAGCACTTTAATGCTTTCAAGAAGGTCTACTGTTAATTGAAGCCTTTTTTGGTTAAATGGGTGTGTATCAGAAAATTTATAGTCTAATTGATCAGTTGAATAAACAAAAATCGCTTTTTTTATTGGCGATTGATGCCCGGCATATTTGGCCATAGCACATCAAATCCTTCCTTACGTAAATCATCAATGATTGATAGAGGATTCATGATTGTTACACGAATTGATAGAATCTTTTGTTTTTCATCTTGTGTATCAGGATAAACTAGCATACTTAAAATACTTGCATGGTGGTTTGTGAAAATTCTGGCAATTTCATGAAGTGTACCAATTTTATCGCAAACTCGGATCTCAATTTGAGAACTAGGTTTTGTGGCACCTGTAATTTCAATGTATGTGTACAATAAATCGGTTCCTGTAATTATACCGACTAACTGCCCACCGCTTACTATAGGCATGCAACCAATCCGGTGTTCATATAAAATCAATGCTACTTCTTCGATAAAATCAAGTGGATGTCCTACAATTGGTTGAGAAATCATCACGGTTTCTAATGTTTGTTCGTATATACTTTGATCTATATTTTTTAAAAGAGAGGAGGGGAGTGCATTTTTTAAATCTCTTTCTGTAATAAGCCCCACTAATTTGTTATGATTATCAGTTATTGGTAAATGTCGAATTTTATGCTCTTTCATAATTTTGACTGCATCTTTTATCGTATGAGATGGCTGCAATGCAATAACACTGGTATTCATTATTTCTTCAACTAACATCATATCACCCCTTTTTTAATAATCAGTACATATAACGATTCATAAAACGTAATTGGTCAAACTTTTCAATTGAATCTTGATCGACTCGCCTTCCGATTCTTACCATTAAACAGTTAGCGGGATGAGAGGAAATCTCAGGATCATCAGTTGCTGCCACTTCTAATCCTCCTGCTTGCATCATTTTCTCCATTACTTTACGGTATTCCCACACATTAAGCCCCGTTCTTTTTAGATCCCAATGCCAGTAATATTCTGTTGTGATTACAATGTAATCATCCATCGCATCGTCCATCATTGATACTTGCAGTATACTTTTCCCGACTCCAGTTCCACGGAATTCAGGTGCGACTTCAATAGCTCCTAATTCTATTAAGTTATCCATTTTCCCCTCTGACCAACGTTCAAGAGGATCTGGATAAAGAAAAGTTGCATATGCAATAATTGTTTGATCTAAACGAGCAATAATCATTCGACCTTCAGGTAGTTTCGAAATTTCTACGATTGCAGCAAATTGTTGTTCGGGTATCCGGAAAGCCGTCAAACCGTCATGAAACTTAAGCGATTGAAGACTTTCAGTAGCAATAGGGCCTTCCACAACAATCGTTCCGAGAGAAGATTCTATTTTCTTTGAATAATATGTTCGAAGATGTTCCATTTACACACCTCCTCGCTTTTCTTTTTTAATTTATTATACATGAGTAAAGTAGAAAAAAACCTCATAAATGAGAAATTTATGTGTATTTATGCTGTCGATAAAATTATTGGAATTCTCTAAAAATTTTTGTTATACAATAGGTTAAAGCTGTTATATAATAGATGGTAATAGTTGAGATAAGGGGGTATTGATATTGAGGATTGAACCGTTACTGGTAACAAAAGGTGAATATCAATTTCATGACTATGATGAAGTGAAAGAAACATTTGATTGGAAGGAAACAGAACAAGCCTTTAGTTGGTCTCATACAGGTCTAGTTAATATGGCTTATGAAGCAGTAGATCGACACGCTGAATCTGAACTAAGAAACAAAGTTGCTCTTTACTTTGAAGGTGGGACGAGAACAGAATCTTATACTTTTCAAGACGTAAAGGAATGGACAAATAAAGCTGCTAATGTATTTCAACAAGCAGGTTTAGAAAAAGGGGACCGTCTTTTTGTCTTTATGCCTCGCTCACCAGAATTATATTTTTCAATAATAGGTAGTATTAAAAAAGGAATTATTGTTGGCCCACTTTTTGAAGCCTTTATGGAGGGTGCTGTATACGATCGTTTAAGTGATAGTGGTGCAAGTGCGTTAGTGACAACACCATCTTTATTAAAACGAGTGCCGCTTGATCGTCTTCCTCTACTAAAGACCGTATTTCTTGTAGGCGAAAACATTGAAGAAACCGAACAAATCAAGGATCTTCAAAAACTTTTAGAAGAGGCTTCAGTTGAAACTGATATTGAATGGGTTGACCGCGAAGATGGGCTGGTACTCCATTATACATCTGGTTCTACTGGAAAACCTAAAGGGGTATTGCATGTACACAATGCAATGCTTCAACAATATCAAACAGCTAAATGGGTGCTTGATCTAAGAGAAGATGATATTTACTGGTGTACCGCAGACCCTGGTTGGGTTACTGGAACAGCATATGGCATTTTTGGTCCATGGTTAGTAGGAACTACAGTTGTAGTTATAGGAGGTCGTTTTTCGCCTCAATCATGGTATAAAGCTTTACAAAATTATGGAGTCACAGTTTGGTATAGTGCACCTACTGCGTTCCGTATGTTAATGGGTGCTGGTAATGATGTTCTTAAAGACTATGATTTATCTGCTTTACGTCAAGTTGTATCTGTTGGTGAACCGCTAAATCCAGAAGTTGTTAAATGGGGATATCAGGTACTTCATCATCGTATTCATGATACATGGTGGATGACTGAAACAGGTGCCCAAATGATTTGTAATTACCCTTCAATGGAGATTAAACCAGGTTCGATGGGTAAACCAATCCCAGGTATTAAAGCGGCAATCGTAGATGACCAAGGGAATGAGCTACCACCATTTACAATGGGGAATTTAGCGTTTAGAAAAGGGTGGCCATCAATGATGCGTCAAATTTGGAATAACTCTGCTCGCTATGAATCTTACTTCTTAGCAGGAGAATGGTATGTTTCAGGTGATTCTGCTTATATGGATGATGATGGCTACTTTTGGTTCCAAGGACGTATAGATGATATTATCATGACAGCTGGAGAACGAGTTGGCCCATTTGAAGTGGAAAGTAAATTACTGGAGCATCCATTAATTCTTGAAGCGGGTGTAATTGGTAAACCAGATCCTGTACGTGGAGAAATTATTAAAGCATTTATTGCATTAATAGAAGGTATTGAACCATCAGTTGAACTGGAAGAAGAAATTAAACAATTTGTCAAAACGGGTTTAGCAGCACATGCTGCACCGCGTGAGATTGAATTTAAAGATAAATTACCTAAAACACGAAGTGGTAAAATTATGCGTCGTGTTCTAAAAGCATGGGAACTTGATCTACCTACAGGTGATTTATCTACAATGGAAGATTAATAGCATTTTAAGAGTCTAATGCTGGACTAGCTGGTGTTTGCGTATAATGGGGATAAAAATAAAGGGGTATATTTCTTATAAAAAAGTAGACATGTTTATTGAGCAACATGTCTGAATAATTGAAAGGCATCTCAAAGTTCAGGGGAGACTATTGAGATGCCTTTTTTGTTGTTTACTTTTATGAATCTACATGAATCATAGCTTTAATTTTCATGAATTTCCAACAAAAAAAGAGTGAGATAGATATCTCACTCTCTAATTTTTATTCACCATTTGACCCAGAATCATTGCCTTGGTCTCCATTATTGTTAGAACCATCAGATCCTGAGTTACCCGAGTTACCCGAGTTACCCGAGTTACCCGAGTTACCCGAGTTACCCGAGTTACCCGAGTTACCCGAGTTACCTGAGTTACCTGAGTTACCCGAGTTACCTGAGTTACCTGAGTTACCCGAGTTACCTGAGTTACCCGAGTTACCTGAGTTACCCGAGTTACCTGAGTTACCTGGCTTATTTGAATTACCTGAGCCATTCGAGTTGTTATTTGAATTATTATTGTTCTTATTACCTGAATTTGAATTACCCGCATTACTATTCGAATTATTTGAGCCATTTGTGTTATTCGAATTGTTGTTGGTATTCGGGTTTCTTGTATTATTTTCAGTTTCTTTCTTTTTCTGTTCTTTTTCCTTCTTTTTTTCCTCTTCTGCTTTCGCTTTGGCACCGAATAGTTTTGAATAATCTCCACCAAATGGACTTAGCATACTTTGCTTAAAGGCATCAGTTAAACCACCGCCAGCGAATGCTGTTTCAGGACCTGGTAGCATAACGTTTGCGTTAAATAAATCTGTTCGTGCATTTCCAGCACATGCACTTGTATATGCATGACCTGTAATACCGCAGAATGTTTGGCTAACAACGCCTGATGGCTGTTTAAAGGTTTTACCATTTGCTGTAGCTAACTTTGGATTCGTATCGTAAACTGAATTCATTAAACGAGCCCACATTAGGTTTATACGAGTACTTGGTTGACCATAAATACTATTACCCTGATACAAAGTTTTTGGTTGATCGTATCCCATCCAAACGCCTAAAGAGATATCAGGATTGTAACCGACTAGCCATACATCATTATATTGTTGAGAAGTACCGGTTTTAGCAGCAAAATCTGCACGGAATTTTAAATTGCTATTAGCCGTTGTACCTGTACCTTGTTTTAAAACATCTCTAAGCATATCTGTTGTGATATACGCTGTTTGTTTACTATAAACTTGTTTTGCTTTTGATTTGTGTTTGTACACTATATTGCCTTTGTTATCAACAATTTTTGAAATCATATAGGCATCAACGAACTTACCTTCATTTGCAAATGTTGCGAATGCATTGGTATTTTCTTCAACAGTGACGCCATACTTTAAGGCACCAATTGCAGTTGAATAGTTTGTGTAGTCATCTGCATCTAAACTTGTAAATCCATTTTTAACTAATAAGTTAGCAGGTTTTCGGTTCATGATTTGAGCATATAAACGAATGGCAGGTAAGTTTTGTGAATCTTTTAAAGCTTCACGTGCAGATATTAACCCTCGTTCGTCAGTTTCAGTATAGTTTGAAGGTGACCAAGAGCCAAGACTAAATTTAACATCAGCCACTGGGCTACCGGCACCAATTAATCCGTATTGAATTGCTGGTGCATATACTAGTAATGGTTTCATAGTAGAACCATTAGAGCGTTTAGCTTGCGTTGCATGATTTAATTCTTCTAACTTATGATCACGACCACCGATAAAACTTAAAATTTTCCCTGTTTTGTTCTCAATTACAATACTACCAACTTGAACTGGATCATTGACAGTGCTTACCTTGCCAGTCTCTGGATCGGTTACTTGTTTAGTAAAGGTTGTACCGTAATAAGGGAAATTATCTTTCACCTTTTGCATGGAGTCATACATTTGTTTATCAATTGTAGAGTAAATTTTATATCCTTTAGAACGTAATTCACGGTCTGCCAGAATTACATACTTTTCTTTTAGTTTCGGCTCATTTTTTAAGCGATCAGCGTCGATGCCATCTTTCTTCGCTAAAATTTCTGCCATAATGTCTTTTGCGCGACTTTCAATTTCGTATGTTACGTATGGATATTTTTCTTCAGGTCGAACTTCCGGTTTCCTGAAATCTTTCGTAATATTATATTTTAATGCTTTTTTATATTGTTGATCTGTAATATAACCAGTTTCATGCATGCGATATAAAACAGTTTTCATTCTGTTAATACCGAGTTGAAGACTCTTTTTGTCTTTTAGAACACCTTTTTGTGTAAATGGAGTATACGCATATGGAGATTGAGGTATCCCTGCGATATATGCTGATTGCGCTAAGTTTAAATCCTTGGCATTTTTGTTAAATATCCCTTCAGCAGCAGTCTCAACTCCAGCAATATTGCGACCACTTGAATTTCGACCATATGGAATAACATTTAGATACGCCTCTAAAATTTCATCCTTTGTCATAAAATGTTCTAAACGCATGGCTAGAAGTAATTCTTTTGCTTTTCGTTCATAAGAAACTTCATTAGTTAAGATTTGGTTTTTGATCAATTGCTGTGTTAAGGTTGACCCACCTGTTTGGTTGTTTGAGTTACTAACATCTTGCAAAAGACCTCGAAATACTGCTTTTGGGACAATCCCCTTATGTTGATAGAAATATTCATCCTCTGTAGCAAGAACGGCGTTTATGACATTTGGCGAAATTTGATTCAAAGTTGTCTCTTGACGCTCAAGGTCTGTACGCATTTTCCCGAGATACTTATTGCTAGCAAAATAGAGTGTACTGGTTTCATCGTAATTGAAGATTGCACTTCGCATTTCAGCTTTTGATCGTAAAGGTTCATCCTTTACAAGTGAAGCAAAGTAACCAGCACCAATCGAGCCGACAAATACTGTACCCATTACAACAAAGATGATGAAGATTAATAATAAGTTCCAGATAACGCTAGATGAAATGCGGAAATATTTCATCCATGTTGTTTTTGATAATTCATCGAGCTTTTGATTTATATTGGCTATCCATTCTTTCATATTTTCGATCACACGACCAATGCCAAAAATCTATATCTCTATAATCATAAAGATAGGATGGTGCGCTTTTGACAGTTGGCCTACCTCCTTTAAATGTTTTGAAGAAATAACCATTGCTGCATCCGACAAGGGTCTATTTCTATGTGGCTACTATTTGTAGTAGCATACTATGTCTGATTTAAGATCATGGAGTATAAGGTTATTCAAATTGTAGTTAGCTTGTTGCTAAAAAGAATAGAATAAGCATCCAAAATTGAGTATGTAACAAAATAATAAGCATAGCTATTTGAAAAATAGAATAGTCATATGATTAAACCTTACCTCTTTTTATGGATTTTATTCCATTTATCTGAAGTTTTATCCGTATTTTTGAGTATTATCAAAAAAAGTCAGCAGTATTGGCTTTTAGATTCAAATAAAAACAATACGGATACTAATAACCTTCTAAAATATTGTCTATTATACCATAATTCAAAACCACAATAATAATACTTATTGACAACTATTTAAAATGAAGTACAATAGTCATAATAGTTTTCTGGCGTAGAAGAGTGCGCAGTAGTGAACATATTCCCTGTTTAGAGAGCTAGCGTTTGGTGTAAGCTAGTCACAGTATGGACGCGAATTACACATTTGGAGCGAGAACGCAGCCGCTGCGATAAAGCGATTAAAGCGGGAGAATCATGTATTCTTCAAGCTGGGTGGTACCGCGTTAAATTTGTAATTAACGTCCCTGCATTTTATTATGCAGGGGCGTTTTTATATTTTAGGAGGGAATTACTATGACAAATGCATTATTAGAAGATTTACAATGGCGAGGTTTGTTGTACCAACAAACTGATGCTGAAGGTATGGAAAAATTATTGAATGAAGAGAAAGTTTCACTATACGTAGGTGTTGACCCAACTGCAGATTCAATGCATATTGGTCATATTGTACCAATGTTAACATTGCGCCGCTTCCAACAAGCAGGCCATCGTCCGATACTTCTTGTTGGTGGTGCAACAGGTATGATTGGTGATCCATCAGGACGCTCTACAGAACGAAACCTACTAACTGCTGAACAAATCGATCACAATGTTGCAAGTATCAAAGCGCAGCTTGAACGTATTTTTGATTTCTCAGAAGACAATAACGGAGCACAACTGGTCAATAACTATGATTGGGTAGGGAAACTAAGTACAATCGAATTTTTACGTGATTACGGTAAATTAATCAATATCAATTACATGCTAAGTAAAGATACTATTTCTTCTCGTTTAGAATCAGGTTTATCGTTCACTGAATTCACTTACACATTAATACAAGGGATGGATTTCAATCATCTATACGACAACTACGATGTACGTATTCAAGTGGGTGGTTCTGACCAATGGGGTAACATTACAACAGGTCTAGAAGTGATTCGTAAAACACATGATGAAGATGCTAAAGCATTTGGTATTACAATTCCATTGGTAACAAAATCTGATGGTACGAAATTCGGTAAAACAGCTGGTGGAGCAGTTTGGTTAGACGCTGAAAAAACTTCTCCATACGAGTTCTACCAATTCTGGTTAAACACTGCAGATGCAGATGTTGTGAAATACTTGAAAATCTTTACATTCTTAACTCGTTCTGAAATTGAATCTTTAGAAGAAAAAGTGGAAACAGAACCACATTTAAGAGAAGCTCAAAAAACATTAGCTGCTGAAATGACAAAACAAATTCATGGTGAAGAAGGCTTAGACCAAGCACTCCGTATCACTTCTGCCTTATTCTCAGGTGACCTTAAATCACTTTCAGTAGACGAAATGAAAGTGGCTTTCTCAGGTGTTCCATCAGTAGAAGTAGCGAAAGAAGACAAAAACATCGTTGATCTATTAGTAGAAGCGAACATTTCATCTTCTAAACGTCAAGCACGTGAAGATGTAGCGAATGGTGCGATCTCAGTAAATGGTGAAAAAGTTAAAGAACTTGAATACGTAATCGATGCAAAAGACCGCATGGAAGACGCATTCTCAATTATTCGTCGAGGTAAGAAAAAATACCACATGGTCAAATTTAATTAGAAGCTGATTTTTAGCAAGATGAGTGGTACCGATCGCCAGTTGCGTGATGCCAATAAGTTTAGTAATTATGAAGCAGATCAAAGCTAGCCGTCATACTGGTAGGTGTAACCAGGTAAAAAAGTAACAAAATAAAAAATGCCTATCCTGTTCATCAGGTATAGGCATTTTTCTTTTTCAGATTGATCTATTCTAAATATTGAAGAAATCTATTTTATTTTACCAATCCATTCAGGGAGCTCTATATTATTGTATTTGTCAGGATGTAAGATTTGTGCTAATTTCAATGCCCCTTCTAACAAGCGAGGGGATGGTCGACAATAGAGCCACTCTTCCATTACATGCAAGCGACTATTTACAATTGCAGACAACTCAGGCCAACCTGGTCTTTTCATAATTAGAGAAGGTTTAACTCGTTCATATTGCACTCCAACCCATGCTAGAAAAATATAATCGGGATTGCGCAAACGAATGTCTTCCCAATCAGTTTGTACACTGGCCAGCTCTACATCTTGAAATAGATTACGACCGCCAGCAATAGCACTAATTTCTGTCAGCCAATTTACATGTCCTGGGGTAAAGATAGGATTTGGCCACCATTCCCAATAACAAGAAGGAAACTCGGTGCAGTCTTTTGCGATTTTTCGCATATGCTTGATAAAATCTTCAAATTGAGAAGCCCTCGTCATACCTTGGTCTGGAATGTGACAGGCTTGTGCCACTACTCTTAGATCCTCTGCAATTTCTGCTAGACTATTGGAATTTAATACGATATGAGGAATACCTCTCCGTTCTAATTCAGCCACATTTTTCTCCATGCCTGGTACACTTAACGAGGCTAAGACTAAATCGGGCTCCAACTTTTCAAGTTGATCCATATCAATTGATAAATCAGGTCCTAATTTAGGCAAATCTGCAATACTAGCAGGCCAATCTGAATAGTCATCAACCGCAATAAGACTTTCTTCAAGTCCTAAATAAGCTACAATTTCAGTATTGCTTGGGCATATAGATATTAGCTTCAACAAGCATTACTCCTCTCTACAAAAAAATCCATAAGTTATGCGTCATTATAACATAACTTATAGATTAGAATTTATTACCAGCGACTCATGCCACCCTTGACATTATATACTTTCTGGAATCCAGCTTTTGCTAAAATACCTGCTGCACGAGAACTACGCATACCACTTTGGCAAATAACAACAATAGCCTTCTCACTGTTTAATGTACTTACTTTGGCTGGCAGTTGATCAAGTGGAATATTTTTAAATTCTGAAATATGACGCGCTTTATATTCTCCAGTTGTACGCACATCAATGAATTGTTTATCTTTACTTTGTAGCATTCCTTTTAAATCTTGTGTTGAAATATTTTTTACACCTTTTGCTGTTTTCGTACGGAAGTAGAAAAAGACGACAACAACAAGTAATATAACTATCCATTCCATTTTTTAGTCTCCATTCATTGATGAAAAGCGTTTAGATTTTTCAATTATTTTCATCGCTGTATTTGGATCATACCCAAGTACCCATTCACCATTAATCAATGTTTGAGGTGCCCCAAGGCGTCCTGTTTGTTGCATTAAATATTGCGCCATATCGGGATTGTGGCGAATATTGATGACCTTGTATTCAATGTTTTGTTCATGCAAGAAATTCTTCATCAATTCACAATACCCGCAATTATCGGTTGAATATACAGTTACATCTAAATCCGTCATATTATTACTCCTTTATAAATGCGTTATAATCCCAGCTACATAAGTGACGCTTTCATAATTTAAAGATTTTATAACACGAGCATCAATTCTGATTAAATATGAATAATTAGCTGATTTTTCTTCAAAAATGATAAGAAATACATGCAACAACTCCTTTTGTATACCCTGTTAGGTATTTATAATATACTACCAGGGGTATATAATTTCAAGGTATTTGTTTTTATTCTATTTTCTTGACAGGATACCTTAAGGGGTATATTATCTAAACAAGTTACACGTTATGTATAATAAGGAGTCAAGGAGTGAAGCAAATGGAATATAACGATCAAATTCGTAATCGCCTGAAACGTATTGAAGGGCAATTAAAAGGTGTTATTCGAATGATTGATGAAGAAAAAGATTGTAAAGCTGTCATTACACAACTCTCCGCTTCACGTTCAGCAATCGATCGTACAATTGGTCTCATTGTCAGCACTAATTTAGTACATTGTATGTCTGATGAGCAACAGTTACAAGATAAGGACAGAGAAACACTTATAAAAGAAGCTGTTGAACTATTAGTGAAAAGTCGATAAGGGAGATAATGTAAAATGAAAAACATTTCGCCAGAAGAAGTATTAAACATGATTGATGAAGGAAAAGAAATCAATATCATCGATGTTCGTCAACCAGAAGAAGTAGCAGCAGGGAAAATAAGCATTGCTCAAAATATTCCATTAGGATTACTTGAATTCCGAATGAACGAATTAGATAAAAATCTTGAGTATATTATGGTTTGCCATGCAGGCGTTCGTAGTGCACAAGCAACGATGTTTTTAGAAGATCAAGGCTATAAAGTGGTCAATATGGATGGCGGCATGTTAGCGTGGGACGGTCCTATAGAATAAAATAAATTAGAAGTGGGGTATGCATAGGGCATACTCCATTTTTAATTTATAGGTGGAGCTATTGTAATGTATCCCTTATTGTTATTCATACCACCTTTATTAGGCTTTGAAGGTTCTCCAATATCTGGATGCACATCATTTCAAGTTTTCTTCTGAACTTTAAGTGGTGTCATCAATGCACTAATAATTTTTTGAGTATATTTCAATTAAAATCTTACCAATCCAAACTGCAAACAAAATCCAAATAATAATAAATAGACTACCAACAAACCAATTCTTTGGTTTTACATTTTGTATTAATTCTTTCACGGTTACCATATTGTCTTCTATAACATGTGGTGGAATCAATTTTAGAGCAATGTATATTCCTAGAGGAACAAGAATAAGGTCATCTAAATACCCTAAAACAGGAATAAAATCAGGAATTAGATCAATTGGGCTAAAGGCATAGGCAACTACACAGATTGCCACAACTTTAGCGTACCACGGAGTTCTTTCGTCTTTGTAAGACAGATAAAGCACAAATAAATGTTGCTTTAATTGTTTTGCATAGTCTTTTAATTTAGATAGTTTAGAACTTTTTTCCATTGAAAAGTCTTCCCCCATTCATAGCAATTATATATCCCTTGATTGATTTTGGAAATATATACACGAATGAATATTTATACTATAAAAAGCCAGGCAGTAATAGCCTGGCTTGATCGTTATATGAAGGGGAGGGTGACCTAGAGCGTAATGGTTACATTTCAAAAAGTCAAAAGAAATAGGAGTATCACTTATCTGCGCATACCATGATGTTTTGGAGGGCAACTAGGGTTATGCGGCATTTCACACATAGTATGGTTTTCAAAGCACTCATTTACCACAGATTCTGTGTGTGGGAAGTAATGTTCATGATTAATCATGTGTCTGTTAACTATGGTTGTATGTGAAGGATGAATGTGTGGTACAACTGTATTGATTACGTTTGTTCTTACGAATTGTCTTGTTGGGGAAACTTGTGGTGGGTCAAATTGTGCAGGGAACATTTGTGGTGGGAAGCGATATGGCATCATTCCATGGCAACCTCCACCACAGTGAGGATGATTCCATTGTCTGTTTTTCATATAATGACCTCCTTTGTAATAAGGGTAATATCATTAATAACATATGAGATTTAAGGAAGGCGGACTAGTTGTGTGCCTATTCTCTTTGAAATATAAACTCATCCCAAAAAAAGCAAATCATTTAAATGAATTATTAATGCCTCTAAAAAGATAAAAGCCCTGCAACCGTTATATAACGGATACAGGGCTTTTGAAAAAATATCCTTTGAAATACTCGAAGACTAACGAGAGTAGAACTCGACGATGAATGCTTCGTTGATTTCAGCAGATAATTCGCTGCGTTCTGGAAGACGTACAAAAGTACCTTCTTTTTTGTCAGCATCTAATGAAAGATATTCTGGTACAAAGTTGTTAACTTCGATAGCTTCAGCTACAACATCAAGGTTTTGAGATTTTTCACGAAGAGAAATCACTTGACCTGGTTTTACGCTGTATGAAGGGATGTCAACGCGTTTGCCATCAACTAAGATATGACCGTGGTTTACTAATTGGCGAGCAGCGCGACGAGTGCGAGCTAAACCAAGACGGTAAACTAGGTTGTCCAAGCGAGTTTCAAGAAGGATCATGAAGTTTTCACCATGAACACCGTTCATTTTACCAGCTTTAACGAATAAGTTGTGGAATTGGCGTTCGTTCATACCAAACATATGACGAAGTTTTTGTTTTTCTTGTAATTGTAAGCCGTACTCAGATAATTTTTTACGTTGAGTTGGGCCGTGTTGTCCTGGAGCGTATGGACGTTTTTCGATTTCTTTACCAGTACCGCTTAAAGAAATGCCTAAACGACGAGATAGTTTCCAAGATGGACCTGTATAACGAGACATTTAGAGTCCCTCCTATTGGTTTTTTATTTGGCATAAAATAAAAACCAGATGTATTTAGCTTAGCAGTCATTTTGTTTTCATGTATGTTCGTTCATGCAGCCGACGAATTACTTATACCCCGTCTACTAATAGTAGAGGAACAAAATGAAACAACAAAACCATACAACCGCTGCGTTTATTTTACACAAGCTACATTTTATCTGTTAGGAGTAATAGTGTCAAGCTAAATTACTTTTTTATTTAATAGGATATGTTATAGAAATATAATTTATAGTAATTTATAATGTGTTTTGTGCCAATTAAAAGAAAAAAACGAAATGTTAATAGTGTAAAAGACTTATTTAGTGTATACTAGAAGTAGTTATAAATATACATATATCGTATCAAAGAAAAAGGTGATGGAACGTTGCGAAGTCTACAAATAATGCAAAATATTAAGTGTCAACTGCTTGATTTGTGGATAGATTGTGCTGAAAAGCCACTTACTGCAAATGAGTATTTGGAACTGTTCAAAGGGATAGTCTTCCAAGAATTTAAAATAGAGAATGTAGAATTTCTAAATTTTGAACATGATATGCTTTATCCACTAACAACGTCCAGCGAAGGCTATTATATATCTAATGGAATTCCTTATGTATCTGTTGCTCCTTATTTCGAAAAAAGACATCAGTCTCCAAATTTACTAGTAGAAAAACTAAAACAATATTTTGAATACGCCGGAGATGTCCTTGTGTTACAAGGGGAGAATAGTCCAATTTTAGGGATTCTTGTACTAGAAGAAACACAAATATGGAAAGCTTTTGCACAAACGCCTTATAAGACGGAATTAGAAAAACTTATATCAGATACAGTTAGGATAATAAAGTCTAATCAAAACAATACTTATGAGAAAAAGTTAAATCGTGAACTATTTGAAATGACTGAGATATTTCATTCTACAATGGATGTCAATCATATACTTGAAGCAATGATTCATGGTGTTAAAAGTATATTCCCTAAGTTTCAATCGAAGTTGATTTTATCGAATGACCAAGACCGTAGACAAATAGAAGATGTATATGTATTTGATTATCTATTAGAACGTCCTTCAACGATCGAAGCATTTGTATCAGGTGAAATGACGATTGAACAAGCAACAGATATAGATCATCGTCTTTTAAATGCACCTATTAAAGGGAAACAGGGTATTTATGGTGTACTTCAAATTTTTGCTCCAACAGATTATTTATTTAGCTCAAGGGAAAAGAAATTTATCCTACATTTGGCGCATACTTCTGGTAATGCGCTCGAAAATGCAAAGCTTTATCATCAGTCTCATCGTTTAGTGTCTGATTTACAGCTTATTAACGAAACGTCACAGAGACTGAATATGCAATTAAATAAAGAAGAAATACTATCATTTCTAATCAAACAATTGAACAAATCGTTTACACCTTCTGAAATTTGTTTCGCGTTGGTTGAAAATAATGAGTATCAAAATGCAAAAGGCACTTCTGCATTTTTCTATGATAATAGTTCGAATATATATAGTAACTATATTGCAAATCATTTTGAAAAATCCGTAGATCCACTATTTGTAGCAGATTTTGATAATTTAGTTGATCAAAAAGTAACATACAATTCTATGATGGCAGTTCCTATAGTAATTAGTGAAAATGTACAAGGATATTGTGCTATCTTACATGAAGAACCTTATTATTTCTCTTTCGATAGCTTTAAGCTTATGCAATCTATTATTCGCCATTCTTCACTAGCTATATCCAATATATTACTAAGAGAACAGTTGCAAGAAATGGTTGATCGTGATCATTTAACAAAGTTGTATGCACGTAAATATTTAGATCGCTATGTTGAAAAATCAATGGAAGATGATGAATTTGGCGCCTTTGTATTATGTGATATTGATAATTTTAAAAAGGTAAATGATACTTTTGGACATCAAACGGGCGACCTAATCTTAAAAACGATTGCAGAACGGTTGCAACAGAATATTCAACATGAAGGAATATGTGCACGTTGGGGTGGAGAGGAAATGGCCATCTATCTGCCAAACAAAGAATTATGCGATACTATTGAAATTGTTAATAGTCTTATAAAAATGATTCCTGAAACAACGGATCCTTCTGTAACTATATCTTCAGGTATTGCGATTTGGAAAAAGGATTCCGATTTAACATATCAAGGATTATTTCAAAATGCGGATGTTGCGTTATATGAAGCAAAAAACAACGGAAAAAATCGTTATTGTCTGTTTTAACAAATGAATGATTAAACAGAAAAACTAATGAATAGAGGTATAATTGCCTGGCATTTTGGTACTTTAGTCAACATATCGACAGTATCTATTAACATTCCCTATTAAATAAAAATGGGTGTCTTCTAAATGTTTTATACACTTAGAAGACATCCATTTTATATTAAAGATGAATATGCTTGGTTAAGATTTCAACAAATTGCTCGAGGCCAATTTGATCTTCTTTAGTAAACCGACCTTTTTCGGGACTATCGATATCAAGTACACCATATAGTCCATCATTTACAACAATCGGTACAACAATTTCAGATTCAGAAGCACTATCACAAGCGATATGCCCTGGAAATGCATTGACGTCATCAACTATAAGTGTTTGCTTCGATTGTGCAGCAGTTCCACAAACGCCTTTTCCAATAGGGATATGTACACATGCAGGCAAACCTTGAAATGGTCCTAATAATAATTCGTTATTCTTAAACAAATAAAATCCACACCAATTGATATTTTCAAGAAATTGATTGAGTAGGGCAGAAGCATTGCTTAAATTGGAAACTGTATCCATTTCTCCTTCAAGTAAAGCATCTAATTGTTTTGCTAATAAATTGTATCCTGCAGCTAAATCATTGCTATAATTCGTTTTTTCAAACATGGTATAACCTCCTTGTTTTAATCAATAGGAAATATTTTATCATAGTACTGATGTAAATCTGCAACTTGATGGGCATCAGAACCGAAAACTAATGGAATATTTAATGATTTTGCATGTTTAATATATGGTAAGGGTGGATAAGATTCTTTGCAATACTTTTTTGCATAGCCCGCACTATTAACATCGAGTTCATTATGGTGATCTGCCATAAGCTGAAGTATTTCTTTAATGTCGGCATCATCATCAATTTGCTCACCATGAGCAAATTGGAATTTATGTATAAGCGTTGGATGCCCGATTCGTTTTGGTTTATACTGACCAAGGTCAGCTAGAATTGATTTTTTCAATGTTGCATAATATAAATCATAAACAGCTTGAACAGAACCCATTTTTTTTGAGAAGGTCAAAAATGTATCATTAGAATAGTCGATACATGTGTATGCATCGTCATATTTTAAGAAATGAACAGATAAAATGGCATCATCAATTTGTGGACCAACAAGGTTTAAAAAGCTAGTTGTTTCAACTTCATATCCAACAATATAATCGATTTCGAACCCTATACGAATTTGTATCTCGTCTTTGTATTGTTCCTTTAATGTATTGAGTTCATCTAAATAAGCTACTAATAGGTGAGGATCCATGCCACTATCTTTTTCAGGAGTTGGATCGACAAAATTGGTAGGTAATGGTGCATGTTCAGTGAAAGTTATATCTTCGAATCCACATTTTATAGCTTTTTTGATATAATTTTCTAAAGAGTCTTTAGTGCCATGTGGACAGTATGGAGTATGAATATGGGCATCACGTTTCAATAAAATCCCTCCAATTATTATAATTTGATTGAATAGTAGATATTTTTAAGAGAAAATCCTCTTAAAGAGTAAACAAAATACCCTAAAACATGGTACTATTAAGTTTAATTAGAAGCTGAAAAACTGATTTTGGGACAGGGGGCTTACGATGAAGTATATCATTCCTACCATCATCGTACTATGTGTAATAATTGCAATTGTCTTTGTTTTTCGTAAAAAACATAAAAATGAAATTCAAAGACTTGACCAAAAGAAACTACAAATTCAAAATAAGCCAGTGCTAGAAGAATTGATGAAAGTAAAGTCATTGAATATGAATGGACAAACTGAAGAAATGTTCGAACGTTGGCGAAATAAATGGACAGAGTTAATGGACATAGAAATGCCAAAAATCGACGTCCTTTTATTTGATGCAGAAGAACAAGTAGATAAATTTCATTTTGGTAAAGCTACAGAGATTGAAAGAGAAATTGAATCTCTAATTACAGAGTACGATCAAGAAATGGTAAAAATTTTAAAAGAATTAGATGAATTGATCGGCAGTGAAGAGAAGAATCGAATTGAAATCGAACAACTTAAAGAACAATATCGTTCGGCTCGTAAAACGTTGTTGGCACATCAATATTCTTATGGACCTGCAGCAGAACCATTAGAAAAACGATTGGAAACATTTAACCCGCAATTCGAGGAATATGATCAATTGACAGAGTCTGGAAATTATTTAAAAGCACGAGAAATCGTAGTGAATTTAAACGATGAAGGTCAAACGATATTTAAGCTAATCAATGAAATCCCGACGTTATTGACCGAAATTCAACATAAAATCCCTTCTGATATTCATGAAATCCGAAATGGGCATCGTGAAATGGAAGACCAATCGTATTTCCTAGTGCATCTTGAAATTTTAGATAAGCTAAATCAAATAGAAGAAAATTTAGCTGAATTTAAACAAAAAATAGCCGAATTAGATATTACTTTAGTGCAACATCGTGTAAATGAAATCAAAGATGAAGTAGAATCATTCTACGATGCACTTGAAAAAGAAGTAATTGGCAAGAAATTCGTTGATGATTATTTTGTTGAAATTGGTGAACAACTTGAAACAGCAATCGAAGCAACTGAAAAAACTGCCAAAGAAACAAATGCTGTGCAAAAAAGCTATCATCTTTCAGAAAAAGAAGCTGAAGTGCCAACAAATTGTAAGCAACAACTACTATCTTTACGCCAAAGATATGAATTATTAGCAGTTGAAGTACAAGAAGAGAAATCTGCTTACTCCAGTATGGAAGAAGCTTTAAAAGAATTAAAAGTATCCATTGAACAATTGTTTGAAGAACAAGATCAATTTGCAGATCGCATGAAAAACTTACGAATAGATGAGAATAAAGCGAGAGCAACATTGGATAATTTGAAAAGATTACTTCATGATACGGAACGAATGCTACATAAAGCCAATTTACCTGGTATACCTGAAGAAATGGATGCGCGATTGGAAGAAGCTGCAGAAAGAATATTCGTCGTGGTCAATAATCTTCAAGAAATACCACTAAATATGGATACGGTTTACAAAAATCTTGAAATTGCAGAAAAGTGCATAGAAGATGTACATAATACAGCGATTGAAATGCTTGAAAATGTTCAATTAATTGAATGTATTATTCAATATGGTAACCGTTACAGAAATTCAAATTCAGCAATGCATCAACGCCTTTTAGAAGCAGAAGATGCATTCCGTGATATGCGTTATACAAAAGCGCTTGAATATGCCGCAACGGCTGTTGAAGCAGTCGAACCAGGTGCCATGAAAAAAATTCAGGTACTTGCCAAAAACGAGGTTTGACGTTCATAATAAGAAAAGCATTAAGCCACCGCACGGTACTGTGCTGGTGGTTTTCTTTTGGAAGGAAGGAGAAACAATGATTTACTTAGATCATAGTGCAACAACTAAACCGGACCCAGCTGTTTTGCAAACATTTATCCAAGCAAGCGAACGCTATTATGCAAATCCAGCATCACTTCATCAAATGGGTGTCGAAGCAAATGCATTATTAACTCGAGCAAGAGAACAAATTGCCGATATTATAAAAACATCTCCAGAGCAAATTATCTTTACATCTGGTGGTTCTGAATCAAATAATTTTGCTATTAAAGGATTAGCAAGAGCAAACAAACATCGAGGTACGAAGATTCTTGTTTCAGCAATTGAACATGCATCCGTACTAGAAAGTGCCAAAGCTTTAGAAAAAGAAGGATTTACCGTTGATATTGTCGATGTAGATGAACACGGCGTTATTTTAATAGAAGACTTAAAGAAAAAACTTACGAAAGATACAGTTGTCGTTAGCATTATGCATGTGAATAATGAAATGGGAGCTGTTCAACCTATAACAGAAATTGCACAAATTGTGCATCAATACAGCCGTGCATTTTATCATATGGATGCTGTACAAAGTTTTGGTAAGATTCCTGTTCAATTTAATGAAGAAAATGGACCGGATGCTATTACGATATCAGGACATAAAATTAATGCATTAAAAGGTTCTGGATTTTTAGCTCTTCGTAAACAAGTGAATATTAATCCAATTATCCATGGCGGCGGACAAGAAATGGGATATCGAAGTGGAACTGTTGCAGTACCACAAGTTGTTGCACTTGCGAAAGCAACTCGTTTAGCAAGTGAAAAACAACCTCAAAAAGCGATGCAATTTAGTAAATGGCGTGATGAATTACACGAATACTTTAAACAATTCCCTTACGTACATGTACTTTCTAGTAGCCAAGGTGCACCACATATTGTTAGTTGTGCCGTTCAAGGCTTAAAAGGGGAAATACTAGTAAATGCTATGCAACACGAAGGGATTATTATTTCGACTTCAAGTGCATGCTCATCGAAAGATCACACAGTTAGTCATGTAATACACGCAATAAAGGTTGATCCATCTTATGAAAAAGGTGTTATTCGTATGAGTCTAGGTGAAGGTATTTGTGAAGCCGACATTGCATTCTTTAAAACAGCTTTTAGCAAAGTGATGCATCAAGTAAAGGAGATGTAACAACATGAAATGGCATGAAATTTTAATTCGCTATGGAGAAATTACAACAAAAGGACGTAACCGTAAATTATTTATCAATCGATTAAAAGAAAATTTACGATATACATTTGCAGATATACCAAACCTTCGTATTCGATCGGAACGTGACCGCATGTATTTAAGTAGTGATGTAGATACTGAAATGGAAGAACTAATTGAACGTTTACCACATATTTTCGGTATTCATTCATTTAGCCCAGTAGCACAATGCGAGCCTACAATTGAAGCAATGAAGGAATTAGCTGTTGAAATTGTAAAAGGTATGGATTATCAAGGAAAAACATTTAAAGTCAATGCAAAAAGATCCTTCAAAAAATTTCCTATGGACACATATGAACTTCAACAAACTCTAGGTAGTCATGTATTGGGCTCACTTCCAGGAATGACAGTTCAAATGAAGGAACCTGATATTGAGTTACGTGTAGAAGTTCGTGAAAAAGCTGTTTACATGATGGTTGACGTCATTGCAGGTGCAGGCGGTTTACCAATCGGTTCTAACGGTAAAGCATTATTACTTCTATCTGGTGGGATCGATAGCCCAGTAGCAGCTTATTATATGATGAAACGTGGCGTAAGAGTAGAAGCAATCCATTTCTTCAGCCCACCATTTACAAGTGATCAATCATTAGGTAAAGTAAAGGAACTTTGCGAAAAAATTAGCCGATTCGGTGGCAATATTCGCCTACATGTTATACCTTTTACTGAAATCCAACAAAAAATTCAAAGTAGTGTTCCAGAAAACGTAACAATGACTTCAACACGACGGATGATGATGAAAGTAGCCGATGTTGTCCGTAAAGAAATCGATGCAAAAGCAATTGTTACAGGTGAAAATTTAGGGCAAGTCGCTAGCCAAACATTAGAAAGCTTAGCTGCGATTAATGATGTAACAACTACACCTATCTTGCGCCCGTTAATTACTTTTGATAAATTAGAAATTATTGAAGTAGCTCAAAAAATTGGTACTTATGAAATTTCAATTCGTCCATTTGAAGATTGTTGTACAGTTTTCACACCAGCAAATCCAAAAACAAAACCACGAGTTGAAAAAATGAATTATTACGAAAGTTTCACTGATTTTGATGAGATGATTGAAAGAGCAGTAAAAAACCGTGAAACTCATTCATTCCCGAAAAAGAAAACAGATGAATTTCTAGATTTACTCTAATAGAAGAATATATTTCCTGAGATTATTGTTGTATGTTTTTTTTCCTCCCGCACATTCTATATGCACAAGGAGGTGATTCACATGGCAAACAACAACTCAGGAAGTTCTAATCAATTAGAAGTTCGAGGTGCAAAACAGGCAATTGACCAAATGAAGTACGAAATCGCACAAGAATTTGGTGTACAGCTAGGCGCAGATGCATCAGCGCGTGCTAACGGATCCGTTGGCGGAGAAATCACTAAGCGCTTAGTTGCAATGGCTGAACAACAGCTGAATGGTTATTCAAAATAAAAAATCTTGAGTATTTAGTATACTCATAAGTAGTAAAAAAAACCGAGGGAAAATTCAAAATGAATTCTTCCTCGGTTTTTCATTTGAATATCAATTTCATAAATCCCGGTCCTTTTTTAAGTTTATTAAAAAGGACATTTCAATATTCGCTTTTCCATATTCAAATTAATTTGGATGTTCCGCTACAGACGGCGCTTTCCACAGGCTTAGCTTGAAAATCCCCGTCACAACGTTGAGGGAACTGAAGAACGAATTTATCTGAAGTGGATTGGAATCATTAAATGTTCGTATATTTTTTATGGATTTTGCATTAACTTTGAAAACTTATCTTTTGGTTAACAACTATTTATCTCCATAAATAATTTATTTTAAACTTGAGTGTATGATTTTTTCTCTTCGGCACATTCTATATGTACAAAGGAGGTGATACACATGGCAAACAACAACTCAGGAAGTTCAAACCAACTTGAAGTACGAGGCGCTAAACAAGCAGTAGACCAAATGAAGTACGAAATTGCACAAGAATTTGGTGTAAGCCTTGGCGCAGATGCATCAGCGCGTGCTAACGGATCCGTTGGCGGAGAAATTACAAAGCGTTTAGTTGCAATGGCCCAACAACAAATGAGTGGGTATAAAGGACAATAACTGAATATAGAAAATACTAAACGCTACACAGCCGGGGAAGAATAAAAAAATTCTTCCTCGGTTTTTTTATAGAGGTAGAATTAGGAAGATTATAAAATATCGTTAAACAAAAACTAAATTAAAAACTAATTAAAAGCAAATTAAGTCTTAGTACCAGATACTAAGAATTGATATTGGCATTTGGTTGTAATCTAGAAAAACATTCGATATAATTAATCTGCTATTCCAATTCGTTATTCAAGGGGGATTTTTTATGAAACGAGAGGATTTAATTGCACCTGAAGATTACAACCTAGTGGAAGAAATTGAACAATTTGCAAAAAATCCAGAAAAACTAGCTATTCTTTTTGAAAATGATCTTGGCAGCACAGATTCCATCACATATGACGGTTTAATAAGAAGAGCCAACCAAGTGGCAAATGTTTTTGCAAATCATGGTTTGCAAAAAGGAGATGTGGTACTAATAATGGTGCCACGTTTAATCGATGCCTATATTACATATGTTGCGGCATTAAAAGCAGGCTTAGTTGTAATTCCAAGTTCTGAAATGTTAAGAGCAAAGGAAATTGACTATCGTTTAGTGCATAGTAATGCAAAAGCCGTAATTGCATACGAGCCATTTATTGACCAATTTGATCAAGTGCAGCATTTAAAGGATGTGCAACAATACGTAATTGGACAAGCACATACACCTTGGATTCCAATGATTCAAGAAGCAGAAAAAGAGTCAGAAGAATTTGAAAATGCTAAAACTAAAAGTGAAGACATGGCTTTCTTATCTTATACAAGTGGTACCACCGGAAATCCAAAAGGCGTTGTTCATACTCATGGTTGGGCATTTGCCCACTTAAAAACTGCAGCAGCTCATTGGCTAGGAATCCATGAAGGAGATGTCGTTTGGGCCACAGCAAGCCCAGGTTGGCAAAAATGGATTTGGAGCCCTTTCCTATCAGTTCTAGGGAGTGGAGCAACTGGATTTGTTTATAATGGCAGATTCCATGCAGATAAATATTTATCACTACTCGAAAAATACAAAGTTCAAGTATTATGCTGTACACCAACTGAATATCGAGTTATGGCAAAAGTTGATCACTTAGCAAATTATGACTTATCAGCTTTGCATAGTGCTGTATCAGCTGGTGAACCGTTAAACCAAGAAGTAATTAACATTTTCAAACGTGCATTTAATCTTGATGTTAGAGACGGTTATGGTCAAACAGAAAATACACTACTTATTGGTAATTTAAAGGGAGTACCAACAAAACCAGGTGCAATGGGAAAACCTACACCAGGTAATGTTGTTGATGTAATTGATGAAGACGGACAACCATGTCCAGCTGGAATAGTTGGAGATATTGCTGTTCATCGTTCTACACCAGCATTATTTAAAGAATATTTAAATGATCCTGAACGCACTGCAAGACAATTCCGTGGAGATTATTATGTAACGGGAGATCGCGCAAAAAAAGATGAGGATGGTTATTTCTTCTTTGAAGGTAGAAATGATGATATCATTATTAGCTCTGGCTATACAATTGGACCATTTGAAGTAGAAGATGCGCTTGTAAAACATCCTGAAGTTCAGGAATGTGCAGTTATTGCAAGCCCTCATGAAGTTCGTGGTAATATCGTAAAGGCCTTCATTGTTTTAAAAGATGCTTCCAAAGCATCGGAAGAATTAGTGAAGGAATTACAAGATCATACTAAGAATCTAACAGCTCCTTATAAATATCCGCGAGAAATTGAGTTTGTTAAGGAATTACCAAAAACATCCTCAGGCAAAATTCGTAGAATTGAATTACGAGAGCTTGAAAATAATAAACAACATATTTAACCGAAATTCTCGATAGGGCTGCCATCAAATGGCGGTCTTTTCTTTTTTAGTGACATTTACTTTCTTTGGTTAAAAAATTATAATAGTAGGAATGGTTGCAAAAGAAAAAGAGGTGAATTCTTTGCATAATGAAAAAAAAGGAATTTTTGCATCTGTAGGAGCATATTTGTTATGGGGACTCTTTCCACTCTATTGGAAAGTGATTCAGCATGTTTCGAGTGAAGAGATATTGGCCAGTCGTGTAATTTGGTCATTTATATTAACATTGATTTTTGTCTTGCTATTGAAACAAGGTAAAACATTAATATCAGATTTCAAAGAATTATGGCATCACAAAAAATCATTTTGGTCATTATTCTTTGCTGCGTATTTAGTTTCATTGAACTGGTTTATTTACATATGGGCAGTAAATCATGATCATATCGTCCAAACAAGTCTAGGATATTATATGAATCCGATTATTTCTGTTCTTTTAGGGATTATTTTCTTAAAAGAAAGATTATCTAAATCACAAATCGCTGCATTTGTACTTGCTGCAATTGGTGTAACTATCCTATTTGTTTCATATGGACAGATACCATGGGTTGCAATTGGTTTAGCATTAAGCTTTGGTATTTATGGTTTATTGAAGAAACAGATTGTAATAGATGCAACTAGAGGTTTAGTAATCGAAACAATGTTTATTTTTCCAGTCGCTTTAATCTATTATGTATATCTTTATTTCCAGGGAAATATGTCGTTTTTACATGTCGATATGAAAACTAATTTGTTTTTAATTGGCACTGGTATCGTAACAGCAATACCACTTATTTTATTTGCAACTGGTGCTCAAAATATTCCGTTGTATTTAGTTGGTTTTATTCAATATATTTCCCCAACAATGACTCTTCTTTTAGGGGTTATTGTTTACCATGAATCATTTGGTGGAACTGAATTAGTATCGTTCTCATTCATATGGCTTGCTTTAGTAGTTTTTTCTATTTCTACTATTGCAGAAGTAAGAAAATCACATAGAATTCATCAAAAAGCATGAAACATTTAAAGTTTCGAATCGTATATGTAATAGAAGAACAAAAGGAGGATAAACAATGACATCAAAACGATGGCTTGCATTAGGAATTGCGGCACTGTTATTTGTCGTGTCTACCATTGTGAGTATAGCATGGTCATTTGCCAAATTAGATTTTAAGAGGAGTATTGATTCTGCGATTAATGTGAGCAGTACATACGATAAAACTGTGATTGGAACTGGAAATCCTGCAAAGAAAATCGCTGTATTAACTGTTAACGGCACAATCCAAGACACAGGAGATTCAACATCTTTATTTAGCAGTGAAACATATAATCATCAATTTTTTATGAAACAATTAGATGATATATTAGATGACCACCAAGTAAAAGGGGTACTTTTAAAAGTAAATTCACCTGGTGGAGGTACCAATGAGTCCAAACAAATCTATGAAAAAATTAAGCAAATTAAAAAGGAACGAAATATCCCAATCTACGTTTCAATGGGATCAATGGCTGCTTCAGGTGGTTACTATATATCTGCACCAGCCGATAAAATCTTTGCTGATGAAGAAACGATCACCGGATCAATTGGTGTTATTATGCAAGGAATGGATTATAGTAAATTAGCGAAAAAATACGGAATAGAATTTAACACGATTAAGACAGGTCCGTACAAAGATATCATGAGTGGTTCACGAGGAATGACGGATGCAGACCGAAAACTTCTACAAGATATGGTGAATGATTCATATAATCGTTTCGTTAAAGTAGTTGCCGATGGACGTAATATGTCTGTCAAAGAAGTAAAAGCTATTGCGGATGGTCGTATTATGAATGGATCACAAGCGGTGGACGCAGGCTTAGTTGATAAGTTGGGCTATAGTGAAGATGCACTTGCAGCTCTTAAAAAGGACAACAATCTTGAAGGTGCAGAAGTATATGAATATACATCATCACAAGATTGGACATCGCTGTTCTCTTCTAAAGTGAATACATTACTAGGTGGTTCGGCTGAAAAAGAAGCAATAAGTAAATTGTTATTAAAAAATAGTGCACCACGTATGATGTACTTGTATGGTGAAGAATAAGGAGGGATTAGGACTATGTCAGAAGCAATTGATGTCAGAACACTAAGCCCAGAGCCGATACAAGTAAAAAAGGTTATGGATTATCACTTGAAATCGGCAGGATTTTGGATTAGATTTTGGGCATATATGATTGACTTAATCGTTATTTCATCCTTAACCGCAATTACAGTAAAACCACTATTTTTCTTTACAGGGTGGGAAGATATTAAGATTATGTACCTCGCACCTTATGGCTTTGCTACAGGTATCATTTTTTATAGCTATTTTGTTATTATGACGAAAATCTGGGGGCAAACTGTAGGCAAGATGGCACTTGGTATTCGAGTTATTTCAGAGAATGAGCAACCATTAACATGGGGAACTGTACTCTTCCGTGAATGGATAGGCCGATTTATTTCAGTTACAATTAAACTTCTGTATATTATTGTAGCATTTACACCGAAACATAAAGCGATACATGATTATATTGCAGATACCAAAGTTGTTCATGAAGGAACTTTTGAAAAAACAGAAAAAGTGATTACAATTGAAACTACTGAAAATCAGAAGTTACGAGAAAACATGGAAAATAAATCAATAACTAGAGACCCAAATGATGACGAGCCTTCACAGTTGCAAGAGCCAGAAAGATTCGAGTAATATAATAAACGAGGAGGCGTTGAAATGGTACAAGTAACATTTATTAACAACCCAGTAACATTAGTAGGACCAGAAATTAAAGTAGGTGACAAAGCACCTGAGTTTACAGTATTGTCAACAAGTCTAGAAGAAAAACACTTATCAGATTTTGCAGGTAAAACTGTCTTAATCAGTGTAGTTCCATCATTAGATACAGGTGTATGTGATGCACAAACTCGTCGCTTTAACGAAGAAGCAACAGGTTTAGGTGAAGATGTAGTCATTTTAACTATCTCTTGCGACCTTCCATTCGCTCAAAAGCGTTGGTGTGGCGCGAATGGTATCGAAAATATTTATACTTTATCAGATCATCGCAATTTATCATTTGGGGATGCATATGGTGTACATATGCAAGAATTACGACTACTTGCTCGTTCAATTTTTGTTGTTGATCAAGATGGCAAAATCTCTTATGTTGAATATGTATCCGAAGGTACACAGCACCCAGATTATGACAGTGCATTAGAAGCTGTAAAATCTCTTACAAAATAAGCACGAATAACCAATAATCCAATGGGAAACCCACTCGAACCTGAAGAGTGGGTTTCCGTTTTGAAGGAGAACAAAATGGAAAACATTGAAAAGTTATTTTCTTTTATAGATGAATATGCAGAAAACATAGCAAAAGAACATGATTTAACTTACTTAGATAGTGTTCTAGAAACTTTAAATACATGGTTAGATGGTGAAGTAAAACCAGTAGGATTTGAACCTTCTAAAGAAGAAATCAGAAAAGCAATCCAACTTACCCTTTTAAAAGGGATGCGACAAAGCTCACAACCAAATCATCAAATGACCC
Source organism: Rummeliibacillus sp. NPDC094406 (assembly GCF_044763875.1). Taxonomy (NCBI): domain Bacteria; kingdom Bacillati; phylum Bacillota; class Bacilli; order Caryophanales; family Caryophanaceae; genus Rummeliibacillus; species Rummeliibacillus sp. NPDC094406. The sequence continues at coordinate 519,154 of NZ_JBIWGZ010000003.1, read as the reverse complement.
CCGATTCACTCGGCTTATTACTAGGTTATTTTGTTGAACAATTTTATGGAAAAGAGTTTAAATCAAATAATAAAATGATTGTACTCGATCCAGCGCTTGGAACAGGGAATTTACTGTTAACTGTGATGAATTTAGTAGGAGATAAAATTGAAGGTGTCGGAGTTGAAATTGATGAGTTACTAATTCAAATTGCAGCAGCATCAGCAGAATTAGAAAAACAACCTATTGCACTATATCGACAAGACGCACTAGAAAACCTAATGATTGACCCTGTAGATGCTGTTATTTGTGATTTACCAGTTGGCTATTATCCAAACGATGAAATTGCGAAAGAATATGAAGTAAAAGCACAAGATGGAATGACTTACGCTCATCATTTATTTATTGAACAATCTCTAAAATACGTAAAAGATGGAGGCTATCTTTTCTTCCTCGTTCCAGATCATATTTTTGAATCGGAACAATCCTCATTATTAAATAAATTAATCACACAGAAAGCTTGGATACAAGCTGTTATTCAATTACCGGATGAACTGTTCTCAAACAAAGCTCATGCGAAAAGCTTATTCATCGTACAGAAGAAAAATGAAACAGATAAACCAGTAAAAGAAGTACTTCTTGCAAAAGTTCCAAATATGAAAAATATGAAAGCTTTAGAATTATTCTTTGCAAAAGTGCAAAAATGGAAAAAAGAACAAAAGGGATAGTAAAAGCGGAGGACTCTCGTTCAGCTGAATAAAAACAAAAAAGCTTACAGAACATTAACATGCTCTGTAAGCTTTTTGCAATTAAAAGCGAACAAATTATTCTTTAACTGAATCTGTACGAACAACAAGAACATCACATTTTGCAGAACGTACAATACTTTCAGAGACACTACCGATTAAGAATCTTTCAACAGCATTAAGACCAGTAGCACCACAGATAATTAGATCTGCTTCAACTTTCTTAGAGACATCTTTTGTGATAATCGTTTTAGGTGAACCATATTCGATTAATACATTCACGTTTTTAACGCCTGCAGCTTCAGCTTCTTTTTTGTACCCTTCTAGTAATTCTTCAGCAAACTCTTGTGCACGTTCTTGAATTGAACGATCATAAGCTTCAATTGCAGCAAAAGAACGAGTATCAATAATGTTAACTAAGTTAAGAGTTGATTCATTACGATTTGCTACTGCAATTGCTTTTTTGAACGCGTATTCTGCCTCTTTTGAACCATCGACTGCCACAACGATGTTGTTATAAGTTAATGCCATAATAGATTCCTCCCTTTTATGTCTCTATTATAACATTCTTCATTTATAAAAAAATCCCTTTACTTCCATGTTCGAAAATTTGTAAAAAAGTCTATGAGACTAATAAAATAGAGGGTTTGCGCACATTATTTAGCTAAAATAATTTCCAACGTTTTGATAGTGTTATCTAAAAAAATATAATTTTCTAAATAGTTAACAAAAACATTCTAAAATCTGATACAATGGACTTGTTTTTATGTAAAGTGTAAATATATACATAAAAAACATACAATTGCTTTTTTATAATGAGGAGGATGGGGTATGAAGATCGGTGTTCCAAAGGAGATTAAAAACAACGAAAATCGTGTAGCGATGACACCAGCCGGTGTAGTGAGCCTAACAGTGTTTGGGCACGAAGTATTTATTGAGACAGGTGCTGGTCTTGGTTCGGGCTTTACAGATGAAGATTACAAAGCTTCAGGTGCTCATATTGTTGCAACAGCAGGTGAAGCTTGGCAACAAGAAATGGTGATGAAAGTGAAAGAACCAATTTCTTCAGAGTTTGATTATTTTTACGAAGGACAAATTCTATTCACTTATTTACATTTAGCTCCTGAGCCTGAATTAACTCAAGCTTTGCTGGATAAAAAAGTAGTAGCAATTGCTTATGAAACAGTACAATTACCAAACCGTTCATTACCATTATTAACACCAATGAGTGAAGTAGCAGGTCGTATGTCTACACAGATTGGTGCACAATATTTAGAAAGACAAGAAGGCGGTAAAGGAATTTTACTTGGTGGCGTGTCAGGGGTACCACGTGCTAAGGTAACAATTATCGGTGGTGGCATGGCAGGTGCTAATGCAGCAAAAGTTGCAATTGGCATGGGTGCTGAAGTTACGATTATTGATTTAAGCAATGAACGTTTACGTCAATTAGATGATCAATTTGGCAATGATGTACAAACATTAATGTCCAATCCATATAATATCGCTGAATCAGTGAAACACTCTGATTTAGTGATCGGTGCAGTGTTAATTCCAGGAGCAAAAGCACCAAAATTAGTTACTGAAGAAATGATTAAATCAATGTCTCCAGGCTCTGTAGTTGTAGATATTGCGATCGATCAAGGCGGTATTTTTGAAACTTCAGATCGTATTACAACTCACGATGACCCGACCTATATCAAACATGGTGTTGTCCACTATGCAGTTGCAAATATGCCAGGTGCTGTACCTCGTACATCAACGATCGCATTAACAAATAATACAGTACCATACGCAGTAGAAATTGCGAATAAAGGTTATAGACGAGCATGCTTAACTAATGAAGCTTTGAAAAAAGGCCTAAATACGTTAGAAGGAAATGTTACATTCGAAGCTGTAGCAGAAGCATTGGATTATCCATACGTATCAGCAGATAGTCTTTTATAAAGCCAGCAGATGTAGCTAGAGAAAAAATAATTACGTAGACCTCTCAAATTTTGAGAGGTCTATTTTTGCACCTTTTCGTTAAAAACTAGCATATTCATTTGAAAAGTAATAGAGTTTTTATTTGCTCTCGTTTTGAGCCTTACTCTCGTTCTCTCACCAATTACTCTCGACTTTTAATATTGTATTAACGTTTGATACATTTCGTGTCCCTGGATTTTACAAATAACGAAACGTTCTCCTTATTTGCTTATATTGCAGATGCAATGGATAGATAAAATCTATTCGAATTATGGAGCACCAATAAATAAAAAACCCCCAACCAATCTATCTGGTTGGGGGTATAAACTAATCTACTTATTTTGGTTCGATAATTTGTAGTTCCTTAGGGAAGCTTGTTAGTACTTCTACGCCAGTAGCAGTCACATAAACATCGTCTTCTATGCGAACGCCGGCTGTTTCATGTTTGTAGATACCAGGTTCGATAGTGAAGACCATGCCTTCTTTCATCGCAATCTCGTTAGCACCATGTACAGATGGGAATTCATGTACTGAGATTCCAAGACCATGACCCAGACGGTGAGTGAAGTATTCGCCGTAGCCAGCTTCACTGATGACATCGCGAGCAACTTTATCTAAATCCATAGCGCGTACACCTGGTTTTACTGCTGCAATAGCAGATTCGTTGGCATTTTTAACAGCTTCGTAAACAGCTTTTTGCGCTTCAGAAGGTTCACCAAATGCTACTGTACGAGTAATGTCAGAGCAGTAACCTTCGTATACAACGCCTAGATCGAATAGTACTAAATCGCCTTTTTGAATTTTTTGAGTTCCTGGAGTACCGTGTGGAGAAGCGGCATTTAATCCAGTTAGGACAATTGTGTCGAATGACATATAAACGCCTTTTTCTTTCATTGCAGATTCAATAGCAGATAATACTTCAATTTCAGTTTTACCTTCTGCTAATTCGTTGCAACCAACTTCAATAGCATAGTCAGCTAATCTAGCTGCTTCACGTAATTTCTCTAATTCATCTTCAGATTTTACTAAACGCATATTATTTAATTGTTCGTCTAGGCCAACCAATGTTGTAGTTGGGTAAAAGCCTTGCAGTGCTTCTAAACGTTCAACTGTTAAGTGAGTTTTTTCGATTGCAATTGTGTTTAATTGAACACCACGAGATTTTGCAGTGTTATGGAAAATTTCCCATGCATTTTCAGTATCGTCATGTCCTACTGTTTCGAACGACCAGCCTGCAGCTTTTGCATCAGGAACTTCCATTTTAGGGCAAATCATAAAAGGTTCTGCCTCTTTAAATACCATTACGCCAAGTAGACGCTCATGAGGATCACTGTTGAAACCTGAAAGATAGAACACATTATCAGGTGTTGTAATGAATGCAGCATCGATATTTTTTTCTTGTAAATAGTTTTGGATTAATTGTACTTTGTTCATGAGTATCCTCCTTAGAAATTCAGAGCTATTGAATAATGATAATAAATAAATCTTTCATTTAAGTAACTCTTTTCAACTATAGTCTAACAAAAAAGAGGAAAATAAGTAACAATAACGAATAGAAATGATGAAACGATATATTGAAAGGATGGGTACAACATGCAAATTTCTTATCATGGGCACTCAATTGTAAAAGTTGAAACGGATGGTTATACGATTTTGTTTGATCCTTTTATTACAGGTAATAGTCTGACAGATTTAAAAGTTGATGAGCAAAAACCGGATGTTATTTTGTTGACACATGGTCATAACGATCATGTTGGGGATACTGTGGAAATTGCTAAACAATCTGGAGCGCTCGTTGTAGCACCTAATGAATTAGCCGTATACCTTTCATGGCAAGGTATTGAAACGCATCCAATGCATATTGGCGGTGCGCATCAATTTGACTTTGGTAAAGTAAAACTAACACAAGCTTTTCACGGTTCATCTTATATAACTGATGACCAACAAATTATTTATACAGGTATGCCTTCAGGGATATTACTATTTGTAGAAGGAAAAACCATTTATCACGCTGGAGATACGGCACTATTTAGCGATATGAAGCTAATAGGGGAAAATCATCCAATTGATGTAGCATTCCTACCAATAGGAGATAACTTTACAATGGGTTTAGAAGATGCAAATAGAGCAGCGCAATTTTTGAAGCCGAAAGAAATTGTGCCAATCCATTACAATACATTCCCTGCCATCGAACAAGACCCACAAGAATTTGCTGAAATGGTCTCTACAACTTCTGTTCGTGTGATGAACCCTGGAGATAAATTTTACATTTAATTGGAATAGTTGCAAGAATTTTTATTTGCAATGTCAAAATACTAAAGAAAATGGATGAAATATGTTACACTTAAGCCAGAATGATGTTGGGAAATAGGTGATTTTTTGGCTACAAAACATGAAAAGATTCTTCAATTTATTGAATCATTACCAGTAGGCGACAAAATTTCAGTGCGTCAAATTGCAAAAGAAATGTCTGTTAGTGAAGGAACAGCTTATCGTGCGATTAAAGAAGCTGAAACAAGACGTTTAGTTAGTACTATTGAACGCGTAGGTACCATTCGTATTGAGAAGAAGAAAAAAGAAAATATTGAACGACTTACATTTGCAGAAATTGTTAATATAGTTGATGGTCAAGTATTAGGTGGTAAAGGCGGTCTTCATAAAACATTGACGAAATTCGTTATTGGAGCAATGAAGCTTGAAGATATGATGCGCTATACCGATGCAGGTAGTCTATTAATCGTTGGAAATCGTGAACGTACACATGAATATGCACTTAAAGAAGGAGCTGCAGTATTGATTACAGGCGGTTTCGATACAACAGAAGAAACAAAGAAATTAGCGGACAAATTAGAGCTCCCTATTATATCGACAAGTTATGATACGTTTACAGTTGCAACGATGATTAACCGCGCTATTTATGACCAATTGATTAAAAAAGAAATCTTGTTAATCGAAGATATAGTGATTCCAATTAAAAACACATCTTATTTAAAATCAACGGACACAGTTAGAGATTATAACTTGCTCAATTCTGAAACTACACATGGTGGTTACCCAGTAGTTGATAAACACGGGAAAATTGTTGGGATTGTCACTTCACGTGACTTAATTGGAAAACAAGATAGCGATCAAATTGACCGTTTGATGACACGAAATCCAATTACAGTAACGATGAAAACAAGTGTTGCAACAGCAGGTCATCGAATGATTTGGGAAGGTATTGATCTATTACCTGTTGCAAATGACCATGGAATACTTCAAGGAGTTGTTAGTCGTCAAGATGTACTTAAAGCATTGCAAATGGCCCAAAGACAACCACAACATGGTGAAACAATTGATGATTTAGTGAAAAATGAAATGTCAATGAATTTATCAGAAGACGAAATCCTTGTTAACTTCTCTGTAACGCCTCAAATGACGAATCAATTTGGTGCTATTTCATATGGGGCATTCACGACTCTAGTAGTCGAATCAGGTTCCTTCACATTGAAAAAAGTAAAACGCGGCGAAAGTGTTTTGGAGAATATGTCCATTTACTTTATCAAACCAATTCAAATGGAAACTTTAGTTACAGTAAAACCACGAATACTAGATATGAGTCGTAAGTTCGCCAAAATGGACTTTGAAGTATTTAGTGAAGATATGTTAGTGGGGAAAGCGATGGCTACATTCCAATTACTAGAACGTTAATAGGCAATACATGCAAACACTAAAAAAGTGATGCACAATATTGTGCATCACTTTTTGTTCAATTCTTCTTCTTCTTCAATATACTGACCATAGTGGCGAACGCGTTTATTATAATTGATACAAGCAAATACCCCAAATACAATCATGATTGCGCAAACTACATATGTAAGAACAGTATGATATAAAATAATTTGGTTCATCCCGAACAGGATCAAAAGGATACCAAGTGCAATGCCTGCACGGTTAGCGTACCATTTTTTACGAATTGGTAAGTCTGTGCGGAATTGCTTGGTTTTAAAATATAAGTAAAACACAAATGTAATAACTATAAAAAATGCTAAAATAATATTTAAGATATTACTCATGGTGTTCCTCCTAAAAAGCAAATCTGTCTTTATTTTAACGAAATTGGTAAAAAAAAGATAGTCGAAAAGTAAGGAGGCATTACTATTAGTATGAATAAACGAATCATTGGAGGGTTTTTCTTGAAAAAAGATATTATTGAAACGATTGCAACAAACGATACGATTATCTTACATCGCCATGTGCGTCCAGACCCTGATGCTTACGGTTCACAATTGGGATTGCAAGCAATTTTAAAAACAACTTATCCAGAAAAAAAGATTTATGCAGTTGGTGAGCATGACTTAGCATTTGACTATTTAGGTCACCCTGAAAGTATTGCTGATGATGTTTTTGAAAATGCATTGGTTATTTGTACGGATACAGCAAATACAGAACGAGTAGACGACCAACGATATAACAAGGGTAAATTTTTGATCAAAATAGATCATCATCCAAATGATGATGCTTATGGTGATTTAATATGGGTAAATACAGCTGCAAGTTCATGCAGTGAAATGATTTACGAATTATTTAAAGAAGGTCAAGAAACAGCCGGATGGAAAATGGATACGACAGCTGCAAGACTACTATTTGCAGGAATTGTTGGTGATACAGGTCGTTTTATCTATCCAAGTACAACTGAAACTACATTCAATGTAGTAGGAGAACTTATTCAGTATGATTTTGATCGTACAGCTCTATTCAATAGCATGTATGAGCTAGACCGTTCTCTATTACATTTACAAGGTTACATTTATCAAAATTTCTCTATTGATGAAAATGGAGCAGCTTTTATTAAATTATCTATCAATATTTTAGAAGAATTTGGTGTTACAGCGAGTGATACTTCAGCTTTAGTAGGATCACTTGGAGATGTCAAAGGGATTAAAGCTTGGGTTATGTTCGTAGAGGAAGAAGATCAAATCCGCGTTCGTTTACGTTCTAAAGGACCAGTGATTAATACTGTAGCAAAACAATATCGTGGTGGTGGTCACCCAATGGCTTCAGGCGCTAAAATTTTTGATTGGACTGAAGCAGAAGAATTGATTGGTAAAATACAAGCGCTTTGTAAAGAAGCCTAGAAAAGAAAGGAAGCGATGATGTTGCAACCCGTATACTCTCAAATTGTAACAGCTGCAGACATGCTAAAAAGTACAATTCGCATAGGTGAGCTCATTTCCTTCCTTCAACAAGAAAATGCGAAGGCTGTAGCCATTACGAATTCAAAATTTTATGGGCTACTGCCTTTTTGGCATGCTCTGAAAAAAACAGCGATTCATCCTGTAATCGGTTTAACAGTACAAGTAGAATTCTCTACAGAGGATATTAGACCACTAGTGTTATATGCGAAAAATATGGATGGCTATCATAATCTATTGAAAATCACTTCGTCTATTTCTTTACGAGATAGTGAAACGCTGCCACTCCGCTGGTTAGAAGGTTATCATAAAGGCTGTATCACTTTAGTGCCAGTAACGAGTGATGCTTGGCAACAAGAAGCTCCATTTCAAGCAATAGAAAAACTTATGAATATCTTTGGTTTTGAGCATTTAGTGATTGGAATCGACCGACCTGGAGGAATCAGAAGTAATGCGGAAGAGAGTGTTGTTACATTTTGTAGTGAACACTCTATTAAAATTTGTGCGACTCATTTAAGCACTTTTGCTAATGAAGAACATGCCTTTACTTTTGAAGTTGCTAAGGCCATTTCAACTGGAGTTAAAATGGCAGATCAAGAAAAACTTACTTTAAGAGAAAGTAAACAGTTTTTACCTACAGGACAAAATTACGAAGAATGGTTTGATGACCAACCTGAATGGTTGCAAGCAACAGAGGAAATCCTATTATCTTGTCAAGTAGTGCTAGACTACGACCGTTTTTATATGCCAAAATTCCCTTTACCAGAAGGTGAAACAGCAGCTGGGATTCTGCAAAAAAACTGTTTAAAAGGATTACAAGATCGTATTCCCGATGCAGGTGCAGAATATCATGATAGATTGGCTTATGAATTAGATGTTATTACGAATATGGGCTATGCTGATTACTTTCTAATCGTTGCTGATTATATACAATTTGCAAGAAAAAAGCACATTTTAACTGGTCCTGGACGCGGCTCTTCAGCGAGTTCACTAGTTGCGTATGCTCTTCGTATTACCGAAGTAGATCCATTGAAATATGGTTTGTTATTTGAACGATTTTTAAATCCAGAACGTATTACGATGCCAGATATTGATGTCGATTTTGCAGATTATCGAAGACAAGAAGTGATTGAATACGTAGCTGAAAAGTATGGTGCTAACTACACATCTCAAATTATTACATTTGGTACATTATCAGCAAAAGCTGTAGCACGTGATGTTGCCAGAGTATTTGGCTTTAGTAATGAAGAACTCGCACAGATTTCCACACTTATACCAGGAAAAGTTGGGATCACGTTACAGGAAGCCGTGGATCAATCAGGGGCTTTAAGAAGTTTTGCTAATTCAAGTGAGATTAGGCAACAGTGGATGCAAGTGGCCATGAATTTAGAGGGGTTGCCGCGAAATGCATCAACCCATGCGGCTGGAGTCGTTTTATGTCCCGAACCGTTAGTAAATGTTGCTCCGATTGAGAAAGGAAATGAAGGCCTTTATTTAACACAATGGCCGATGCAAGAAGTGGAATCGATTGGCTTATTGAAAATGGACTTTTTAGGATTACGTAATTTAACGATATTAGAAAGAATTCGTTCGATGATTTATTATGACCAAAAGAGATTTTTACAATTTGAGAAAATTCCATTACATGATCAAAAAACATTTGAATTACTTCAAAATGGCGATACAACAGGTGTGTTTCAATTGGAATCAGATGGCATGAGACAGGCGTTGCGCGAAATACGACCAACTGTTTTTCAAGATATTGTAGCAGTAAATGCATTATATCGCCCTGGTCCAATGGATTTCATACCTGTTTATAGTAGACGGAAGCATGATCAAGAAAAAGTAGAAATGCCCCATCCTGTATTAGAGCCGATTTTAAGTGAAACATATGGTGTCATCGTATATCAGGAACAAATAATGCTTATTGCCTCACGTATGGCAGGCTTCACAATGGGAGAAGCAGATATACTGCGCCGTGCTGTAAGTAAAAAGAAAAAAGAAGTACTTGATTCTGAAAGAGAACATTTTGTAAGAAATTCAATTGCCAATGGATTTTCTGAGCAAATTGCAGTAAATGTGTATAATTTGATCGTTCGTTTTGCGAATTATGGTTTCCCAAAAAGCCATGCCGTTGCATATAGTATGATTTCTTATCAAATGGCCTACTTAAAAGCTCACTTTCCTGCTTATTTTTATGCAGCAATGCTTACTTCAACCGTGGGAAACCGTGAAAAGTTCAATAAAATATTACAGGAAGCAAAGCAAAAGGGAATTGCTGTTTTACCACCATCTATTAATGAAAGTGGGCGATCCTTCCGAGTCCAAAATGGTGCAATTCGATTTGCACTTTCGGCAATTAAAGGTGTACCACAAACCTTTTTGAACAAAGTAATGGAAATTCGTAAAGCAGATCACAAGAAGTGGCAGGATATATTTGATATGGCTCTAGATTTAACTGCTGTACATTTCACTCGTAAATCAGTAGAACCATTAGTTAAAGCTGGTGCCCTTGACGAATTTGGAAGAAATCGAGCGGAGTTGCTAGCAACGATTGATGCAGCAGTTAAACACGCTGAATTGTACCGACCTGATGAAGAGGGGCAACTATTAGATGATCTGTCATTTTTCTTTGGTAAACCGAAACATGCTAAAGCAAGTCCGATTCCAGAAAAAATAAAATTACAATTTGAAAAAGAAGTGCTAGGGTTCTATATTTCTACACATCCAGTACAAAAGGTGAAGCAAGACCAACAGATTCAGTCAGCAACGACGGATATGATTCGACATATGACTGGTAGACAATATGTCAAAATGGTAGGGTTAATAGCTTCTATTAAACAAATTAGAACTAAAAAGGGCGAATTGATGGGATTTATAGATTTAGAGGATGAAATGGGAAGTATCTCTGTAACTATTTTCCCGAAAGAATATTTATCTGCAGTTGAATGGATAAAAGAAGACCAAATGATGCTTGTTGAAGGGGTTGTTGAGGTGAGAAAAGGACAACCACAAATTATATTAAAGAAATGCACAGTTATTTCAGCATAGAAAAAACTATGAAAACATAGGAAATTTGTCTAAACTGTGTGACCATCGCACAGTTTTTTTACTTTATACTTTACTAACTATAACAATTTATGTATTATAATATTCAAAAGTGGTCAGACCACTTTTTTAGGACATAAAAGGAACACTGAGGAGACAAAGTATGAGCGTAGAAAAACCTGCTTCGAAAATGTTTATACAGATTGTACGTGAATTGCGTGGGATTATTCAGGATGAGAAAATTCCACCTGGGGGTAAAATTCCGTCAGAACGTGTTCTTGCAGAGCGTTTAAATGTGGGCCGTTCTTCTATTAGAGAAGCACTACGCAGTCTAGAATTATTAGGCTTGATTGAAACCCGTAGAGGTGGGGGAACCTTTGTAGCGGATTTTCATAATCATCAATTAGTCGAAGTGTTATCGACGTTTATTTTACAAGAGGAAAAGGATTTAAGAAATGTTCACGAAACAAGGATGATTTTAGAACGTGATGCAATCCGCATTGTAGCGGAAGATGAGACGCTTCGGAATTTACCGGTGTGGGAGAGTTTGTTAACAAACGTGATTGCAGAAGGACGAATTGCACGTGAAGATTTGATGAGAGAAATTATTATTACATCAAATAACAGACTCGTGCTTAAAATTTGGATACTTTTAAAACAATATGGCAAAGAGCCATATACTGGGCTTTCGACTGAAGAAGAAAAGCCACAACTACAAACTTTAATAAGTGAAATTATGCTTGGACATACCAAAAAGGCAATTATTGCCTTTGAATCTTGGACAAAGTTACTACATAAAGGGAGAGAATAGTTATGAGTATTCGAGATTTATTTAAAAAAAATAAACCTAATAAGAATATAACGATTACACGCGAACAACATGACGTACCTGAAGGTATCATGACAAAATGTCCAGAATGTAATCATGTCATGCTGACAAAGGATTTACAAAAAAACCAAAAGGTTTGTCCAAATTGTCATTACCATCATAAAATGAATGCGAAAGAACGAATCGATGACTTTTTAGATGAAGGAACATTCCATTCACTTGATGATCATTTACAAACAGTGAATCCACTGAATTTCCCAGGTTATGTTGAAAAAGTTAAATCAGATATAAAAAAGACTGGATTAAATGAGGCTGTTTTAACGGGAGTAGGGAAATTAGAAGAGAAACAAGTTGTTGTTGCCGTGATGGATTCATTTTTCCGTATGGGGTCTATGGGATCTGTTGTTGGGGAAAAAATTACGAGAGCGATTGAAAAAGCTACAGAGCTTGGTGTTCCATTTATTATCTTTACTGCAAGTGGTGGAGCTAGAATGCAAGAAGGTGTCATTTCTCTTATGCAAATGGCAAAAACAAGTGTTGCGCTCGAACGCCATGGAGCAAAAGGGAATTTATTTATTTCAATTATGACGCATCCAACAACTGGTGGTGTCTCTGCAAGTTTTGCTTCCCTAGGTGATATTAACTTAGCAGAACCACAAGCATTAATCGGTTTTGCGGGTCGCCGTGTGATTGAACAAACGGTGAGAGAAAAACTTCCAAATGATTTCCAAACATCTGAATTTTTATTGGCACATGGCCAATTAGATGCTGTTGTAGATCGTCACGATTTGCGTAAGACGGTTAGCACAATTGTGAAATTGCATGTAAAGGAGGCAATCTAAATGGTAAAGACATTACCTTTTGAGGAGCCGCTTGTTCAATTGCGCTCGAAAATAACAGAGTTAAAAGACTTTACATCAAATGCTGATGTAGATTTATCCAAAGAAATAAATCAGTTAGAACAACGTTTTACTAAACTTGAAAAAGATATTTACCATAATTTAAAACCTTGGGACCGAGTTCAAATTGCACGTCATCCAGAACGTCCAACTACTCTTGATTATGTTCATGAAATCTTCAATGATTTTATTGAATTGCATGGTGATCGTAATTTCGGAGATGATGAAGCGATTGTCGGCGGTATTGCTTCTTTTGAAGGAACACCATTTACAATTATTGGTCATCAACGAGGAAAAGATACAAAAGAGAATATTCGTCGTAATTTTGGTATGCCTCATCCAGAAGGTTATCGAAAAGCATTACGCTTAATGAAACAAGCAGAGAAATTTAAACGCCCTATAATTTGTTTCATCGATACAAAAGGTGCTTATCCTGGTAAAGCAGCTGAGGAACGAGGTCAAAGTGAAGCCATCGCTAGAAATCTATTGGAAATGGCAGGTTTAAAGGTTCCAATCATCAGTGTAGTAATTGGAGAAGGTGGAAGTGGTGGTGCATTAGCATTAGGTGTTGCAAACCATGTGCATATGCTAGAGAATTCAACCTACTCTGTTATATCTCCTGAAGGAGCGGCTTCAATTTTGTGGAAAGATGCTGCCCTTGCACAAAAAGCTGCTGAGGCAATGAGAATTACAGCTCCAAATTTAAAAGAAGAAGAAATAATAGAAGAAATTATACCTGAAGTGCTAGGTGGAGCTCACAAAGATGTTAAAAAGCAAGCACAATTCTTAAAAGAAGTATTACTAAAATCACTAAATGAATTAAAAGACCTAACAGAAGATGAATTAGTTGATCAACGATACGATAAATTTAGAAAAATTGGCGTTTTTTCAGAATAAATGGTGTTCAAAAGAGGTCTGACGAGTTAAAATAATGTTATATTGAGATAAAGGCTGTTTTAAACGAATGTTTACTATCGTTTGAATCAGCCTCTTTCTTTCAGACAATGGAACATTTGAGGATTTTATAAATTACGGTTCAATAGACATTTTGAAGTCATATCCAAACATTTGATTTAGTACCTTACCTAAAATTCAATGTTCCAGTGAAGAATGTGCAGGAGGTTGATTAAGATGAAAAAAATAGGTGTATTAACAAGCGGTGGAGACGCTCCTGGCATGAACGCTGCTGTCCGAGCAGTTGTCAGAAAAGCACTTTATCATGGAATTGAAGTTGCTGGCATTTATCATGGTTATCAAGGCTTAATCGAAGGAAACATCGAAGATTTAGGGGCAGGAGATGTAGGCGATATAATACAGCGAGGCGGAACAGCGTTATATTCTGCTCGTTGTCCTGAGTTTAAAACAGATGCAGGTCAACAAAAAGCTATAGAACAATTAAAAAAACGTGGGATTGAAGGACTTGTAGTGATCGGTGGAGATGGCTCTTACCGTGGTGCACTTGCCCTAACTGAAAAAGGATTCCCATGCATAGGCGTTCCAGGAACCATTGATAATGATATTCCTGGAACAGATTATACAATTGGCTTTGATACAGCTCTAAACACCGTAATAGAATGTATTGATAAAATTCGTGATACAGCTACTTCTCATGAGCGTTCATTTATTATTGAAGTAATGGGACGTGATGCAGGTGACTTAGCTCTTTGGGCAGGACTTGCAGGAGGAGCTGAAACGATTATCATCCCTGAAGTACCAAATGATATAGATGGATTAGTAAAACGGTTAGAACAAGGGCATGAACGTGGTAAAAAGCATAGTATCATTATCGTTGCAGAAGGTGTTATGTCTGCTGGAGAACTAGCAAAATTGCTACTAGAAAAAGCAGACATTGAAACACGTGTATCTGTCTTAGGACATATTCAACGAGGAGGTTCGCCAACAGCTAGAGATCGTGTACTTGCAAGTCAACTCGGTGCAAAAGCGGTTGAAGTCTTAATGGAAAACCGCGGAGGTGTAGCTATTGGCATTCGCAATCATATGGTGGTAGACTATGACTTGAAAGATGTCTTTAACAAGGAACATAATGCGGATTTATCAATGTATACATTATCGAAAGAATTATCGATCTAATAAATTGGAGTGGTAAAGTAATGAGAAAAACGAAAATTGTCTGTACTATTGGACCTGCAAGTGAATCACAAGAAACATTAGTTGCATTAATTGAAGCAGGTATGAATGTTGCTCGTTTGAACTTTTCGCATGGTAGCCATGAGGAGCATGGAGTACGTATTCAAGCGATTCGTGAAGCAGCAAAAAAGACTGGCAAGGTTGTGGCCATTTTACTCGATACAAAAGGACCTGAAATTCGTACGCATAATATGGAAGATGGAGCAATTGAACTTGTCACAGGGCAAAACATTGATATCTCAATGACAGAAGTACTTGGCAACAAAGAAGTTTTTTCAATTACTTATGAAAAACTAATTGAAGATGTACAGGTTGGCTCTGTTATTTTGCTTGATGATGGGTTAATCGAATTACATGTAACTGGTATTGATCAACAAGCAGGTTTAATTCATACTTCAGTTGAAAATACTGGTGTATTAAAAAATAAAAAAGGTGTAAACGTTCCAGGTGTTTCTGTTCAACTACCAGGTATTACAGAGAAAGATGCGCAAGATATCTTATTTGGTATTGAACAAAAGGTAGACTTTATTGCTGCATCATTTGTACGTCGCCCATCAGATGTCATGGAAATTCGTGAATTACTTGAACAAAATGGTGGTAATCATATTCATATCATTCCAAAAATCGAAAACCAAGAAGGTGTCGATAATATTGATGAAATTATTCAAGTATCAGACGGTTTAATGGTTGCTCGTGGTGACCTTGGCGTAGAAATTCCGGCAGAAGAAGTACCGATCGTTCAAAAAAGTTTAATCCATAAATGCAACAAAGCAGGTAAACCAGTTATTACTGCAACTCAAATGTTAGATTCAATGCAACGTAATCCTCGTCCTACACGTGCAGAAGCAAGTGACGTAGCAAATGCTATTCTTGATGGTACGGATGCAATCATGCTATCAGGCGAAACAGCAGCAGGACTTTATCCAGTAGAATCCGTAAAAACAATGGATAAGATAGCGAACAGAATTGAAGAAACTTTAAATCATAAACGTATTGTAAATGAACGTAGCAAAGAAAAAGGTTCTAACATGACAGAAGCGATTAGCCAAGCTGTTGCCCATACCTCTTTAAACTTACAAGTTTCGGCTATTTTAGCACCAACTGAAAGTGGTAATACAGCCAAAATGATTGCGAAATATCGCCCAGGTGTACCAATCGTTGCAATGACATCTTCAGATGAAGTCTGCCGAAACCTTGCACTTGTGTGGGGCGTCATACCTATTGTAGCTCCTCAAGTGACTTCTACTGATGAAGTATTAGAACAGGTTGTCCAACAAAGTTTAGATAAAGGCTATGTAAAGCATGGCGACTTAGTCGTGATTACTGCAGGAGTGCCAGTAGGAGAAGCTGGTACAACAAACTTGATGAAACTACATGTAATTGGAGATATGCTCACAAAAGGTCAAGGTATCGGTAAATCTACTGCAATTGGTAAAGCACTTGTTGCTCGTAATGCAGCAGAAGCACTAGCAGAAGATACTACTGGCCGAATTATTGTGACAATTGGATCTGATCGTGAAATGATGCCGGCTATTTCGAAATGTGCAGGTTTGATCACAGAAGAAGGCGGATTAACAAGCCATGCCGCAGTGGTAGGGTTAAGCCTTGGTATCCCAGTTATTGTTGGGGTAAAAGATGCAACTAAGTTAATAAAGAATAATCAAGAAGTTTCAATGGATGCCGTATCAGGCGTGATCTATTATGGGTCTTCCAGAATTCTATAATACAAACCGCATTCAAATGGATTTTATGTCTATTTGAACTCTAAAAAGAGGTGAAGACAATGCGGAAATTTTTAATGTTTTTAATACTAGTTCCGATTATTGAAATAGCCGTTGTTTTATTATCTGGAAAATTAATAGGGACCATTCCGACCCTATTATTAATTGTTGTAACAGGCGTGCTAGGTCTATATCTGGCCAAAACACAAGGATTTAAATATTTCCAACAATTAAAAACTGCAATTGAAAGAGGACAAGCACCAGGAGATACGATTATTGATGGAGTGTTGACATTTATCGGTTCCATCGTACTTATTCTACCTGGGTTTATCTCAGATATCATCGGTATTTTATTAGTGGTACCAATAACTAGAAAATTATTTAAGCCTGCTATCTATTATTGGCTTCGCAAAAAAATGAAAAAAAGCCAAATTATTTTGATGCAAAAATAGGATGACGTTGTATTTTAACTGCAATCAATAATACGAATGGGCTAATGATTATGCCTGCTACTCCAAATAGTAGCAGGCTAATCGCACTTAAGATAAATGCGTGTACCGAGCGAATCTGCATGGTAGACGCCCACATCATTGATTCAGCAAATTGTCTTGTAAGCTGAATCACTACATATAAAATTAGTAATTGAATTCCTAGTACAATTTTCCCTGTAGTCAAGAAGACTATACTAATAGGGATTAAGAAAATACCTATACCTAAAAAAGGTAAAAAATCACAAACAGAAACAAGTAATGCTTTTCCAACTGGTTGTGAAAAGCCAAGGATAAAAAAGCCAATTGATAGTAACCCAAAGGTTATTAGTAATAGACGAACTTCAACAGAGATAAAATAACTAAATAATGTTGTAGCCTCTTCGAAAATATTTCGAATAGGCTTTCTGAAACGAGCAGGAATATAGGTAAAAAACCAATATCTATTTCTGCTCGTTTCGTATAATGAAAAGTAAAAAGCCACGACAAAAATAGTAACTTCAACAAGATGTTGCATTATATCATGTATAGATTGAAAAATTTTGCTCAACATTATATCGAATAGATCAAAAAGTTGTTCTCTGATTTGAATAATAATTGCTGAAGGAATATGAATGGAAGAAGAAGCTTCTGATAAATTTTCTTTTAAAATGGGTAATGTATCGATGAGTATTGAAGCGATGAATAGTAATCCCACTGCTAAGCCTATAACAATTAATATTTCGATTAGAAGTGCAGAAATAAATGAAGGTAGTTTTAATCGTTTATGGAATAATTGAAGCAAAGGAGACAAAAAATAAGCTAAAATAATTGCTAATGTTACCGGGAGGATAAGCCACGCAAAAAGAATTAAAAAAATTACGAAACCCCATAATTTTATGTTATTTATGATATTTTTATCTGAAATTTTTAAAATGTGGTCACCAGCTTCCTTATTTGCCAATTAATGTTTTCTTAATAATTTCGATATATTCTATAAAATGCTGAAATATTCTTCATAAATTCGTTTTTTTATGAAAAGAGGGTTTTCCATTCACAAAGCCGTCAAAATTTATTATAATAGCAATGTAAGCGATTTACTTATAGGTTCATATCGATTATTGAAGTGTAGAAATTTGATTTTTAACACTACTTTAAAACCGAAAAAAGGAGCGAGATATAATGGCAACAACTAAAGGTTTAGAAGGCGTTGTAGCAGCAGAAACTAAGATTAGCTCAATCATTGATGATACTCTTACATATGTAGGCTATAACATTGATGATTTAGCAGAAAACGCATCTTTTGAAGAGGTAGTTTACTTACTATGGCACACACGCTTACCGAAAGCAGACGAATTAGCTGAGTTAAAACAACAACTAGCTGATAATATGGCAGTGCCACAAGCAGTATTAGATCACTTCAAAACTTACGATCTTAAATCAGTTCACCCAATGGCAGCTCTACGTACAGTAGTATCTCTATTAGCTTTATATGATGAAGATGCAGAAGATATGTCAGTTGAAGCTAACTACCGTAAAGCTATTAAATTACAAGCTCGTATGGCAACTGTAGTTACAGCATTTGGTCGTATCCGTGCTGGTAAAGAACCAGTTGCACCTAAAAAAGATTTATCTTATGCAGCTAACTTCTTGTACATGCTAACTGGTAAAGAACCAGAGGCAATTGAAGAAGAAGCTTTCAACAAAGCATTAGTTCTTCATGCTGACCATGAATTAAATGCATCTACATTCACTGCACGTGTATGTGTAGCAACATTATCTGATATGTATTCAGGTGTTACTGCTGCAATTGGTGCTCTTAAAGGACCTCTTCACGGTGGCGCAAATGAACAAGTTATGAAAATGTTATCTGAAATTGGTTCTGTCGAAAATGTAGAATCATACATCCAAAACAAATTGGATAACAAAGAAAAAATCATGGGCTTTGGACACCGTGTATACCGTAAAGGTGACCCACGTGCAAAACATTTACGTTTAATGTCTGAAAAATTGACTAAACTAACAGGTAAACCTGAACTTTACGAAATGTCAGTTAAAATCCATGACATGATTCAAGAACAAAAACATTTACCAGCAAACGTAGACTTCTTCTCAGCATCAGTTTACGATTCACTAGGTATTGATCATGACCTATTCACTCCAGTATTCGCAGTTTCACGTGTATCTGGTTGGGTAGCTCATATCTTAGAACAATATGCTAACAACCGTTTAATTCGTCCACGTGCAGAATATGTTGGACCTGGTATGCAAAAATATGTACCAGTTGAAGAAAGATAATTGTTATAATGGTAATAATCGTAGGGCAGCGCTAAATTAGCTCCTGCCCTACGTGTATGAATATAGGAGGCAAGGAACAAATGTCTAACGAGAAAATCGTAGTAGAAAAAGGTGTACTTAACGTACCAAACAACCCAGTTATTCCATTCATCGAAGGTGACGGAATCGGCCCCGATATTTGGGCAGCTGCTTCACGTGTAATCGATTCAGCAGTAGAGAAAGCTTATAATGGCGAAAAGAAAATTCAATGGCTTGAAGTTTTAGCTGGTCAAAAAGCATTCGACAAAACTGGCGAATGGTTACCACAAGAAACTTTAGATAAAATCAATGAATATTTAATCGCTATTAAAGGACCTCTTACAACACCAATCGGTGGAGGTATTCGTTCACTTAACGTAGCATTACGTCAACAACTTGACTTATATGTTTGCTTACGTCCAGTGCGTCACTTCGAAGGTGTTCCTTCTCCAGTTAAACGCCCAGATGATATTGATATGGTAATCTTCCGTGAAAACACTGAAGATATCTATGCTGGTATCGAATATCAAGAAGGTTCAGATGATGTGAAGAAAGTGATAAACTTCCTTCAAACTGAAATGGGAGTAAACAAAATTCGCTTCCCAGAAACTTCTGGTATCGGTATTAAACCAGTATCAAAAGAAGGTACAGAACGTCTAGTACGTGCTGCTATCAACTATGCAATCAAAGAAGGTCGCGAATCACTTACTTTAGTACACAAAGGTAACATTATGAAATTTACTGAAGGTGCATTCAAAGGCTGGGGTTATGCTGTAGCTGAAAACGAATTCGCTGATCAAACTTTCACTTGGAACCAATATGATGCTATTAAAGCTGAACAAGGTCAAGAAGCTGCTGATAAAGCTCAAGCAGATGCTTTAGCTGCTGGCAAAATCTTAGTAAAAGATTCAATCGCTGATATCTTCTTACAACAAATCTTAACTCGTCCAAAAGAGTTCGATGTTGTTGCAACAATGAACTTAAACGGTGACTATATCTCTGATGCACTTGCTGCACAAGTTGGTGGTATCGGTATTGCTCCAGGAGCTAATATTAACTACGTAACTGGACATGCTATTTTCGAAGCTACTCATGGTACAGCTCCTAAATACACTGGTTTAGATAAAGTAAACCCATCTTCAGTACTTCTTTCAGGCGTACTTATGCTTGAACACTTAGGATGGAAAGAAGCTGCTGACATGATCACTGCTTCAGTTGAAAAAACAATTGCTTCTAAAGTCGTAACTTATGACTTTGCACGTCTAATGGATGGCGCTACAGAAGTAAAATGTTCTGAATTCGCTAACGAATTAATCAAAAATCTTTAATTAATATAGGTTTGAATACGGGAAAAGGGTATTACCCCTTTTCCCTTTTTTTAATATTAATAAAAGGGAGAGGTTTTATAATGGTTTCTAATCGCAAAAAAATCTCAGTAATCGGTGCTGGCTTCACTGGTGCTACGTCTGCTTTCTTATTAGCACAAAAAGAACTTGGAGATGTTGTTTTAGTTGATATCCCTCAAGCTGAAAACCCAACAAAAGGTAAAGCTTTAGATATGGCTGAAGCTGCACCAGTGCAAGGTTTCGATTCACGTATCAGTGGTACTTCAAACTACGAAGATACTAAAGATTCTGATGTAGTAATCATCACTGCAGGTGTTGCTCGTAAACCTGGTATGAGCCGCGATGATTTAGTTCAAATCAACCAAAAAGTAATGAAAGCTGTAACTGGAGAAATTGTTAAGTATTCTCCAAATACAACAATCATCGTATTAACAAATCCGGTTGATGCTATGACTTACACAGTCTACAAAGAATCTGGTTTACCTAAAAACCGCGTAATTGGTCAATCTGGTGTACTTGATACAGCTCGTTTCCGAGCTTTCGTAGCAGAAGAATTAAATTTATCTGTTAAAGATGTAACTGGTTTCGTACTTGGTGGTCATGGTGATACTATGGTACCTCTTACTCGTTTCTCTTATGCTGGTGGTATTCCACTAGAAACATTAATCCCTAAAGAACGTTTAGAAGAAATCGTAGCTCGTACTCGTACTGGCGGTGGCGAAATCGTAAACTTATTAGGTAATGGTTCTGCATACTATGCTCCAGCAGCATCTCTTGTAGAAATGGCTGAAGCAGTACTTAAAGACCAACGTCGTGTATTACCAACAATCGCATACTTAGATGGTGAATATGGTTACAATGGTATTTGCCTCGGTGTACCAACTGTTCTAGGTGGAAACGGTGTTGAACAAATTATTGAATTAGAATTAACTGAAGAAGAAAAATCAGCTTTAGATAAATCTGCTGAAGCGGTTAAAGACGTTATGAAAGTTCTAGCTTAAAAATTTCTCTCCCATATATCGGGTAGGCTTTGGCCTATCCGGTTTTTTTATTTATTTGAATGGTATTTTATTTGAAAGGGAGAACGCTCGTTCAGCTGTTCTTCATGTAGTAGGCTAGCAAAGGAAATTGGAAGCTATCTGGTTATCTGATCCCAAAAGCTAACGACTGCAACTAGGAAATAGTAAAAGCTGAAGCTTGATATACTCAAAATCATTCTTTTCGCTTTCGTACTCGATTTTTCTTCGGATTATTGATACTATAAAATTACTGAATATTTCAAAGGGGGAATCCTGTGTTACTTGATAAAAAAAGAAAGCTGGGCAAACAGCTTGAAGAATTATCAGTCGGGGAGTCGATTCAGCTTACAGAAAAAATTGAGGATAAAGATTTGTTATTATACTTGGGACTAACAAATGACAATAATCCTTTGTACATACAGCATGACTATGCTGCTCAAACCACTTATGAAAAACCAGTTGTACCACCTACTATGCTAACAGGAATTGTGACATCAGCCATTTCAAAATACTTACCTGGCGCAGGGTCGTATATTCGTGAACAAAAATTTCAATTTCCCAAGCCGTTGTATCATTATGAAACCGTTCAAATACAACTAGTTGTTGAGGAAGTTAATTTATCTAATCGCGAAATAAGGGTAAAGGTAGAAGGCATAAATAGTAATGAAGAGATTGTGCTAGAGGGAACTGTTACAGCAATCCCTCCAATTCATCCAAAATAATTTACAAATATTAGCAATAAGATTTGAGATGGGGGTTTCAAATCAATTGCGGAGGCATATAAAATGACAAATAAAATATTAGTAGTAGAAGATGAAATTTCGATTGCAACCTTATTACAATACAATTTAAAACAAGCAGGTTATGATGTTGTCACAGCAAACGATGGGCGTGATGGATTAAATAAAGCAATTTCTGAAAAGCCAGATTTAATCTTGTTAGATTTAATGTTACCGAAATTGGATGGTATGGAAGTTTGTAAAGAATTACGTATGAAAAAAATCAATACACCTATTATTATGCTTACAGCAAAGGATGACGAGTTTGATAAAGTGCTGGGACTTGAACTAGGCGCCGATGATTATATGACAAAACCATTTAGTCCTAGAGAAGTAATGGCACGTGTCAAAGCTGTATTAAGACGGTCAAAAGTGGTTGATCAACCTCATCAAGAAGAGGAGCAATCTACTAGTGAGAAAACATATCATATAGGTCATTTAAATGTTTTCCCAGATCGGTTTGAAGCGTTTTTAGATGACAATTTATTAGAGTTTACGCCTAAGGAATTTGAATTGCTGTTGTACCTTTTAGAAAATAAAAACCGAGTTTTAACACGTGATCAATTATTAAGTGCTGTGTGGCACTATGACTTTGCAGGCGATACACGTATAGTGGATGTGCATATTAGTCATTTGCGAGATCAAATTGAAGAGAATAGCCGTAAGCCGAAGTTTATTAAAACAATTCGAGGACTAGGCTATAAATTTGAGGAGCCAAAAAATTGATGCAATCATTACGTTTTCGTTTATTACTTTCCTTTGGATTTTTATATATAATTACTTTAGCTGGCCTAGGTTTTACTCTGGGGCAGCTTTTCCCGCTCTTAGTGAAGGACTCGATTAGAACAAATGTTATACAATCTAAAGAAAATATCACGCATGCAATAGAAAAACAACATATTGAATTAACTAATTCACAAATGAATACGATTCTAGATTCCATAGCATCTCATATGAAGGTCGAAGACTTATCGGATATTCGCCTACAATTATGGATCTTACTGGCTATAATCTTTGTCATTACTTTTATCATTTTAATTGTAGTCACATATCGTCTTATCAAAAATTTATCCCAACCGATTGATAATGTCATGATGACTGCTTTTGAGCTTGCAAAGGGAAATTATCTTGCACGCGCATATGAAATAACTGGCTCACCAACATTACGTTTGAGTAAAGCGGTAAATGCACTTGCTAGAAACTTGCAAGATATCATGATCGTTCGTGAAATTGAACAAGAAAGATTGAAGACATTAATTGAAAATATGGGTAGTGCCCTAATCATGATTGGTAGAGAAGGAGATATTACGATTGTCAATAGAGTCTTTACCGAGTTATTCGATCAACAATATGAAGACGTACAAAGACAACTTTTTCGTGAATTAGGGTTGCCTCACGAGTTAGAAGAATTTGTGGATTATGTCTTTATGACGGAAGTTCCATATAGAAAACAAATACACATTAAACTTCAACATGAATATCGTGATATGGAAGTGTATGGTGCACCTGTAGTTGGTGAACACGGGTTATGGCTTGGTGTCGTCATTGTTATGCATGACATTACTGAACTAAAAATGTTGGAACAAATTCGCAAAGACTTTGTTGCGAATGTTTCCCATGAACTTAGAACACCTATTACATCTATTAAAGGTTTTTCTGAAACTCTTTTAGATGGCGCATACAAGGATCAAGAAACGTTACTTAGCTTTTTGGAGATTATGAACAAAGAAAGCAATCGCCTGCAAATACTTGTGAATGATTTGCTGGATTTGTCTAAGATTGAAAAGACCGGCTTTACGGTTAATGTGGAAAAAACAAGTTTACGTGATGTGATTATTAGAACAACTGAAATGACACATCAAAAAATAGAAGAAAAAAATATACAGTTTGAAGCAAAAATTGATCAAGAAGTTTATATTAATGGTGATCCTAATCGGTTAGTGCAAGTGGTTATGAATTTAATGGTTAATGCCATTAACTATTCACCAGAAAGTACAAAAATTACCGTTCACCTTTACGAGAAAGGACAGAATGCGATTCTTGAAATTTCCGATGAAGGAATGGGCATAAGTGAGGAAGAGATTCCACGTGTATTTGAACGATTTTACCGTGTAGACAAAGCGCGGAGTCGAAATTCTGGTGGAACCGGCTTAGGATTAGCCATTGTAAAACATTTAGTAGAAGCACATCATGGGAAAATTCAAGTTGATAGTGTCGTGGGAAAAGGGACAACGATGCGTCTTATTTTCCCGAAAGTCTAAAAAAGCGAAGGATTCCTCGTTTTTTATTATTTGGTATAAAGTAAGCGAATTCCAAAATCGATTAAAAGTAAATATAAGATACAAATAGGTTGCGTATCATTTATTTACAATATCTTTACAATCACTTTATATGAACTACAAATTGTAGCTTTATACTATTAATCGAAGCCCCCTTCAAATTATTTCCCAATGAGAGAGTCGCCGTTTTATAGCGCTCTCTTTTAATTTTGTTTAAAACCGAACATTCCTTCGTATATTGAACAGCACTCTTTTCCTTTCCAATAGCAAGCATGTTAAAATAGATAATGAGAATAACTAATGAAATATCTAAATTAGGTAAAAAATGAATTTAAATAAAAATCGATTTCATTATTTTAGGAGTGTGCCAATATGAAAAAGGAAAAATTGCTTTTATTAGATGGTAATAGTTTGGCGTATCGAGCGTTTTTTGCGCTACCATTATTAACAAATGACCATGGTATCCATACGAATGCAGTTTATGGATTTACAACGATGTTGCAAAAAATATTAGAGGAAGAAAAGCCAACCAAAATGCTTGTTGCATTCGATGCTGGGAAAACAACCTTCAGACATAAAACATATTCAGAATATAAAGGTGGAAGACAAAAGACACCACCAGAATTATCTGAGCAATTCCCGTACTTAAGAAAACTGCTAGATGCATATCAAATCAAACAATACGAGTTAGAAATGTATGAAGCAGATGACATTATTGGTACATTGAGCAAACAGGCAGATGAACAAGGCCATGAGGTAATCATCGTTTCAGGAGATAAGGACTTAACTCAATTAGCATCTGATCATACAACTGTCTATATTACACGAAAAGGTATGACGGATATTGAACACTACACACCTGCTCATATAAATGAAAAATATGGACTTACGCCACATCAAATTATTGACATGAAAGGATTAATGGGCGATTCTTCAGATAATATCCCTGGTGTACCTGGTGTCGGAGAAAAAACAGCGATAAAATTACTCACACAATTCCCAACAGTTGAAGAAGTGTATGAACATATTGATGAAGTAAGTGGGGCAAAACTAAAAGAAAAGCTTGTGAATAACGAAGAGCAAGCGAAAATGAGTAAACAACTAGCAACGATTAACCGTGAAGTACCTATTGAAGTAACAATTGATGAATTAACATATGAGGGGCCAGATGTTGATACATTATTTGCATTATGGCAAGATCTTTCATTCAAATCATTAATTGAAAAAAGTAGTTATGAATCAGAAGCGAAAGAAACAACGGAATTAATATTTGAAGTTGTAGAAGAGCTATCTGAGGAACAATTAACGAGTTCTATGGCTATGCATTTAGAGTTAGCAGATGAACATTATCATACATGTGAAAGATTTGGAATCGCTCTAACAGCGGGGGAAACAACTTATTATATCCCATTTGAAAAAGCATTGGAGTCCAAAGACTTTATCTCATGGCTAGAAGATGATACAAAGAAAAAGTACTTATTCGATTCAAAAGCAACTCAAGCTGCATTATTAAGAAGTGATATCAAATTAAAAGGAATTGAATTTGACTTTTTATTAGCTGCATACATTCTTAACCCTTCGATGTCATCTGATGATGTAGCTGTCGTTGCAAAAGAATTTGGCTATACGGATGTTCAAACAAATGATGTTGTGTACGGTAAAGGTGCTAAAAAAGTAATTCCGGAACAGCATGTTATTGCAGAGCATGCAGGGCGTAAAGCAACAGCTGTTTTTAGTCTTCAATCTAAGCTAGAACAACGATTAAAAGAAAATGAGCAATATGATTTATATCGTAATCTAGAATTACCACTTGCTACAATCCTTAGTCAAATGGAAAGCGAAGGCGTTACAGTTGACCGCAACCGTTTAGTTGAAATGGGGGCTGAACTAACAGCTAAACTGAAAGATATTGAAGAAGATATTTACCGAATTGTAGGAGAAAAATTTAATATTAATTCGCCTAAACAACTGGGTGTGATTTTATTTGATAAATTAGGATTACCTGTAATTAAAAAGACAAAGACAGGCTATTCAACAGCTGCTGATGTACTAGAAAAACTAGCACCAGAGCATGAAATTATTCAACATATTTTACAATACCGTCAATTAGGAAAGTTGCAATCAACATATATTGAAGGATTATTGAAGGTAATTCATGAAGATGATCAAAAAATTCATACCCGCTATCAACAAGCATTAACTTCAACAGGCCGCCTAAGTTCAACTGATCCAAACCTTCAAAACATCCCAGTGCGGTTAGAAGAAGGACGGAAAATTCGACAAGCATTTGTACCTTCTCATGCAGGCTGGAAAATGTTCGCTGCCGATTATTCTCAAATTGAATTACGCGTACTTGCGCATATGTCAAATGATGAAAATCTGATCAATGCTTTTAATCATGGTATGGATATTCATATGAAAACAGCGATGGATGTTTTCCATGTAGAGGCTGAAGATGTCACATCGAATATGAGACGTGCAGCAAAAGCAGTAAACTTTGGAATTGTGTATGGCATTAGTGATTATGGTTTATCCCAAAATTTAGATATCACACGCAAGGAAGCAGCTGATTTTATCGACCGTTATTTCGAAAGCTTCCCGGGTGTTCAAGACTATATGAAGAATATTGTTGAAGAAGCAAAGAAAAAAGGATATGTAACGACGATCTTAAACCGTCGACGTTATTTACCTGATTTAAATAGTTCAAACTTCAACTTACGTAGTTTTGCTGAACGTACTGCGATGAATACTCCAATCCAAGGTAGCGCTGCAGATATCATCAAAAAGGCTATGATTGATATGGCAAAGGCATTAGAAGAACATCAATTACAAGCGAAAATGCTATTACAAGTACATGATGAATTAATCTTCGAAGCGCCAGAAGAAGAAATTGCAATATTGGAAAAGCTGGTACCAGAAGTGATGGCAAACTGTATCCAATTACAAGTACCACTAAAAGCAGATTTTGCATCAGGGCCAACTTGGTATGAAACCAAATAAAGGAGCAGTGATCGCATGCCAGAATTACCTGAAGTAGAGGGAGTTGTGCGTGCACTTCAACCTGTCGTGACGGGGAAAGTTATCCGTCACGTTCAGGTTTCTAATACGATTTGTACCTCTATTAACGAAGGAAAAGCATGTATTATTAAAGGAATGGATCCAGAAATGTTCTCGGATGCATTAGAGAATATGAAAATTAAAGAGATCAAAAGACGATCTAAATATATCTTTTTCTATTTAAACAAGAACAATATAGATTATGTGCTAGTCAATCATTTAGGGATGACTGGTGCATGGTTCCACGTTCACTCGTTAAATGAAATAACAGAAAGTAAGTTTCAAAAGCACATACATATTGTATTAACTTTTGAAGAAGATGAATTTCTTGTATATGCGGATATTCGCCGCTTTGGTGAAATGCGTCTCTTACACTCTATTGAAGAGTTTCCACCGCTTCTAGAAATAGCACCGGAGCCTTTTTCGGAAGAAGCATTGACTCATTTTTTGGCAATATCAAATATGCCAAAGTATGCAAATAAGCCTGTCAAAGAAGTGATTATGGATGGTCATGTCATTGCAGGTTGTGGCAATATCTATGCAACGGAGTCATTGTTTCGTATGAAAATTCACCCATCTAGAAAAATTTCGCGTATAAGTGAAAAACGAAAAACGGAGCTATTCCGAACAATCGTTGCTATTTTGCAAGAAAGTATCAATGTTGGAGGTTCCAGTATTTCAGATTATCGAAATATAAATGGAGAAGCAGGCGGAATGCAAAATCGTTTGCAGATGTATGGGAAGAAAGCGTGTCCAATATGTCATACTAATACAAAACAAATGGTAATTTCAGGTAGGAATTCAGTGTACTGTCCTAAATGCCAACGTTAAAGGTGTGTGAAGTAAATGATCATTGGTTTAACCGGAAGTATTGCAAGCGGAAAAAGTACAGTAGCTAAAATGTTACAGGAATTAGGTTTACAGATAGTTGATGCTGACATCGTAGCTAGAGATGTTGTAGAACCAGGAACTGAAACATTGGGCAAAATCGTTGAAGTATTTGGAGAAGATATTTTATTGGAAAACGGTGGATTGAATCGGGCAAAACTAGGAGAGATCATTTTCCATAATCCTGCAAAAAGAAAAGAATTAAATGATATTATTCATCCTGCAATTCGTAAAGAAATGTTGCGACAAAGGGATGAATGGATTGAAAAAGGAGAAAAAAATATAGTAATGGATATTCCATTGCTTTTTGAAAGTCGATTGCAACATTTTGTGGAAAAAATTCTAGTCGTTTCTGTCACAGAAGATATCCAATTAACAAGATTAATGGAACGAAATCACTTATCAGAAAAAGAAGCGAAAGCAAGAATTGCCTCGCAACTTCCTCTTTCTGTAAAAGAAAAAGGTGCTGATGCTGTTGTTTATAATAACGGGAATTTTGAAAATACTCGCGATCAACTGTTGAAAACACTGGATTTGTGGGACGTTATTTGATAATTGGGTATAATATTCTGAAAATATAAACATTAAAATATAGTTTATATTATGTTTTACTTTCTGAGAAATGTGCTATACTATTCGAGAATAAAACAAATTGAGTATAACGTAGTGAACAGGGAGGATTTTATTCATGACAGCTTCAATTGCTATTAACGGATTTGGCCGTATTGGTCGTATGGTGTTCCGTCAAGCGATACTGCAAGATGATTTAAATATTGTAGCGATAAATGCAAACTATCCAGCCGAAACATTGGCTCATTTAATAAAGTATGACACAACTCATGGCAGATTTAATGGTGAAGTAACTACAGAAGAAGATGCATTAGTTGTAAATGGTAAACGCGTTCAACTTGTAAATGATCGTAACCCTCAAAACTTACCTTGGAAAGAAATGGGTGTCGATATCGTTATTGAAGCAACAGGTAAATTTAATGAACGTAGTAAAGCAGCTTTACATCTTGAAGCAGGTGCGAAAAAAGTAATTTTAACAGCACCAGGTAAAAACGAAGATGTTACAATCGTGATGGGTGTTAATGATGATAAATTAGACCTTTCAAAACATGACGTTATTTCAAATGCAAGTTGTACAACAAACTGTCTTGCACCAGTTGCGAAAGTCCTAAATGATACATTTGGAATTGACAACGGTTTAATGACAACAGTTCATTCATATACAAACGATCAAAAAAATATTGACAATCCACATAAAGATTTACGACGTGCACGTGCATGTGCTGAATCTATTATTCCAACTTCTACAGGTGCAGCGAAAGCATTAACACTTGTACTACCTGAATTACAAGGTAAATTACATGGTATGGCTCTACGTGTTCCAACACCAAACGTTTCATTAGTAGACTTAGTTGTAGACTTACAACGAGATGTAACAGTTGAAGAAGTAAATGAAGCATTCAAAAAAGCAGCTGCAGGTCCATTAAAAGGTATTTTAGACTTCACAATGGAACCACTTGTATCTCGTGACTACAATACAAATCCTGCTTCAGCAACAATTGATGGTCTTACTACAATGACAATTGGTTCTCGTAAAGTAAAAGTACTTGCTTGGTATGACAATGAATGGGGTTACTCTTCACGTGTTGTAGATCTTACTAAAAAAGTTGTAGCTGAGTTAAAAGAAACAGTAAATGCATAATTAATTGATTGGCTAAATCCTTCTAACTGATTCAGTTGGAAGGATTTTTTTATCTGAAATTGCGCAAAATATACTAAAGAATCGAAATTTGACGGATTTTGATATAGTTATTTTGATGTAAAGGGGAATTTCTACTCTTTTTTTCGATTTATATCATTATTTTTTGATATAATAGATAAACTAATATGTTTCGAAATCAGGAGAGAAAAATTATGAAATGTCCAGCATGTCAATATAACGGAACAAAAGTCATTGATAGTAGACCTGTGGATGATAATAAAGCCATTCGCAGGCGCCGAGAATGTGAATCATGTAGTTTTCGTTTTACCACTTTTGAAAAAGTAGAAGAGATGCCACTCATTGTTATTAAAAAAGATGGTTCACGTGAAGAATTTAGTCGAGAAAAAGTGCTTCGAGGTCTTATTCGAGCGTGTGAAAAGCGTCCAGTTGCTTTAAGTGTGTTAGAGGATTTAGTGTTTAATATTGAGCAAGATTTGCGAAGAATTGGTAACGCAGAAGTAAAAACAGAAGATGTTGGGGAAATGATTATGGACAGACTTTCAAAAATTGATGAAGTTTCCTATGTTCGTTTTGCATCTGTATATCGTCAATTCAAGGATATTAATGTATTTATTGATGAGTTAAGAGAGTTAATCGAAAAACAATCCAAAGAACGTGAAAAAGAACAGTAAGTGGATGTTTTGGAGGGGGAACCGTTGGTGAATTTATATAAAGAATTGCAACCTGTTGATCGCCTATCTATTCGCGTACCTTTCCCTCTATCTAGTTATGACCGAAAGTTGATCACTCTTTTGTATCAACCACTTATTGGAGCAGAGCCAATTAGCCTCTATTTTTTACTATGGGCTGAGGGAGAAAATGTAGACGATAGTGCGATGTCACATTATCATTTGATGAACGCTTTAGATATGCCAATTGGCAAAATTTTCGAATCGCGAATAGCACTTGAGGCTATTGGTTTATTACGCACTTGGCGTAAAGACCAGCAAGAAATGCGTTGCTTTATCTATGATGCGATGCCGCCCCTTGATGCGGCTACCTTCTTTGATGACCCCCTTTTATCAATGTTCTTGTTTAGTAAAATTGGGGAATCAGCATACCGTAATTTACGGCAACGTTTTGTTTCAAAAGGACTGTCTAATTATGGCTATCAGGAAGTATCTAGAACATTTACAGATGTTTATCGACCTGTTCAGCATAATGTGCCATCTGATGAAATACAACTTACAGGATTACAAGAAAAGCCAAAAGAATTACCTTTTAACTATGAGGATTTTGATTTCAATCTTTTAAGAACGAGTTTATCGGAGCAACTAGTTCCGTCATCCATATTAACAGCAGAAGTAAAAGCAACGATTGCAAAATTAGCTTTTCTATATCATTTAACACCGTTTGATATGCAGAAAGTTGTTCTATTAGCACTCGATGATCAAATGGTTTTAAGTGATTTACGTTTAAAAAAAGAAGCGGCTGACTATTATAAACTGACAGTATCGAAAGAACCGCCAGCGATGCAATCTGTCATGAAAAAAACACAAAAACAAGAAGTCTTTACGCAAACAGCTATGGTAGATGAAGATATTGATCCTATGGAAGCAGAGCTAATACGATGGTTTGAATCGACTTCCCCAATTGATGTATTGACTGCGGTGGCAGGAGGAAAGGAACCGTTTCCTAATGATCGCCAGTTAGTAGAGGATTTAGTGATGCAATATGGCATGCCAACACCGGTAGTGAACGTATTGATACATTATGTGTTTTTAAGAAATAATGGGAAATTAAACCGCAAATATATAGAAACAATCGCATCGCATTGGCGCAATACAGGTGTGAAAACAGCAAGAGAAGCGATGAAGTTAGCAAGAGAATTTGAAGTAAATAACGTAACGGATTCTAAAATAGTCGCAACTAAAGAAACAAAAGATTATTCAAAGGAATATAAGATATTAAAAGCTGGAGCAGGGATATTTTATCAACTGCCACAGTTTGTGGACTCGGATTATTCAAATATGGAGCAACTAAATAAAGAGTTAATACCTATTTTTAACAGTGTAAAATCAATTGACTTATTAACAATGCTTGTAAAAGGAAAAACTCCATTTGAAAAGGATGTCAAAGTGGTACAAGATTTTACTACGAAATATGACATACCAACACCTGTATTGAATGTCCTTATTCACTATGCTTATTATTTAAGTAATGCCAACTTAAATAGCGCTTTCCTGCAAGCAATTGCTTCTAGCTGGCAAAAAAACAATATTCAAACAGCAGAACAAGCTTTAAATTTTGCAAAAGAATACCAAATGCAGAAGAGTCGCAAGCAATATATTCCAAAGGGTAAACAAACTACGAAAACTCAAAATGTGCCAGATTGGTACTATGAAAATAAATTAAAGCAACAAAAGAAAAAAGACGAAAAACCATCAGAAGATAACCAAACAGATTATGAAAAGAAACGCCAAGAAATATTGAAAAAACTAGGTATGAATGAAGGAGAGGTGGATTCATAATGGAACCAATCAACAATGAATTAAAAAAAATGATGGATTCACAGTTTCAAGCTCGTTACGATGAAATGCAAAGAGAAATCCTAGAAAATAGAGGGGTTCAAAAATTCCTAGCAGAAAACGATCAAGTAGCAAACCGTGAAATGGTGGAACGAGGATTAGGAAAGCTTTATGAGTACGTCAACCAACAACATGATTGTAGCCAATGTGAATCTGTCGCTACTTGTAAAAATGCTATTCAAGCTATTAACGGATTTGTTCCGAAACTAACAGTTATTCGTGGACAAATAGATGTAGAATATGTTCCATGTCAAACAAAGAGAATGGAAGATGCACGTCGCAAAGCAGCTTCTATGATCTCTAGTATGCATATGCCAAAAGATGTTCTAAAGGCAAAAATTAGTGATTTGGATACGAGCAATGAGTCAAAAAAAGCGATTCGTACTTTCGCAGAATTATTTATACAAAAAGTACGTAATACAGGGAATTTACCGAGAACTGGTTACTATATTTATGGTAATTTCGGTGTAGGCAAGTCCTTTGTGTTGGGTGCAATAGCGAATGAGCTTGCTACGATGGAGATTAAAACAGTAATGGTTTATGTACCTGATTTTCTAAGTGAATTGAAAAGTTCTATTCAAGACCAATCACTTCAAGAAAAAGTTGAATTCGTAAAAAAAGCACCCGTTCTCATGTTGGATGACTTAGGTGCAGAAAATTTATCTCAATGGACAAGAGATGAAATCATCGGGACTATTTTGCAATATCGCATGAATGAAGGATTACCGGTTTTCATTACATCTAACTTTAATTATGAGCAGCTTGAAAATCATTTCGCCACAACTCAAAAAGGTGAAGTAGATGTTATAAAAGCAGCACGAATTATGGAACGTATAAAATCTTTAACAACTGATTTTGTAATGGTTGGTGAAAATAGAAGGCTTTATCAAGCTGATTAAGCCGCAAATTGATGCTTGATTTTCAAAACAATTCAGTATATAATTGCAACCATAATCTAAATATGAAATGCTTGGAAAAGGACAATAATTTTTTTGCACGACTCAAAGAGAGAGAAGCCATGGCTGAAAGCTTCTTAGTAACGGCATGAAATTTACCACCTTGGAGCAGCGACAGTGAAATGTGAGTAATTGTCGACGGTAGCGGCCCGTTAGTCGATCTAGAGCTTCATCTACGCAAGGCTATCTTTAGTTTGCATAGAAGGAAGAAGGGTGGAACCACGAGTACAAACTCGTCCCTTTGCGGACGGGTTTTTTTTATGCATTTTTTTAAGTGCTGAGGAATCTTGTCTTAAGGTTGATAGTCTAAGTGCGCCGCGTCCTGTGGCAACGACTATTTGACCCACATCCAGCTTGTGGCCCAGAGCTCTTGAATATAAAAAAGGAGAGAGATTATTATGGCAGACATGATCAAATTAACATTCCCTGATGGTTCAGTAAAAGAGTTTGAAAAAGGTATTACTACTGATGCAGTTGCTCTATCTATTAGCCCAGGACTTCGTAAAAAAGCAATCGTTGGTAATTTCAATGATGTTTTAGTTGATACTAAAACTCCACTTGAAGCAGACGGTACAATTGCTATTATTACATCAACTGATGATGAAGCACTTGAAGTATTGCGTCACTCAACTGCTCACCTTTTAGCTCAAGCTGTAAAACGATTATTCCCAGCTGTAAAACTTGGTGTTGGTCCTGTAATTGAAGGTGGTTTCTACTACGATATCGATTCTCCAGAACCAATCACTTCTGATGATTTTCAACGCATCGAAAAAGAAATGAAAAAAATTGTTGCAGAAAATATCGAAATCGTACGTCATGATGTTTCTCGTGCAGAAGCTAAAAAACGCTTCGAGAAAATTGACGATGAATATAAACTAGAACTACTTGAAGCAATTCCGGAAGATGAACAAGTTTCAATCTACGAACAAGGTGATTTCTTCGACTTATGCCGTGGGGTACACGTACCTTCTACAGGTAAAATTAAAGAATTTAAATTATTATCTATTGCTGGTGCATATTGGAGAGGTAACTCTGACAACAAAATGCTACAACGCATTTACGGTACAGCTTTCTTTGATAAAAAAGATTTAAAAGCTCATCTTGAAATGCTTGAAGAAGCAAAAGAACGTGACCACCGTAAAATTGGTAAAGAACTTGAACTGTTCACTACAAACAAATTAGTCGGTCAAGGTTTACCACTATGGTTACCAAACGGTGCTACAATCCGCCGTTCAATTGAACGATACATTGTAGATAAAGAAGTATCTCTTGGCTACAAACATGTTTACACTCCAGTACTAGGATCTAAAGAACTTTATGTAACATCAGGTCACTGGGATCACTACCAAGAAGATATGTTCCCACCAATGGAAATGGACAACGAAACACTAGTGCTTCGTCCAATGAACTGCCCTCACCACATGATGGTTTATAAATCAGGAATGCGTTCATACCGTGATCTACCTTTCCGTGTAGCAGAACTTGGTACAATGCACCGTTATGAAATGAGTGGCGCTGTTTCTGGTTTACAACGTGTTCGAGGCATGACTTTAAATGACGCTCACCTTTTCGTACGCCCAGACCAAATTAAAGAAGAATTTAAAAAAGTAGTTGAATTAATCTTATCTGTTTATAAAGATTTCGAACTAAACGATTACGAATTCAGACTTTCATACCGCGATCCACAAGATACTGAAAAGTACTTCGATGATGATGAGATGTGGGAAAAAGCACAATGCATGTTAAAAGAAGCTATGGATGACCTTGGCTTAGATTATTACGAAGCTGAAGGCGAAGCAGCATTCTACGGTCCAAAGCTAGACGTTCAAGTTAAAACTGCCATCGGTAAACAAGAAACTTTATCTACAGTTCAACTTGATTTCTTATTACCAGAACGCTTTGACTTAAACTACATTGGTGAAGATGGTAAACAACACCGTCCAGTTGTTATCCACCGCGGAGTAGTATCAACTATGGAACGTTTCGTAGCCTTCTTAATCGAAGAATACAAAGGTGCATTCCCAACTTGGTTAGCACCAGTTCAAGTACAAGTGATTCCTGTATCTAATGATGTTCATTTCGACTACGCTAAACAAGTAGAAGAAAAATTACAATCTGCAGGCTTCCGTGTAGAAATGGATTACCGTGACGAAAAACTTGGTTACAAAATCCGTGAATCACAAATGAAGAAAATTCCTTACATGCTTGTACTAGGTGACAAAGAATTAGAAGATGGAAGCGTAAATGTTCGACGTTACGGCTCAAAAGATTCTGAAACAGTATCATTCGACGAATTCTTAAAAGCAATTCAAGAAGACGTAGCTCATAAAGGATAAAAATCTTGTAAAGAACTTTAATCTGATTAATATATATGAATTTGCACATCCTTACTACTATGGTAAGGATGTGTTTTTTTATGGCTATTTGTAATGAATTTCTAGTACTCCTATCTTGTAAAAGTAGAATTAGCATAGACTCCTGAAGGAGAACTAGCCAGAGAGACCCCAAAGCGCAGCGAGGAGGCTCGTCGGTTCGCCCGCGGAAAGCGAAGCTGATTCCACTTCATGTGAAATACAGTTATAAATCGATTCAGTATATAAAATAATTTATTATAATCGTTGACAACAACTGTATCACATGATAAAGTAATAAAGGTTAAAGAATACAAGTTTGTGGTTGAAGAAGAGGCTGCCCGCTTCTCACCTGATCGATCTGAGAAATTGGTGTTGACAGGTTACATGATAGAACGGATCACGCATTTCGGCGTGTACATATATCTTGCGGGCGGACATTTCGACTATGTCCGCCCTTTTTTAGTGGACAGCGAAATAACCGTACCGATCATCGGGCAACTAGCCCAAACCATGTATTCGCGACACTACTTGGAGGTGGATTGTTATTAGCAAAGACATGTATGTAAACGAAGGCATTCGCGCTCGTGAACTTCGTCTAATCGATCATAACGGTGATCAACTTGGAGTAAAATCACGCAATGAAGCCTTAACTATTGCAGAACGTGCAAATTTGGATCTTGTCCTTGTGGCTCCTCAAGCCAAGCCACCGGTCGCTCGTATCATGGACTATGGTAAATTCAAATTCGAGCAACAAAAGAAAGATCGCGAAGTACGCAAAAATCAAAAAGTTATCGTGATGAAAGAAGTAAGATTAAGTCCTACTATCGACGAACACGATTTCCAAACAAAATTGCGTAACGGGATTAAGTTCCTTGAAAAAGGAGACAAAGTTAAAGCATCTATTCGTTTTAAAGGTCGTGCAATTACGCACAAAGAAATCGGCCAAAAAGTATTAGATCGCTTTGCTGAAGCTTGTGCTGAAGTTGCAACGGTTGAACAAAAACCGAAAATGGAAGGCAGAAGCATGTTCTTAGTATTACAACCTAAGAACGAAAAAAAATAAGTTTTAGTCGAACAGTTTAGGAGGAATTCGAAATGCCAAAAATGAAAACTCACCGTGGCGCAGCTAAACGTTTCAAAAAAACGGGTACTGGTAAATTAAAATATGACCGTGCTTTCGGTAGCCACTTATTCGCAAACAAATCTACAAAAGCAAAACGTCACTTACGTAAAGCAAACATCGTTTCTTCAGGTGACTTCAAACGCATCAAATCTTTACTTGCGAACATCAAATAATTCTAAAATAACAATATATTCATGTAATTGAATAGCAGGAGGTAATTAGTATGCCACGCGTAAAAGGCGGTACTGTATCACGCGCACGTCGTAAAAAAGTTTTAAAATTAGCTAAAGGTTACTTTGGCTCTAAACACACATTATATAAAGTTGCTAACCAAGCAGTAATGAAATCAGGTCAATATGCATATCGTGACCGTCGTCAAAAGAAACGTGATTTCCGTAAATTATGGATCACTCGTATCAACGCTGCTGCTCGCATCAACGGTCTTTCTTACAGCCGTTTAATGCACGGTTTAAAAGTTGCTGAAATCGAAGTTAACCGTAAAATGTTAGCTGACCTTGCAGTAAACGATGCAGCTGCATTCGCTCAATTAGCAGACGCTGCTAAAAAAGCAGTAGCTAAATAATTTAATTGCTATTAGCATATTTCAAGCCTATGAATGTATACATTCATAGGCTTTTTTATGGAGTTATTTTGTTCAGAGTTATATAGAAGATTGCTCATTTCTCTCTGCCATCGAGCGAAATGAGCTAGTTAAACAGCGAGTGGTGCAAGTTCAATAGCGAGTAGTGCAAGTTGAACGGCGAGTGGTTCAAGTTAAGAAGTGAGTGGTGCATAAGGGAGTTCGAGTAGAGAAGGTGGGAATCCGATAGTCAAGTCAATCAATTTTGATTTATAAAATGCTAATATATAATAGTCATCCATTCGTTCTATAGAAATTCAATCAATTTAGCATAAATCACCATAAATTTATCAATAAAGTAATTTCAAAACTATATAAATTTCCTGAAACCGTTCAAAAACATCATTGACAAGTGAACAATCATCTAATAATATTAGCGCGACTATTAATTAATGACCTCAAAAAAGTAAGATCCAAACAAAGCTCTACTAAGATCACCTTTTAGACACATTTCACTTCATATAACTCAAAAGAAAAAACTTTCGTTCAATAAGAACGAAAGTTTTTTCAATTAGAGCAACTATTCTTTAAATAGGATTGCAGCAATTTCCTCTTTTGAATGGAGAAAATCACTTAGTCGATATTCATCTAAAACTGCTATATAAGCATGAAGTGCTTTATTTAGTGCACCTTTCAAGCTGCATACAGGAGAGATGATACAGCCCACAGATTCAGGGTTAAAACAATCTACTAAGTAGAAGTCTTCCTCAGTTTGTCGAACGACCTTACCGATGACAATATCCTCTGGTTTCATCGCAAGACAAATTCCACCGCCACGACCTCGAATTGTTTCAATATATCCAAGCTTACCAAGCTCATGCGTTACTTTCATCAAATGATTCTTTGAAATTCCATATGCATCCGATATTTCTTTAATCGTGGCTAGCTTCTCAGAATCCATCGCACCGAGATAGAGCAGGACACGTAAAGAATAATCGGTATATAAAGTTAATCGCATCCGATACACCACCATTTCTATATCTATTATACCATGTAAAGTAAAATCCCTGTCATTTTTAAAAGATGTAATTTAAATGTGTCTTTTTCGCCAAAGATGCATTTCAAATATGTCTTTTCTGTTAAAGATGCATTTTAAATATTGCTTTACGGGATAATCGGGTGTATCTTTGAGTTGTTAAAAGAAAAGGAGTGTTGATCATGTTATCACAACAAACTATGGATATTGTAAAATCAACCGCACCAGTATTAGAAGTACACGGAACAGCTATTACGAAAACTTTCTATAAAAATATGTTTGCCGCACATCCTGAATTATTGAATATCTTTAACCATGCGAACCAAGCAAAGGGCCGTCAACAAACAGCTTTAGCGAATACAGTTTACGCAGCAGCATTGCACATTGAAAATCTAGGAGCAATTATGCCAGTTGTTCAACAAATTGCACAAAAACACCGTAGTTTAGGTATTAAACCAGAACATTATCCAATCGTTGGAGAGTTCTTACTAGGTGCAATCAAAGAGGTTCTTGGTGATGCAGCAACTGATGAAATTATCAATGCATGGGCTGATGCATATGGTGTAATCGCTGATGCATTTATATCAACTGAAGAAGCAATGTATCAAGAAGCTGAAAAACAAGAAGGTGGATGGAGATTCTTCAAAGAATTTGAAATCGCTAATAAGGTAGTAGAAAATGAAGAAATTACATCATTCTATCTAAAACCAGTTGATGGCCAAGT
The DNA here is from genome assembly GCF_044763875.1 of Rummeliibacillus sp. NPDC094406. Classification (NCBI taxonomy): domain Bacteria; kingdom Bacillati; phylum Bacillota; class Bacilli; order Caryophanales; family Caryophanaceae; genus Rummeliibacillus; species Rummeliibacillus sp. NPDC094406. The sequence continues at coordinate 479,425 of NZ_JBIWGZ010000003.1, read as the reverse complement.
ATTACCTGAATATAAACCAGGTCAATATATTACAGTTCAAATTCAAATTCCGGGTGAAGAATTCACACTTAACCGTCAATATAGCTTATCTAGAGCTGCAAGCAAAGAAGCATTCCGTATTTCTGTAAAACGCGAAGATTTAAACGATCCACAAGGTAAAGTATCTGTTTACCTACACAACCAATCAAAAGTTGGCGATCGTATCCAAGTTAGTGCTCCAGCAGGGGACTTCCAACTAGACCTTGCTTCTAAGGCACCAGTAACATTCATCGCAGGTGGCGTTGGTATTACTCCACTTATGAGTATGTTCGATACCTTAGCTGCACTTGATGCAAACAGATCAGCAACACTTATTCACAGCGCACGTACAGCGAAATTACATGTCTTTGATAGTGAAATTTCTGCTAACTTAGAAAAAATGCCAAACGCAAGCTACATTGCATTAAATACTGATGAAGTTGGTTACATCACAAAAGAATTTTTAGAAGAAAACGTTAGTGTTGAAAATGATGTTTATGTTTGTGGACCGTCAGTATTCATGGAAGCAATCATCAACCACTTATATGCAATTGGTTTCAAAGAATCTCAAATCCACTTCGAATTCTTTGGCCCAGCAATGCAATTAAAAGTTAACGTTAACGCATAAAAATAAATCAAAAAATAGCAAAAAATATTGCAAAGCATCAAAAAAAGTAGCTGGGAATTTTCCGGCTACTTTTTTATTTGAATATCAGGAATTGTTTAATGGATATTATTCTCTAACAAAAACATATACATCGAGTAAAGTATTAGTCAATCATAAAAATAGTATTCAGGAACTATAAGAGCTGGGTGCTTGTGAATAAGACTAAGAGACTGTGAAGCCCATTCTCACTATCTACGGAGTTGTGAAAAGTCGACTATCAATCAATGATTATCTTCCTACTCAATTATTTAAAGTGGTAAATAATTATAGTGCTTAAGGAATCTTTTTTTGGCAAGAAGTTAGTAAAACTGACATATGTTTGATATTTATATGTAACAAATGTAATAGGATTGATAATAACCTGTTTTGTTATATCTGCAATTTTTTTGCTATTCTTAATAGGGTTACAACATAATGATTTTACATATACATAGGAGGAAAGATTATGAGGAGTTTAAAGAATATAGTTATGATTATGAGCGTAGCTATATTTTGTTTACTAGGAATGCAAGAAGCTTCAGCTCAAGAACCAGTTATTGCAGATATCTCCAAATGGCAAGGTGATATAAATTGGAATTCTGCAAGTAAAGATTTAGATTTCGTTATCATCCGAACTCAAGATGGTAATAATGAAGATACGAATCATGTAAGTTACGAAAAATCTGCTAAAAAATATGATATTCCATTTGGAGTTTACGCATACGCACGTTATACTACAAAGGCTGAAGCAGAAAAAGAAGCAATAAATTTCTACAATCGTGCAAGCAAAGATACAAAATTTTATGTTGTTGATGTCGAAGCCATTACTCCAGATTTTATCAATAGTAATATGGTAAATAATACAATGGCCTTTATTACCAAGCTTAAGACAATTAGTAATAAACCAGTTGGTCTTTATACTGGTGATTCATATTATTCTAAATATGGCTTGAAAAATGTAACGAATAGAGATTTCTTATGGATTGCTCGTTACGGAAATAATGATGATCAAGCGGAAGATTGGGAACAACCAGATGTGGAAGATTATGACTTATGGCAATATACAAGTCAAGGTTCAGTTCTGGGTATTTCTGGTAATGTAGATTTAAATAAATTAGGTAAAGGTAAGACACTTAATACATTCTTTAGAAGTGATGATGATGTAACAACAGCAAGCTCGCCTAATTATTATAGGACAAACCCTAAAAAAATAGTGATTACAAAAAATACAGCTAATACATATAAAAGTACCGACTTTTATAAAGCGAATGTCGTAAAAACAGTCAAAAAAAATACGATTCTTAATATTACTGGTGTGAAAAATACTAAAGGTGGAACACCAAGACTAAAAACAACAGCAGGAACATATATTACTGCAAATAAAAATTACGTCAGAAAAGTGACCTCAAATATAGATCAATATTACACAACAGTACCTGGAAGAGTAGTTGTACAAAAAGACGCAATTACAACGTATAATAGCGCAGAATTCTCATCCAATTCAAAAGTAGGAAATGTGGAGAAAAATAAAGTTCTAGAAATTAGTGATATCGAATATACAAGAGGTGGAACACCAAGACTAAAAACAACAGCAGGAACATACATTACTGCAAATAGAAACTACGTTAAAAAGGTGACCTCAAATATAGATCAATATTACACAATAGTGCCTGCAAAAGTTGTTGTGCAAAAAGATAATGCAACAGTTTATAACAACCCAGAATTCACATCAAATTCTAAATTAGGAAATGTTAAGAAAAACACAATTTTAGAAATTAGTGATATCCGTTATTCCAATGGTGGAACACCAAGACTAAAAACAACAGCAGGAACATACATTACTGCAAATAAAAACTATGTTAAAAAAGTCATCTCAAATATAGAACAGTATTATACAACAGTACCAGCAAAAGTAGCTGTCCAAAAAGACTCAGTAACAAGTTATAACAGTGTAGATTTCTCATCAGATTCAAAAGTAGGGAATGTTAAGAAAAACACGATTCTAGAAATTAGTGATATCGAATATACAAACGGTGGAACACCAAGATTAAAAACAACAGCAGGAACGTATATTACAGCAAATAAATCGTTTGTGATAGCACAATAAATCAATGAAAAAACACATGGATGATCATCCATGTGTTTTTTTATATCATTTTGTTGTTTTTTAATATATGAATCAATATACCTAGTATATATTTGGTATTATATATATGAAGTATTGGGTAAATAGATATATTTGAAAGGAGAACAACGATGAAGAATGTAAAACTATTCGTAGCGATTTTTGTTGCAATGTTTGTGTTCACAGTTAGTATGCATAGAGCGAATGCAGAAGAATTTGGACCTGCTAATCCAGATAGTACAACGGAATGGGAAACTACGCCAATTGTAGTAGATACGTCAAATAAAAATAAATTGAAATTGATGAGTTCAGAACCATCAGAACCAATCATTGCAGATATTTCAAAATGGCAAGGAAATATTGATTGGGCTAAAGCAAGTAAGAAATTAGATTTGGTCATTATTCGAACACAACATGGTAGTACTGATGAAGATACACTACATAAGAAAAATGAAGAAGGTGCAAAAAAATACGGCGTTCCATTTGGTGTTTATGCATATAGTCTAGCTGAATCCACAGCTGATGCAAAAGCAGAAGCAAATGATTTCTACCGTCGTACAGATAAGGATGCATTGTTTTATGTGATTGATGTTGAACAGAATACAAGTAAATCTGGAGAAAGTATGCGTGCAATTACTAACGCATATATTGAACAACTTCGCTCAAAAACAGATAAGAAAATCGGGCTTTATATTGCTCATCATTTATACAACACCTTCAATCTTGATACATCAAAAGCTGATTTCGTATGGATTCCACGATATAGCACAACAAAACCATCTTATTCATATGATTTATGGCAATACACAGATAGAGGTAGAATCGATGGCATCAATGCAAATGTTGATTTGAACCGATTAAATCCCAATATTACAATAGAACAATTCCTAGATAACAATAAATCTTCAGATGATGAATCTAACGTTGACTCGGATCAAGATTTCGATGAAAATGAAGATAAAAGTCAAGATGAATCTGAACCAGCTAGTGTGCATATTGATTACTATACTGAAAATCCTGAACATATTATTCTTAATGCGGATACAGCCCAATATAGTAATAGTAATTTAGATGAATCTTCAAAGACAGCCAATTTGAAAAAAGGTAAAGTTTTTAGTACAGTTGCAGTTGTAAAGAGTAAACAAGATAAATGGGCCTTAAAATTAGAAAATGGTCAATACATTATTGCTGACAAGAAAAATGCGATAAAAGTAACAAAGAACATTTCATCTTATTACACTGAAAAACCGAGTCATATTATTTTATTGGAAAATATCGGTGCATACTCATCTACTAAATTCAACAATGCCACTAAGATTGACAGTGTGAAAAAGAATACGATTTTAACAATTAAAGACATTGAATATACATCATCAGGCGTCCCTAGGTTTAAAACGGTATCTGGAAGCTATATTACAGCAAATAAATCGTATACACATGCGTTAACATCAAAATATAAAAACTATATTTTAACAAAGCCTACTCATGTAAAGTTATTAGCGAATGTATATCAATATAGTAGTACTACCTTTAATTCAGCAACAAAAAGACAATCTTTAGCAAAAGGCAACATAGTTAATGTGAAATCCATCTCCTTTACATCAGCTGGTACGCCAAGATTAAAATTAGAAAATGGTAACTATATTACAGCAAATAAATCTTATGTCGTAGCGAAATAAGATAAATAGACTATAATTTAATTGTTTACAACCTTTGCATATGGAGAAGTATTTCTCTATATGCTCTTTTTATATATTAAACTAGTTTTTACTTGGAGGATGTTATGTATACTAATTTATCAATAATATTAAATAGTTACTTTATGATTATGTTTATTGTTGGATTTCTTGCTATGGGTATTGATAAATGGAAAGCGATTAACAACCGATGGCGTATTCCAGAAAAGCGATTATGGTTAATCGCTTGGATTGGAGGAGCAGCTGGTACTTGGTTAGGTATGATTGTATTCCATCATAAAACACGACATCTTCAATTTGTTTATGGCTTTACAATACTAATGTTTATAGAAGCGTTTATTATTTATAAAATTTAGAGAAGAGAGCAGGCAGTGATGTTGGCTCTCTTTGCTTGTTAGTATTAATTTTCTACATTATTTCTTTTCAATAGCTACCTTTTCAGATACGATGAGAAAGAAGAAATTTATAATTAGATTAAAGGTAGGTATAACAATGGACGACACATTAAAAGTACAACTTATTCATGAAGATGCGAAAATGCCATTTCGTGCTAATCCGGGGGATGCAGGATTAGATTTATATGCGGTTGAAGAGCAAGTGATCAAAGCAGGGGAATCGGCATTAATTCCTACTGGTATCGTCATTGAATTACCTAGAGGTACGGAAGCTCAGGTGCGTCCTAGAAGCGGTCTAGCATTAAAACATGCTGTAACAGTACTAAATAGCCCTGGAACTGTCGATGAAGGTTATCGAGGCGAAATCAAAATCATATTAATTAATCATGGCAAAAAGGATTTCTTAGTAGAAAAACACATGAGAATTGCGCAAATGGTTATTGCACCAGTTCTTCAAGTACAAGTAGAACGAGTAGAAGAAGTTTCTGATTCAACTCGCTCAGCGCAAGGATTTGGTTCATCAGGAAAATTCTAAATATTATTTTGAATTTACTTACAATTGGGATTATAATTAACGAGTACTTATTATTTAGGGGGTCGAAATAATGGTTCAATACGATGGAACATTAACGATGTTAAAGGATTTAACCGATGCACGTGCAATTGCTGGTAATGAAAAAGAATCTCGTGATGTCATGACAAAATATATTACACCATATGCAGACAACGTAGAAAATGATAACTTAGGTGCTGTCATTGCAGAAAAAGTTGGTGATCTAAACGGTCCGAAAATCATGGTGGCTGGTCACTTAGATGAAGTTGGATTTATGGTCACTCAAATTGATGACAAAGGTTTTTTGAAATTCCAAACGGTTGGTGGCTGGTGGTCACAAGTTATGCTTGCTCAACGTGTACAAGTTGTCACACGTTCTGGTGAAACAATTATAGGTGTTATTGGTTCAAAACCACCTCATATTTTACCTGCATCTGCTCGTAAACAACCTTATGAAATTAAAGATATGTTCATCGATATCGGTGCAACTTCTAAAGAAGAAGCAAAAAGGTGGGGTGTATCACCTGGTGATATGGTAACACCTTATTTTGAATTTACAGTGATGAAAAACGAAAAACATTTACTAGCAAAAGCATGGGATAACCGTATCGGCTGTGCAATTGCTATCGAAGTATTAAAAGGAATAAAAGATGTTAAACACCCTAACATCGTTTATGGTTGTGGCGTAGTGCAAGAAGAAGTAGGACTACGTGGTTCTAAAACTGCTGCTCATAAGATTGATCCTGATATCGGTTTTGCTGTTGATGTTGGTATTGCAGGAGATACTCCAGGAATCTCTTCAAAAGAATCAAACAGTAAAATGGGTGCTGGCCCACAAATTATTATTTATGACAGCTCAATGGTGGCACATAAAGGTTTACGTGATCTTGTTGTGGACACTGCAGAAGAAAACGGGATTCCATATCAATTTGAAGCAATCCCTGGAGGCGGTACAGACGCAGGTTCAATTCACGTAACAGCAAATGGTGTACCAGCATTATCTATTGGTATCGCAACACGATATATTCACTCACATGCAGGAATCTTACATCGAGATGACTTTGAAAACACGGTCAAATTAGTGATTGAAGTCATTAAAAAACTGGATCGTGAAACAGTAAATAAGATCATTTTTGAATAATAAGGAATAGAATTATATTAGGAGTGGAAAAAACAATGATAAGATTTTTTTGTTTTTTCCATTTCATATCAATTGTAAAATACAAATAATCAACTATTACCAATACAATTAGCTAATGAATATGGTGTTTCTGAAGAAACAAGTTTTTAATGAATTAAAAGTAATACTCCTATTGAAGTAAAAAAAGAGTTACGGTAGCAGATGCCAAAACCTTTGATTAAATTGAACAATCCAAAATGGAGGTTGCTCAGAACAAATACTTAATTTTTGTATGTCCAATATATTATCATGAATCCGTAAATTTGCTTTTTTATGATTTATATATATAATAATTATGAGCTCTTATTTGGAGGGATAAAATTGGACATTGACCTGGAATTACAGGGAAAAGATGCCTTTCGTGAAGTTGTTTTAGAAGGGGATTTTGAACGGATTGCAATATGGTTAGATGGTGAGTGGTCTGTTGTTGATTCTCCGTTGTATCAAACAAAATCTAGGGATGAAAAGCCAATATGCATTCTTTATGAAAAGGATTTATTAGGTTCGTATGAAAATGAGGATTTCTTAGAGATGTTAATTAATCAAATTGACGAATTGTTTGGTATGGTGTCTTAGTAGGAATCCATTTTTTGCTTAGATTGATTATAAAGTAAACTAAAGTCTTATTTAAATATTCTTTACGCGCTAAATAGAAATTAGCGTGTTTTTTATTTTTGATAAAAAGAAATGTCATCACTAATAAATTAAGTAAAAGCCGAGTATTCTTTAGAGAAGAATACTCGGCTTTTGAAATTTATTAAAAGAACCTTTTTCTCCAGAAAATAAATGCAGTTGTACTGGATAAAAAGATAGAAATAGTAATTGCAATCCAAAATGCATGTTTATAATGTTGAAACGGAACAGGAACATTCATACCGTAAAAACTTGCCACCATAGTTGGTAGAGATAAGATAATCGTAAAGGATGTCAAAAATTTCATTACCATATTTAAATTATTTGAAATAACTGAAGCGAAAGCATCCATCATTCCACTTAAAATTGATGAATGTGTTTCAGCCATCTCAATAGCTTGTTGATTTTCAACAATTACATCCTCTAATAATTCCTTGTCATCTTCAAACATTTTTAGATAATTGCTCTTTAACATTTTCTGCATGACTATGTTATTTGATTTTAAAGAAGTAGTAATATAAACCAAACTTTTTTCCAGATTTAATAACGTAAATAGTTCTTTATTTTTCATAGACTGATGTAATTCTTTTTCAATTTCATCTGTCTTTTTGTTGATTAGTTTTAGATTTTTAAGAAACGAAGTTGCTATTAAATAAAGAATTTGTAAAGCAAATCTTGTTTTTTTATAAGTGAAAAATTGTTTTACTTTATTTTGTACAAACATTTGAAAAATAGGATTGTCTTTTAAACAAACTGTTATAAAACAACCATTAGCGATAATCATTCCTAAAGGAATCGTATCATATATAGCTAAGCCACTATCGTCCTTTGACATTAAAGGTACATTGACGATTATCAATATATTATCATCGTCTTTTTCAATCCTTGATCGTTCCTCTTCGTCCAATGGATCTTTTAAAAAGTCTAATGGAATTTGTACTTTATCTGCAACATAGTTAATCTCTTCTTCTGTTGGTGATACTAGATTAATCCAGCATCCTTTGGTGATTTCTGTTATTTCTTCTAATTTGAAATTTTCATTTGTTAAATAAATGTTCAACATTAAAGTACCTCCTCATTTATACTGAGGAAATCGATATAGTTCCAGTCGTAAAAAAGAGTTGATTTTTTTTCGTAAGTAATCAACCTTTTTAAGAGTGGTACAATTATGACTTCCTCTTTACACGCCCTGGGATCAGGATCGTTACAACTTCGACTACCCAAAAAAATCAACTCCTTTTCATTTCTTCAATATAAATAAGCACATTTAATATCATATACTGACTGTATTTACTTGTAAACTCGTATGTTATTACTAAATAATTAAATTTACATTAAAACAAATCAATTTTATATATCCATTTTTAGTTTTTAAAGACGAACATTTTAACATTTACTTTTCAATATTCAGATTTGTATTCCGCTACAGACGGCGCTTTCAACTTTGCTTCAATCTCCTCGTTGAAGTCTGCATCGCGCAGCACTTCGACTTAGTAGAACTACATATAGGGTAATGAAAAGTGTTTAAATACAAATATTTATAGTGTTAATCTGCCTTCTGCATGATGTGGAATTAGCTTCGCTTTCCGCGGGCGAGCGTTGAGCCTCCTCGGGGCAACAGGATGTTGGTCACGGAGTCATTGCCACAGGACGTGGCGTTCTTAGACTCCGTTCCTTAATCGCCCTGCGGGGTCTCATCTGTCTCGCTTTCCCGCAGGAGTCTTCGCTAATTCCACATCAACAAATAAAGCAATACAAGATTTTTATAATAAATTTTCACCTATTTTCCCTTTTCAGTGCCTTTTCTACGTTCCTGCGGTGCTTTCAGCTCAAGCTTTTCCCATAGGACGCTGAGTGAGCCTCACTGAAATAGCCTCGAACGAAGGAAATGCGAATGTATTTTCGAGGACTCGTCGTCGAAAGCATTGCAATTAACAAAATTATTATTTCAGACGCTATGTCTAATATAAATATTTTGGTCTCTAAATGTTAGTATATTTGAGAGTGGACTAATTAATAATGGTTATGTTAATTATAAACTGCAAATATATCGTAACACGCAATATTCACTCATATACAGAAATTTTGCGTAGTGATGACTTTTGAAAATATAGTAGAAGTAGTCTATACATTTTATTTGAGCTAACCGAACGAGGAGAATCGTTTGTTAGTTCACGGAAAACGTCCGTCTGTAGCGAACTAATGTCACCAGTACTATTAAACTAAGTCGTATATTAAAATCCTTTATCTAATTAGGTGAAGGATTTTAATTTTTTTGAAAAAACATAAAAATACAATTGATTTAATAAATATACATATGTATAATGGTCATTATCAAAAAGAAATGAAGGAGCGATTTTGATGAAATTATTAGAACTTGTTCAGCTTAAGCTGGTAACAACTTTAAAAGATAAGGATTTACTTGCACTTACTGATTACACAAGTGAGGAAGTTCAAGGATTACTTGATCTTGCTATGAAGTTAAAAGTTATAACACAGGAAGGGAATTGTCCTCCATTATTAGAAGGTAAAACTTTAGGGATGATTTTCGAAAAGAATTCAACTCGTACACGTATTTCATTTGAAGTTGGGATGAATCAACTAGGTGGTAAAGGAATGTATATGAATGCTCGCGACTTGCAAATAGGACGTGGTGAATCGATTCATGATACAGGTCACGTATTATCAGGCTACTTAGATGGGATTATGATTCGAGCAAACTCACATGAAATGGTGAAAGAGCTTGCAGAGCATGCATCAATTCCTGTCATTAATGGCTTAACAGATCTAGCGCATCCTTGCCAAGCTTTAGCAGATTTAGAAACAATCGCTGAAGAAAAAGGGGAACTAAAAGGATTAAAGCTTGCTTATATCGGCGATGGCAATAATGTTGCCCATTCACTTGTTGTTGCTTGTGCTCATGTGGGTGTCGATGTTGTTGTTGCAACGCCACAAAATTATGAGCCAAGTTCAGATGTCATGAAAAAGGCAGCAGAAATTGCATTAAATAATGGAAGTACAGTTGCTCACACATATGATCCTGTTGAAGCAGCAAATGATGCAGATGTTATTTATGCAGATGTATGGACATCAATGGGGCAAGAAGAAGAAACAGCAAAACGTCTTCAAGATTTCAAAGGATATCAAATTAATGATGCACTTGTATCGCATGCAAAGCCAAATTATATGTTCCTTCACTGTTTACCTGCTCATCGTGAAGAAGAAGTGGCTACATCTGTTATTGATGGTCCAAATTCCTTTATTTTCGAACAAGCAGAAAATCGCCTACATGCACAAAAAGCAGTCCTTGCCTCTATTTTAGGTGAATAATAATAAAAGCCACAGGGAATGTCTAGTAAATCCTTAATATAGTAGAAGGAATAATATTAGCACTCCCACATTGCATAAAGCACGAGAACGAACCGTATACAGCTTTTCGGGTCAGATAACCTTCCCGCCGTGAGGTAAAGCACGCTTCTAAGCGAGAAGAACATCTGGCCGATAAAGCAAAATTGGCGTGTTTTGCTTTTAAATATCTGAAACAACTCAGATGGCTTAGCGGTTAGTGTGTTTAGCGGGGTACTTAGCAGAGAAAATAGTAGAACGTTTTTCAATTCAAGTAAGAAGGCAGATCGATAGTGAGTTATTCATTCACTTTTGGAACTGCCTCTTTTTGTATATATAATCAATAAATTAATAAAAATAAATATCAGAAAATACTAATAATTATGAAATTTCTATTTACATATGTGAGTAAATGTAATTTAATAGAATAGTATTTACTTTAAAAAACATACTTTAGGAGGGTGCATATGAATAAGATATCAAGAAAAATAATAGTATTTATTTCAGCATTGATGCTAATTGTACTAGCAGGGTGTGGAGCAAAATCAAGTAGTACTGGAAATACAAGTGGCGAAAAGTCAAATGGAAAAATTAATGCGAAATTTGGTGTGATTGCTTACATGACAGGGGCAGGAGCAGCATACGGGGAAGCCATTACGAATGGATTTAAACTAGCTCAAAAAGAGATCAATAAAAAAGGTGATGTAAACATTGAACTTGTGACTGAAGATTCAGCTGGTAAACAGGAACAAGCTTTATCTTCTTCTCAAAAATTAATGAGTGATAATGATATAGTTGCACTTTTAGGACCTACTTTAAGTACGGAATTTAAGGTAGTAGCCCCTGAAGCTGATATAAATGGAATTTCAATTATGGGGACATCTACAACAGCGGAAGGCATTCCACAAATTGGCGATTATGTTTTCAGAAATTCTATTCCAGAAGCATTAGCAATCCCTGCGGCTATGGAAAAAGTAGTATCTAAAACTGGTGCCAAAAAAGTTGCAATTATTTATGGAAATGATGATGTGTTTACAAAATCAGGTTATGATACCATGAAAAAAGAAGCAGAAAAAATGGGATTAGATATCGTAACAACTGAAACATTCCAAAAAGGTCAAAGTGACTACAATGCACAGTTAACGAAAATCAAGAGTAAAAAACCTGATTTTATATTAGCTTCAGCTTTATATAATGAAGGTGCGGTTATTATGGACCAAGCTCGAAAAATGGGTATTGATGTGCCATTCGTGGGAGGAAACGGGTTCAACTCACCAGAAGTTATTAAAATCGCAGGAGACGCTGCAAATGGTTTAGTCGTTGCAACACCGTGGTTTGGTGATTCAAAAGAACAAAAAGTTGTTGATTTTAACAACAAATACAAAGAAGCTTACGGTAAGTTACCAGACCAATTCGCTGCACAAGCTTATGATGCTTTATATATTTATGCTGATGCTTTGAAAAGAGCAGGAGAAGCAGACCGTGAAGCATTCCATAAAGCTTTAGCAGAGACAAAAGATTTTGAAGGGATTTTAGGGAAGTTCTCATTTGATAAAGAAGGTGACGTAGTAATGGTACCTAAAGTTGTAGAAATAAAAGACGGAAAATTCTATGAATTTAAATAATTAAAAAACAAAGGGTTGTCCAATAAGAATAATTTAATTAGTAGAAAAATTGCTCTTCCCGATTTTTATGAAGAAGAGCAATTTTCTTTAAATTTTATATAAAGTTGATCTACGTTTCGAGTGATGAGTTCAATGGGGTTAGTGTGAAGCTTGAGACCACGCACAAAGCGAGGAGGTTCCTCACGCCACACGGAAAGCATCCATCCTTCTTTACAATAAACGGATTGGCACTACAAAAAATTAGTAGTCTCTCAAATGTTAGATGATTGTTTAATGAGTTTCTGGACAACCCCTTGCCGTATTGAAATGATCAAAAAGCTAATCATCATTTTTTATTTTTTCATTCATATTCGGTCACACAAAACTGATTTAAAGGGTGATTTATATTGTTACTAGAACAATTGGTTAATGGTATTACGTTAGGAAGTATTTACGCAATTGTAGCACTCGGTTTTACTCTTGTATTTGGCGTATTGGGCATTATCAATATGGCACATGGTGAAATCTTTATGGTAGGTGCTTATGTAGGTGTAATGACTACAAGTGTGTTAGGGTGGCCATTATGGTTAGGATTTATAGCTTCAATCATAGTTACAGCGATATTGGGTTATTTATTAGAACGTCTAACGTTGCGTCCATTACGAGGTAAAAAAGGCGTTTCGCATTTAGCTCCTTTAATTAGTACGATCGGTGTATCTATATTTCTAGAAAACATGTCGCATCATTTATTTGGTGCAGGGAATCAACCATTCCGAACTCCTTTTGCACAACTCAGCATTCATCTAGGTTCGATCACAATCTATGTAGTGCAAATTGTAATATTTGTTATTTCGATTATCTTAATGATGGGGCTTTCATTCTGGCTTTCGAAAACAAAAGCAGGAAAAGCATTGCGTGCAACAGCTGAAAACTTAGAAACAGCAAGTATACTAGGTGTTAATACAAAGCGGACTATTACTATGACTGTTATTATCGCTTCGGCAATGGGGGGAATTGCAGGGATATTAGTAGGAATGGCGTTTAACTCTGTAAGTCCTCAAATGGGATTGACAATAGGATTGAAAGGACTAGCAATTATTATTTTAGGTGGTATGGGAAATGTAAAGGGAGCCATGGCAGGTGGTTTAATTCTTGGATTGTCGGAAACAGTCCTTGTTGCATATGGAGATTCAGGTTATCGAGACGCAATAGCCTTCATTATGATTATTTTCATTCTTCTATTAAAACCACAAGGCCTTTTTGGTTCAAAGACATCTGCAGAAGGAAGGTAATCATATGTTAGCGGAACTATTAAATCCATATCAATTACAAATAGCGTCTTTTATTCTCATTAATATTATCTTGGCAATTAGTGTGTATGTTACGTTGTCCTCAGGGCAATTATCTTTAGGAAGCGCTGGCTTTATGGGAATTGGTGCATATACATCGGCATTGATGACTATTCATTTCGATTTACCGATAGTAGTAGGTGTTCTGGCTGGTGCAGCAGTTGCAGGGATTCTTGGCATTTTAATAGGAATTCCAGCATTAAGATTATCAGGTGTTTATTTAGCTATTGCGACGTTGGGATTAGGTGAAGTTATTCGGGTTGTTTTTGTAAACTGGGAATCCCTAACAAATGGTGCAGTTGGTATTTCTAGTATTCCACAAATTAGTAGAGAGATTTTGTACTTTGCTAGAGATAAAGGTTTTAATCCAACAGTTCTAGGATTGCAAAATAGCCAGTTTGCAAGTTTAAGTGTATTCATTATTTTGTTAGTGTTAACAATTTTTATTATTTGGTTTATCACACGACAAAAAAAATCTCGAGTTGGTAGAGCTTTTTCAGCTATTCAATTAGATGAAAAAGCAGCTGAATCAATGGGGATTAACATCACGTACTATAAAGTTTTATCATTTGCTCAAGGTGCTGTGCTGGCTGGCTTAGCTGGTGCTTTATTTGCCCACGTAATGGGATATATATCACCGTCTGACTTTGCGTATCATCGTGCAGTAGAAATACTAATATTTACTGTGTTTGGTGGCAGTGAAGTGATTGCAGGATCTGTGTTCGGTGCAACATTCTTAACTTTAATGCCAGAGGTTTTACGATTTATAAATGAATATCGTTATATCATTTATGGTTTACTGCTTGTTTTATTAATGGCAATACGTCCTCAAGGTCTAATCGATATAAATGTTCTTAATTGGTTTAAAAAATTGAAAAGAACAAAAGGGGGAGACGTTCATGGTTCTTAAGATTCAAAAAGTATCTAAAAACTTTGGAGGTATCTCCGCTTTAACTGATGTATCCTTTTCGATAAAAGAAGGAGAGATATATGGATTAATTGGTCCAAATGGTGCGGGGAAAACAACTATGTTTAATTTAATTACGAATATTTTCTCACCTACTTCTGGAGAAATTACTTTTAACGAAGAAAATATAACGGGGATCAAACCACATAAAATAACTGAAAAAGGTATTTGTCGCACGTATCAAAATATTCGCCTCTTCACACAAATGTCAGCACTAGAAAATGTAATGGTCGGAGGGCATTGCCGAATCCGATCAGGCGTCATGCGCGGAGTCTTTCGTACAAAATTGCAACGTAAAGAAGAGCAAGAATTAAAGCAAAAAGCTGAGGGATTGTTGGAATTAGTGGGATTGAAAGAATTTAAGGATGTTTTGGCTGAAAATTTAGCATATGGTCAGCAAAGAAGATTAGAAATTGCCCGTGCGTTAGCAAGCGACCCTAAATTATTGCTATTAGATGAACCTGCAGCAGGCATGAATGAAAAGGAAACGGATAGTTTATTTGACTTGATCAAAAAGGTACAAGCAAGAGGAATTACTGTACTCATAATTGAACACGATATGCCGCTAATCATGAAGATATGTGATCGAATCACTGTATTGAATTTCGGTAAAAAGTTAGCAGAAGGTACACCTATCGAAATTCAAAACAATGATGCAGTAATTGAAGCCTACCTTGGAAAAGAGGAGGAAGATGACATTGCTTAAAGTATCAAATATTGAAACATTTTATGGGCAAATTCAAGCATTAAAAGGAATTAGTTTAGATGTAGAAGAGGGGAAAATTGTTACACTTCTTGGGGCAAACGGAGCAGGTAAATCAACAACGATGAAGTCCATTGTGGGTTTACTAAAGCCAAAAAACGGTTCAGTTGAATTTTTGGGAGAAAATGTGACAGGATTACGCCCTGACCAATTACTTCGAAAAGGGATTGCTTTAGTTCCGGAAGGTCGAGCTATTCTGTCAGGTATGTCAGTAATTGAAAATCTGGATATGGGTGCATATCATCGTAAAGATAAAAATGTTGAGAAAGACATTGAAGAAGTGATGGAACGTTTTCCAATTTTAAAAGAACGCAAGTCTCAGCTTGCAGGAACTCTTTCTGGAGGTCAACAACAAATGCTAGCAATCGCACGTGCTTTGTTGTCGAAGCCAAAACTTCTATTATTAGATGAACCATCAATGGGACTTGCTCCATTAATCGTAGCGGATATTTTTAAAATTATTAAAGAAATTAAAGATGCAGGAACAACAGTCCTTCTTGTTGAACAAAATGCTAAGCAAGCGTTGAAGATTGCAGATTACGGTTATGTAATGGAGACGGGTAAAATTATCATTGAAGGAAAAGCGTCTAATCTTTTAAGAGATCCACGTGTTGTGGAGGCTTATTTGGGAAGAAAATCTACTTCAGCTTAAATGTTAATAAGATTTTAGAACTGGTACAAATTGAAAACAAACCACCTTCCTATTAAAGGTAAAAAATAATAGGAAGGTGGTTTTATTTGTTTGATATACGCTTAATTTGTATAAATGATAAGCTCTTCATTTCCGCTACAGACGGACGCTTTCCGCGGGCAAGGATCAAGCCTCCTCCTCACTACGTTCGTGCGGGGTCTTGATTGGCTTGCTTTTCCCGCAGGAGTCGCCGTCTTTCGCTCCATCATTACATTCTATAGGATATAGAGTAAACAAAGTTTGGTCAAAAGTAATATGTTCTTTTTTTAGGTTAAACATCGAATTATGAAATTGATTCTATTTCATATATTATTTATCGATATCGATAAGCTTTCCAGGGTTCATGATATTCTTCGGATCTAGTGCTAGTTTAATTGTCCTCATAACATCAAGAGCTGCTCCATGCTCTTTTTCTTGGTATTGCATTTTACCAATCCCAACGCCGTGTTCGCCTGTGCAAGTACCACCACGTTCGATTGCAAAATGTACTATTGATTCATTAAAACGTTTTGCTCTTTCAATTTCTTTAGCATCATTCATGTCCATCATGACTAATGTGTGGAAATTACCATCACCCACATGGCCAACTATTCCACCTGGTAAGCCTACCTTTTCTAATTCAGCACGTGCAAAAAGTACGGCATCAGCTAAATCTTTAATAGAAACACAGACGTCTGTGGACATCAATTTTTTTCCTTTAAAGCCATGGATAAATGCATATGCTAAGTTATGACGAGCCTCCCAAAGCTTGTTTCGAGCAGCAGTATCTGTTTCAAACTCAATTTCTAAACAGCCGTTGTCGTTCATAATTTCTTTTGTGAATTCTACATCTTGTGCTAGTCCTGCTTCGTTACCATGAAACTCTAAAAATAGTGTAGGTTTTAGAGGATAATTTGTTTCACTAAAATGATTTACTTGTTCAATTGATTGTTCATCGACTAATTCAACTCGTGCAATTGGGATGCCTGCTTGGAGGATTGAAGTAACAGCATCTACTGCACTTTTTACCGTAGGGAATACTGCACGAGCTGCTGTTTCGAATTCTGGAATACCATAAACTTTTAAAGTTAGCTCGGTAAAGCAACCAAGTGTACCTTCCGAACCGACAAAAAGACTGTTTAGATGGTAGCCAGAAGATGATTTCGCAGCTAAATTACCTGTATGAATAATACGGCCATCTGCAAGTACCACTTCTAAATCACGAACTTGGTCTCGCATGATACCATAACGTACAGCTGTCGTACCACTTGCGTTTGTAGCAGCCATACCACCAAGAGAAGCATCAGCACCAGGATCTACAGAGAAGAACAATCCATATTTTTTTAATTCTTTGTTCAATTGGGTTCTTGTTACCCCTGGCTGAACTCGAACAAGTAAATCTTCTGGTCGTATTTCTAGAATCTTGTCCATTAAAGAAAAATCGATTGTAATGCTACTCTTAACAGGAATGATATGGCCTTCTAAACTGGAACCTCTACCAAAAGGAATAACCGCAATTTCAAACTCATTTGCCACTTTTAATATGTCACTGACCTGCTTTGCTGAAGAAGGAAAAACAACAACTTCAGGTAATCGACTTTCATGATAAGATTCATCTTTACTATGTAATTCACGAACTGTTTCATTAACTGAAACTTGCTCATCGGTTAATATATTTTTCAATGCAGATACGATTGTTTCAACTGATAACATGCTCATGTTCGCCTCTTTCTTCTTTTTGAAAAATCTATATTTTCTAATTATTATAGAGCAGCCGAAGTGAAATTGAAATGAAGATTTCAATTTTTCATTTTCAATTGTTATGTTTAATTGACAAAAAGTTAAGTATACATTACATTTAGTTTAGAATACTTAACATAAAAGAAGGTGTGGAATATGCTATGTAATCGGGTGAAAGAGCTTCGAGCAAGATATGGTTTTTCGCAATCAGAGCTTGGCGCTCGTGTTAATGTAACACGGCAAACAATAGGATTTATAGAAAAGGGAAGCTTTTCACCATCCATCACATTATCTCTGAAACTTGCAAAAGAATTAAAAACGACTGTGGATGAATTATTTTGGATAGAGGGAGATGAAAAAGAATGACAAGAGATTTACGAGTTCAAATGCCTTTGTGGAATATTGTAGCAATTGTTGAATGGGGGGCAATTATCATTCCAATGCTATTAAGTGAAATTAGATGGTTCGATAATGATTTGCTTTTTTCCCTTAAGATGGACTATATACTCGGTTTGATTAGTTTAGGCGGAATTTTTCTTTTTGTAGTATCTTGTATTCTTCTAATATTAAAAACAATACAATTTAATAAGGAAAACCCTAATCGTAAAGTGAACATATTCTCTTTAATACCAAATGAATATATTGAAGATGATGAGATGTTCAGCCAAGTAACAAATAAAGCTACACGTAAAGTATATACATTTTTAAGTGGTGCAATACCGATGCTAATAGTTGTTGCTGCTTTTCTGCCAAAAATTTGGATAGTGGTTTTACTTATAGTGGTAGCTGTTATTCTAAATCTGATTTACTACGTAGAAATAAGAAAATACATTTTGACTTAAAAATTGCATGTAGTCCATTGAAGGGACTACATGCATTCTTTAAGCTAATGCTCTAGATAATTCACTCATAAAATGGTCTTGTTCTTTTTTGTCCGCATTTTGCCACCATGCTTCGAAAAACACCCCAAGGCCTGGAAGTAAATGCTCTTCACCGCGAGTAATTGCATCTTCCACAATATCCTTTAATTGATCTGGACTATTACCTGAGACATTTTTCTTAATCGCATCGCGAATTTGGAAATTCATTTGACATCCCTCCTAATGGTATTTTGTTTCGCAACTCGATTGTTATACATACATTTGGTAAACTTATAAAAGAAAAAGAATTTTTGAATTGAACCATTTTTTCGTGTAAAAAACTATATACGAAGGGGAAGTGTTTTTATATGAAAGCAGTTGTATTTGAGAAGGGGAAATTGTTGGTTAAAGAAGTAGTTACACCTAAGCCAAAAGCGGGAGAAGTATTGGTAGCGATCAAAGCTGCAGGTCTTAATCGACGTGATTTATATACACCAGGGAGATTAGGGGATGAAAGTGAAGCATTAATACTTGGTTCAGATGCAGTGGGAGTTGTTGAAGAACTAGGTGAAGGCGTTGCTAATTGGAAAATAGGTGATGAAGTAATAATTAACCCATCACTACGTTGGTATGAAGAATCTGATATTCCACCTGCAGATTTCGAAATTTTAAGTTTACCTGATAACGGTACATTTGCTGAGAAAATTGCAATCTCAGCAGAACAGCTTGAGCCAAAGCCATCTCATCTATCAGATGAAGAAGCTGCGGTGATTGGTATTTCACCATTAACGGGTTATCGTGCGTTATTTACTAAAGGGCAAATCAAAACTCGCCAAACCGTATTTATACCAGGAGCAGGTAGTGGTGTCGCAACATTTTTAATTCAAATGGCAAAAAATGTAGGCGCCAGAGTAATCGTTACTTCACGTTCTGAAGAAAAACGTAAAGCAGCATTAGAAATTGGTGCAGATGTTGCAATTGATACAAGTAGTGATTGGCAAAAAGAGCTCGAACATGAAAAAATTGATCTTGTAATTGAAAGTGTTGGTCGTGCTACTTTTAATAGATCTTTGGCTGTTTTGAAAAAGGGTGGTAGAATAGTGGTATTTGGTGCAACGACTGAGGACGTTGTAGATTTTGACTTACGACAATTTTTCTATGGTCAATACACACTATATGGTACAACATTGGGGAGCCGTGAAGAATTTCGCGCATGCATTGAACACTTAAAAGAGTTTGACACGTATCCAATTCTAGATCGTAGCTTTACAATCGATGAAGCACAAGTTGCACTTGACTATTTAAAAGAAAATCATCAGTTTGGCAAAATTGTCTTAACGATTTCATAATATAAAGGCGGTAAGAAATACATGAAAAGAATCGAATCTCCACAAAATTCCCTTGTAAAGTATTGGAAAAAATTAGCTACAACGCGCAAAGAACGTGATCGTTCAGGTGAGTTTCTAATAGAAGGTTTCCACTTAGTAGAAGAAGCTATAAAAAACAAAAGTGAAATACTCAATTTAATTGTGCGTGAAGATGTAGATATTCCGGCAAGTTGGAATATAGATGATATCTTTGTTGTGGAGGTAACTGCTCAAGTAGCAAATGAGTTTGCAGAAACTGAACATTCACAAGGAATATTCGCTCAAGTGAAACAACCAACAGTTTCTGATGAAGAACAAAATAAATGGGTGAAACTATTATTAGTTGATGCAGTCCAAGATCCAGGTAATGTCGGTACGATGATTCGTACAGCTGATGCTGCCGGAATTGATGCAGTTATTCTTGGAAAAGGCTCTGCAGATCCATTTAATCCAAAAACAGTACGCTCTACACAAGGTTCTATTTTCCACATTCCTGTAGTACGTGGTGATTTAAGTGATTGGATCGATTCATTAAAAGAAAAAGGTGTGCGAGTTTACGGAACTGCTTTAGAAAATGCAGTTCTTTACAATCAAGTGAAAAAAGAAGGTAAATTTGCACTTGTAATGGGCAATGAAGGTAGCGGTATTGATGCGCAATTATTGGAAAAAACAGATGCAAATGTGATTATTCCCATTATGGGAAAAGCAGAATCGTTGAACGTAGCTGTGGCAACCGGTATTGTTCTTTATTATTTCGCAACTGAGGAATTCTAAACTTGAAGTAAAGAACTCAATTGCGTATAATGGATTTGTATAAATATTAAATGAAATGCAATGAGCGGGAAAAGTACATTTTTCGAGCTTTATAGGGAGTGCACGTCATAGACTGAAAGCGTGCATATTGTGTCGATTGATGGAAGTTCACCCCGTTAGCAGCCACCGGGACCAGTAATAATTACTGTAAAGGTGTGCCGGTGAAACGCCGTTAAGTCAATGAAGTGATTGTATGTATTTTTATGCAATAACTAGGGTGGTAACGCGAATAGAACCTCGTCCCTTTTATAGGGGGCGAGTTTTTTTTATGTTTGAAAAAATAAGTGCAACAAAAAAAGACTTAACTTTGTCACCTGATGTTTGTTTTATTTTGGAAGGAGGATTTTAAAATGGCAATGGTAGAGGAATTAACACTGCTAAAAGAAGAAGTTGTAGCAAAAATCGCAACGACAGAAGATTTAAAGCAATTAAATGAAGTACGTGTTGCGTATTTAGGTAAAAAAGGTCCGATTACGGATTTATTAAAAGGAATGGGGAAACTTCCTGCAGAGGAACGCCCTAAAATGGGTGCTTTAGTCAATGAAGTACGTGCTGAAGTTCAACATATTCATGATGAACGTAAATCTGAACTTGAAGAAAAAGCAATCCAAGAACAATTAGAAAATGAAGCAATTGATGTGACTTTGCAGGGTCGCCCAGTGAAGTTGGGGAATGCACATCCATTAACACGTGTTATTGAAGAAATCGAAGATCTATTCATTTCTATGGGTTATGAAATTGCAGAAGGTCCTGAAGTAGAAAAAGACTACTACAACTTTGAAGCGTTAAATTTACCAAAAGGTCATCCAGCACGTGATATGCAGGATACATTTTATATTTCAGAAGAAATTTTATTGCGTACTCATACATCACCAGTACAAGCACGTACCATGGAGAAAAAACAAGGCGCGTCTGTTAAAATTATTTGCCCAGGGAAAGTATTCCGTCGCGATAATGATGATGCAACTCACTCCCATCAATTTACGCAAATTGAAGGTTTAGTAGTGGGTGAAAATATTCGTATGAGCGACTTAAAAGGTACATTAGATATCTTCGCGAAGAAAATGTTTGGTGAAGACCGTGAAATTCGTCTACGCCCAAGTTTCTTCCCATTCACAGAGCCTTCTGTTGAAATGGATATCTCTTGCTTCAAGTGTGGAGGCGAAGGATGTAACGTATGTAAACATACAGGTTGGATTGAAATTCTTGGCGCTGGTATGGTACATCCAAACGTTCTTTCAATGGCAGGTTATGATCCTAAAAAAGTATCTGGCTTCGCATTTGGTATGGGACCAGAACGTATTGCAATGTTGAAATATGGGGTGGATGATATCCGTCATTTCTACACAAATGATGTTCGATTCTTATCACAATTCCACCGTATTGAAGAGTAAGGAGGAGTAACGATGTTAGTATCTTTAAAATGGTTGTCACAATATGTTGATTTACAAGGTTTAGAACCGGAAGTTTTAGCAGAAAAAATTACCCGCTCAGGGATTGAAGTAGAAGGCGTTCATCATTTATCAGATGGCCTTAAAAAAATTATGGTCGGTCAGATCAAAGAAATTAAAAAACATCCTGATTCAGACCACTTAAATATTTGCCAAGTAGATTTTGGTGAAGAAGAGCTATCTCAAATCGTTTGTGGTGCTCCAAATGTTGCAGAAGGTCAAAAGATTGTTGCGGTTCGTCCAAATGGTTATGTTGGTGGTAAAAAAATCAAAAAAGGTAAACTTCGTGGTGAAGTATCAAACGGTATGATTTGCTCTCTACAAGAGTTAGGCATCGAAGGGAAAGTTGTACCGAAAAAATATGCTGAAGGAATCGTTGTATTACCTGAAGATACACCAGCTGGCATGGATGCCATCGAAGCATTAGGTTTAGATGATGTGGTCCTTGAATTAGGCTTAACACCAAATCGCTCAGACGCAATGAGTATGTTAGGCGTTGCTTATGAAGTTGCTGCAATTCTTTCAGAAGACATCAAACTTCCAGACACTACACATGAAGAATCTACTGAACAAGCTGAAAATCTGTTAAAAGTTCGTGTTGAAGCACCTGATGTAAATCCTATGTACACAGCAAAAGTCGTGAAAAACGTTAAAGTTGCTGAATCGCCAATGTGGCTGCAACAACACTTAATGGCTGCAGGCGTTCGCCCGCTCAATAATGTTGTTGATATTACAAACTACATTTTGATGGAATATGGTCAACCTCTACATGCATTTGACTATGATGCGCTAGGCACTGGCGAAATCGTTGTTCGCTTAGCGAAAGAAGATGAACCAATTAAAACATTAGATGGTCAAGATCGTGTACTAAGTGCGAAAAACCTAGTGATTACGAATGGTAAAGAACCAGTTGCAGTAGCTGGTGTAATGGGTGGATTTGATTCTGAAGTAACTGAAAAAACAACAACGGTTGTTATTGAATCAGCCTATTTCGACGGCTTATCAGTTCGCTATACTGCCAAAGACCTTGGGTTACGTAGTGAAGCAAGTGCTCGCTATGAAAAAGGTATCGATCCAAACCGTGTGATTCCTGCAGCAGAACGTGCTGCTCAAATGTTAGCTGAACTAGCAGGTGGGGAAGTATTATCAGGTTCTGTCATTTTTGATGAATTGGATAAAACACCTTCAAAAGTTGTTGTGTCACCTGACTTTGTCAATGCACGTTTAGGTATGAAAATTTCTTTAAATGAAATGGTATCCATTTTAAATCGTTTGAATTTTAATGTCGAAACAGCGAATGGTCGTCTTTATATTGATGCGCCTACACGTCGTCAGGATATCAAAATCGAAGAGGATATCGTAGAAGAAATTGCACGTTTACACGGCTATGATGAAATTCCGGCAACACTTCCCGTAAGTGAAGCAAAAGCAGGTGGTTTAAATCCATATCAAGCAAAACGTCGTATTGTTCATCACCAACTGCAAGGTTCAGGTTTATACCAAGCATTAACTTATTCACTTACTTCTGATGAACTTTCACAAAAATATGCATTAGAAACAGCTGCAACAACTCGACTGTTAATGCCAATGAGTGAAGAACGGAGTACATTACGTCAAAGTATTCTTCCACACCTAATCGAAGCAGCTAGTTACAATGTTTCACGTCAACAAGATTCTGTAACGCTATATGAGGTAGGCTCTGTATTCTTAGGTGAAACAGACGAAGGTCTTCCACGTGAAGAAGAACATATAGCAGCTGTAATGACTGGAGATTGGGTTAATCATGCTTGGCAAGGTGAACACAAAAAAGTTGATTTCTTTGTATTAAAAGGAATCTTAGAAGCATTGTTTGCAAAACTTGACTTAACAGATCGTGTTGCATATGAAACGGCAGTAGTAGATGGATTACATCCAGGTCGAACAGCGAATATCCTATTAGATGGTACTCGTATCGGTTTCTTAGGCCAATTACATCCTGCAGAACAAAAAGCAAATGGTATCAAAGAAACGTATGTTATGGAATTAAGCTTAGAAGCAATTCTTACAGCTTCTATTAAACCGTTAGTATATGTTCCAGTTCCTCGTTTCCCATCAATTTCACGTGATATTGCTTTAGTTGTTGACCGTGCAACAAAAGCAGCGGATTTAGAAGGGATTATCCGTGATGCAGGCGGCAAACTGTTGAAAGAGGTAAGTGTATTCGACCTTTATGAAGGAGAAAAAATGGCACAAGGCAAAAAATCAGTAGCCTTCACGCTTACTTACTTCACTCCAGAACGAACACTTACTGATGAAGAAGTAGTAGCTGCACATGACAAAGTAGTAGCCGCTCTTACAGAATCAGGCGCAGAACTTCGTTAAAATAACTAAATCAATTAAAGGTGGTAGCGATTAATCGCTACCACCTTTTTAAGTTGTTTTATACAAATTATGTATTTTGTAATATAATCTCACATAATATGAATATATATATTAATATTAGTAATTTATTAAACATGAGTAATTAATTGTTTGTTATATTATATCGATATGCTATAATATCAAAAAGAGTTGTCAGACTTCACAAAAAATACTAATATATTTAGAAAGTAAATAAAATTGTAAAGATTTTGTTAAAAAATATAGACAATTTTGTAAATTATGTTATATTGGTAAAAATAATAATTTTAGAGACTCGAAATATCTTGTATTTGCAGACTGCGTGACGACTCACAGAATATTAAACAAAAAATTCTAAATTTTCAATTTTGTTTAGGAAGGAGCATACATATGAAAGCATCTGATAATATACTGAACATTAATAATCTACATACTAGTTTCAGGATTAAAGATCGTTATTATGACGCAGTGGAAGATGTATCACTAACATTAAAAGAAAATGAAGTACTTGCAATTGTGGGGGAATCTGGATGTGGAAAAAGCACGTTGGCAACTTCGATAGTTGGGTTACACCCTCCAGGAAACACAAAGGTTACAGGTGAAATTTTATATAACGGACGTAATATTGTAAATTTTAAAGAAGATGAGTTAAATAATATCCGAGGAAATGATATTGGTTTCATCTTCCAAGATCCACTTTCTGCATTAAATCCATTAATGAGAATCGGTGATCAAATTGAAGAGACATTAGTTTATCATACAAAATTGAATGAAAAACAACGCAAAGAACGTGTATTAGAACTATTAAATCAAGTAGGTATTGCTAAACCAGAACTAGTGGCAAAACAATTCCCACACCAGCTATCAGGTGGTATGCGTCAGCGTGTAATGATTGCTATTGCAATAGCATGTAAACCAAAGATAATGATTGCAGATGAACCAACAACCGCACTTGATGTTACGATTCAAGCGCAAATATTAGATTTACTTAAAGAATTACAAGATGAAACATCTGCAGGTATTATTTTAATAACGCATGACTTAGGAGTCGTAGCAGAAGTAGCGGATCGTGTAGCCGTGATGTATGCAGCAGAAATTATTGAAATAGCACCAGTTGAGGAGTTATTCAAAAATCCAAAACATCCTTACACACGCTCTTTATTAAATTCTATTCCACAAGCGAATGGTGAGACGGAGCGTCTAGAAGTAATTCATGGGATGGTACCATCTCTTACGAAATTACCTAGAACTGGCTGTCGTTTTTCAGCTCGTATTCCATGGATTTCTCAAGATGCACATGAGGAAAAACCACAATTACATGAAGTTACTCCGGGGCATTTTGTTCGATGTACCTGTTGGAAACATTTCCACTTTCAAGGTGAAAAGGAGGGTGCATCTAATGAGCTTTATGCAAATTAAAGACCTATGTGTACACTATCCGATTCGTGGAGGTTTTTTTAACTCAGTTGTTGATTATGTGTACGCAGTCGATGGTGTATCAATGGAATTTGAAAAGGGTAAAACATATGGACTTGTAGGTGAATCAGGCTCTGGTAAATCAACCACAGGTAAAGCTATTATCGGTTTAGAAAAAATTACTTCTGGTCAAATCATATATGAGGGTGAAGATGTAACAAATCAACGACGAAAACGAGATAGTGCTTATAACCGAGATATCCAAATGATTTTCCAAGATTCTTCTTCCAGTATGAATCCACGAAAACGAGTAATGGATATTATTGCTGAACCTATTCGTAACTTTACCAATATGAGTGATCAGGAAGAGCGAAAACGCATAATTGAACTATTAGAAATTGTCGGTATGTCAGAAGAAGCGATGTACAAGTATCCACATGAATTCTCAGGTGGTCAACGTCAACGTCTAGGTATTGCAAGAGCTGTTGCATGTAATCCAAAGATGATTATTGCGGATGAACCTGTATCAGCCCTTGACTTATCTGTACAAGCTCAAGTGCTAAACTTCATGAAGGATATTCAAACAGAGTACGGTCTTAGCTACTTATTTATCTCACATGATTTAGGTGTAGTACGACATATGTGTGATCATATTTCCATAATGTATAAAGGGCGTTTTGTTGAAACTGGATCTAGAGAGGATATTTATCATGATCCTCGTCATATTTATACGAATCGTTTATTATCTGCGATTCCAAATATTGAACCAGAGACCAGAATAGAACGCAAAAAAATTCGACAAAGAGTTGAGACTGCTTATCGCGAAGATCAGCACAAATATTACGATGAAAATGGTAAAGTATATCCACTAAAAGAAGTTTCCTCTAGGCATAGTGTTGCAATGATGGCAACTGAGAAAGGGGGAATGTAGTATGTGGAAGACGATTGTCAGACGTGTTTTAGTTATGATTCCACAGCTATTCGTACTTAGTATGCTTATATTTATCATGGCGAAATTCATGCCAGGAGATCCATTTACTGGATTGATTACACCAGAAACCGACCCAAACAGAATTGAAGAATTACGACAAGCGTCAGGATTTTATGATCCGTGGTATGTACAGTATTGGCATTGGATTTCAAATGCTTTCCATGGAGATTTTGGCGATAGCTACTCATTTAAAGTGAGTGTTGCCTCACTCATTGGTGAACGCGGTTTGAATACATTATGGTTATCTTTACTAAGTGTCATCTTAGTATATTTGATTGCTATTCCTCTAGGCGTTTTGGCAGGTCGCTATCAAAACTCATTGCTTGATAAATCAGTTGTACTTTATAGCTTTATTAGCTATGCAGTTCCAACATTCGTATTATCATTAATTTTCTTATTTATTTTCGGATATCAATTTACTTGGTTCCCAACCTCTGGGACTGTTGATGTTAAATACGATCCAGGAACTTTCGGATACTACTGGAGTAAGATTTATCATCTGCTTTTACCAGCTATTACTTATGCATTACTTGGTACGACAGGGGTTATTCAATACTTACGCTCAGAAATCATTGATGCAAAGACACAGGATTATGTAAAAACTGCGCGGAGTAAAGGTATTCCAATGCGCAAGGTATATTCTCGTCACATATTCCGAAATTCACTTTTGCCAATCGCAGCATTCTTAGGTTTCACGATTACTGGGTTACTTGGCGGGTCGGTATTCATTGAGACAATCTTTGGTTATCCAGGTATGGGCCAATTATTCATACAAGCGATTTCGGCTCGAGACTATAGTGTTATCACCACACTTGTATTGTTATTTGGCTTCTTAACATTATTGGGTAGTCTATTATCCGACATTATTATGAGTATTGTCGATCCAAGAATTCGAATAGATTAAAAACCATAATAATTGTTAAGGAGAGGTGACTTGAAATGCAAAAAATACAGGAAAGAACAATTGAACTTGAAAGTACGCCTGCAACCGGTTTTAAGGTCATCTGGCGTGAATTTAAAAAAGATAAAATTGCGATGTTTTCGCTAATCATATTACTACTCATAATAATGGGCGTATTCATATGGGCACCGTTCATTGATCAAGAAAAATTAATGGAAATCAGTTTATTAGATGAATTCGCTGAACCAGGTACGAATGGTTTTCTCCTTGGCGCTGACCAAGGAGGAAGCGATGTATTAGGACAACTAATCATCGGTGCTCGTAATTCTATTGCGATTGCTGTAGTCATCACGATAATTACTGGCATACTTGGCATAGCAATTGGAATCATTACCGGCTACTATGGCGGTATGATTGATAATATATTTATGCGTGTGATTGATTTCTTTATGACATTACCAACTTTGATGATCATCATTGTTTTCGTAACGATAATTCCGAAATACAATGTAATCACTTTTATATTAATCATGAGTTTATTCTTATGGGTTGGGACGGCAAGGCTTGTCCGGAGTAAAGCCTTGTCTGAATCTAGACGAGATTATGTGAATGCTTCTAAGACAATGGGGACAAGTGATTTTGTCATAATGTTTAAGGGCATTGTACCAAATTTAAGCTCAATTTTGATTGTAGAAATGACTTTAAACTTTGCAGGTAATGTCGGAATTGAAACAGGGTTATCATTCCTTGGATTTGGATTACCACCTACAACACCAAGTTTAGGTACGCTTGTAAGTTATGCAAGTAATCCAATGGTATTATCTGAAAAGTGGTGGGTATGGTTACCAGCATCAATATTAATATTGGTATTGATGTTAGGCATAAATTATGTTGGGCAGGCTTTACGTCGTTCAGCAGATGCAAAACAAAGATTAGGATAACAAAGGAGGAGATTGGATGAAGAAGAGGAAATGGTTTTTACTTTCTTTAGTTTGTGCATTAGTACTTGCGCTAGCTGCATGTGGCGGCTCAGGTTCAGATACTAAAGAAGGTGGAAAAAAAGGCGAAAAAGAAAAAGTAGACACAAGTTTACTAAAAAATGAGGCAAAAAATGATGGTGACACGATTAAAGGAGGTACTTTAAAAGTAGCTTTACAAACAAGT
Source organism: Rummeliibacillus sp. NPDC094406 (assembly GCF_044763875.1). NCBI lineage: Bacteria > Bacillati > Bacillota > Bacilli > Caryophanales > Caryophanaceae > Rummeliibacillus > Rummeliibacillus sp. NPDC094406. Next base: position 450,398 of record NZ_JBIWGZ010000003.1, on the reverse strand, counting down.
TCACCGTTCCAAGGGATTTTCTCATGGGAGCTTTATGAAGATACTTATGATTCAGAAATCTTAAAGTTCGCTACAAACAACCTTTTTGAAACAAAAGAAGATTTCCTAATTTCAGATACAGGTTTAGGTAAATTAACTGTTGATGAAAAAGCTAAAAAAGCAACAGTTACGATTAAAAAAGATGTTAAATGGTCTGACGGTAAACCTTTAACAATCGATGATGTAATTTATCCATACTACATCATAGCGGATAAAGACTATACTGGGGTTCGTTATGATACTGATTTACAAAATATCGTCGGTGCAGTTGAGTACCATAAAGGAAAAGCAAAAGATATTTCTGGTATTAAAAAAGTAGATGATTACACAATGGAAATTTCATTCAAAAAAATCTCACCAGCAATCTACTCTGGTGGTGATGGACTTTGGGGCTATGCAGCACCTAAACATCAATTAAAAGACATTCCTGTAAAAGATTTAGTTAAATCTGATGCAGTTCGTACTAATCCAGTTACACTTGGTGCTTTCAAATTTGATAAAATCGTTAAAGGTGAGTCTGTTCAATTAGTTGCAAACGAAAATTACTGGAAAGGCAAGCCAAAACTAGACAAGGTAGTTATAGAAGTAGTACCACCTACTTCAATTGCAGCAGCACTTAAAGCAGGTAAGTATGATGTTGCATTACCATACTATCCATCTAATGATTACGATTCTATTAAAGATCTTAACAACATCGATGTCTTAGGACGCCCAGAATTAGCATACTCTTATCTTGGCTTCAAACTGGGTAAATTTGATACAAAAGAGAAAGTTAACGTAACAAATGAAAATGCAAAAATGAATAATGTTAAATTACGTCAAGCAGTTGCTTACGCTATGAATATTGAAGAAGTAGGGGAAGTATATTATGGTGGCCTTCGTACTCGTGCGAATTCACTAATTCCACCAGTATTTGCAACTTACTATGATGATTCTTTAACTGGGTACAAATATGATCCAGAGAAAGCAAAAAAATTACTTGATGAAGCGGGTTACAAAGATACAAATAAAGACGGTCTTCGTGAAGATCCAAATGGTAAAAAATTCACAATTCAGCTTGCAGCAATGGCTGGATCTGATAAAGATGAAAAAATTGTTCAATTCTACCTTCAAAACTGGAAAAAGGTTGGTTTAGATGTTCAGTTAACAACTGGTCGTACAATTGAATTTAATAGCTTCTATGATAAAGTTCAAGCTGATGATAAGGATATCGATATGTATATGGCTGCTTGGGGTACAGGTACCAACCCATCACCAATGGGAATCTACTCTAAAGAGGCATCATATAGCTATACGCGCTTTGTATCTGATGACTTAACATCAATGTTAAACGATATTGATTCCGAAGCATCTTTAGATCCTGCTCACCGTGCGGAAGCATTCGCTAAATGGCAAAACTATATGAGTGAACAAGCTTCTGTAATCCCAATGTACTTCCGTACTGAATTGATTCCAATTAACAAACGTGTGAAAAATTGGAGTATTGATTATTTGAAAGATACAATAGATAATCTTCAAAATGTTGAAATAACTGCTGATGAACCAGTAAAATCAAGCAAATAATTTAATCTTACGAAGATTAAATGATTTAAAAACTACAAATTAAAAATGCCAATGGGGAACAGGTTAATTCCCATTGGCATTTTTTTAATAATTACTTTATGAAACTATGGCTATACAGTGTCAAAATCATGTAAATATTTCTTTGAAAAATAATATTATGGTTATATTTTTGCAATAATAGTTGGATATACTAATTGAGAGTAACAAAGAATAATTCGAAAAAGATTAAATACTATCTAAATCTCTTTTTAGAAGCAATGTGAGAAGCTTTTTGTGTATTAGCAAAATGCCATTTAGTTACGCTGTGAAGAGCGTCTTCGCCTTGAGCAAGTAAAATTTGGGCAGCTATTTCATCTACCTTATGACTTGCACCTTTCGGTAGTGTGACACCGATTAGTTTACTTAGTTTGTCCATTTCCGTTAAAAAGGCACATCGAGCTAAAATAGAAGCAGCGGCTACAGCTACGTGGATTTGTTCTGCTTTTGTAGCAAATAGCACGCTTTCTGTAACGATTTCTTTTTCATTTTTAAGATAATTATAGTAAGTTTTTCTTTCAGCAAATTGATCAATTAGAACATATTCCGGCTTTTCAGGTGCAATCTTTTCTAAAAGTCGGCCAATTGCTTGATTGTGAAGTTGTGCTTTCATTTTACCCTGAGAAGCACCAGCAGCTTGTACAAGATTATACTTTTCATTATGCAATGTCAGCACACAATGAGGAAGAGTAGCTTTAAGGTCAGATGCGATTTTTAGCATATAGTCATCAGATAACATTTTAGAATCCTTGACACCTAACTCTTTCACCAATTCAATTTTGTCTTGTGGTACATAGACGGCTGCAACTGTAATAGGGCCAAAATAATCGCCCGTTCCTGTTTCATCAGAGCCAATTACAGATAAAGAGGATAGGTTTTTAGGCAACGTATCTCCTTTTGATAACGTCATATTAGGCGTATCTTCTGCTTGAGTTTTCCACTGTTTGGCTTCGCGTTCACATCCGCCACCTTGGAACATTACTTTACCAGATGAATAGATAGTGATCACACAGTCAGCAAGTTTTGCGGCAAAAATAACACCAGGTGCTTTGCGTTCTACGATATTTTGAGAATAGTAGTTCATAACATCTTTTTGAACCTTTGGGGTTAGTTTAATTACAATATTAGACATATTTTATAATTCCTTTCTTCTTAAATAATTCACAACTTAAACACTTCATGTTATCATAAGAAATAGGACTTTAAAGGAGGTTGAGGCTTTGTCAGAGCAACGAAAAAATCGGGTTTCAGTTGAAATCTTCGGTCAAACTTATAATATAGTTGGGACAGAATCAGCAGGACTTATGCGATTTGTAGCGGCAACTGTAGACGACCAAATGCGTGTGATTAAGCGTGCAAATCCAAGCCTCGACAGTGCCAAGCTAGCCGTCCTCACTGCTTGCAATGCAGTAAACGATTACTTGAAATTAAAAAACCAAGTAGAAATACTAGAATCAGAATTGAAAAATTTAAAGGATGAAGTGAATGGTTGATTTAATCATAATTATTTTATTATTTGCTGGATTAGTAAGTGGTGTAAAAAGAGGCTTAGTAGTTCAGCTAATCCAAATGGTTGGCTTTTTAGTCTCAATAATTGTAGCCTATCTCTATTATAAACCGCTAGCGGAAAAATTGGTTCTTTGGATTCCATATCCTTCCGTTGATGAAAATACTACATTAAAATTTGCTGTAGAGCAATTAGATTTAAGCCAAACATTCTATCAATTATTAGCGTTTGCGTTAATATTCTTTGTTGTCAAATTTGCAATACAAATATTGGCATCATTATTTGATTTTTTAAGACATATTCCAATCCTAGGTGGCTTAAATCGTATTTTTGGTGGAGTTCTTGGATTTGTTGAGGCATATTTGCTTATCTTCATCGTGCTATATGTATTGGCACTAATTCCAATTGAAGGTATCCAAAAGTATATAGATGGATCATTCTTAACAAAGTTAATGCTTGAATACACGCCAATCATATCGAAAACATTCCAAAATTTGTGGTTTGTTTATATGAAATAAATAAGTAGAACTAGACTTCTCTCTTTAGAGGGAAGTCTTTTGTCGATAAGGAGGAAAATACGATGAATAAAAAGACAATTATTCAAACGCTTGAGAAAATTGCAATCTATTTAGAACTTCAAGGCGTTAACCCTTTTAAAATATCAGCATTTCGTAAAGCTGCCGCCGCATTAGAGGCAGATACGAGAAGCATGAGTGAAATTGAAGATATTACAACTATCAAAGGAATCGGCAAAGGAACAGCCGCTGTCATCCACGACTTATTGGAAAATGGTCGATCAGAAGTACTCATACAACTGGAGGAAGAAGTTCCAAAAGGGCTACCGATATTGTTAAAATTACCTGGATTGGGTGGTAAAAAAATCGCTAAGCTCTATCAAGAACTTGGTGTAGATTCAGCTGAAAGTTTAAAAAAAGCGTGCGAAGAAGGAAAGGTATCAACTCTTCCTGGTTTTGGTAAGAAAACTGAAGAAAAAATTTTAAAAGAACTTGAGAGTTTTGGAAAGAGAGCTGAGTTTCACCCTGAATGGCTATTAGAAGAAGTGGTAGCTGACATTGAAAATACATTGCAAGAAATACCGGAAATTGAACAATCATCTGTTGCAGGAAGCTTTAGACGTGTAAAAGAGCAAAGTAAGGACGTTGATTTTATCATTGCAACAAATAACCCAGAGGCTGTAAAAGAAGCTTTACTATCAAAATTAATAGTCAAAGAAATTATTGCAGCTGGAGATACCAAAGTTTCTGTTACCTTACAAACAGATGATGTAAATGTTGATTTTCGTATAGTCACACTTGATGAATATGCAACAGCACTTCATCATTTCACTGGGTCGAAAGAACATAACGTACGGATGCGACAAATTGCAAAAGAGCGTGGCGAGAAAATTAGTGAATATGGAGTAGAGCAAACAGATGGTTCTGTATTAACATTTAACTCCGAAAAAGAATTCTTTGCTCATTTTGATTTGCCCTTTATCCCACCTACTGTAAGAGCAGGTACACATGAATTTGATCGTTTAGATGAAATTCCAAAGCTCGTGCAACTAAGTGATATCAAATCAGATTTGCATATGCATACAACATGGTCTGATGGAGCGCATGCAGTTCATGAAATGGGTGAGGCATTAATATCTAAAGGCTATCAATATGCAGTAATTACTGATCACTCTCAATATTTAAAAGTAGCTAATGGACTTACTCCAGAACGATTAGTAGAACAACGCAAAGAAATTTGGGCTTTTAACGAACAGCACCCTAACTTCCGTTTGTTAGCAGGAACTGAGATGGATATTTTACCGGATGGTTCACTTGATTTTGAAGATGACGTAATGGCAGAGCTAGACTTTGTTATAGCATCTATTCACTCTAGTTTTTCACAACCACAAGAGAAAATTATGGAACGACTACATAATGCGATAAAAAATCCGCATGTTGATATGATTGCACATCCAACAGGTCGTGTTATTGGTCAAAGAGATGGGTATAATCCTGATATAGCTCAACTTATTGCATGGGCGCAAGAATATGGTAAAATTTTAGAGTTAAATGCTAATCCTTACCGACTTGATCTTTGTGTAGAACATTTGGAAATGACTGCCAAAGCAGGTGTTCCTATTGCAATTAATACAGATGCACACGCCATCGAACAGCTTCGTTTTATGGATATTGGCACAAAGTATGCTCAAAAAGCATGGTTGAAAAAAGAAAACATAGTTAACACATGGTCGCTAGAAGACTTCGTGAAGTATATAGAGAAAAAATAGGAGGTGTTTTTTTAGTGATTGCAGGACGCGCACTAAAAACACTAGAGTTTGATAAAGTACGAGCACAAGTAGCAACTTATTGCACGTGTTCAATTGGAACAGCAGCAATTGATAAATTAGTTCCTGAAACAGATTTAGAAAAAGTAAAAGCATTATTAGATGAGATGGATGAAGGTCTATCGATTCTTCGAATTAAAGCAAATGTGCCATTGGGAGGAATTTTCGATATTCGCCCACATGCAAAACGCGCGCAAATTGGCGGCATGCTTAGTCCACAAGAATTGATGGAAATTTCAAGTACGATTCGTGCTAGCCGAATATTCCGAGAATTCATCGAGGATATTGAAGCAGAGGGTGATATTCAAATTCCTCACTTTATCCAAAAGAAAAATGACATCCCAGTTTTAACGGGACTACAACATGAAATCAATTCTTGTATCGATGAAAATGCAAGTGTAATGGATTCAGCAAGTTCTGAATTGCGTTCAATCCGTCAACAACTTCGAGCACAAGAAGGGCGTGTACGTGAAAAGTTAGCAAGTCTAACACGTGGTAGCAATGCTTCCAAAATGCTATCAGATTCTATTATTACGATTCGTAACGATCGTTTTGTTATTCCGGTAAAACAAGAATACCGTGGTCATTACGGTGGTATCGTGCATGATCAATCTGCTTCAGGTCAAACACTGTATATTGAACCAGATGCTGTAGTACAAGCGAATAACGAAATTCACCGTTTAAGAGCAAAGGAAAAAGTGGAAATCCAAAAAATATTGCTTCATCTTTCAGCTTTAGTGCAAGAAGTGGCACATTCACTATTTTCACTAGTTCAATTACTAGGAGAAATTGATATTATTTTAGCAAAAGCAAAATATGGTCAAGCCAATAAATGTACAATGCCAATAATGAATGATGAAGGTTATATTAATTTAGGAAAAGCACGTCACCCCCTATTACCAATCGATACAGCAGTAGCAAACGATATTGAATTTGGCCGTGATATTACAGCAATCGTTATTACTGGTCCTAATACAGGTGGTAAAACAGTCACATTAAAGACAGTTGGCTTATGTACTTTAATGGCACAAGCGGGTATTCCAATACCTGCTCTAGATGGCTCAGAACTTTCAGTCTTTACGCAACTATTTGCGGATATTGGTGATGAGCAATCAATCGAACAAAGTTTAAGTACATTCTCTAGTCATATGGTGAATATTGTAGATATCCTACAACAATTTGATGAACAGTCACTTGTCTTATTTGATGAGCTAGGTGCTGGAACAGACCCTCAAGAAGGTGCTGCGCTTGCCATCTCTATTTTAGATGAAGTACATGGCAGAGGTGCTCGCGTCATGGCGACAACCCACTATCCTGAGCTAAAAGCATATGGCTATAACCGTCAAGGCGTAGTCAATGCAAGTGTTGAATTTGATGTTGAAACATTAAGTCCAACTTATCGATTATTAATTGGTGTTCCTGGACGTAGTAATGCCTTTGAAATTTCTACACGCCTAGGTTTACCGGAACATATTATTAACAGTGCAAAATCATTTACTGGCACAGATCGTCATGAAGTTGAATCAATGATTGCATCACTTGAAGAAAGTCGTCGTAATTCCGAAGCAGATGCAGAACGTTCACATCAACTTCTTGAAGAAGCAGAAAAACTCCAAGCAGAGCTTGATGCAAAATTAAAAGACTATGAAGAAAACAAGGACGAGTTAGCGAAAAAGGCCAAAGAAAAAGCACGTAAAATTGTTGACGATGCAAAAAGAGAGGCCGAAGAAGTCATTGAAGAGCTTCATAAAATGCGTTTAAATGCAAACAAAGTTGTAAAAGAACATGAAATTATTGAAGCACGTAAACGACTCGAAGAAGCTGCTCCTGCTGAAAATCGCATTTTGAAAAAACAACGTCAAGCAAATGCGCGCGCTGTTAACCTTCAAAAAGGTGATGAAGTCAAAGTATTAAGCTATGGTCAAAAAGGAACATTGCTTGAAAAAGTGTCTGACCAAGAATGGATTGTTCAAATCGGTATTTTGAAAATGAAACTTGATGAATCAGACTTAGAATATGTAAAACCTGAGAAAGTAAAAGAGACGGTTTCGGTAGGGAACGTACGTAATCGAGATTCATATGTTAAACTTGAATTAGATTTACGTGGTGAACGCTATGAAGACGCAATGATTCTTACCGAAAAATACTTGGATGACGCATTATTATCAAACTATAACCGAGTATCCATTATTCACGGTAAAGGAACAGGTGCACTCCGACAAGGTATTCAGTCACTACTTAAACGTCATAAACGCGTAAAATCATACCGCTTCGGCGAGGCTGGTGAAGGTGGATATGGCGTGACCGTTGTTGATTTAAAATAGAGAATGAATAAAGGGGTGGAGATTGTATGTTGCTGAGTAGCTTTTGGCATCATCCTATTGTTGAAACAACAGGCTACTTTAGTGTAGTCGTACTTTGTCTTGTTATGGCCATGGTAATATTTGAACTTGTTACCAAATATAAAAACTGGCAAGAAATAAAGAATGGCAATGTCGCAGTCTCCTTAGCAACTGGCGGTAAAATATTAGGGGTTTGTAATATTTTTCGCTATTCCATTGAACGTCATAATTCACTAATCGAAATGATTGGATGGGGATTGTTTGGATTTATATTACTAATTTTTGCTTATATTCTCTTTGAATTTTTGACACCTACATTTAATATAGACCATGAAATTGAAAAGGATAACAGATCCGTGGGTTTTATTTCCCTTACGATTTCAGTTGGTCTATCATTTGTAATAGGAGCAAGTATTTCTTAGCAGTTTAGGAGAGTAAGTATGGAAACTTTAGCAAAAGTGTTGATGGTTGTTTGTGGTCTCTTCGTCATAACAGGCATTATATATTTAATGATGCATTAGATTAAAAGCAGTAACAGTTTAATTCTGAAGCTGAATAACGATTAAAGATTAGGTTTATGTCTAATCCCATGCTGTAGTCAAACTCGATGAATTTTGAGTATGACTGCAGTTTTTTCTTTTACAATAGACATAGATAAATAAGACCGTTGATTTCCACTCCGGGAGGATGCTTTCCCTGGGTAGGACCGAGCCGCTTTTGAGGCAACTCAAAAAGTAAAAAAAGTTAGATTTTTATGATGAAAATCTTGTATAGCCATCTTAGTTGAAGTGGAAATAGCGTAGACTCCTGTGGGAAAACGGACTAGACGAGACCCCGCAGGAAGCGAAGCGCACGAGGAGGCTCGTCAGTTCGCCCACGGAAAGCGGAGATAATTCCACTTCATTCAATAGCATATATATATTATAAATTTTTGTGTTACTACACTTTTTCAGTGTTCTCCTTTTCCCACAGGAGTTGTCACTTCCTCTCCAATCAACTGAATTTGGGTGAACAAACCATACAATCTACTTTAACTATAGAATGCAACCTCTGTTAAATGTTGAAATAGCAAAAGTGAAATAATGCTCGAATAGTTGATTTATATCTAGAAAAATCGCAAATATAATAATTACTAATTGAAAGCGCACTCATTATTACTTATAATTAAACTTAGAAATATTCTAACAATTCGTAAAAAAGGGGGGCGTTTCGATTGACTGAAAAGATTTGGTTAAAGAACTATCCGCCTAATATTCCTACAACAATGGAATACGAAGAAATTCCATTACAAGAATATTTGACGAGGGCTGTAGAGAAAACTCCTAAAAAAATTGCGATTCATTTTCTAGGTAAAGATATTACGTATAAAGAGTTATATGATTCCTCATTAAAATTTGCAAATTATTTACTGAAAATAGGGATTAAAAAGGATGATCGAGTAGCGCTTATGCTACCGAATTGTCCGCAAAGTGTTATTGCATATTATGGGGTATTATATGCGGGTGGTATAGTTGTTCAGACGAATCCACTCTATACAGAGCGCGAAGTAGAGTATCAGCTAAAGGATGCAGGTGCAAAAGTAATCGTCACATTGGATATCCTTTACCCAAGAATTATGAAAGTTTGGAAGAATACAGATTTAGAGAATATCATTATTACAGGTATTAAAGATTTTTTACCATTTCCAAAGAATCTACTGTATCCGTTTGTGCAAAAAAAGGAATATGGTTTTAAAGTGACAGTTGAGCACAGTGGTTCTAATCATCTTTTCACAGAAATTATGAAGATTGGTGAAGTTAATGTAATCAAATCCACTTCAAATTTTGAAGAGGACATAGCGTTGCTACAATATACAGGGGGTACAACTGGATTTCCAAAAGGTGTCATGCTAACTCATAAAAACTTAGTCGCAAACGTACAAATGTGTAGTGCGTGGATGTCTGAGTGTATACCTGGGAAAGAAGTTATCATGGGAGTATTGCCGTTTTTCCATGTATATGGAATGACAACCGTATTACTACTTTCAGTAATGCGAGGAGATAAGATGGTGCTAATGCCTAAATTCGATGCAACTGATGCGTTAAAAATGATTCAAAAGCATAAGACGACATTATTTCCAGGCGCTCCAACGTTGTACATTGGTTTGTTGAATCATCCTGAAATTAAAAGGTACGATCTTTCTTCGATAAAAGCGTGTATAAGTGGCTCGGCTCCTTTACCAGTTGAAGTACAAGAAAGGTTTGAAAAAGTGACTGGAGGAAAGCTCGTTGAAGGATATGGTTTAACCGAATCTTCACCGGTAACACATTCAAATTTTATCTGGCATGGGGAACGAGTGAAAGGGTCAATCGGTGTTCCTTGGCCTGATACAGACGCTGCTATTTTCAAGACAGATTCGACAGAACCGTTACCAATTGGCGAAATTGGTGAAATTGCTGTGAAAGGGCCGCAAGTAATGAAAGGTTATTGGAATCGTCCTGAAGAAACCGAGATGACATTAAGAGACGGCTGGTTATTAACTGGAGATTTAGGCTATATGAACGAAGAAGGCTATTTCTTTGTAGTCGATCGTAAAAAGGATATTATTATTGCAGGTGGCTTTAATATCTATCCCAGAGAAGTAGAAGAAGTTTTATATGAGCATGAAGCTATTCAGGAATGCGTAGTTGCTGGTGTGCCAGATCCTTATCGTGGGGAGACTGTAAAAGCTTATATAGTTATAAAAGATGGATATCAAGTATCAGAAGAGGAATTAAACGAGTATTGTAGAGCAAATTTGGCAGTATATAAGGTACCGCGCATATATGATTTTCGTACTGAATTACCAAAAACAGCTGTAGGTAAAATATTACGAAGAACATTAGTTGAAGAGGAAAAGACTAAGCTAGAACAAACAATATGAAAAAGATAAACCCTTACTTGACAATCAACGGTTGAAAATATATTATGAAAATATGAATGAATAGTCATTCATATTTTCATAATAAACCGGTGGTGATCGTATTGAAGAAAGACAAACCAAAATATAGACAAATAATTGACGCTGCTGTCATCGTAATTGCGGATAATGGTTATCACCAAGCACAAGTTTCCAAAATTGCAAAACAAGCCGGCGTCGCTGATGGAACCATTTATTTATATTTTAAAAACAAAGAAGATATATTAATTTCAGTATTCGAGGAAAAAATGTCTTTATTTGTAGATAATTTACAAGATATAATGAAAGAGAGTTCTTCAGCTTCAGAAATGCTTTGCCGAATGGTTGAGGGGCATTTTAAAGTACTCTCAGAAGATCATCATTTAGCAATCGTTACTCAATTAGAACTTCGTCAATCGAATAAAGATCTTCGATTGAAAATCAACAGCATATTAAAAGAATATCTAAAATTACTTGATGAGATTTTAAAAATGGGTATTGAAGCTGGTGAGTTTATGCAAGACATTGATATTCGTCTTGTAAGACAAGTAATCTTTGGAACGATTGATGAAGTATCAACAACGTGGGTAATGAAAGAGCAAAAATATGATTTAGTTACAATGGCACCACGCGTTCATCAGATTTTGTTAAAAGGGATTCAAAAAGGTTAAAGGGGTAGCAAAGTAGCAAAGTTTCACAACTTTGCCACATACATATTTTTTTACAAGGGAGGATATGGGGAATGGAATATCTAAATTATATAGTGGACGAAGGGGTAGCGGTCGCAACGATTAATCGTCCACCTGCCAATGCGCTATCTCGTGCATTAATTGAAGAGGTAAATCTGCTACTAGATGCTGTTGAAGATGATGCAGATATACGCGTTGTATTGCTTCATGGTGAAGGTAGATTCTTTTCTGCTGGAGCGGATATTAAAGAATTTACTGAAGTATCATCAAGCAATGAGTTCGAAAAATTGTCAACTAATGGACAAGTTGTTTTCGAAAGACTTGAGAAGTTTTCAAAACCAGTAATTGCTGCGATCCATGGTGCAGCTCTTGGTGGTGGACTTGAGCTTGCTATGAGCTGTCACTTCCGTTATGTGAGTGAAACAGCAAAATTAGGTTTACCAGAATTACAACTTGGCTTAATTCCTGGTTTTGGTGGTACACAACGACTCCCACGCTATGTTGGTGCTGCAAAAGCTGCTGAAATGATGTTCACAAGTGAACCTATTTCGGGAGTAGATGCAGTAAAATGGGGCCTTGCAAATCGTGTAGTACCTGAGGAAGTCTTATTAGAGGAGTCGTTAAAAACTGCCAAGAAAATTGCGAAGAAAAGCCCGATTGCAATAAAAACAGCAATTGAAATGTTGCAATTTTCTAAAACTTCTTCTTTCTATGATGGTATTTCAGCTGAAGCAGAAAGTTTCGGAACTGTTTTTGTTTCAGAAGATGCTAAAGAAGGAATCGCTGCATTTATCGAAAAAAGAGAGCCTGTTTTCAAAGGAAAATAAAAGTATTAGGAGGTTAATAATATGAACATTTATGTATTAGTTAAACGAACTTTTGACACTGAAGAGAAAATCGTATTAAATGGTGGCGTTATTCAAGAAGATGGTGCTGAATTTATCATCAATCCATATGATGAATATGCAATTGAAGAAGCCATTCAAATTCGTGATGCACAAGGTGGCGAAGTGACAGTTGTAACAATTGGCGGTGAAGACGCTGAGAAACAACTTCGCACAGCATTAGCAATGGGTGCCGATAAAGCAGTACTAATCAATGCAGAAGATGATGTTGAAGAGTTAGATCAATATTCTGTAGCATATATTTTAGCCGAATACTTGAAAGATAAAGATGCAGATTTGATTTTAGGTGGTAATGTAGCAATTGACGGAGGTTCAGGTCAAGTTGGTCCACGAGTTGCTGAATTACTAGATATAAATTACGTAACAACCATTACAAAGCTTGAAATTGATGGAGATACAGTGAAAATCGTGCGTGATGTAGAAGGGGACTCAGAAGTACTTGAAGCGTCTCTACCTCTATTAGTTACAGCACAACAAGGATTAAATGAACCACGTTATCCTTCTTTACCTGGAATTATGAAAGCGAAGAAAAAACCATTAGAAGAACTAGAATTAGATGATCTAGATATTGACGAAGATGATGTAGAAGCGAAAACAGAAACAGTAGAAATTTTCTTGCCAGCACAAAAAGAAGCTGGTCGTGTTCTACAAGGTGAATTACAAGATCAAGTTAAAGAACTTGTTCAATTACTACATTCAGAAGCGAAAGTTATTTAAGCTGATTTACATTGCTGAGGAGGGAATCACATGACAAAAAAAGTATTAGTATTAGGTGAAGTACGTGAAGGAACTTTAAGAAATGTTTCGTTTGAAGCAATTGCAGCAGCAAAAACAATTGCTGGAGATGGTGAAGTAGTTGGCGTTCTAATTGGTGATGCTGTTGAAACATTAAGCGCTGAGCTAATTCAATATGGTGCAGACCGCATAGTGACTGTAGAACATCCACATTTAAAACAATATACTTCTGATGGTTTTAGCCAAGCATTCAAAGCTGTTGCAGATGCAGAGAATCCAGATGCTATCGTATTTGGTCATACAGCAATGGGTAAAGACTTGTCGCCTAAGATTGCTAGTAAATTACAAAGTGGTTTAATCTCAGATGTTACTGCGATCGAGGGTGAAGGGGACGATGCACTATTTATCCGTCCAATTTACTCAGGAAAAGCATTTGAGAAAGTAAAAGTTAAAGAAGGCATTGTGTTTATCACAATTCGTCCAAATAATGTACCTCCACTTGAAAAAGATGAATCTCGCTCAGGTGAAGTTTCTAGTCAGTCTGTAGAGATTACGAATTTACGTACAGTTATTAAAGAAGTAGTTCGTAAGGCAACAGAAGGTGTAGACTTATCAGAAGCTAAAGTAGTAGTATCTGGCGGACGTGGTGTGAAGAGTGCTGAAGGTTTTGCACCGTTACAAGAGCTAGCTAATCTTTTAGGTGGCGCTGTTGGTGCTTCACGTGGTGCTTGCGATGCTGATTATTGTGATTATTCACTACAAATCGGACAAACTGGTAAAGTTGTAACACCAGATTTATATATTGCTTGCGGTATTTCAGGCGCAATCCAACATTTAGCTGGTATGTCCAATTCTAAGATTATAGTAGCAATTAACAAAGATCCTGAAGCTAATATTTTCAAAGTAGCAGATTATGGAATCGTAGGAGACTTATTTGAAGTTGTCCCTATGTTAATCGAAGAATTTAAAAATGTAGCAGTTAAATCTTAAGAAAATAAAGAAAGCTCTGCTAATTGCAGAGCTTTTTGTTTCAATTGAAATCTAATATTATGTTAAAATAGCGGTAAAGTGAGCAGAACAGTCGCTTGACATTTTTTTTTATGCTACACTACCGATACATAGAGTTTAAGGAGGAAATGTAAAATGGCAATTGTACATTCAACAGATGCAACTTTTTCAAATGATATTGCAAACGGATTAGTATTAGTAGATTTCTGGGCAACTTGGTGTGGACCATGTAAAATGATTGCTCCAGTTCTAGAAGAATTAGATCAAGAATTAGCTGGTAAAGTAAACATCGTCAAAGTTGATGTTGACCAAAACCAAGAAACAGCTAGCCAATTCGGTATTATGTCAATCCCAACTTTGTTATTGTTCAAAGATGGAGAACAAGTTGATAAAACTGTTGGTTTCCAACCAAAAGAAGCATTAGCTGAATTCATCCAAAAACACGCTTAATTATTTTGGGTTCATAAACGAAACCGGGTCCCTACAAGGTGCCCGGTTTTTTTTAGAGGTGATTTGATGAATGACTTAATAAAACAAAAATTAGCAATTCTACCTGATCAACCAGGTTGTTATTTGATGAAAGATCGTCAAGGTACAATTATTTACGTTGGAAAAGCAAAAGTATTAAAAAATCGTGTTCGCTCCTATTTTACAGGATCGCATAACGGTAAAACACAACGTCTTGTTAGTGAAATAGAAGATTTCGAATACATCGTAACATCCTCAAATATAGAAGCTTTTTTACTAGAGCTAAATCTGATTAAGTTACATGATCCAAAATACAATATTATGTTGAAGGATGATAAATCATATCCTTATATAAAGATTACAAATGAAAAGTACCCGAGATTACTTACGGTTCGTAAAGTAAAAAAAGACAAGGGGAAATATTTTGGCCCATATCCTAATGTGTATGCAGCCAATGAAACAAAAAAATTACTGGATCGATTATATCCTTTACGTAAATGTCAGACACTACCAAATCGTGTTTGCTTGTATTATCACCTAGGGCAATGTTTAGCGCCATGTGTAAAAGATATTGAAAAAGAGACTTTTGACGAAATGGTACAGGAAATCACAAGTTTCCTAAATGGTGGACATGCAGCTGTAAAAGAGGAATTACAGCAGAAAATGCTGGCTGCCTCTGAACAGTTAGATTTTGAACGTGCTAAAGAGTACAGAGACCAAATTGCACATATTGATACAGTGATGGAAAAACAAAAAATCACTACAACTGATTTTACCAATCGTGATGTCTTTGGCTATACAGTAGATAAAGGTTGGATGTGTGTTCAAGTTTTCTTTGTAAGGCAAGGGAAATTAATAGAGCGAGACGTATCCCTTTTCCCTTCTTACGGTGAGCCTGAAGAAGAATTTTTAACTTATGTTGGCCAGTTCTATGAAAAAGCTGACCATATAAAGCCAAAGGAAATCCTTATTCCCCAAGAAATTGATGGAGATATGCTTCAACAAGTTTTAGAAATAAAAGTAGTAAAACCACAAAAAGGTAGAAAAAAGGAATTACTAGATTTAGCTTCAAAGAATGCACAAATTGCGATTACTGAGAAATTCCAATTAATCGAAAGACAAGAGAAAAGAACAATCGGAGCGTGCGAAGAACTAGGCGATGCGATGAATATCACTACACCGCTTCGTATTGAAGCCTTTGATAACTCCCATATCTTTGGAGCAGACACTGTTTCAGCAATGGTCGTTTTTATAGATGGAAAACCAAGTAAAAAGGAATATCGAAAATTTAAAATTCAAAATGCAGGTGCTCATGATGACTATGGCGCAATGCGTGAAGTTATTCGTCGTCGATACACACGTGTATTAAAAGAAGGACTTCCTCTACCTGATTTACTAGTTACAGATGGTGGGAAAGGGCAAATGGAAGTAGCGAGAGAAATTTTAGAGGATGAGCTTGGACTCGATATTCCAATTGCAGGATTAGCAAAGGATGATAAGCACCAAACGTCACAACTTTTGTATGGAAATCCTCCTGAAATTATTCCATTAAAACGTACGAGTGAAGCTTTTTATCTATTGCAACGGGTTCAAGATGAAGTTCACCGCTTTGCAATTACATTTCATAGACAATTACATGAAAAAAATGCGATCACTTCTGTATTGGATGAAATTCCAGGAGTGGGTCCTAAAAGAAAACAACAATTATTAAAACATTTTGGTTCAATCAAGAAGATTAAAGAAGCAACTTTTGAAGAGTTGCAAGATGCGGGTGTTCCTAAAAAACTAATTAGTGCGATAATTGACTATTTTTCGAAAAAATGATTGCTAGATATTAAAACATATGGTATCTTTATGACACCAATTAAAAATCACTGATTTAGTGATGATAGAGGCGCGGGTTTCAAGAGTACTCGACTGGAGGACGAATAGGTCCATTGAAAGTCGGTGAAAGGGGAGGTCGCCGAAGTTGCAAGAATGCTATTTCCATCTTGCTGCTGGTTCTACATTGAAGAAATGTAGAATTGTCAGAATTGACTTTGATTCTGGAGGGCTATCTCACATGAATGTTCTTTTGAACGTGCATGCTAAGAGCAGCCCATTCACCATCTGTGTGAAGTGCTGCTCTTTTTTCATTAGAAATCATTGTGAAAATCGCCCACATACTATTAAGTAGGGGAGCGTTTTGATGAGTACTTTAGTCGTTAAATTTGGAGGAACTTCCGTCGCAACAACAGAAAGAATCATGCATGTAGCGCAACGCATTCAGCGTGAGAAACAAAATGGTTATAATCTTGTCGTTGTCGTATCTGCAATGGGTAAAACAACAGATCAACTTGTAGATATGGCACACGAAATTTCCGAATCACCTTCAAAGAGGGAAATGGATGTCTTATTGACAACTGGGGAGCAAGTAACGATTTCATTGTTATCAATGGCTTTGCATAAGCTAGGAATTGAGGCGCAATCATTTACTGGTTGGCAAGCAGGAATTGTCACAGAACATGTACCAAGTAATGCGCGCATAGAGGATATTGCACCAAAAGCGGTAAAAGAAGCTTTGGATGCCGGTAAGGTGTGTGTCGTCGCTGGATTCCAAGGAATTGATGATGAAGGTAACATTACAACACTTGGTCGCGGCGGTTCAGATACAACAGCTGTTGCTCTTGCTGTAGCGTTGAATGCTGAACGTTGTGATATATATACCGACGTAGATGGTGTTTATACAAGTGATCCTCGTTATGTAAAAGGCGCAAGAAAGCTACAGCAAATGTCATATGATGAAATGCTTGAATTAGCTAATCTCGGAGCCGGCGTCTTGCACCCACGATCTGTAGAGGTCGCAAAAAATCATAACATCCCGATGTCAGTTCGTTCGAGCTATGAGGATGTAGAAGGTACCATCTTGAAGGAGGAAATTGAAGTGGAAAAAGATTTAGTTGTACGTGGTGTCGCGTTTGAATCAGAGATTATTCGTTTAACAGTTTATTATGAAGAAGCCTATAATGGCTCATTAGCAAATATTTTTACAACATTAGCAAAAAATCATGTCAATGTGGATATTATTGTCCAAACGATTATTGAAGGAACAGAGCCATCCGTTTCTTTCTCAGTAAAAAAAGAAAATCTTAATGATGCTTTACAAGTTCTTTCCGAACATAAAGATACACTTGGTTATCATCATGTAGATCATGAAGCAGAATTGTCAAAAGTTTCAATTGTAGGATCTGGAATGGTTTCAAATCCAGGTGTTGCGGCTACTATGTTTGATCGTTTATATCGGGAAGGTATTCCAGTTAAAATGGTCAGTACTTCTGAAATAAAAGTATCCGTGGTTGTACCGCAGGAAGATATGCTTAAAGCAGCGAATGCATTACATGATGAATTTGATCTCTCTGTTCAAGAAGTTATTACGCATTAATCGATATAAGTTTTGAGAAATAGTTATTCCTTTGGGTAATGATTATACAATGATTGAATAGAGTAGAAAGGATTTCTCATGAGTAGAATTATACTTATGGGGAATCCTTTTTTATATCTGCAATTTGAATCAATTTCATAAATGCTTTTATAGTCAAAAAATACGAACATTATATGCTTAGTTAGTATTAATGATAAGCCCATCATTTCCGCTACAGACGGACGCTTTCCGCGGGCAAGCATCAAGCCTCCTCCTCACTACGTTCGTGCGGGGTCTTGATTGGCTTGCTTTTCCCGCAGGAGTCGCCGTCTTTCGCTACATTAAAATATTCCATAAGATATAATCGAATTTTGAAATTGATTCATTTGATTGAAATAAATTATTTTCAAAGCCATTCTTATTTTTCAGTTATAAAAAAACTCTCACCAGTTATCACAGGTGAGAGACGATGTTCTAGTAGGTTAGCCTTCAAGTTTATCTTTTAAATCCCATTTAATATGGAATTTAACTTGTGATTGTTTTGGTTTCGTTTCTTCATAACACTCAGTTAGGAAACCACAGCATTTTTGTTGGTGCTGAGCTAAAAAGCCCGCTTCTAAGCGAAAGCATCGCTGATCAAATTTAAGTACTTCAGGATCACCAGTTAAACTACAAAAAGCTTCACTTGCAGAAACTTTTTCGATGGTTAAATCACCCCAGCCAGCTTCTTTAAAGAAAGGTATTGCTTCTTCGAATTCAAATAGTGGAAATTTACGTGCTAACTCCTTACCGCACCAATATAATATATCTTCTTCATTTTTTCCTAATATAGAAGAAAGTACGTGATCTCGAATTAATTCATAACCGAATTGAGTAATTTCATTTTTTTGTTGAGTGGACATGAAAATCCTTCTTTCATAATATTTTTGTCTAAATTATGTCCAGAAAAGAAGTAATGGATTTAAAGGAGAAAATATGTATCTTTTCGAGAATAATAGAGGTTAGGACAACTTCAAGAAATAGTCTCTGTCACCTTGACGCTATTGAGGGATGAGAGTACAATAAACTTGTCATAATATTGTACCATTATGAAGCAAGCAGTCAATAGATGCTAAGTTACAAAAGCATGGCAAAAAATTGACACACTTGTTTCCAAGTACTTAGGGGGGTAACAGTCTTGTCGAAAGATCGAGAGTTTTATTGGCGTCGTCTGCATTCTCTTCTTGGAATTATTCCAGTAGGGTTGTTCGTGACGCAACACTTGTTAATCAACTTCCAAGCAACACACGGTGCAGAATCATTTAACAAAGCAAGTGAATTTATGGGAAATCTACCATTTTTATGGTTCCTTGAATGGTTCGTAATTTACATTCCTTTAATGTTCCATGCATTTTATGGTGTGTACATTGCATTTACTGCTCAACCAAATACACAACGTTTTGGCACATTCCGTAACTGGATGTTCGTTTTACAACGTTTCACTGGTGTATTCCTTGTAATTTTCCTTGCATGGCATATTTTCCAAACACGTATCCAAAAGGCACTTGGTACAGAAGTTGACTATGACATGATGGTTCAAGTTTTATCAAACCCAATCATGGTTGCATTCTATGCATTAGGTATTATTTCAGCTACTTTCCATTTGGCTAACGGTATTTGGTCATTCTTAGTAAGCTGGGGAATCACACAATCTCCAAAATCTCAAAAAGTTGCAACTTACATCACTATGATTTTCTTTGTAGTGTTATCTGTAATCGGTATTGGCGCTCTACTTGCATTTATTTAATAAGTCTTGAATAGACTTTGTAAGCGCTTGATTACAAATTGAACGAGGAGTGAGAAAAAAACATGGCTAAAAGCAAATTGATAGTCGTTGGTGGCGGTTTAGCTGGCTTAATGGCTACTATGAAAGCTGCTGAAATGGGCACAGAAGTAGAATTATTCTCATTAGTTCCGGTAAAACGCTCACACTCTGTATGTGCGCAAGGCGGAATTAACGGTGCCGTAAATACAAAAGGTGAAGGGGATTCTCCATGGATCCACTTTGACGATACAGTTTATGGTGGGGATTTCTTAGCAAACCAACCACCAGTTAAAGCAATGTGTGATGCTGCACCTGGTATCATTCATTTATTTGACCGTATGGGTGTTATGTTCAACCGTACACCAGAAGGTCTACTTGATTTCCGTCGTTTCGGTGGTACTCAACATCACCGTACAGCATTCGCTGGTGCGACTACTGGTCAACAACTTCTATACGCTCTTGACGAACAAGTACGTCGTTGGGAAGTTGAAGGATTAGTTACAAAATACGAAGGCTGGGAATTCCTAGGCTTAGTTCTTGATGATGAAGGCGTATGTAAAGGTATTAAAGCACAAGACCTTACAACTCACGAAATCAGAGCATTCCGTTCTGACGCTGTAATCATGGCTAGTGGTGGTCCTGGTATTATCTTCGGTAAATCTACAAACTCAATGATCAACACTGGTTCTGCTGCATCAATCGTGTACCAACAAGGTGCTAAATATGCAAATGGTGAAATGATTCAAATTCACCCAACAGCAATCCCTGGCGATGACAAATTACGTTTAATGTCAGAATCTGCTCGTGGTGAAGGTGGCCGTATCTGGACATATAAAGACGGTAAACCTTGGTACTTCTTAGAAGAAAAGTATCCTGCATATGGTAACTTAGTACCTCGTGATATTGCTACACGTGAAATCTTTGATGTATGTATTAATCAAAAATTAGGTGTCAACGGCGAAAACGTTGTGTACTTGGACCTTTCTCATAAAGATCCACACGAACTTGACGTTAAACTTGGTGGTATTATTGAAATCTACCAAAAATTCGTTGGTGATGATCCTCATAAAGTACCAATGAAAATCTTCCCAGCGGTTCACTACTCAATGGGTGGTCTATGGGTTGACTACGATCAACATACTTCAATTCCTGGTGTATTTGCTGCTGGTGAATGTGATTACTCTCAACATGGTGGTAACCGTCTTGGAGCAAACTCATTACTTTCAGCTATTTACGGTGGTTCTATAGCAGGTCCTAAAGCTATTGAATACATTCATGGTTTAGACAAGCATGTTGAAGATCTTCCATCTTCTATTTACGATAATGCTGTTAAAGAAGAACAAGGTAAATGGGATGAAGTTTTACGCTTAGATGGTACTGAAAATGCATATTTACTTCACAAAGAACTTGGTGAAGTTATGACTAACAATGTTACTGTTGTTCGTTACAATGATAGACTTGAACAAACTCTTGTGAAATTACAAGAATTAAAAGAACGTTGGAACAATATTAATATTAACGATACATCTAAATGGTCAAACCAAGGTGTTCAATTCACTCGTCAATTGAAAAACATGCTTGCTTTAGCAAATGTTATTACTAAAGGTGCTTTACTTCGTGATGAATCTCGTGGAGCTCACTATAAACCAGACTTCCCAGAACGTAACGATGAAAAATTCCTTAAAACTACAATTGCTGAATTTACACCTTCATTTGATCCTAAAATTAGCTACGAAGAAGTTGATATTTCACTTATCAAACCTCGTAAACGTGACTATTCGAAAGGAGCTCACTAATTATGGGAAACGAAGCGCAAAAATATGTTGAAGTTGAAATTCAACGTCAAGATGATGCGAACTCTAACCCTTATTGGGAAAAATTCAGAGTTCCATATCGTCCAAACATGAACGTAATTTCTGTACTGATGGCAGTTCGTGAAAATCCAGTAACTGTAGAAGGTAAAAATACTACACCAGTTGCATGGGACATGAACTGTTTAGAAGAAGTTTGTGGTGCATGTTCAATGGTAATCAATGGTCGTCCTCGTCAATCATGTTCATCATTAGTTGATCAATTGACTCAACCATTGAAAATTCAACCAATGAGTACTTTCCCTGTTATTCGTGACTTACAAATCGATCGTAGCCGCATGTTTGACTCATTGAAAAAAGTTAAAGCATGGGTTCCAATCGATGGTTCTTACGATTTAGGTGAAGGTCCACGTATGCCAGAACGCAAACGTGAATGGGCTTATGAGTTATCTAAATGTATGACTTGTGGTGTATGTTTAGAATCTTGTCCGAATGTAAACAGTCATTCAGACTTCATCGGACCAGCTCCACTTTCTCAAGTACGTCTATTTAACTCACACCCAACAGGTGCTATGAACAAAGACGAACGCTTAAACGCAATTATGGGTGAAGGCGGTCTTGCAAACTGTGGTAACTCACAAAACTGTGTAGCTGCTTGTCCAAAAGGTATTCCTTTGACAACTTCTATCGCATCATTAAACCGTGCTACATCAGTTCAAATGTTCAAGAACTTCTTTGGTTCTGACCACATGGTTGACTAGTAATCTGTATAATATGAAACTCCGTACTATTTTGGTACGGAGTTTTTTGTTTGTTTTTTTTTGTCTTTCTTTGGTTTTATTGGCTAGTGACAATAAAGTTGTTTAAATCTTATTTAACTTTCGTAAGCAGGTTTGTGGTAGAAGGATATCATAATATTTCTCCGAATTTATTAGTATTGGTCTTATTAAATTATATGGAGGAAAAAAGTGAATCTAGGTAATCCAATTTCAAAGGGTAATACTGCAGAGATATATCGATTTGATAATAAAATTGTAAAACTATTAAAGGAATATTTACCATACACAGAATCTTTATACGAAGCAAAGAAACAGGAGTTTGCTTATTCTTGTGGACTAGATGTTCCGAAAATACATGAAATTACAGAATTTAATGGGAGACAAGCAATAGTAATGGAATATATAAAAGGACAGACAGTAGGAGAGCTTATATTAAATAACATGGAATTAGCTGAGCGATATTTCAATATTTTTGCCAATGCACAAATGAACATGCATAATATCGTTGTTGAGTCAGGTTTACTTGAATCAATGTCCGAAAAATTAAAACGTCAAATTATCTCTGGAAGAATTTTAAATGAATTTCAAAAGAGTGAAATATTAAAAAGATTAGATTCGATGAATTTCGAATCGAGACTATGCCACGGGGATTACCATCCTTTTAATTTGATTTTGAATAATGATAAAGTGACAATTATTGATTGGGTTGATTCCAGTGCAGGTGATATTCGAGCAGATGTATATCGATCATATTTATTGATTTCACAATCATCACTTGAGTTAGCTGAGCTATATTTAGGCGCTTATTGCCAAAAATCTAAGCTTTCACGAGAGGAAGTTTTTCAATGGGCTCCAATTATTGTTGGTGCAAGGTTATCAGAAAATGTATCATCTGAAAACATAGGTCGCTTAAAGAAAATAATAAATGAATATGTTTACTAATGAACTTAAAAAAATGTGCTCCTTGAAATAATATAGTTAAACAATGAAGGGTGTTTGCTCGGTAAGAATTAAACAACTATAAGAAGCCACTCCGGCGCCTACTTCTGAGGTTAAATAGGCGGTTGTAGCTGATGGCATTTAGTATCCAGTTTCTGTTATAATTAAAATGAATGACTATTCATTTTAAAGTAAAGGGGAAATCGGGATGCAAAAAAATTATATAAACAATTTTGAAGAGTGGAAGCAAGAATTTTCTTTTTATGTACCAATTCAAGTGAGATTTTCTGAAACGGATATGTTTGGACATTTGAATAATACAGTACCTTTAATTTATTTTGAACAGGCAAGAACTGAATTTTTCAATAATTTGGGGTTAATGCAAAAATGGGTAGAAAGTGGAACAAATGACATTCCAGTAGTCGCTGACATACAATGTGATTATGTGAAGCAAGTTTTCTTTGAAGAAAAGTTAAAAGTGTATGTTAAAATTTCTACCATTGGTAACTCTTCGATTGATCTGCACTATTTAGGGGTAAATGATCGAGATGAAGTATGCTTTACGGGTAGAGGTACGGTTGTTCTAATGAACTCTAAAACAGGTAAATCAGTGCCTTGGGATGCAGAACAATTAAAACAAGTATAAATTGAGTTATTTAGGAACATAAATCTCTAAAAGAGATAGGGCAAATGCCGTCACCGCAATCCGCCTCCTTACATACTTTACAGTGTGAGGGGATTGGAGGGGCGCACGTAAATGAGTCGTTTTCATCATTCAATTTTAACGAAAAGAGAACACGAAATATTTCTTTTATTAATGAAGGATTATACGACAAAGGAAATTGCTAAGGAGCTAGGTATAAGCGAAAAAACTGTTCGTAATCACATTTCGAATACTATTCAGAAATTGGGCGTATCTAGTCGCGCGCAAGCAATGCTCGAGTTAATCCGATTGGGGGAGTTTACTTTAGAGTAAAAAGTACACTTGCCATTTTTAAAAAAACACTTCACAATAGGAATAAGTAATCCTTTTGAGGAGTGGAGAAAGCTACATGTCAAACCAGGAGCATTTGAATAACACACACGATATTGAACAAATAGCATTTTTAGAAAAAGAGCTTCGTCATATTGCAGCTCTAATCAAACAAAAAGGCAGAGAAATTCTTAGTAATTATACAATTACACCACCGCAGTTCATCGCTCTACAATGGCTTCATGAGTTAGGGGACATGACAATTGGTGATCTTTCGAATAAAATGTATTTAGCGTTCAGTACGACAACAGATTTAGTTGATCGTATGGAAAGAAACGATTTGTTACAACGTATTCGAGATAATCAAGATCGTCGTGTCGTTCGTATCCATTTGCTTAAAGAAGGAGAACGCATTATTGAAGAAGTTATTGAACAACGCCAAAATTATTTGGCAGATATCGTAAAGGATTTCCAAAGCGAAGAAGTTCAAACTCTATCAATATTACTAAGCAAACTATACAAAGAAATGAACCAGGATAGAGGCGGTTAAAGTGAATGCTCCCATTGGAGTAATTGATTCAGGAGTCGGTGGGCTAACCGTTGTGAAGGAAATGCTTCGCTATTTACCAAATGAATCGATAACCTATTTAGGCGACACTGCTCGTTGCCCATATGGTCCCCGTTCTAAGGAACAGGTGATTCAATTTACTTGGCAAATAGTCGATCAACTAGCAAAAATGAATATTAAAATGCTCGTGATTGCTTGTAATACCATTACAGCTGTAGCTCTAGATGGGCTGCAAAAGCATTGTAAATTTCCTGTAGTAGGTGTTATCAATGCTGGTGCTCAAGCTGCCATAAAAGCAACGAAATCACATGATATTGCAGTAATTGCTACACAAGGAACAGTCAAAAGTGGTGCATATGAGAATGCACTTTATTCATTATATTCTTCTAGTAACGTAACAGCACTCGCATGCCCGAGATTAGTACCTCTAGTTGAGAGCGGTGAGTACGAAGGCAAGTTTGCTAAAAAACTAGTAGAAGAAACACTAGCACCTTTGAAAAACGAGAAGTTTGATACAATGATTTTAGGATGTACACATTACCCAATTATTCAAGGACTGATTGAAGAAGTAGTGGGCGATAAAGTTCATGTTGTCTCTTCTGCAGAGGAAACAGCGAAGCACGTGAAGGAAATTTTACAGTTCCAGAATATCTCTAGAACAGATCAAAATCCTCCCGAATACCTTTTTTACACATCAGGATCAGTGCCTATTTTTCAATCAATCGCAAGTAATTGGTTACCTTTAAATGAAGTGCATGCCAAACGAATAAAACTATAGTATTAAGCCCGAAATTTAATATTTCGGGCTTAGTTTTGTTTGTATAAAATGTTAAAATAGTAACTATAATTAGGAGGGGTTTTAAGTGAAACAAGTTGTAATCGCCACAAAAAACAAAGGAAAAGCAAAAGACTTCGAGGCTATTTTTGCACCACTAGGTTATGAAGTCTTAACATTATTTGATGTAGCACCTGATATGGATATTGAAGAAACAGGTACAACATTTGAAGAAAATGCAATATTGAAGGCTGAAGCCGTTGCAAATCGATTAAATGCATTTGTCATTGCTGATGATAGTGGACTTCAAATAGATGCATTAAACGGAGAACCAGGCGTGTATTCTGCAAGATATGCAGGAGATCACGATGATGAGGCGAATATTATTAAAGTATTAAAAAACTTAGAAGGTGTACCTGAAGAAAAACGTACAGCTCGCTTCTGCTGCTGCCTAGCTATTACTGGTCCAGCACATAAAACAGAAAGCGTGTTTGGTACATGCGAAGGTACCATTCTTACAGAAAAACATGGAGATAACGGTTTCGGATATGATCCGATTTTCTATGTACCATCAATGAAACGAACAATGGCTGAAATGACTGCTGAGGAAAAAGGCTCTATCTCTCACCGTGGGAATGCCATTCGCAAATTAGCAGAAGAATTACCATCTTGGTTTAAATAGGAGGTAATCCGTTGAAAATACTTGTAATGAGCGATACACATAGTGATGCAGCAGTTATAACCCGGGTAATGGAACAAAATCCAAGCGTAGATGCTATTTTTCATTGTGGAGACAGTGAACTTCCATTTACAGCATCTGAACTTCAAGGAATATATAAAGTAAGAGGAAACTGTGATCATGATGTCAACTTCCCAACTGAAGTAGTGGAGGAAATTGACGGCAAAAGAATTTTCATGACCCATGGCCACCTATTTAACGTAAAATCCAATTTAACAGCACTTTCCTATAGAGCAAGAGAAGTACAAGCAGATGTTGTGCTATTTGGACATTCTCATGTTCTAGGTGTAGAGCTAGTTGATGGGATATTATATGTCAATCCAGGAAGCCTCTTACTGCCAAGAGGTCGTAAAGAAAAAAGTTATGCAATCATTGAAAATATAGAGAATGGCTGGCATATTATTTTCTATACAGAAGAAAAAAATGTAATTGCAGAAAAAACTTTATTATATTGATAAAATAGTGTTGACATTTTTACCAATGGTGCTATAATAAATATTGTCCTACTGATATTACATCAGTAAGACATCCTGTCTCAGTAGCTCAGCTGGATAGAGCAACGGCCTTCTAAGCCGTCGGTCGGGGGTTCGAATCCCTCCTGGGACATAATAAATAGGGCGTTAAAGCCCGCTATATCAACGCCTCTTGGCGATTAAGGTATCGGTCAAAGTAACGGTCAAATTTCCGCAAACTTTCGACTTCCGGTCTTAATCGACAGGAGGTTTTTTTGTTGTCTAAAAAACGAAATGGCTTACGTGTATCGGCGGATTTAGCCGGAATATTTGCAGAAGAAAATAAACAGCCGAATCATCGCGAAAATTTTACAGTAGAAAAAGCGCTCGAAATAGTCGTTAGTCAAATGGAAGTAGCCGGATTAAGACCTCGGACCATTAGCGATTATGAAACGTATGTGACCGATTTCTCCAAAAAGACAGGCACGAAATATATGAAAGAATTTGATTCAGGCGCTATATACGAATGGCTGGCATCGATGAGCGTTAAGCCACAGACTAAATTAATCCGTTTAAAATGTTTGCGTGCTTTCCTAGAAAGGTGCTTCGATAACGGTTGGTTTATTGATCGCTTTTGGCGCCATATTTCTATTCGAGTTGATACGCCAATAAAAGAAGGGGCGACGGAAGAAGAAGTATTTGCGCTACTACGCATATTAGACTTATCTGACTTCGTGCAATTACGCGATGCAGCAGCAGTCTTGCTTATGTATGAAACTGGAATACGTTTAGCGACAGCTACAAATTTGCAAGAGCAACACGTTGACTTGGACGCAAAAGTATTGAGATTAGATGGTTCGATTATGAAGAATCGTAAATCGTTGATTTTGCCGTTTAGTGAGAGACTAGCTCAAATACTATACGCACTCATAGAGCAAAATCGAATCATCCGTAAAGAAAAGGGGACGCGAAACTATTTAATATTTATTACGCAACAAGGTACGAAGATAGCAACCTCGCAATCAAGTAATAACATCTCTAAACGCTTGAATCTTTATAAGCGGCGTTACGGCTTAGAACATATAAATCCGCATGCACTTCGTCGGGGCTTTGCGAAAGATATTTATAGCAAATCACATGGAGATATTGCGCTGGTTTCGAAAGCGTTAGGACATAGCGATTTTGGAGTTACTACACGCTATTTGCATTTAGATGAGGAAGAAGTTGCGGACAGGCTACGGGAATTTAGGTAAATAAAAAGACTTACGCTCACAACGTAAGTCCTTAGATACTCAATTAGCTTACACACCACATGAAAACTGAATATGAGTATTTTATATGCCTTCATTTTACTTTAAAAAAAGTAAAAATGCAAAGGCCTAGTTTCCTATTGTCTTTTTTAGGAGATATTCTTTCGAGGTAGCCCAATAACTCGAATCAAAACAAAAATGGTCAGTGCGGTCCGTCACAACGCAAACTACGGAATATATCGCTAGTCAATCCCGTTGCTTGTTTCGGGTTGCGATGAACGGGGAGTACGCCCAATTTAACGGTACGGAGGATTATCGGCTAGTTACGGCTAGGGTAATCGCACTCACGCGGATTTTATTATGACTACCGCGCACGCAGGACGATAATTGCGTGAGGGTTCGAAAGGTGAAAGCCTTCTACAAAACAAGCCGACTAGAAACCTCGTCAAGCACTATGACGCTGAATGATCGTGTAGTTACTTATTGTTGCTTGTTACGCTATGTAACTCGCGACAGTAGGTAACAACTTTGCGCCTATTTCCTGTCTGCGCAGCTATTCTGCTGAATGGTGGTTCGCTAGTCAAGCTTGAATCTAGTTCAATATTATGAAGTTATTTAGAGTTTATAGATTTCTAATAACGCATTATATAATTTTCTTAATCGAGTTTCATACTCACTAGTAAACATTAAAGGAAGGGAAAGATGTACTTCTGTGTTCCTATGAAACTTTCTCCATCTATCAACTTCATCTATTAGATTGTTATATTTTTTATTTCCTTCCGTTTGCTCTAAATTTTTCTTTAGTTTATTCAGACAGTGGAAAAATTCAACTGTATTAATCTCTCCCATGTGGGTGTATTTATATTTTTGAATAATTGATTCTAGCCAAGGATTTTGGGGAGCAATCACACCTGCAACTCCAAAGGGAGAATATTGTTTCACACTATAACTTTGCTCTTTAAAAATATCAATATTTCTTTTAATACAAACGGATTTAGTTAGTATTTCCAGCCCTACATTACTAATAATTTTAAACTTCTGCGGTATATTAAGCTCTTCCATGTCTTTTCCATGATTAAAAATCCCATTTTGTTCATCGTAAGCCCATAAATTTTCATCTATTACTAAATTGATAGCAAGCTTTTTTAAGTCTTCATGCCAAAAAGAAATATTTTGATTATATATTCCCATTTGTCTTCACTCCCTTAATTTATGCCCTTTTTTAAGTTAGATTTTTATGGTAAAGAGTATGTTTGAATTATTTTTTAGATCGAATTTCGAGTAACTCGTTAAGATCAGTGATCCCTAATTCATTTGCAATCATAGCGAGTGCTTCGCTTGGAATATTGCGTGTTTTATTATTTACCATCTCACTGATATTGCGTGGAGTGGTGCCAATACGTTCAGCTATTTCTTTCTGCTCTATGTCCATCGATTTTAAAACATCACCTAATTTTATGTGAATATAATAGTCAGCTTGTAAGTTTCTTGGCATTTTAAGCACCTCCGGTTTATTTATATTTATTTTATGTTATAAAAAATAATTCCGCAAATCAGAATTCTAACTGTTGACAATTCCGAAAATCAGAATTATAATTAAGTCACAAAGTAAGAAACGGTGATCACTTGTATATAGTGATTCCGAAAATCGGAATTATAGGAGGAATGAACATGCAAACAATCATAGCAGAAAATGTAGCAATTAATGTGACGAATATCATTCAAGGAGTCGACCTAATGGTCTATAAAAACGATGAGGCTGCGTTGTTAATAGGTGATTCATTGGTTGAATTTAAGTGGTCTAAGGACGCTGAGGTACTATTTGAGGAATTGGACGTATGCGAACCAATCGAACTTTTAGCAATATTAGCAACAACCATAAATTAAGATGAACTTTGCGGATGTACATGGCGCATCTTACGTGGGGAAGCGAAAAGAGATAAACGTGAGCTTATTTAAGATAAACGGGCGTCACTAGACGGATTCTAGTGGAGCAAACGGATGGCAATCGCCAGTCGTGCGGAGGATTATTGCAGTAATTCAAAGCGAAGTAGGTAGTCGATACGATGGTAAGTATCTAATTGATCGTTACGGCAATAACGAATCAAACGCAATTCAGTAGGCGCCAAACTGCTGATCCTATAATTACATGGCTGGAGGCACGAAAGACGCTGAAAGCTTTAAATAACGAGAATACACAAAGAAAAGCGAAGGCTTAGCGGCTGACGCTTTTTGTTTTGGATAAAAATTTGTGAAAAAGTGTGTTTGGCGAAGATTTATACGGTACTAGTAAGTGTAAGGCGAAAAAAGTTATCAAATTCTCTCTGTAATTTTTATAGAAAGTGTACGAAACGAAAAGTTATACGGTATTAGTAAGTGTAAGGCGATTAAAGGTAGAAAAAATTTACGAAAAGTTGTGCGAGGTGAATAGTTTTCTTGAATTAGTAAGTGTATGACAAGAAAAGTTTTAGATTCATGGTCCAATTAAGATAGCTTTACTGCCTATGTAAAGTGTGAAGCACAAAAAGTAGTTTATGAAAAATGCACAGTTTTTAAATTTCGGTATATGTGTAAGTAAGAGGTTAAAAACTTTGCTAAAAAGTGTGCGAAACGAAAATTTACATCGTTCTAGAGAATAGGAGGTTAAATAATTTGTGAAAAAGTGTGTTTGGCGAAAAGTTATTACGTATTAGTGTGTAGGAGGTGCAGGAATAGAAAATTTTAAAACGTGGTCCAATTAAGATCACCTTAGTGTCTTTATAAAGTAGAAAGTTTAAAACAGCAATTAACTTACGGGAGGCTATAAAAATGATACCAGAACAATTACTAGAATATTTACGCTGCTTCGATAACGCAAGGAATATTACGGATTTTGTTGCAGAGGTTCGAAATGATTTAGCGGATTTATATGTAGAAGTGGATGACGATTGGATTGATATCTTAATACTCATGGGCAAAGATGTCGAATCGAATATGTTTAAGACCGTTGAAGAATGGATTATGCATTATCCGTATCAAGATTACGACTATGATGCGATTATTTCAAAAAATATACGCAGACATGCTATATCGTCATTATCAGATTTGGACTTTATTGAACTTAAGGTTGCAGCACGCGAGTATTTTGACACGGTGCCAGTCGATGAATTACGAGCGATAAATGAAAAGAAAATGAACAAAACTATTTTGCTTTAGGAAAGGGGGTCATACTTAATGAACTATTACTACTGCTACTCTCCGGAACTTTACCGCAGATTATCTGCGCAGGGTTTCCGGTACATATGCACAGGCTTAAACGAACGCACAATGCGCCAGTTTTGGCAATATGAACGCACGAAAGCGCTCGGACAGGCGTTAGCTGAATACACGTTAAATAAACCAATATAACTGGAAGGGGTTAGGTGGAATGACGTTAGATCAACCGAAGTTATTACCTAGCAATAAGAAAGCTCTGCTAGTTGCAGAAAACTACGAAACTATTAATCGTGATGTCTTTCGGATTGTGTTTCCACGAATTATAAATGATTTTAAACAACACAGTCCGAAGGCAAAGCTCGGCGATGCATCTATCTTATATATAACGCTACTTATGAATGTTGATGGCATAGCATCGGATAAATACGGATTGCTGCGAGAGCGCTTTGGAGCATGTTTCCTGTCAATGGATAAAATTAACGAATTGACCGGTATTAGCGTCAAACGAATGAAATTCTTGCGTGAGGTTCTGCTAGAAAACGGCTTGCTATTCGAAGTCAAAGAAAAGGTCGTAAATATGCGTAGGCAACTTTGGTATTATCCTTCATGGTGTCCAGCTGTAAGTAATGACGGGTATGTAATTAATGAGGATGGTGAGCGGATAGTCCCAAATATGGAACGGCTCTTAGTGGAGTTCGAAAGGGCTCACAAACGTTGATATGACGCATACATGCCTTATGGGTGCCTTCGGTACATGCCTTATGGTACGTTCGCAAACAGTCCTTATGGTGTCTTTAAAAAGAGAAAGCGTAAAAGAGAAACGGTAAAAGAGAAAATATTCCTGCGCCATAATTAATGCTAATGATTTCGGATTATTTAACGCTATTAAAAGATTAAAACATCTCAAAATTTTGCAAAGCAAAATGTTTGGATTAGTTAAAGATTAAGCGTTAATACATTCGAATGAAATAATGCGGAAGTTAGAACGCTAAGACATATACGTTATATTCAACGCAGATTCTTTCGAATCTAAGACACCGCGAATATATACATTATTGATCGCTAATCAAAGAATAAAAGAAAGGGAAGCGACACGATACCCGCCGCGACCGCCAACCTCAAAAATAAAAATTGGAGCGTGAATATACGATGATTACCAAAGCCGAGATTGCCGCACGCAAAGACCTACTAGCACTTTTTTACACTCATTACCGCAAAGACTTGACGCAAGACGAGAGAAAAGCGCTCGTAACCGACTTCATGGGTAAGCATTTCGATAAAATTATCCCGTCTAAGCCGTTTATGAAGCATCCCCTTAACCATATTAGTCCTTACGCTAAAACGTGTTCTGCGCTTGAAATACTAGCGGATTTTCTACTCGCACCAAAGCAAGCAACGGAAAAGCTCGAAGAATTTCCGATATTATCCGCAGACCGTGCACTTAAAAAAGACGTACAGAAAGCGAAGGTTGAAAGGACGCTTATATTTCAACAAGAGATCCCGGATAACGAAGAAGGGCAAGCGTCAAAGATTTCGCCTGGTTGCGTAGTAGAAGATGAGGCTATATCGAGCCTTAGCGCAGAAGATGTTGCAATATCCACAATCGATGAAAAAATCATTTTCGAAGATGTGCCTCGCAAAGTTTATGAATATCGCAAACAGATCCGCCATGTGAAACGGAATGCTAACTTTTATGCTGCTACTTTCGAAGAACAAGGCTACAGCTACGAATTTGCATTACGCAAAATCAAAGCTCTAGACGTCAAGCGTGTGTATGAATGTGATATTTGCAGAAATGCGTCATACGCGAGGGATTTACGGAAGTTAAAAAGCAAGACGAAGGTATGCGACCAACAACGCGGAACTGGAGGAAGTAGATTTTCATGCTGCGAGCTGGAAAACATGAAACGTAACAAAAGAATTGAGAGAGAAACGGCGTAATGGAGCGATTTATAAGACAAAAAAACCTATATAAGTAAGGGCGAAAAAATCGTCAACTTTTTTATTTCAGGTTCTACTATAAAAATGGTTATAATATCCCTATTTTGAATTTTATCATGAAAATTTAAGGAAATCAAGCGAATTGGAGCGATGATGATGGAACAAACAAAACAATGTATAACTTGCGAGGAAATTAAACCACTAGAGGATTTTCCAATCCGTCCTAAAAGGTCAGACGGTCGCGAAGGGGAGTGCAAAACTTGCCGAAGTACACGCCGTAAAACAGGCGACGGCTACCGCAAAGAGCGCTTGAGAAAGCATTTCTACCGTAGCAAAGGTAAAGGTTCGTTGACACTAGAACAACTACGCGAGGTAGAGTCAGGTACACATTGCACTTATTGCGGATGTGAGTTGAGCGATGATATTCGCGTAGTCGATCACGTCTATTCACTCGGCCAGTGGTGGTCTAGTAACAGTGCATTAAACATGGTTGTTAGTTGCAGAGCTTGCAACACGTCAAAGTCAAACTCTCACGTATACGATTTTTACCAGAGGAGTGATAAATTCACGCCAGATTTATGGGGAAAGTTCGTACGCTACTTTGCTGGGAGAGCTTTAAGTCATGAACCAACAGAGGAAGAAATCGTGCAATGGAGTGAAGGTTTTAGACTTGAGGCAGAGGAATTGAAAGCGCGTGTATAGAGAGCATGAGTCATGGATGGCTGGCAACTTCATCTATCTTTACGTGAGTAGTGGCTACCAATTACACAAGCTAAAACGCCGAAAGGGATTCGAAGTTATGTGCGAATACTATGATACGCGGAGGCAAAAGGTGGTTGGCGTCCAATTTCGGATACCTAAGACGCAGTTTAGGGGTGTAGCAAGTGTAGAAAGGAAGTTAGACGCCGGTTTCTACGGGTAACAATTTCAATTAAATATAGCGATATTAGCCGTATTAAAAGTTTCATGATAACTAAGTCATCTTTTTACACGGAAACGCACTGACGGCTTATTTTAATGCGATTTATAACTGTATATGTAACTAAGAAAGGAGTGTACGTCGTGACTTTTTATTGCACGTATCAAGTTGAAGAAGTATCGCGCGGCGGTACGGTAGGTACGTACTTAGAGCGTACCACTCAAGATGGCGTAGTGGTCCCGTTCTTCCCGAATGGACAAGCTATTGGAACAATGTTCGGTGAACGCTATACAGTCAAAAACAGCGAAGGTGAAACGATTTTGCTAGGCTCTGGTGGTATTGCAGAGCTAGAAATGCGGTTAAGTAAATTTGCTCACACGTTTATAACAATCAACGGAAAGTCTTTAGAACGCTACAAAACAGATGTGGCGCCACTAATATATCACGTTTTAACGCGTGTAGATGAAGAAACTAATATCTTTTACATGGTCGTACAAGCAGAAAAGAATAATCGAAGTCAAGGTTTCTGGGAGTTGTATGGGTTTTATGACGAGATTGTAGATCAACTTAATAGAATTTTGAAAGATGCGCGTGAAGACTATTTTTTACTCTATGAAAATGACATTAAATTCGTAGAAATCTCGGAAAATGACGCAGTAAATACCAATAATGACTTCGATAAATCAGGTCTAAGTAGAAAATTAACAAAATTTAAAGCAGAAAAAGGAAAGGAGCTGGAATATGAGCAGGAAAAATCGTGCCACCAATGCTGATAAAGTCGGTTATGACGATAGTTGACTTCGTCAAACAGTAACAAGAATAGCAGAAGAACAAAACTACAAAATCTTATATTAAAGGGGATTATTAAACATGACAAAAACAATCGCACAGCAATTAAAAGAGAAAAACGAAGCATTACAAGACTTAACTAGACAGCCGACTCAAATCGCGCTCAGCTTAAAGGCAGCAGCAGAGCCTCACTTTAAAGAAATCCGACAAGATAAGATGCTAAGCACTGATGGCCGCAAAATTAAATTCGAAGAAGCTCAAAGGGATTATTCGCATCAATTATACGAAAATGTACGTGAATTAAAAACTCAATACATGAAAGGCGTTAACGAAGGT
The DNA here is from genome assembly GCF_044763875.1 of Rummeliibacillus sp. NPDC094406. Lineage (NCBI taxonomy): Bacteria > Bacillati > Bacillota > Bacilli > Caryophanales > Caryophanaceae > Rummeliibacillus > Rummeliibacillus sp. NPDC094406. The sequence continues at coordinate 415,178 of NZ_JBIWGZ010000003.1, read as the reverse complement.
CGGGATCTTGCGAAAAAGACGCTAGTCGATCCAATGAAACGACCTGAGCATATCGGAGTTTATGACGCTAAATTATTTGAGATGGACCTAGATAAGCTAAAAGTAGCGCTAGCATTTTCTAAGGATGGCACAGCAGTAGCCTCGAAATTAAATGCTTTCTTAGCGAAGTATAATGACACGTATCATGCTGACGCAGTTTATCGAGAGTTTACGAATCTAACAAGCCTAGCTCTTGCTAATGGCGACAGTCAATCACGACTTGCGCTTTCAACCGTATATGAACAAATTAGCAAGCGAGCACTAGATGAAGATAAACGAATGGCACAAGACTTTTTAGATGGATATAAAGACGCAGAATCATATGAGTTCTTTAAAGATTACAGTCCCGCATATCAAAGTGCACTGGGATTACTAGGTGGTGGCAATATCAAGTATATAAACGATCCTGATGCATATTTTGCGCAACAAGAATCAGCAGAAACAACGGAATAATAAACCATTGCACAGTCGAGATGACAGCGCAAAACAGGCGGGCTTTACCTACGAGGCCCGTTATCCCCTTAAAAAAACAAAAGAAATGGAGACGATTGGATGACATTAGAAACTCAACTCACACGTGAAGGAAACTTATTAATTAAGGGTGACGATGCGGTAGTTGTAAAAGCACAGAAAGACAGTAATGAAATATTTGTGGCATTAGGTAATTCCGACGCAGATAAAGCAACGATGGAACTTATTAAAACAAATCGTTCACATTATGCTGACTTAACGCCTAATATGCAAAATCTTTCAAAGTTGTTCGATATAGGACAATCAAGCGCAGATAGTTTCTATGCAGAGCAATACGTCTTGATGAAAGAAAAACTACTCAAAGCTAACGAATTAGCTAACGCACCGACTCCGCAAGTTGATCGGTATACAGTAACAGCGCGAGATTTGTAAAACGGAGCTCTAAATGGGGGGCTCTTTTTATTTTGATTAATTAAACGAAGGAGTGACGAAAGCATGACGACACTAGACGACCTACAGAAAATCAACGTATTGCAACAAACATTCTTACCTGTGCTCGAAGGGGAGCTTAAAGACGAGCTAGCTTTAAGGCGAATGGTTGACGCTATGCCCGCGGTCGAAACGATAAAACGAGGAAATGAGCTCTATATCGCAGCTGTATTAGTATTACGGGCTGCAAAGGCATTAAAGAAAGCACAGAAAAAACAATCCGTTTGGCAAACGCTAAAAGCGCAAGGTTACATGCAACAAGCTCAGAAAGAGATACGAAAATTTTATAAATGAATGCAGAGCCGTCCGCTTGTAGTTAGAGAGATGAACGCTACAATGACGGCTTTTTATTATGTAAAAAAGGAGGAACTCAATTGGCAATAGATTTAGTCGCTAGTTTATCACTTAACGATAACATGTCCGGAAAACTGACGCGCATAAATCGACAACTAGACAGCACGCGAATATATGCGGATAAAACTTCATCTTCTTTCAGCTCATTCGGCGCTAAAATCGCCGGCATCGCTGGCTTTACTGGACTTACTGCTGGCCTTACAGCGTCAGTTAAAACAATGGCGGACTTTGATTCAGCTATGAGAAAAGCTGGAGCTATAGCAGGTGCAAATACAGACGAACTCAACAAAATGAGTGAGGCAGCTAAGCAGCTTGGAGCAAATACAAGTAAATCGGCATCTGAGGTAGCAACCGCTATGACCGAATTGGCAGCTAAGGGTTTTAATGCACAACAAGTTATGGGTGCTATGCCAGGAATCATCTCAGCATCAGAAGCATCCGGCGAAAATTTGGCGTTAACGTCTGATACAGTAGCGAGTGCGCTAAACATTTGGAAGATGAAAGCACAAGAATCGTCACATGTTGCGGACGTATTGGCGATGGCTGCGAACAAAACAGCCGCAGGTATTACCGATATGCAATATGCATTCAAATACGCAGGAGCACCAGCCAAAGCGTTAGGCATGTCGCTAGAAGAAGTTTCAGCAGCTGTAGGCTTAGTTACTAACGCCGGAATTGACGGTAGTACTGCCGGTACTTCATTACGACAAGGGCTATCTAGCCTGACAGGTCCACTAGGCACAGCGAAGAAGGCTTTAGATAAAGTCGGCTTTAGTGCGACGGATGCAAACGGTAATGTTAAGAGTATGGTCGATATTATTAAATCACTTAAAGACTCCACAAAAGACATGTCTAAGGCTGATAAGGTTACATTTATGAAAGCTGCAGTAGGTCAGGAATCTGTGTCAACATTCTTATCACTAGTAGACGCTGGTCCAGCGAAATTAGCGAAACTACAGAAAGCGCTCGAAAACTCTGACGGTGCTGCAGCAAAAGCTGGAAAGAACATGAAAGCTGGAATCGGTGGTGCACTCGAACAAGCATCCGGTGCAATCGAAACCTTTATGATTAACGTCGGTGATAAATTTGCTCCGGCAGTTACTGAGGTAGCAAATAGTATTTCGAACATGAACATTCAACCAACCGTCGACGCAATTGAAAAAGTTGGCAATGTTGCCAAGAATGTCGCTACATTCACGATTGATAATTGGTCAGGAATAAAAGAAACTTTTATCGGACTTACAGCTTCAATCGTCACATTCAAAACGGCAATGGCAATAGCGCCAGTGATTATGGGAGTTACAAAAGCTATTACAACGTTTAGAACGGCAACAACAGCAGCGGCCGGAGCCCAAGCTGTATTCAACTTAGCATTGAAAGCGAACCCAATCGGCTTAGTCGTTACAGCAATCACAGGACTCGTCGGAATAGGCGTGGTCTTATACCGTAACTGGGATACAGTAACCGCAGCTACTAAGCGATTTTGGAAGGCAATCGGCGGAGGCGAGGACGCTATCCGCATCATACTGGGACCTCTCGGAATCCTAATCGGAGCTGCGGTCGATCTCGCGAAGAACTGGGACTCTACGAAATCCGTATGGGAAAACGTTTGGGGCGCTATGAAGCGTTCTGCGGCTGAGACGGTTAACTCCGTAATTGGCGGTATTAACCAGATGATCGAAGTAATTAACAAGATACCTGGCGTCAATATTCCGGTAGTTGCGAAAGTTGACTGGGGAAGTACGCAAACAGCGCCAGCCAAGAAACTTCCGAAAAAGAACGCGGAGATCGGCTCGCTTGCGAATTATGCACCGCAGAATTATGGCGGACTTAACCTCCCTGGACATAAAAGCGGACTAGCTCGCGTGCCATACGACAACTACGTTGCAAGATTACACTCTGGTGAGCGCGTCCTAACGAAAGTCGAGAACGACCGATATAACGGTACACTAAGACGTGAGACTACGGGTGGAACGACAGTAAACAATCACAAAAACGAGTTTAGCATTAGCTTTAGCGGTTCGACATTTAACGTGCGAGAAGAGGCTGACATACGTAAAATTGCGACAGTAATAGCTAGTGAAATCGCTCAATATTAAGGAGGCATAACGAAAGAGTTCGCAATTACGCGGGCTCTTTTTGTGTGCTTAAAATTGAAGGGAGAACGATAAAATGACGAAACAACTTAATGAGAAACAAATTGCGGCCATTACGTATTTAGCAACTCCTAAACGTGGTGGCTTTACTTATGAGCAAATAGCGGATCACGTGGGCGTAGATGTACGCACATTGCACAGATGGCGGAGGAATGACACCTTTAATAAAGAGCTTAAGCGTGTGATCGTCTCTAATACAGTTGACCGCTTGCCTGAGGTGATGGAGGCTATACCGGACATTATCATTCGAGATGGTAACGCAGCAATGTTACGTACTTTCTTACAAGCGCACGGATTGCTTGCGGATAAGGTCGAAGTAGAGAGCAAGACGGATGCAAGCGGAATAGATATCGAGGCTATTCGTGAGAGATTGAAACAACGGTAATACAAACGGGTGTAGTCGCTGACTTGGCGGCTATATCTGTTATTTTTTTGATATTAAATACGTTGTATTATGTAATTTATTGGTTGTATAATGAATTATAGTACCTATTTATGGTGTGCTTATTTATTTTCATAATGGAGGAATAAACATGATAAAACAATTCGAAAAACTTGAAGAAGTTATCAACAAAATTAAAGAAGATGTTTATTATGAAGTAGAAGATTTTCCTACAGGAAAGGGGTTTAACCCTAAAATTACACCAGATAACATCGAGGAACTTAGAGGTCAATTAGATGAAATGAATGAGGTTTTAAAATCAGAATTAATTGATGAAATTTTAGAAATAACTGAAGATAGTAGTCCTATCGAAGAACTATCTAGCTTCAACTTTGATGATTTTAAACTGAAACACTTTGAAAATGATGAAATGACTGTGGATGTTGATGAAAGAGATTCACTTGCACAAGAAGCGGCGAGTGAGGAAGAAAGTAGATTGGAAGATGATGCTAGAGAAGATGTTAAAGAATTGGTGGACAACTTGCTTCCAAAATTATTAAGTAAATAAATTACATCTGCCAAACGGCAGGTGTTTTATTTTTATCCTTACGATGTGACAGCGAAGGTATGACGGAATATATAATAGTAGAAAGTCATAGCGGATGGTGTCCGAAAGTGTCACGAAATAAAGCGTTTCACCTACTCGACGCCTTCTATGGACGCGCCCTTGAAACGTTTTGGATTCGGCTCAACATTACATAGCGAGAATACGACGATATTATATAGAAGAAACTCGAAAATGTAGCGTAAGATTACGTAAGTAAAGGCGCAATACTTGACGTTATTTCACCTACTCGACGGCTCGAATCCGGGGGGGCTACTGAAACTCAGGGGGTTAGTTAATATTCTTATAATTTGCTAAATATTGAGAATCATTCTATAATTTAATAGATGCAAGTATCATACAGCTTCCCTGGAAAAGGAGCTAAATGATACACAATATTTTATATTACTTGGTAACTATTGGACTATTAATAAGCGCAGGTACATTTATTTTAAATAAAACTGAAAAATTTATGGTTGCTTCCATAAACGTTTTCAATAAGTACCCATTATTTAAGAAGAGCCTTAAGCGATTTTTAAAAAACTTATTTAAGTAGCCAATACCGAAAAAGAGCACGCTTTTCCAGGCGTGTTTTTTTGTGTGTACATAAAACCACCGTATAATAGACGGTTTATGAACCGCCTAATCTATCGTATTTCTACCGTACTAAAAAGCTTGATTTTGTCTATAAACCCGTCTATAATTAAAAGTACATAAAACGTATGGGAAGTAGACTGTAGACGGAATGGAGCGATTAATCTATGAGAGTTATCGGATATGCGCGTGTATCAACGGAAGAACAGAACTTAGATATGCAAGTCCAGGAGCTAGAGAAGTATGCAGCCGATCATGGCGCAGAGTTAGTATTGTACACGGAAAAAGAGAGTAGCCGAAAGGAACGTCAGGAATTAAAGAACGCTATGAAGGCCGCAACAAAAGGAGATATATTTGCAGTATATAAACTGGACAGGTTAGCCCGTAGCACTAAGGAGCTTTATACGCTAACAGAAGAGTTAAAGAATCGGGATGTTAGCCTAGTATCAATTAATGACGCCTTTGATACGACAACACCGACAGGGAAAGCAATGTTTGGAATGCTAGCAGTTTTTGCTGAGTTTGAGCGTGACATCATTCAGCAACGTACTAAAGCCGGACTTGAAGCTGCACGAGCAAAAGGAAGAAAAGGCGGTCGACCTTCGATAGATGCAAAGACTAAACGTCAAGTTAAGGCGTTGTATGACGCAGGAGAAAGTGCAACGGACATCGCGAAAGAGTTTGGAATTGGTCGAGCAACAGTGTATAAGATCGTTAATGAAGAAGCGTGAGGCAAACGATAGCCTGCGCTTTTTTATTTTGCCCCAACCCCGCCGGTTTCAGGTGCGCTTTTCAGGCCAATTCTCAATCTAAGCAATTTCTGAACATCAGGGTGTTATACGGTCTGTAGTACGGACTTAAAAATAAAAGTCGGCCTATGGTACGGATAATTTCCGCAAATTTAACCGGTCTACAGTCCGTCAGTACGGTATGCGGTACGGACAAGTAAATTTGCTTTACCGGTAAATCTTCCGTATTATTACCGGAAATTGCCGGGAACATAAGATTGATTCCGTAAAAATACCGTAAAATTATACGGACAAGGTGGATGGCTTTACCGTAAAAATTCCGGTTATTTATGACGAAGAAATGACGAAAATACGACGGGAAATAATTAACGTATTCCATGGTTTAATAACGATTAAACGTTATTGTATAAAGGGTTTTGAGCGAATAGAAAAACGTATTGAAAAGAATAGGGAAATAATATATAGTGTGAAATATGACCGGTTCTTTTTGTAACCATAGCGCTATGGGAAATTATTAATGGAGTTGGTAGAATGACATATGCGGAAGTAGGAGCTCTTAATGGGCTAACAGCAGATGCAGTAGAAAACGATGCAAGATATATAAGAAAATTTATCCCAGGGTTTGCCGAAGATGGTTTTAAAATTCGAGAATTAGCCTACTATCAATGTTATCGAGCGGAGTTTACAGAAGAAAATAAGCAAATTAAGCGTGAACAAGGTATTCGCGCAATGATGCTAGCAATTAAACAAGATATAGTCGAAAATATGCCATATGCTAATTTAGCGTTATTTATCTGAAAATTATTGCGCTTTATTTTTTGGTGTAATATACTTAACGATAAGGAAGCGAAAAGTAGCGGTCAAAGTACGATTCAAAGACCGTTTCAAATATCGCCAAACAGAGCGGATTAGATATAACGTATGTTCCTAACGGTCGGGGGTTCGAATCCCTCCTGGGACATACAGTAACGTATCGTGAAAGATTGATAAATAAGCACTTCTATTTATAAGTGTATTTTCAAGTTTCGGTCACTTGACTGATTTGGAATAACTCTTATAGGTGGGGGTGTTTTTTTCATGACTAAAAGAAAGGGCATATTTGATTTGAATCTAGATGTAAATATCTTGTCTATACCAATTCAACAGAAAAAAGAAAATGGCTTTACTATCGAACTTGCCTTTAATGATTGTTATTAATCAAACTAAATGACATTATATAGATTATTTTATCCTATTTCGTTTAAGGATATAATTAATAAACAGAGTAATATTTCCTAATCAATTAACATTAATAGCATCACTATGAAAAAAATTCATAAAATATACCCATAGATATTTGAGGAATTAGGTTATACTGCTTATATATGTATTTAATGATTGGGGAGAATAAATATGGGAAACGAACAATATCAACAAATGATGTACAAACGAATATTTGATAATCTTGAGAATTGGGACAAACAAGATTCAATTCCAGAAAAAGATATATACTTTTTTTTACATAGTTTAAAGGGCACAGCAGGTTCCATTGGGCTAGATGAATTATCTATGATTGCTAGTGATAAAATTGAAAAATTAAAAGAAAATAGTGATAAAAAGTGGTCGAAAGTTGAATGGAAAAGCTATCTTTTTCCTTTTATTGATGGTATTAATTTTTATCAAAAAAACATTAATATTCAAGAAATAGAGGAAGTAGTTTTAAAATCTCAAAATAGCATACCTTCTGAGCAAGAATTTATATTAATAATTGATAATGATATCGAGTTTATTTCCTACATAAAGAATATATTAGAGAAAAAAGGATTTACAGTAATTGCTGCAAACAATGGAAAACGTGGGTTAGAGTTGATATATGATTTAAAGCCTACTATTGTATTTGTGGATATTATGTTACCAGACACAAGCGGTTTTTCTATTATTAAAAATTTAAAAAACATAAAAAAAGATAGTATGATTGTAACTGTTATTAGTAGCAATGATTGTAGAGAAAATAGAGTTCGTGCGTATGATATGGGTGCATTAGATTTTATTCCAAAACCTATAGATGAAGAATTATTAATTTCTTATATTAATAATCGTTTATCATATAAAAAAGAATTAGAGAATTCAATTATTAAAGATGAGCTAACCCAAATATATAACCGTAAATTTATGGATAGCCAAATTGAAAAATTAATTAAACAGTTTGAACGAAATAGAGAATCATTTTCTATCGCGTTAGCGGATTTAGACTATTTTAAGAAAGTAAATGATACATATGGTCATTTAATTGGAGATGAGGTTTTAAAAGGATTTGCTAATTTAGTATCTAGTTTAAAACGTGAGCAAGATTTCTTTTGTAGATACGGTGGTGAAGAATTTGTTCTTATTATGCCTCAAACTTCAGTAGAAGAGGCATATGTATTAATGGAGAGACTACGTAAAGCTATGGAGAAGAAATTTTTTAATGCGAATGAAAATAGATTTCAAGTGACTTTCTCAGCTGGTGTTGTTGAATCCACTACGAAAAATCTTCATCCTAAGAAAATTCTGGAAGAGGCTGATCAGGCCCTGTACAATGCTAAGCAATCCGGAAGAAATCAAATAGTTATGTTTGATAGTTTAGAAGAGATTGTGAGAAAAAATGTAAAAATAAAAATTATTGTGATAGACGATGTTTATATTATTAGAAACCTAATAACGAATTACTTTAAGAGCTGGGAGATAGGTGAAAAGTTCGATATTGACGTAATGGCATTTAATGATGCCATTAGTTTCCTAAATTCAAATTGGTATTCACCAGATTGCAAATATATTATTTTACTAGATATCGTGATGCCAAAAATGGATGGTATTGAGTTACTGAAAATTATAAGACAAGATTACTCCACAAGTGATGTAATTATTTCTATGCTAACAGGCCGTAAAGAAGATGAATATGTTTTACAAGCTTTAGAAAACGGTGCTAATGATTATATTGTAAAACCTTTTGATATTAAAGAGGTGTCAAATAGGATATTAAGTCTTATTAATCGTTTGTTTATTTAGGAGGCATATTATGAAACGTATTTTAGTTGTTGATGATGAAGAAATATTAAGAATGCTTATTTGTGATACATTAGAAGTCTTAAACTGTGAAATTGATGAAGCAGAGGATGGGGAAAGAGCTTTAAAAAAAGTTAGTGAACAATCATACGATTTAATGATTTTAGATTATATGATGCCCAATTTGTCTGGAATTGAAGTGATAGAACAGTTACCCAAAGATATACATTTACCTATACTTATGCTTACAGCTAAAGCACAAGAATCTGACCGTCAATTAGTATTCCAAAAGGGTGTAAATTACTTTATGTCTAAACCTTTTAGTCCAGTTGAGCTATTAAATTTGGTGGAGGAAATATTAAGTGTTTAATTTATTTCCTCTATTAAAGAAAGGCATTCGTAGTAAATTTTTAAAAATGCTATTAATTTTAACAGCCACTTTTTTAACTGGTATGCTCTCTTTCTTTCTATATGTTAATGAACAAAATAAAAAATTGCAAAATGAACGTGAGCTTCTATTTAAAAAAGCTGAATTGGTAGATGAATTACAAGAAAATTTTAATGGGATATTTTTCAGAGCTAGAGGGTATTATGCTTTTCAAAATAACCAAGAGCTAAATTTACTTAAAAAGGATTTAAAAAATTTTGAGGTTCTCTTGAATCAGTTTTCTCAACTACCACTTTCAAAAGAAGAAAAGGAATTATACAAAGAATTAATCGATTTTAATAAAAACTATAAGGAAATTATTTTACCTAAAGCAATTGGGTATGTAAAAGAGAATGATTATAAATCTTTAAGAAAACTTTCGAGTAATGGAACTAATGAATTGGTTAATAAATTTTTAGATTATACAAAATCATACCAGAAAAAAACGGATGGAGAATTGAATCAACTTTTTAAAGAAACAATAGTACGGGAGCAAGAGTTTACATTAATTTCTTTAATACTCAGCGGTATAATTATATTATTTATAGGTTTAATAATGAGACGAGTGCTTAATAATATAATTCGCCCAATTGAACAATTGACATCAGCTACTAATGCATTTGCTCATGGAAAGCCATTTGAACTTGGGAGTCTTGTTTCGAGAGAAGACGAATTTGGGGTATTAGCTAATTCTTATTATAGAATGATCCAATCTATTCAAGAAAAAGAAGAAGCATTAACTACGCAAAATGAAGAGCTTTTAGCTCAACAGGATGAACTACAGGAACATCAATGGCAATTGCAAAACTCAGTAAGTCAGTTAGAAAAATCTAATCAACTTAATCATGTATTAACATTTACATTAGATAAACAAAATTTAATTGAAAAACTACATAATTATTTAAATGACATTTATAAATTGGATATGAGTGTTTTATATTGGTTAGAAGGTAATGTATATGCTACGAAAGGTTTATCCAAGGAATCAGCTATAATACTTGTTGAAAATATTGATATTGATAAACGTGTACGATTAGAAGAAGAAAAATCATTTATTATTAAACGTAAAGTGCTACCAAATGCACATGGCATTGCTCAAGAACCTTATTATTGCTATGATCTATATTCCTCCATCTTAAATTCCGAGGGACACTTAGTAGCTGTGATGATTGCTACACGAGAAGGATATTCATATTCCAATCAAGAAATTGACAGTTTAAATGGGTTATTGAACCGTGTTTCTATAGCGTTCGAGCGCATCCTGATGTATGAAGAAGTAGAAAGGTCAAGACAATTAAATCAAAATATTATTGATAATGTAAATGAAGGAATTCAATTAGTTTCTGCAACAGGTGATGTAGTCTTAATGAATGTTGCGTTGTGTAAAATAGTTCAATGTGAAAAAAAACTTGAAGGGAAAAACATATCAAAAAAATCTTGTTTAAATCATTTCCGAAACATTTGCATAAATCCTGAAGAATTAATAGAATTTTTTGATACAGCCGTTAGAGAAAGTTTTAAAGATACTCGAAAATTTCGTTATTCTATTTCAAAAGAAATCGAAGTTTTCGTGGAAGTATATGCTACAAGCATATATGAAGGCTCTGAAAAAGTAGGAACAATATTTGTTCATAGGGATATAACAAAAGAATATGAAATTGACCAAATGAAATCAGAATTAGTTAGTACCGTGAGCCATGAGCTACGTACTCCATTATCTAGTGTACTTGGATTTACTGAATTACTTTTAACGAAAAAATTAAAACCTGAGAGACAACAAAAATACATTGAAACAATTAATAAAGAAGCGATCCGTTTAAAAAATCTTATCAATGATTTTCTAGATTTACAGCGTATGGAATCAGGCAAACAACAATATAATATGCAATCGCTATTGCTTAATGAAATTGTTTTTGAGCTATTGAATCGCTATCGTCAAGAGAAAAATCATAATGTACATTTAATTGATAAGGCAATTGATATCCAGGTTAAAGCTGATCAAGAAAGGTTAATTCAAGTATTTATTAACTTAATTGACAATGCCATAAAATTCTCTCCGAATGGAGGGAATGTAACAATTACTCTTGAAAATACTAGTAACTTACTCCAAGTGAGTATTAAAGATGATGGAATAGGTATTCCTAAACAGAGTATTCCTCAGTTATTTCAGAAGTTTAAGAGGATTGATAATAGTTCTAGAAGAAAAATAGGTGGTACTGGATTAGGACTTTCAATTTGTCGAGAAATTATTACAAAACATGGTGGGGAAATTTGGTTAGAATCAGAAGAAGGTAAAGGAACAACCGTGTATTTTACATTGCCAGTTGAAGGTAGGAAATTGATGGTTGAAAATATTGGACAACCTGAGGATTTTCTTGAAGGGGAGCAAGGTTTAAATGTAATGATCGTAGAAGATGATTGGAGTTTAGCTTTGCTTTTATCAGAAGAGCTAAAAAGTAAAGGTTTTACAGTTATTCATCATTATGATCCCGAACGAGCTTTTGAAAAAGCGCTTAAAATACCTTTAGTTGGAATAGTAATTGACCTTGTACTTACCGATGACGTAGATGGATGGTATTTGGTTCACCAACTAAAAGAAACAAAACAAACAAGTGGTATCCCTATTGTTATATCTTCTGCATTAGATGAGCCAAAAGAAAAAGTGGATAAGTATGAAATTGTTAAATACTTTACTAAACCATATCCCCCAGAGTTACTTTCGGAAGTATTTGTTGAACTTTTGAAAAACGATTCTGAGAAATGTGCGGTAACAAAAAAATAGGAGGATATAAAAAAATAAATTGAGTATTGTACTATGATTATTTCCTACTAATTATTAAGTAAATGTAAATACCTTGTCTAAACTCTTTTAACAGAAAAATTAACGATATGGCAGGAATTACAATTAGAAACGAGGAAGAATAGTAAGAATCAGCACTCTCATTAGAGGGTGTTTTTTTATTGTATTAATTTAGAAAGGAATGATTAGTTGTTAACTATTGAACGTGTCAAAATAGAAGTTAAGGGGATTAACTGATTTGTATTAATGTTAAGTGCTTCAGGGGCATACCAAAAAGGGAATGCAATTTAAGCATTCGCTTCTTTTTTTGCCCTTCATGAACTCTTCATTCTATAATAAATAAATTTATTAAACCAAAACAATAAACAACTAGCCCAAACAATTGTAGAATACTAATAGAACAAAGAATATATCTTAAAACTTTAATTCTTAGTTTACTAGTGTGTTCAATAAGATATATTATTTGACTACTAATAGGTTATAATTATATACTTGCTTACGAATAGTAAGTGATAAACAAATAGGAAAAACTAGGTGAGAATATGACAACATTACAAAAAACAATAGATTTTTTACAAGATAAAATGCAATTTACGAAGCGTTCAGAAATAGAAAATATATGTATTGTAGGGCCTGTAAATCTGCCAGTAAAACAAGGTGATTTTGAGGCGACTTTTCAGTGGTATTCATGGCATGTTGTGGATGCAAAGTTATCAAAAGAAGAAGTAATTGATTCACTTGCTTCATCAAATTTAGCTTTTGGGCAACAATCATCAGTCCTTGCATATGGTGATTTTGAAAATGGTGAGGAAGCACTTATACGTATGCACAGTATTTGTCATACTGGCGATATTTTTGGAAGTCAACGTTGTGATTGTGGATACCAACTACATGAGTCGATGAAAATGATTAAAGAGCATGGCTGTGGGGCTATATTTTATTTAGCGAATCATGAAGGCCGTGGGATTGGGTTGTTTTCAAAATCGTTAGCTTATTTATTACAAGAACAAGGTTTTGATACAGTTGAAGCGAATCATGCACTTGGCTTTGAAGATGATACACGTAATTATGAAGACGCTATTCGTGTTTTAGAAACGTTACGCCAAAAACCTGTAACACTCATTACAAACAATCCCAAAAAATTAAAAGCATTGAAAGAACATGGATTATTGGCAGATGGACATATCCCTCTTTGGGGTGGATTAACAGAAACCAATAAATTTTATTTACAAACAAAAATAAATAAATCAGGTCACATTGCACAACAAAAAGTAACGGTACAGTAAGGAGCTACGCAACATGAAAACAGATCAAGAGTACATGCGTTTAGCGTTAGATCTAGCAGCTAGTGCTAAAGGAAATACAAATCCGAATCCACTTGTAGGAGCGGTCATTGTTAAAGATGGTGTGATTGTTGGTACTGGACTTCACCGTAAAGCTGGAGAACCACATGCGGAAGTACATGCCTTTAATATGGCTGGAGAACATGCAGAAGGCGCAACATTATATGTAACACTTGAACCATGTTCACATTACGGCAAAACACCCCCTTGCGCAAATCGTGTTATAGAAGCAAAAATAAGACGTGTTGTTGTGGCAATGCAAGATCCGAATCCGCAAGTTGCAGGACGTGGTATTAAGCTTCTTCGTGATGCAGGTATTGAAGTAGAAGTTGGTGTATTGGAAGAAGAAGCAAAACGTTTAAATGAACGCTTCATACACAACATGATATCAAAACGACCATTTGTCATTTCAAAATTTGCGATGACATTAGATGGTAAAATCGCAACTCATACTGGTCATTCAAAGTGGATAACTGGGGAAGCGGCTCGTACGAATGTGCATGAAATTCGTCATGAAGTGGATGGAATCCTAGTTGGGGTTGGAACAGTACTAGCAGATAATCCATCATTAACAACTCGATTACCTCAAGGTGGCAAAAATCCAATTCGTATTATTATTGATAGTAAGTTACGTATACCACTTGATGCGAATGTAATGAATACAATTGAAGCAAAGACAATCATTGTGACAGATAAAGCTGTTGAACGTACAAAAGCAGCCGAATACGAAGCAAAAGGTGTTCAATTACTTTATGTTCCTACTAATAAGCAAGGAATCGATTTAAATGTGACATTAGAGGCTCTATATCAAGAAGGGATTACGGATATTTTAGTAGAAGGTGGCGGTGCTATTCATGCATCGTTTGTACGTAGCAAACTGATTGATAAATATATTATTTATGTTGCACCGAAAATTTTAGGTGGCGAACATTCGATTTCTCCTGTTCGAGGAGAAGATGTGGACATGATGGATGCAGCCTCTCACTTAACATTTGATTCATTTGAAAAATTTGGTGAAGATCTCCGAATCATTGCCTATCCAAAGGGTGAGTAAGTTGAAAGTAGATGTATGTGTAGTAGGCGCAGGTCCTAGTGGTACATTACTTGCCTATTTATTAGCGAAGAAAGATATATCTGTACTGTTAATTGAACGTTCAGAGAATATTGGCAAATTTTTTCGAGGAGAGCATGTCAACGAAAATGGCGAAGCGATTTTAAAGAAGCGCCATTTATTTGATGGAGTGGAAGAACTAGGTCTTTTACGAATGGAGCACATTGAGTATTGGCATAATGGAGAGCTTTTTAAAACGATTGAACCAGATCCTGCAATCGGGCATCTTAGTATGCACGTACCGCAAGCAAATTTGTTAACAGCCATTTTAAATGAAGCACAAAAACTGCCAAACTTTCATATGTGGCTAAATACAACAGTAAGTGATTTAGTACAAGATGAATCTGGCCGCTATATAGCAGTAAAAACAAAGCATGGTGAAGAAGTGCAAGTTGTTGAATCGGACTTAATCGTCGGAGCAGACGGTCGTTACTCAACTGTTCGTAAAAAAGCTGGTTTAGATTCAGTAACTCGTAAGCATGGCTTTGATTTACTATGGGCTAGAATTCCAGCACCCGCAAATTGGTCACCGTCGATTAAAAATGCTTCTATTGATGGCCTTCAATTGGCTGTCTATTCACAAGCGAATGATTTTATTCAAATAGGGTGGAATATAAAAGAAGGTTCATATCCAAAGCTGCATAAAGAACCGATTTCGCCGTTTATTGATAAATTGATTGAAGCATTTCCTGAGCTAGAAGAAACGGTTCGCGACAATATTCAATCTTGGCATGATTTTGTGCTTCTCGATGTGTTTAGTAGTATCAGTGAAGAGTGGGGGAAAAAAGGTTTACTATGTATTGGTGATGCAGTGCATACAATGACCCCTACAGGTGGATATGGACTAAACTGTGCATTAAAGGATGCCGATGGATTAGCTGACTTATTGCACAAAGAGAATATCTCACAGATTGATTTTACAAACTTTATTACAGAACGTAAAAAAGAAGCCAAAAAACTATTAGCTTCTCAAATTGAAATGGAACAAACATTTTTAGAGAACTTTGCTGTTTTATCATAAGGACACCTGAAAAGCTAAATGGAACCATAATTTTATAAAATTTTGTATTCCTATCTTTGTTGAAGTGGAATTAGCGGAGACTCCTGTGGGAAAACGGACTAGACGAGACCCCGCAGAAACGCGGAGGCTCGTCAGTTCGCCCTCGGAAAGCGGAGCTAATTCCACTTCAAGTATTAGCAGATTAGAAATGTAAAAATTTGTATAAACACAGTATTTCAGTGATCTCTATAATCTTAGGAGGAACACTTTTGAAATTTGGATTTGATATTGATGATACATTAATTAATTTACGCGAACATGCCTTTCATCTGTACAATAAAAAACTAGTAAAAGAAGTAGGCATTGAAGTATTTCGTGCATTAAAAACAGTAGAAATTCACGAAGCATTCGGATTGACAGCAGAACAAGGGAGTCATATGTGGTCCTCCTCTTTAGACGACATTTACTTCACAGATTGCCCAGTTTTTGAATTTGCATTAGAAACACTGCAGCAGTTAGAAGCAGACGGTCACGAAATCTATTTCATCACTTCTCGTCCGAAACAATATTGTGAAAGAACACGTGAATGGATGAAAGAAAAGGGTTTCCCTGTAAAAGATGAACAATTTTATTGTGGTATGCAAGACAATGAAAAAATCGATACAATCAAATCACTACAGCTTGATTACTACTTCGATGACAAACCAGCAGTACTGTTAACGATTCAAGACGTCCATACAAAAACTGTTGTCATAAATCAATCATATAATCAAGATGTCAACTTACCACGTCTATTTTCATGGTCAGATTTTAAGTCTTTTATTAAATAAATAGAGGTAATATACCTGATAGGTTTATAACATTAAGCCTCTCAATAAAAAATTTGTTCTAGAATATCAAAAAAGCTTCAAATCCTAATATAGTTAGGATTGAAGCTTTTTTATTTGAGTGAAGCTTGAAGTAAGGAAGGGGCTTCAAAGGTATTTCACATTTCGTATTATTACAACTCTTCTAAAATCCCCTTAATCAAATCAACAAATTTCTTATTCACTTGACCAGCCACTTCAATGACTTCTTCATGATTTAGAGGTTGGTCAAGGATTCCACATGCCATATTAGTTAAGCAAGAAATACCGAGTACTTTCATGCTTGCGTGGGTTGCAACGATGGCTTCTGGTACTGTTGACATTCCGACAGCGTCAGCTCCTAAAGTACGAATCATACGAACTTCAGCAGGTGTTTCATAAGTAGGACCGCTCCACCAAGCATAAACACCTTGCTGTAATGAAATATCTTGCTTCTTCCCTACATTTAATGCTAAATTACGTAACTCTTTGTTATAAACTTCAGATAAATCAGGGAAACGTGTTCCTAATTCATCGTTATTTGGACCGATTAAAGGATTTGAAGCTACTAAATTAATATGGTCTGTGATTAACATTAAATCCCCAGGTGCGAATGATGTATTAACAGCGCCACAAGCGTTAGTAACGATTAAATTTTCAATGCCAAGTGCTTTCATGACACGAACAGGGAAAGTTACTTCATCTAAAGTGAAACCTTCATAATAGTGGAAGCGACCTTTCATTGCTGCTACTGTCTTCCCGTTTAAAGTACCAATGACAAGTTCATTAGCATGTCCAATAGCACTAGATTTTGCAAAGTGTGGTATTTCGCTATAGGGGATGCTGGTTGGATTTTCAATTTCATCAGCTAGATTTCCAAGTCCAGATCCTAGTATCAAACCTACTTTAGGAGATTGATCCGTCTTACTTAAAATAAAATCTCTAGCTTCCATAATATCTTGGATGTTATGCATTAAAAGTTCCTCCTTGAATTGCTACTTTAGAACATAAATAGCAGTTTCTCAATAAAAGCTTAATTCATGAAAGAAGCGTTGTAAAATTAAAAGAACTAATTTGTAAAATAATAGTAGAGAATGTAAAGATAGATCTATTTTACTCAGCCATTCTCTTTTTCTTTTTAGTTTGTAGATAAGCAATAATCGTTGTTTTGAGTGCTGCGTAATTTCCAATTGCTGCATAGCCATAAAACCATCCCATGAATAAACCTGCAATTAGATTCTGGCGATGACTGATAAAGACGGAAATCAATAATCCAAGTATCAAGGGGATTGTTGGAACGTACTTTTTAGGAATATGAAAAATGATTTTTAATATTTGAGTAAGAATCATGATAACGGGTATCGCTATAACAGCATCCCAGAAGTTTGTATGGATTATCGGGAATAATTCCATCTTTTCACCTCTTTCGAAGATACGAAATATGTAGTAATTGCTTTTAATAGTTGTTCCCTGAAATATGGTATTTATTCTCGGGGATTAATTCTGTGAATTTATTTTTTATAAAATATTATTAAAGTTAAATCAATTTCATAATTCAAAGATTTAATAAAAAACACGAACATTAAATGGGCATTCTTATATGCCATATCAATTAGAAAATTGTCTATGAAGCGGAAGATGGCGACTCCTGCGGGAAAGCGAGACAGGTGAGACCCCGCAGTGAAGCACGGTACGGGCTTCCGAGGAGGCTCAACGATCGCTTAGCACTAAAGCGCCGTCTGGAGCGGCATACTAAGTAAATACTGGAAATGAAATATCATCTGAATTATTGAGTTGTTTATTTAGAAATATATTTATGAAATCGATTCAGTTATTAAATTATAAAACAACTATTTTAATCATTCATTTTTAATAAAATTAATGTTTTTTTCTATATTTTTAGCGAAAAATTATGTATTTTTGAGAAATACAATTGTATTTCTGTAGAAAATTTATTAAAATTAAAGACGTAAATTAATTGTTCTACAACACAATATAGTTTTGTTTTATACCTTTATGCTTTTTATAACAATGAATTAAGGATTAGAAAGCTGTGATTTCTTTACGTTAAATATAAAGTAACGAACATGTGCATCTGTGTTAAACATTAGGAGGGGAAATTATGGCTAACAAAGAGTTGAAAAGGGGTTTAGAAGCAAGACATATTCAAATGATCGCACTTGGTGGAACAATAGGCGTAGGTTTGTTTATGGGTTCAGCAAGTACAATTAGTTGGACTGGACCATCGGTTATGCTTGCTTATGCAATCGCCGGTATTTTTGTGTTTTTTATTATGCGTGCTATGGGAGAAATGCTTTATCTTGAACCAACAACAGGTTCATTTGCGACATTTGCTCATGAATATATTCATCCACTTGCAGGTTATCTAACTGCGTGGAGTAACTGGTTCCAATGGGTAATCGTTGGGATGTCAGAAGTTATTGCTGTAGGTTCTTATATGCAATATTGGTTCCCAGATATACCTGCATGGGCACCCGGAATTGTAGTTATGATTATTTTAGGGGCTGCTAACTTAGTATCTGTTAAGTCTTTTGGTGAATTTGAATTTTGGTTTGCATTTATCAAAGTTATAACAATTATTTTAATGATTATTGCTGGATTTGGATTAATCTTCTTTGGTCTTGGTAATGGTGGACACGCAATTGGAATTTCAAACTTATGGTCACATGGTGGTTTCTTTGCAGGTGGCTTTAAAGGATTCTTCTTTGCATTATCACTAGTGGTAGCAGCTTATCAAGGTGTTGAATTAATCGGTATAACAGCTGGTGAAGCGAAAGATCCTCAAAAATCAATCACAAAAGCAATTAATTCAATTATTTGGCGTATTTTAATCTTCTATATTGGTGCTATTTTCGTAATCGTAACAGTTTATCCTTGGGATCAATTAAAAGAAGTAGGAAGTCCATTTGTTGTAACGTTTGCAAAAGTAGGTATTACAGTAGCTGCTGGCTTTATCAATTTTGTCGTTATTACAGCTGCAATGTCTGGATGTAATAGTGGTATTTTCAGTGCTGGACGTATGATGTATACATTAGCGATAAACGGACAAGCACCTAAAGCATTCGCGAAAGTATCTAAAAATGGTGTCCCATATTGGGGTACAATCGCTGTTTTAATTGGTTTAGTTGTCGGTGTTATTTTAAACTTTATTGCACCATCAAAACTTTTCGTATATGTATATAGTGCAAGTGTTCTTCCAGGGATGATTCCATGGTTTGCATTATTGATTGCTCAAATTCGTTTTAGAAAAGTACACGCCAAAGAAATGGTAAACCATCCATTTAAAATGCCTTTCGCACCAGTAAGTAACTATGCAACCATCATCTTCTTGTTAGTCGTATTAGTCGGCATGTGGATCAACGATGATACACGTATTTCATTAATCGTAGGGATTATCTTCTTAGCACTTATGACAATCCTATTCTATATATTTGGTATGAATAAACGCGATTATAATTTAAAAGAAAATGACTAAATAAAAAATTGCTTATCTAAAATATAAAACCCGGAGAGTCCTTTTGATTAGGAAATTTCCGGGTTTTTGACTTATTCGCTAAAAGCAATAGTTGGGGGAGAATAAATTCCATTCTGACCAATACTGTATATTTTCCCCTTTGTTACGTTTAGTGTAATAATGGAAATGATAAACATCACACCACAGCCAACCTATTGCACCTGATAGGTACCATTAAAAGCATCTTTAAACACGCTGATCGCAAGGTAATTATTTGGATGGTTCAACGACAAATCGCAAGTCCAATCAAGTCGACCGTATTTAGTCAGTATCCGAACGTGTTGGCCAATAAGCTGGTTCGAATAATGCTAAAATTCTTAGGGAAGATGTATTATCTGACTTCATAATAAGGAAGTGAAATGTTTTGCAAATAATTTCTAGTCAAGAGCATCAAGTATATCCAATTATATTCCCAACATCTTATGGACCTCTAGGAACGTTCAACTTTTTTATCATCAATGACGGAGAATCATTATCTCTAATTGACGCTGGTATCAATCATGAAGGCTGTTGGGATTTTTTTAATATAGTATTAGCAGAACGTGGGTACAAGTTATCTGACATCGACCGCATCATATTAACTCATCATCATGAAGATCATGTCGGGCTGCTAAAGCGAATATTAGCTGTGAAAGATATCCCAATTTATGCACATCCACTTGCCATTTCAAGATTAGCAATGGATGCAGATTTCTTTCATATGCGTTATCAGTTCTTCAATGATCTTTATGCTGAAATGGATTGTCTTCAAGATGCACAGCCCCGATTAGAAAAACTAAGACAGACATTAAAAGAACTAGATGAAAAAAGATTAATGGCAAACTATATTCCAATTCAAGCAGGAGATATTGTTAGTGGTTTGGAAGTCATTGAAACACCCGGTCATTCACCAGATTCTATTAGTTTGTACGATAAAGAAAGAAAATGGCTGTTTACTGGAGATTTGGTTTTAAAAGAATCTTCAACAAATGCAATTATAGATCCTGATCAAAATGGCGTTCGCTTAAAATCAGTAGTCCAACAACGTCAATCATTAACTAAATGTGCAGAAATTGATGCATTGCTTGTCTTTCCAGGGCATCGAAATATAATAGAAAATCATAAGCAATTGATTAACCAAAAACTTGAATCGATGAATCGCAAAGCTGAAAGAATGTTGGCGTTATTAGCTAAACAATCACAAACAGCTAGCTCATTAGCAAAGCAATATTATAAGTCAAAATATAATACAGAGTTTTCTCTTGTTATGTCAGAAATAATTGGCTACCTCGACTACTTAGAAGACAATCAATTAGTGATAAAGGAAAAAATAGATGGTGTATGGATTTATTCTTTGGCACAACAAATACAGGAAGAGGCCATTCCAGAAGGTTAACTTTTGGGCTAGCTTTTTCTGTTGGGATAACAGTAGGTGTCAGATCTTTTCCTAAACGAATTTCTTATCGTTATAATAGGAATAGATAATATTCGTATGTGAGGAGGGTTTTCGATGAGCAGCTATATCGTTATGCAAGGGGAAACCTATGAAGAAGATAGAGGTTTAGAGGTAATTTGGTCTCCTATTTATGATAGGGCGGGGCTTGAACCTCATTTTTGGGCAAGAATGCGACAAGTGAAAAAAGGAGATTGCATTTTTCATTATGTAAAAGGGGCAATTGTTGCCATCAGTATTGCTCAAAGTGACTGTGAAGAGGGAGTAAAACCGATTCTTTTCCGTCTCCAAACAGAAGAGAAAGGTCATGTCGTTCACACAAAATATTACCCGCTAGAAGTACCACTAATCATCCGTGATTTTTGGAAAGACATTAAACCTTTACTTCCAGCAAAATATGCTCCATTTCAAGAAGATGGTAGTGGCAATGGTGGTTATTTGTATCCTTGTCACGAGGAAATGGCATTACTATTTTCAAAATTAATCCGTTCGTTAAACGAAATAAATACGGGTGAAGAACAACTATCGTTATCAATTGATGCAGTTCAACAAACGAATCCTCTGTTTACTCTCTTAGATCGATTAGAAGATCATGTGAAAAATGTTTTGCAACACAATCAATCCGTATTTTTGGAGCAACAATTAAAATTATGGAATGGAACTTGCTCGATTTGTGGAATTCATCATCTGAAAATGATGCACGCAACACATGCAAAATCGATGAAAGAAAGTATATTAGAAGAGAACAAAGATCCATTTAATGGCATTTTGCTTTGTGCAAATCATGCAGTTTTATATGAAGAAGGTTTAATCACTTTTGATGGTAGAGGGAGATTGCATATTTCACAAAGAATAACTCCAGAAGAATATAGCAAATATCAATTGAAAGATGGTCAGAAAATAGAATTATACCCTGAAAATAAAACTTATTTTAGATGGCATAAACGATATCACTTTCAACCATAATAATAAAGACTAGCAATTTTTTAGAACATTAAAAAACAATTAGTTTTGTCGTGTGAAATTGTTTTAGCTCTAAATGAAAATATGCTATGATGATTTTAGGGAGAGTGAACACAATTGCGAAGAAAAAGAGGAAAACTTCAAAAGCATCAAAATGTTATTGTGTTCCCCGGAACAATAGAAAGGCTAATTGCAGAAGGACAGCGATATGCTGAGAATTATCAATATGATAAAGCTGTTGTTTCGTTGCGTGAGGCATTGCAATATACTGAAGGTGATGAAAGCCTATTAAGTGTTTATGCCTTCGCTTTGTATGAAATACGCAATTTTCAAGAAGCGAAAGTTATTTGCGAGAAATTGCTAGCCATTGGTCCACAGTTATACATAGAAACCATGGAACTTTATTTGACAGTTTTGATGGAATTGAAGGAATTTAAGCAAGTGGAGACATTAATTGACTCTTTGCTTGAAGAAGACGTTATTCCACTTGAATCTCAGGATAAATTTATTCATATCAAAAACTTAAATGCAATGATTGCTGATAAGCAAGATGAAGTACAAGCGGATGGAGTGGTGATTGAGATTGAGATAGCTTACGAACAATTCGAAGCAGATCAATTTTTTTCTCAAACGAATTTACTGCAAATGCAACAGTTGCAAGCTGTTCGTGAAGTGAATATTCGTCCATTAAAAGAGCAAATGGTTGCTATTATTGAAGATGAACGAGCTCATCCAATGATTCAAAGTTTTGCATTGTACTTACTCGTACAGCAAGAAATAGATCTTGAAGTGCAAGTGAAAAAGTTTGATGAAGTGAGTACTGTCAATCCATCACAACTACAGTTTCCTGACGAGATGCCTGTCGCAAAGAAAGTTTTAAAACTTGTTGAAAGTGCATTAGAACGGGAACCATCTACATTAGAAATGGTGCAATATCTATTGGCAAGACATATGTTTGTGACGTATCCTTTTGAATGGTTCCATTATCAATCAGAAGAGATAGTAGAAGGATATATTGATTTTGTACATGCTATGTTTGGTGAAGTAAAAGAAACAGATTATGATTTTATGGACTTATTAAACCTGCTAGAAGAGCAGTCTGAGCTGTTTGATGTATGAAATCAGTTGAAACTATAGTTATCTATGATATACTAAAACAGTTGTGAAAGTCGTATTAACGAATGAATTGTCCAACATTTGAAATTAATTTTGGAGGTATTATAAATGTCAGTAAAATGGGAAAAACAAGAAGGTAACTTTGGATTATTAACAGTAGAAGTACCTGCAGAAAAAGTAAACGAAGCTTTAGACAAAGCTTTCCAAAAAGTTGTAAAACAAATTAACGTACCAGGCTTCCGTAAAGGTAAAATGCCTCGTCCAATGTTCGAAAAGAAATTTGGAGTAGAATCATTATTCCAAGATGCTTTAGAATTTTTAGTGAACGAAAACTATCCTTTAGCAATCGATGAATCAGGAATTGAACCTGTAGATCAACCAGAAATCGATTTCGAAATGGAAGACCTAGGCAAAAACAAAGACTTCAAATTCACTGCTAAAGTAACTGTTAAACCAGAAGTAACTCTTGGCGACTACAAAGGATTAGAAGTAACTAAACAAGAAACTTCAGTTACTGATGAAGAAATCGAACAACAATTAAAAGACCAACAAACTCGTCTTGCAGAATTAGTTGTTAAAGAAGATGGCGCTGTAGAAGAAGGCGACACTGCTGTAATCGATTTCGAAGGCTTCCAAGATGGTGTAGCATTCGAAGGCGGAAAAGGTGACGACTACTCACTTGAAATCGGTTCAGGTTCATTCATCCCAGGATTCGAAGAACAATTAGTAGGCGTAAAAGCTGGCGAATCTAAAGATGTAGTTGTAACATTCCCTGCAGAATACCATGCTGCTGAATTAGCTGGTAAAGAAGCTACTTTCAAAGTAACTTTAAAAGAAATTAAATCAAAAGAACTTCCAGAATTAGATGATGATTTCGCTTCAGAAATCGATTCAGAAGTTGAAACTTTAGCTGAACTTCGCACTAAACTAAAAGAAAAAACTGCTACTGAAAAAGAAAGCGCTGCTGAAACAGCTTTACGCGACGACTTAGTTGAAAAAGCTGCTGAAAACGCAACAATTGATATTCCAGAAGCAATGGTTGAAACAGAAATCAACCGTATGTTACAAGAATACGATCAAAGCTTACAAATGCAAGGCATGAACCTTGACCTTTACTACCAATTCTCAGGTCAAGATGAAGCAGCTCTTCGTGCACAAATGAAAGGCGATGCTGAAAGCCGCGTACGCGTATCTTTAGTTCTTGAAGCAATTGCTGAAGCAGAAAAAGTAGAAGTAACTGAAGAAGACATCAACGCTGAATTAGAAAAAATGTCTGAACAATTCAAAATGGATGCAGAACAAATCAAATCAGTTCTAGGTGGTACATCTGTTCTTGAACATGACGTGAAAATTCGTAAAACAGTTGAATTATTAGTTGAAAACGCTAAAGTAACTGAATAATACAGTTCAATTAGTAAACCTGAACAAGGTACGGGTTTTAAATCCGTACCTTGTTTTCTTAACATAAAATTAGAAAATTTAGAATAATACATATTAAAGAGTGAAATTGTTACATGAAATCATTATATTTGATAATATAGAAAGAATCTTGTAACATTGTTGCTTGAATAGGGGTGAAATAATTGTTCAAATTTAATGATGAAAAAGGCAATTTAAAATGCTCATTCTGTGGTAAACCACAAGAACAAGTCCGTAAACTAGTTGCAGGACCAGGCGTATATATTTGCGATGAATGTATCGATCTTTGTTCTGAAATTGTTGTTGAAGAACTTGGTACTGAAGAAGAAGTTGAGCTAAAAGACATACCAAAGCCAAAAGAAATACTAGATATTTTGGATGATTATGTCATCGGACAAGAACGTGCCAAAAAAGCATTATCTGTAGCTGTTTACAATCACTACAAACGTATTAATTCTAACAGTAAAGTGGATGACGTAGAGCTATCTAAATCTAATATCGTGTTAATCGGACCAACTGGTAGTGGTAAAACATTATTAGCTCAAACCCTAGCGCGTATTATCAACGTACCATTTGCGATTGCTGACGCTACTTCTTTAACAGAAGCTGGCTATGTAGGTGAAGATGTTGAAAATATCCTTCTTAAACTAATTCAATCTGCTGATTATGATATTGAACGTGCTGAAAAAGGAATTATCTATATCGATGAAATCGATAAAGTGGCACGTAAATCAGAAAACCCATCTATTACACGTGATGTGTCAGGTGAAGGTGTTCAACAAGCATTACTGAAAATCCTTGAAGGTACAACAGCAAGCGTGCCTCCTCAAGGCGGTCGTAAACACCCTCATCAAGAGTTCATTCAAATAGATACGACGAATATTCTATTCATCGTAGGTGGTGCTTTTGATGGAATTGAGTCAATTATCAAACGCCGTATGGGTGAAAAAGTAATTGGATTTGGTTCTGATGTTAAAAAACATAATACTAATGACAAAGATATGATGAAGCACTTAATCCCTGAAGATTTGCTTAAATTCGGTTTAATCCCTGAATTTATCGGTCGTTTACCAGTATTGGCTAGTTTAGAGCAACTGGATGAAGATGCACTTGTTCAAATTTTAACAGAACCAAAAAATGCATTATCTAAGCAATATCAAAAGATGTTAGAACTAGATAATGTAGAACTTGAATTTGAAAAAGACGCATTATATGAAATCGCGAAAGAAGCTATTGAACGTAAAACTGGTGCACGTGGCTTACGTTCAATTATCGAAAATATTATGTTAGATGTAATGTTCGAATTACCTTCTCGTGATGATATCGTGAAATGTATTATTACGAAAGAAACCGTTACAGATAAAGCTCGTCCGAAACTCCTTTTAAAGGATGGGACAGAGTTAGATCCAGATAACGAAAAAACGTCTGCATAAAATCTGATTGAAAAGCTGGCTTCGATCAAGTGCCAATCAGCACTTGCTCGATGGTCAGCTTTTTTTAAAACTTATTATTGTGCATGAAAAGAGTATTCTGTAACATACTTATAGCGTAGTTAAAAAAGCTCCTAGGATATTCAATAAAAAGATGAAATTTCACACAATCAGTCGGAGGTGATCACCCGTATGGCAGAAGTAACTAGAACGAAAGACATACCACTTTTACCACTTAGAGGGTTACTCGTTTATCCAACGATATTATTACATATTGATGTAGGTCGTGAACGCTCTATTGAAGCATTGGAAAAAGCGATGGCAGATGATAATTTGATATTTCTTGTGACACAAAAAGTCATGAGTGTCGAAAATCCGGTGCAAGATGATTTATATGAAGTGGGAACTGTTGCTTATGTGAAGCAAATGTTGAAATTACCTAATGGAACATTACGAGTGCTCGTGGAAGGTCTCAACCGAGCAAGAATTAAGAAATGTATAGATCATGAAGACTATATGTCGGTGGATCTGGAAAATTTAATTGATTCAAAAGAAGTTGATATTGAAACAGAAGCATTGATGCGTACATTATTATCTCATTTTGAAAAATATTCAAAAGCATCTAGTAAAATTTCTAACGATTCTTATGAAACAGTAGCAGATATTGAAGAGCCTGGTCGTTTCGCAGATACTATTGCATCATATTTACCATTAAAAATGCAAGGAAAACAAGAAATTCTTCGCATGATAGATGTAAAAGAAAGAATCAATATCTTAATTCAACGATTGCATGATGAACAAGAAGTATTAAATCTTGAACAGAAGATTAATACCAAAGTTAAGCGTGCGATGGAAAAAACGCAAAAAGAATTCTACTTACGTGAGCAGATGAAAGCAATCCAAGATGAACTTGGAGACCGCGAAGGAAAACAAGCAGAAGTTGAAGAACTTAAAAAACGTATTGAAGCTTCTGAAATGCCAGAGGATACAATGAATGTTGCCTTAAAGGAATTAGGTCGTTATGACAAAATTCCAGCTGCTTCTGCAGAGAGCGGTGTGATTCGAAACTATTTAGATTGGCTTATTTCTCTTCCGTGGAAAACAGCTACTGAAGATCGTCGTGATATCCATGTTGCAGAAAAGATATTAAATCGAGATCACGAAGGTTTAGAAGAGGTAAAAGAACGTATTTTAGAATACCTCTCTGTCCAACAATTAACAAATTCACTTCGTGGACCAATACTGTGCCTAGCAGGACCTCCGGGAGTAGGTAAAACATCTTTAGCAAAATCGATTGCTGAATCACTAAATCGAAAATTTGTCCGAATCTCATTAGGTGGTGTTCGCGATGAGTCCGAAATTCGTGGCCATCGAAGAACGTATGTCGGTGCAATGCCTGGACGAATTATACAAGGTATGAAAAAAGCAGGTACGATTAATCCTGTCTTCTTATTGGATGAAATTGATAAAATGTCGAATGATTTCCGTGGTGATCCAGCAGCAGCTATGTTAGAAGTATTGGATCCTAATCAAAATAGTACATTTAGTGATCACTATATCGAAGAAACATATGACCTATCGAATGTTATGTTCATTGCAACCGCAAATGATTTAAGTACAATTCCTGGGCCATTACGTGATCGAATGGAAATTATTTCGATTGCTGGTTATACAGAAGTAGAAAAACAAGAAATCGCAAAGAATCACTTAATACCAAAGCAAATGGAAGAAAACGGTTTAGCAAAAGCACAGCTGCAAATCCGAGATGATGCAGTACTTGACTTAATTCGTTATTATACGCGAGAAGCGGGTGTACGTAATTTAGAACGTCAAGTTGCTTCATTGTGCCGTAAAGCGGCAAAACAAATAGTATCAGGTGACAAAAAACGTGTTGTCATTACAGCGAAAAATCTAGAAGACCTATTAGGAAAACACCGATTCCACCATGGTCAAGCAGAAAAAGAGAACCAAATTGGTGTAGCAACAGGCTTAGCTTATACTGTTGTTGGGGGCGATACGCTTCAAATTGAAGTTTCACTTACTCCAGGTAAAGGAAAGATCCAATTAACTGGTAAATTGGGTGATGTCATGAAGGAATCTGCACAAACAGCATTATCCTATGTGCGTTCAAAAGCAGATCAATTAGGAATTGATGAAGATTTCTTTGATAAGCATGACATTCATATCCATGTACCAGAAGGAGCTGTGCCGAAAGACGGTCCTTCAGCAGGTATTACGATGGTTACGGCGATTACTTCGGCTATTACCAAACGACCAATTCGCCGTGAAGTTGGCATGACAGGTGAAGTTACTTTGCGTGGTCGAGTATTACCGATTGGTGGCTTGAAGGAAAAATCACTAGGTGCTCACCGTGCAGGATTAACAACAATTATTATACCGAAAGATAATGAACGTGATATTGATGATATTCCAGAAAGTGTTCGTAAAGGGCTCACATTTAAGCCCGTGTCAAACGCAGATGAAGTATTGAAATTAGCGTTAGACGGAGGGATTTCATGAAAGTCAATAATGTAGAGATGGTCATTAGTGCTGTTCGACCAGCTCAATATCCAGAGGACGGTCTGCCAGAGTTCGCTCTTGCAGGTCGTTCTAATGTTGGTAAATCTTCTTTTATCAATCGAATGATTGGTCGAAAAAGTATGGCTCGTATATCATCAAAACCAGGGAAGACTCAAACACTAAACTTCTATAAAATTGAAGAACAATTGTTTTTTGTAGACGTACCCGGTTATGGTTATGCAAAAGTTTCTAAAACTGAACGTGAAGCTTGGGGCAAAATGATCGAGCAGTATTTAACTGGTCGTGGTATGTTAAAGGCAGTTGTACAAATCATTGATATTCGTCACGAACCAACTGATGATGACTGCATGATGTATGATTTTTTAAAACACTACAATATTCCAACAATCGTAATTGCTACAAAAGCAGATAAGATTAAAAAAGGAAACTATGCCAAACATATTAAAATGGTCGAAGATGTTTTAGATATGGATCCCAATGACCCACTTATTTTATTCTCATCTGAGAAAGCGATGGGTATGGAAAAAGCATGGGCAGAAATAGAAAAAAGAATGTAGTAGTTTTACATAAAACCTGTAGAGTTGAAAAATTCTACAGGTTTTTTTACAAAATTTAGCAAAATAAGCACCCTTCTCTTTTAATTAAATTTCCGGAAATTCAATCAAAGTGCAACTATGTTGTGCTTCGATGTATGATTTGATAAAATATAGATTATAATAATTCTAAAGAATAAATATCGATTTTTATGTCATATCCTGTTCACAAATTAAAAGCAGGATTATTCATATTTTGTGATATAATATAAATCGTTAATTAGAACGTGAAGAGGTGTATAATTTCATGCATACCATAGTAGTAGGCTTGAATTATAAAACAGCGCCCGTCGAAATTCGTGAGAAATTCTCATTTACTGAAGAAGAACTTCCGAATGCGATGAGAGCATTACAAAGTCAAAAAAGTATATTAGAGGATGTAATTGTCTCAACTTGTAACCGTACTGAAATTTATGCAGTAGTAGATCAACTGCATACAGGACGTTATTATATTAAACAATTCCTATCAACTTGGTTTAAAGTTCCAGTTGAGTTTTTTGAATCTCATCTTTATATTCGTGAAGAAGATAGTTCAATGATGCATCTATTCAATGTTTCTTCAGGAATAGACTCAATGGTATTAGGTGAAACTCAAATTTTAGGACAAGTTAAAGGTAGCTTTTTAAAAGCTCAAGAAATTGGAGTTACAGGTACTGTTTATAATAAATTATTCAAACAAGCCATAACATTTGCAAAACGCGCGCATGGTGAAACAGCTATTGGCGAAAATGCCGTTTCTGTTTCTTACGCAGCGGTGGAACTTGCAAAGAAAATTTTCGGATCATTATCAAATAAACATGTAGCTATTTTAGGTGCAGGTAAAATGGGTGAACTTGCAGTTGAAAATCTATACGGTAGCGGTGTTGGTAAAGTAACTGTTATTAACCGTACATTTTCTAAAGCAGAAACATTAGCTGAGAAATTTAATGGTACTGCAAAATCTATGGAAGAACTGCAATGTGTATTATTAGAAGCAGATATTTTAATTAGTTCAACTGGTGCGACAGATTATGTAATTGATTATGATTTAATGCAACATATCGATCATTTACGTAAGGGAAAACCGATATTTATGGTTGATATTGCTGTTCCTCGTGACCTTGATCCACGTATTGGCGAACTTCAAAATGTTTTCTTATATGATATCGATGATTTACACGGTATTGTCGAAGCGAATCTTGCTGAACGTCAACGTGCAGCTGAAAAAATCACATCTATGATTGGTTCAGAAATCGATGAATTTAAAGATTGGATGACTACTTTAGGTGTTGTTCCTGTTATTGCAGCACTTCGCCAAAAAGCTGCTCGAATCCAATCAGAAACAATGCAAAGTATTGAAAATAAAATGCCTGACCTAACTGAGCGTGAAAAAAAGGTATTGAATAAGCATACGAAATCGATTATTAACCAATTGTTAAAAGAACCTATTTTGCAAGCAAAGGAAATGGCGAGCTCTCAAAATCCAAAAGAGCAATTAGCGTTATTCCAACAAATTTTTGGAATTGAAGAAGAGGTAGAAGAAGAAGCTCGAAAACAACAACTTCACCCAAAAGAACGCATGCAAAAACAAGCATTAGAAGCACAAATAACTGATGCTAAATTGTCATATTAAAGCACTTTTTTGAATGCGTTTTCGTATCTATGTGGTAAACTAATAGGTGCGAAGGCGCTTTTTTCATCTAATGTATAACATGACACAAAGGAGTTTGTTATGACTGATTTGACGATGACAAGGCTACATGAAGCAATGGTCGTCTTATATGCGATCAGTCTTGTCTTTTATTTTATAGATTATCTCAATAAAGACGCCAAAGCACACCGAATTGCGTTTTGGCTTGTATCAATAGTATGGATTATGCAGTCCGTTTTCTTAGGGCTTTATATTATTGATACACATCGATTCCCGATATTATCGTTGTTTGAAGGGATCTATTTCTATGCTTGGCTTTTAGTGACGATTTCGATATTATTGCATTGTTTATATCGTGTCGATTTGCCGGTGTTCTTCTTAAATGTCATCGGTTTTATCTTTATGTCGATTCATACATTTGCACCAAATCAAATTGCGCAGTCACCAGTAGGACATTCACTTGTTTCTGAATTGCTCTTTATCCATGTAACGTTCGCTATATTGTCATATGTTGCTTTTTCTTTGTCATTTGTTTTCTCCACATTGTATTTAATCCTTTATAATGTACTTAAGAAAAAGAAATGGACAAAACAATGGACGAGATTACCCTCTTTAGAGCAAGCTCAAAAAGGTATGTCGGGTGCATTATTAACAGGTATTCCATTTTTATTGATTAGTTTAATATTGGGATTACAATGGGCCTATGTTTCATTAGCTAATTTTACAATTTTCGATGTGAAGATTGTTGGTTCATTTATATCATTATTAATCTATTGTGTAATTTTATATGGAAATCGAAAAGGAAAACTACAAACAACAACGTATGCTTGGACACATGTCTATGCGTTCTTGATCATTATTATTAACTTCTTCTTAGGAAGTCGTTTATCAAGTTTTCACTTTTGGTATTAATAGAAAGGTTGGATTGTAAGTGCGTAAAATTATTGTAGGTTCTAGAAGAAGTAAACTTGCTTTGACACAAACTAACTGGTTCATCGACCAATTAAAAAAGACAGGTGCTCCATTTGAATTTGAAGTGAAGGAAATTGTAACGAAAGGTGATAAAATCCTTGACGTTCAATTGTCAAAAGTAGGCGGTAAAGGCTTATTTGTAAAAGAAATCGAACAAGAATTATTCGATAAAGAAATCGATTTTGCTGTTCACAGCATGAAGGATATGCCTGCTGTACTTCCTGAAGGACTGGTAATCGGTTGTATTCCGAAACGTGAAGATCCTCGTGATGCATTTATTTCAAAAGGTCATGTGAAATTTGCAGACCTTCCAAAAGGTGCAGTTGTGGGTACTAGTAGTTTACGTCGTAGTGCACAATTATTACTTGCACGCCCTGATTTAGAAATCAAATGGATTCGCGGTAACGTTGATACCCGTTTAGCAAAACTTGAAACAGATGAATATGACGCCATTATTTTAGCAGCTGCAGGTTTAAAACGATTAGGCTGGAATGATGAAGTTGTTACTGAATATTTATCCACGGATGTTTGTATGCCAGCTGTCGGACAAGGTTCACTTGGTATTGAATGCCGTAGTGAAGATGAAGAATTACTTGCAGAACTTGCTAAATTGACAGACCAAGCAACTTGGGAAGAAGCACAAGCTGAACGTGCGTTCTTAGCTGCTATGGATGGTGGCTGCCAAGTGCCGATCGCAGGGTTTGCACGCTACAATGATGGACAAGTGGATTTTAAAGGTTTAGTAGCAGCTCCTGATGCTTCTGTTTTCTATAAAGAAACTTTAGTTTCAAAAGACGCTATTGCAGCCGGTAAAGAAGTTGCTGCTAAGTTAACAAAACAAGGTGCCTTTGATTTGATTCAAAAAGTAAAGGCTGAGCAAGATGCTCAATAATTTGCCTTTACAAGAACAACAAATTGTTCTGACAGGCACCAATATTACGTATTCTATATCTTCTAAAATAAAAGCTTTAGGCGGCAAAGTATATCATTTGCCGCTTATTACTGTACATGAAATCGAAACGTCAGAGGATTCCAAAATGCTTGAACATGCGATGAATTGCGAATGGCTACTATTTACTAGTCAAAATGCTGTACAAGCTTTTTCAAATAAACTAGCACGTTTAAAACAAACTAAAGAGAATTGCTTGGCGAAAATTGCAGTAGTAGGTGAGAAAACAGCACAAGCGCTCGAAAAGTTAGGTTTTAAGATTGATTTTATGCCTTCTACATATAGTGC
Source organism: Rummeliibacillus sp. NPDC094406 (assembly GCF_044763875.1). NCBI lineage: Bacteria > Bacillati > Bacillota > Bacilli > Caryophanales > Caryophanaceae > Rummeliibacillus > Rummeliibacillus sp. NPDC094406. The sequence continues at coordinate 381,922 of NZ_JBIWGZ010000003.1, read as the reverse complement.
AGATACCTTCGTTAAAGAGTTCCCAATGCATGTTGGACAATTAAAAAGTTGTCTATTCTTGAAAGGAAGTTTAGCAAAGGCTACTATAAAAGAGGGATTACCGTTTCCAGTAGAAGAATGGACTGTTTATGAAACAATTCAAACAACAGAGCATGCCTCTGCTTTGAAAGATTTGATTGAGCAATCACCAGTCGTAACTGTGATCTTTGCAAGTCCTTCTGCAGTAGAAGTTTTTGCAAAGCATATAGCTCCTGAAATCGGTTGGAATGGTTTTAAGATTGCAGCAATCGGTCATGTGACAGAGACGGCATTGCAAAATGTTGGGGCAGCGGTAGATATAAAACCGGAAAAGTATACAATGATGGCCATTATTGACGAATTAGCTAAAGGAGAGGAACTTTAATCATGGCAGACTTAAACTTTAAAAGACATAGACGTCTACGCCAATCTGCAACTATGCGTGCAATGGTAAAAGAAACATACTTACACAAAGAAGATTTCATCTATCCAATTTTCGTAATCGATGGCGAAAATATTAAGAATCCAGTGAATTCAATGCCAGGTGTATATCAATTTTCTTTAGATCGTTTAGGCGAAGAAATGGATGAAGTCGTATCTCTAGGTATTCCATCTGTTATTCTTTTTGGTCTTCCAGCTGAAAAAGATGAAGTTGGTACACAAGCTTTCCATGATCACGGTATCGTACAAGAAGCTACACGTTTCGTCAAAAAGAATTACCCAGATATCGTCGTAGTCGCAGATACTTGCTTATGTGAATTCACTTCACATGGTCACTGTGGCGTTGTATCAGAAGACGAAAAAATCTTAAATGATCCTTCTCTAGATCTTCTTGCAAAAACAGCTGTTTCACAAGCACAAGCAGGTGCAGATATTATAGCACCTTCTAATATGATGGATGGATTTGTTGCTGCAATTCGCAAAGGCCTAGATGAAGCTGGATTTGAAGATGTTCCAATCATGTCATATGCTGTAAAATATGCATCTGCATACTATGGCCCATTCCGTGATGCTGCTGATGGTGCACCAAAATTCGGTGACCGTAAAACATATCAAATGGACCCATCAAATCGTTATGAAGCAATGCGTGAAGCTACTAGTGATGTTGAAGAAGGTGCAGATTTCTTAATCGTAAAACCAGCATTATCATACTTAGATATTGTTCGAGATGTTCGTAACAATTATGACTTACCAGTTGTTGCATACAATGTAAGTGGTGAATATGCAATGGTTAAAGCAGCAGCACTTAATGGCTGGGTAGATGAAAAACAAATCGTTTTAGAAACTTTGACAGGTATGAAACGCGCTGGAGCAGACTTAATCATTACTTACCATGCGAAAGATGCAGTTCGCTGGATGGAGGAGAAATAATCAATGACTCGTTCACATGAAAAATCAAAAGCAGCATTTGCTGAAGCTATCAACCTAATGCCAGGTGGCGTTAACAGCCCAGTTCGTGCATTTAATGCAGTAAACATGGACCCAATCGTGATGGAAAAAGGTCACGGTGCAATCATTACCGACGTAGATGGTAATGATTATATTGACTATGTATTATCATGGGGTCCACTAATCATCGGCCATACTCATCCTGATGTTGTAGCAACGATTCAACGTGTTGCTGAAACAGGTACAAGCTTCGGTGCATCTTCAGTCATCGAAAATGAGTTAGCTAAAGAAGTAATTAAACGTGTTCCATCAGTTGAAATGGTACGTATGGTTTCTTCAGGTACAGAAGCAACTATGAGTGCTATTCGTGTTGCTCGTGGCTTCACAGGACGTGATAAAATCTTAAAATTCGAAGGTTCTTATCACGGACATGGTGATTCATTATTGATTAAAGCTGGTTCAGGTGTTGCAACACTTGGTTTACCAGATAGCCCTGGGGTTCCAATGGGAATCGCTCAAAATACTTTGACAGTTGCATATAACGACTTAGAATCTGTTAAACAAGTATTTGAAAAATACGGTGAAGAGATTGCAGCAATCATTGTAGAACCAGTTGCGGGTAATATGGGTTGCGTTCCTCCGCTTCCTGGCTTTTTAGAAGGCTTACGCGATATTACAACGAAATCTGGATCATTATTAATCTTTGATGAAGTGATGACAGGTTTCCGTGTAGGATTTAACTGTGCTCAAGGATATCTAGGTGTTACTCCTGATCTTACTTGCTTAGGTAAAGTAATCGGTGGTGGACTTCCAGTAGGTGCTTTTGGTGGTCGTCGTGACATTATGGAACGTGTTGCTCCAGCAGGTCCAATTTATCAAGCGGGCACACTTTCAGGTAACCCTTTAGCTATGGCTGCTGGTCTTGAAACATTAAACCATGTTACGCCAGAATCATATGATTACTTCAAAAAATTAGGAGATCAATTAGAAGTTGGCTTCCGTGAAGCAGCTGAAACTTATAATATTCCACACACTGTAAACCGTGTAGGATCTATGATTGGCTACTTCTTAACAAATGAAAAAGTTATCAACTTTGATACAGCAAAAACTGCCGATTTACAATTATTTGCAGACTACTATGCATTAATGGCTGAAGAAGGTATTTTCCTTCCACCATCTCAATTCGAATGCGTATTCTTCTCAACAGCGCATACAGAAGAACATATCGCAAAAACAGTAGAAGCATTCCAAAAAGTATTCAAGAAATTAGCTCGTTAAATATAGAAGCAGGCTCATAGAGCTGATCAAGAAAATCCAGGGAATAAACCTTCCCTGGATTTTTTGTATTCATATAATTATGCTAATATAATTTATTGAATGATATAACTAGAAGGACAATTTATCCCTGACATATGTTCTATCTTCAATTATATCTGCATATACATGAAGATAGAGGAGGGATAGCAAAGTGCAAAAAATTACCTGGGAAATAAATGAGGCATTTATTTTTCCAGAAACTTATGGCTGCCCAGTAAAAGCGAACGATATTCATGTTAAACCACGTTGGGAACAACAAGTTGATGATTTATCAGTATCGCTTTCAGGGATTTATCATTTATCAGCTTTTCTGGAATTTGACGCAGGCAAGGAAAGAGAAAAACAATTATCAAATGAATGTACCCTAATAGATGAGGTGGAATGGCAAGAGAAGCAAGGATATTTTGAATACGCAATTCCTTTGGACGTTAGTCTGCCAAAAGAGGGTATAGTACATTCATCCATTCAATTAAATACAAGAGATGTTGATGTACAATTGCGAGAAGATGGTGTTTGCAATATTAAATGCCATGTAGATTGCCTCTATGATGAGATGCCAGAAGAATCACCAGAAGTAGCACATCCTTTTGAAAGCAATTCAGTGATTCTTCATTCGGAAACAGCTACAGATATGGTTGCAAATGCAGATTCAGAGGAATCCATATTGAGTGAATTTTTGTGGGATTTAGAAGAACATTATACGAGAGTTCAGATACCATTAAATAAAATCCGTTATTAATAAAAAACAAAGAAGTAATAAGAATAAAAGTATGATTATATCCCATGTTGTAGGGAAAATTATGACACGAACAAATTGAAAGCATGAAATGGGAATAATGATATTTCTGCAATAAAATCTAGTCTTTCTCAACCAAGGGGGAAGTAAATAAGGGTTGTAACGATTTTTTTTCAAAATTCCATCTCCTTTCTGTTAATTAAAAAATCCATACCTAGTAATATATGTTGCTAGGGATGGATTTTTGTAGTTAAAGTGGGTAAGTAATTGTTTTGGTTTCTTCAGTTATTAAATCAAATATTGTATAGGTTAAAGAATTATTTTCGATTTCTAAAGTAGCTGGGGATCGGTCATCGATTTTCGTCAGTACTGCTACCATTAAATTTGTATAAACATTATCAATCACTGCAAATACCGAATATCTATTATTTGTAATCTATTCTATCGGTGAAGAAGCTATTTAAGTGATTTGATATATATTAATATTATATTTAGATAATATAAGTGAACCTTCGCCGTTTAAAAAGAAATGATAGTAACTTGCTGCAAAATCATACGGATTTTATTAATAAAGTTAAATTTCTTTTCTGTTGCTTTTGGGAAATGATTTTGATTACATGCGCTCCCTTCCTCTAGTAAAAGGGGATCATTTACTAAGAAATAGGAAAAATGATTATTATCTTCTTCTTCAGGATTATAGCCCTCTATACAAAATGTACAGTGATTCATGTGAAGAAAGTGGAAATTTGTTTTAAGTATTCTGAAAAACTTGAAAAACAATGACGTATTCGTTACAATGGATACAGCTATATATATATGCTGAGAAGGGGAGGAGTAGAACGCTCCTACTTGTAAGAGAGGGAACGGTTGGTGCAAGTTCCTCAAGTAGTCGTTTGAAGGTAGCCCTGGAGCAGTTTCTGTGAACGATTAAGTAGCAGTAACCGGTTAGTAGCCGTTATGAGATGAAGTGTCAGCCGTTTTGTGCTGAAATTAAGGTGGTACCGCGAATATTCCTTCGCCCTTTTCTAGGGCGAAGGTTTTTTTTATTTTAAAGCGGAGGTAGCTCGTTCAAAAGCCCCTATACTTCATACTATGATGAGACATTAAAGGAGGTCATTGTATTGACAGAACAAAACACATCTATGCCAACAAAGTACGATCCACAGTCCATTGAACAAGGTCGTTATGAATGGTGGCTTGAAGGCGAATTCTTCAAAGCACAACCTGAAAGTGAAAAACAACCATATTCGATCGTGATTCCACCACCAAACGTAACAGGTAAATTACACTTAGGTCATGCTTGGGATACAACGCTTCAAGATATTCTAATCCGTATGAAACGCATGCAAGGTTACGATGCTCTATGGTTACCAGGTATGGATCATGCAGGTATTGCAACACAAGCAAAAGTAGAAGCAAAATTACGTGAACAAAATATTTCTCGTTACGACTTAGGTCGCGAAAAGTTCCTCGAAAAAACGTGGGAATGGAAAGAAGAATATGCAGGCGCAATCCGCCAACAATGGGCTAAAATGGGGCTTGCATTAGATTATTCTCGTGAACGCTTCACATTAGATGAAGGCCTATCAGACGCTGTTAAAGAAGTATTCGTAAAACTTTACGAAAAAGACTTAATCTACCGCGGTGAACGCATTATCAACTGGGATCCACAAGCGAAAACTGCATTATCTGATATCGAAGTAATCTACAAAGATGTTCAAGGTGCTTTCTATCACATGGAATACCCATTAGCTGATGGTTCTGGTAAGCTTGAAATCGCAACAACTCGTCCAGAAACAATGCTTGGTGATACTGGTATTGCTGTAAATCCTAAGGATGAACGCTACGCTCATTTAGTAGGTAAAACTGCGATTCTTCCAATCATAGGTCGCGAACTTCCAATCGTTGCAGATGACTATGTTGACTTGGAATTCGGTACTGGTGTTGTTAAAATGACTCCAGCTCATGATCCTAATGACTTTGAAGTAGGTAACCGCCATAGTTTATCACGCATTATCGTGATGAACGAAGACGGTACAATGAACGAAAATGCTGGTAAATATCAAGGTATGGATCGTTTCGAATGCCGTAAACAGATCGTAAAAGACTTACAAGAACAAGGTGTACTTATTAAAATCGTAGACCATATGCACTCAGTAGGTCACTCAGAACGTACTGGTGTTGTTGTAGAACCTTACCTTTCAGCTCAATGGTTCGTTAAAATGGAACCACTAGCAAAAACTGCTCTTGAACTTCAAGAAAAAGAAATGGAAAAGGTTAACTTTGTGCCAAACCGTTTCGAAAACACATACTCTCGCTGGATGGAAAATGTTCATGATTGGTGTATTTCTCGTCAATTATGGTGGGGACACCAAATCCCAGCATGGTACCACAAAGAAACTGGTGAAGTTTACGTAGGTAAGGAAGCTCCAACTGACGAAGAAAACTGGACTCGTGATGAAGACGTTCTAGATACATGGTTCTCATCTGCATTATGGCCATTTTCTACAATGGGCTGGCCTGATGAAGCAAGCGTAGAATACAAACGCTACTATCCAACAAGTACATTAGTAACAGGTTATGATATCATCTTCTTCTGGGTATCTCGTATGATTTTCCAAGGTCTTGAATTCACTGGGGAACGTCCATTCAAAGACGTATTAATCCATGGTTTAGTACGTGACGGTGAAGGACGCAAAATGTCAAAATCACTTGGTAATGGTGTTGACCCAATGGATGTAATCGAAAAATACGGTGCAGACTCACTACGTTACTTCTTAGCAACTGGCTCATCACCAGGTCAAGATTTACGTTACACAACTGAAAAAGTTGAAGCTGTTTGGAACTTCGCAAACAAAATCTGGAATGCATCTCGTTTCGCATTGATGAATATGGATGGTATGACTTATGATGAAATCGATCTTTCTGGCGAAAAATCTGTTGCAGATAAATGGATTTTAACTCGCCTAAACGAAACAATCGAAGAAGTAACAAAACTTGCTGATAAATACGAATTTGGTGAAGTTGGCCGTCAATTACACAACTTTATCTGGGATGATTTCTGTGACTGGTACATTGAAATGGCGAAATTACCATTATACGGTGAAGATGAAGCGGCGAAGAAAATGACTCGTTCCGTACTTGCTTATGTACTAGACAACACAATGCGTCTATTACATCCATTAATGCCATTTATCACTGAAGAAATCTGGCAAAACCTTCCTCATGAAGGAGTATCTATCACTCACGCTTCATGGCCAGTAGTGAACCCAGAATTTACTTTTGATCAACAATCTCAAGATATGAAATTGTTAATGGATATTATCCGTGCAGTACGTAATATCCGTGCAGAAGTAAATACACCAATGAGCAAAAAAGTACCAATGTACATTTCTGCAAAAGATGCAGCGACATTATCAGTACTTGAAGACAACAAAGCGTACATCGAAAAATTCTGTAACCCAGAAACACTAACTCTAGGTGAAAACTTACAACCTGAAATGAAAACAATGTCAGCAGTTGTATCTGGCGCTGAGTTATTCTTACCACTTGAAGGTTTAATCGATGTAGCAGCTGAAATCGAACGTCTTAACCACGAACTTGAAAAATGGGATAAAGAAGTAAAACGTGTTCAAGGTAAACTAAACAACGAGCGCTTCGTATCAAAAGCACCAGATGAAGTAGTTGCAGCTGAACGTGAAAAAGAAGCAGACTACCTTGAAAAATTCTCTACCGTTGAAAAACGAATTGCTGAATTGAAGAATATGTAATAAAGCAAAAACGCTCAGACTTGTTCTGAGCGTTTTTTCATACTTTAATTGTTGTCATTTATAAACTATGCTAAATAAATAGCCTAAAAGCACGCATATTAATGTAAATATATTAATATAATTTTACTAGATTCACTGAGTTTTGATGTTTTTGCTATTAATTTATTTATTTTAATCTATTATTATACTGGAGTATTTTTAGGAGGAATTGATTTGAAACGAACACTGAAATTATGCGTCGCAACAGCCCTTGCCGCAACTACATTTTTAGGTACGACATTTGTAGATAGTCATGATGCAAATGCTCGTGGTACAGGGATTTATTCAAGCTGTAAGGCTTTTAACCATGTATATCCACATGGAGTAAAGAAAACAGCTAAAACTAAAAACGCCGTACATCAACGTCATGGTGGAATTATATATCGAAATTCTTCTGCAAAGGTATCAGCAAGTATTTACAAAAAGGCAATACAAAAAAACTATGACTTAGATCGTGATAACGACAATATTGCTTGTGAAAAATAAAAGAAAGGGCGTAATGATTTATTACGCCCTTTCTTTTTGTTGATTAAAGTATTCGATGATCAGTGATGGTAAAAACTGATCATATAACTCGTAATAGGATCTAGCCCCAACCGGATCTTCAATTTCATTTAATATCCAATCACCACTGGGTAACATTAAAAAGTCGATACCAATATAATCGCTTTTTAAAGCTTTCTGCAGCCTCATAACCTGTTCTCGTTTCTCAGCATCTAATTCGTATTTTTCAATTGTTCCACCTAAAGTGTAGTTGGAGCGGAAATCTTGTCCGCCTATTCGTTTGACAGTGCCAATGATCTCTGAACCTAGAACCCAAACTCTGACATCTGTTGCATTTGATTCGATATATGGCTGGATAATTGTTCTACGATTATGCCATTTCTCTTGAAGTTCTTTCAGTTCCTCTGCATTTTTGCATAGTGCAACTTCACTACCCCCGTGACCATCGATTGTTTTAATAATAACAGGGTATTGCTGAATCTGGGGATCCAATAGAATTGGAACAGTAGGAATTCCTTGAAGTTGTGCAAATTGCAAGGTGCTTTTTTTATCATTCGCAAGTTCATTCACAAATGAACTATTAAACACTTTAATACCTGTAATTTCTAACTTTTTAGCAATTTTGGCATTACGCGTACGATTCCAGACAAATAGTGGCTTGCCAATAGTTGTATCCAAAAAGTTTAGGTCTATTTCATCTGTGATAACTAATGAGAGTTCGATACCATGCTTTTTCGCGGCTTCTACCATTTGTTCAATAAAAATACCATTTTTCTCTGCATCTTGCTGTTCGTATAAAAGATAGGCGTGTTTCATCATTTCACCCGATTTTCTTCAATATATATTCGATAAATTGAACACCTACATTAACCCCAGTTATATTGTAGAGATTTCTGATATGTGCTGCAGCATTGACTTCACATACGATGGGTTCCTCATCTGGCCCGAATAATAAATCTACACCAGCGAATTCTGCACCGACAGCTTTTGCTGCTCGAATGGCAACTTCTTTCTGGTGATCTGTTAGAACGATTTTTTCTGCTTTACCGCCATTTGTAATATTTGCACGAAAATCGGTTTCGGAATGACGATACATAGATGCTACGACATCATCGCCAATAATATTTACACGAATATCGCGACCACGACTAGAATCGATAAATTGTTGGAAGACAAAATCGACACCTCTTAATTCATCCACTTTTTCAAAGAATTCTTCTTCTGTATTAATCAAATAGACCTTCATTCCAAAAGATCCATGTCCCTCTTTAATAATCATCGGAAGACCTAATGTTTGTAAGACACTTTCAAAATAGCCACTATCACGAATTGTGAAGTTTGGATAAACCTTTGGTGCAATAATAGTCATAGGCATTGGTATGCGAGCCTTTGCAAGCTGTATGTATTGTTTTGCCTTATTGTCACACGTTTCAATGACTTCTGGATCATTGAAAACAGGAATACCACTATTTTTTAAATAAGTAGCTAGTAGGATATCTTTGTCTAAAAAGATGACGAAATCCGGTTTGTTTTGAAGTTCTCCATCGAACTTCATCATGATTTCATAGTTTTTATAAATAATCGGTTGAACATTCAGTTGTTGTGCTGCTTCGGCCATTAGTCTCGCTTGATCTAGAAACTTATCATTTACGAGACTGCCGTTATATATGATCCAACAAGTTTTCATTGCAAAATCCCCTTAACACTAGTGCTATAATAATATATAAAAGTTTAGCACGAAAACGAGGGAATATATAGGATGGAGTGTTGAAATGATCCCTAAACTAGATGAATATAAAGAACGTTGGCATATTACAAGTGATCCAGCAATCAAACCAGGATTAGATGCGATGCACATAGCATTAGAATTGGTTGGAAATCCACAAAATAATTTACCTGTCATCCATTTAGCAGGAACGAATGGGAAAGGCTCAACAAGTAGCTTTATCCAACATATTGCTAAATCTCATGGATTAAAAACAGCCACTTTTATGTCTCCATGCATTGAGGATGTCCATGACCAAATACAACTGAATGAAAAGCCCATCGAACCAAAAGAATTGGATACAATCTTCAAAATTATGAGTGATGCAGGTCTTGATGGTAAACTAACAGACTTCGAATTACTAACAGTTGCTGCATACATTGCTTTTAGTCGATTTGCCCCAGATATCGCCATTATTGAATGTGGCATGGGAGGGCGCTTCGATTGTACAAATGTAATGACACCGATTGTCTCTGTAGTACCGAGTATTTCATTAGAACATACAAACTTTTTAGGTGATACATTAGTGGAAATTGCTTACCATAAAGCAGGTATTGTCAAAAAAGAACGACCAATCGTAATTGGTGCTCTTCCAAATGAAGCTTTGGTTGTTTTCGAAGAAGAAGCAGCAAAACAGCATGCACCACTTTATGTTTTTGGAAAAGACTTTTCGGTTGAAACTGAAGGGGAGTATGAAAAATACATTAGCAAAGATTTCGAGTTTACTCATTTACAACGCATCATGCCAGGTATTCATCAAAGAAGTAATATGGCCCTTGCGATTACTGTCTTTACCTTATTTGCCAAGTACCAAGGAATCCAAATAGAAAATGAGCTTCTTCAAAATGGTGTTCATGCTGCACATCTTGCTGGCCGATTTGAAAAACTTGCACCAAATCTATATGTTGATGGAGCACATAATCCTGCTAGCGCAAAAGCACTTGTAGAAACGATTAAAGAAGAATTTACAGGACAAAAGATTCACTTTGTAATTGGAATGTTAAAAGATAAGGATGTAGCAGGAGTTTTAAGGCTATTAGAAGAAGTAAGTACAAGTTTCACATTTGTTGATGTTGATAATGAGAGAGCAATGTCTGCAGGGGAAATGCGTGACTTAAGTCATGGCGAAGATAAACAGATTTCCAAAGGGAATATTGTTAATATAATCAGTGAAAAACTAGACGGGACAAGCATTGTGGTTATGACAGGTTCACTCTATCTTTTGGCTAAATGGAGGAAAACACTATTGGCAAGGTTCAAATAACCTAAATATTTGTATTGAAATGGAAAAGTGGTCTGGTATAATTTACATTATAAAATCTAAAGGGGAGGGGGAAATTAGGATGAAAAAGTCATTTGCGTTTCAAATGATGATCTTTATCGCGTGGATTGTATTTATGCCAATAAGCATATATACAGTTTATCGTGCATTTCCACCTCCAACGGATATCGATTGGTCACTGTTAATAGGATTCACTGTTTTAGGGCTTTTAACATCTACTTATCCAGTAGTCATAAATGGTACGCCATTTTTCCTTCTTCAATGGGTAAGTCTTGCGGTTTTTTTAAAGTTTGGGTTATATATAGAAATTATCGTTTTCCAAATTTCTATAATACCATTTCTTTACCGATTAAAGCTCACACGCCAAAGTTTGTATCGGATTCCTTGGAATTCAATGATGTTTTTCCTTATATCTTTCTTCAGTGGTTATATCTATTTAAAATTTGGAGGCAATATTCATTCATTAGATCATTTGCATATTATTGGATATGGATTGCTTTATATTGTGATCAATATTATTGCGAATCAAGTATTTTTACAGCTTAGCGCACTTTTACTAGGTAACAAATTACCTTTGTTTACAATTGATGATGCATGGGATTATGTGATTGGTTGCTTTGCACTTCCAATGGGACTTAGCTTATATATATTGGGAGAGTATGCAGGGGTCATTTCTATTGTGTTATTAGGAATTCCATTTTACATGATGACGCAATTATTACAGCTTTATAGTATATCAAGTAAGATTAACAAAGAACTTTCAGAAGCTGCCCATTTTGGCCATCAATTAGCAGATCAGTTGGAATCTGAAGAAACACTTGATTTGTTTATGGAACGAATTCCTAAAATGGTTGAGATTGATGGACTTTATATGATAGATCGAAGAAAACAAACAGGTTCGTTATCTGTATTGCGTGCTTACGAGAACGGACAAGAAATTTTAAAAAATGTAACGCATAAAGAACTAAGTGAAAGTTTACTGAAACATACATTATTGACAGAAGAAAAAGTAATATTTAGCAAACGTTCAGAATGGCTTTTACCATCCAGGAATTATTTGCTGCCGGATTCGCAAAGTGTATTAGTTTTACCTCTATCAAGAAATCAGTACATGGAAGGCGTTCTATTATTAACGTCTAAGAAGAAAAATTTCTTTAAAGAATACCAGGTGAAGATGCTTGAACTCATATGCTCTTATTTTGCAGTTTCATTAGAGAAGGCAAGGTACGTTGAAAAAACTAGACATAGCAGTGAACGCTGTGGGCTAACCGGCTTATATAATTATCGCTATTTTGATGAATATCTAACGAAGATGATGCAGGATTTAAAAAATCACAATATTTCAAATCTATCATTAATTATGCTGGATATTGATTATTTTAAAAGAATAAACGATAGTTATGGTCACCAAAGTGGAAATGATATTTTATGTGGAATCGCAGACACTTTACGAAGAGAGATTGGCGGACAAGGTACACTTGCAAGATATGGGGGAGAAGAATTTGTCATTCTCCTACCAAACTATTCAAAAGACGCAGCACTTAATATCGCAGAACACTTACGCCAAACCATCGAAGCACAGCCATTTGAAATATCACCAGACTTGATGGAAAACGTCAATCACCTAGTCGTTCGTGTAACTGCAAGTATAGGCGTATCCTCCGCATTCGAAGACACAGACGAAGGCACCACATTACTCCGAAACGCAGATCATGCGATGTATATTGGAGCGAAGCAACAGGGGAGAAACCGGGTTGCTGGGTTTTGACGGAATAAGGATGAAAAAAGCAGGGGAAATCCCTGCTTTTTTATTTTTCAATTATTGAATCTGTTGAAATTACAGTATATAGTAATTCCCCTTGTCATTCTCCTAATGGATTTCCTGTTTCAACAACTTCGATGGGCACATTTTCTGAACGATTCACTTCTGATGGAGTACCATTACCAGTAAAAGATTTTGCCATAACTACTCCGTAAATAGGATGGTTACCATTAATAAAAATATCTGCATTAGGAGTGAATATAACTTGTGGAATTTCATTACTTCAGGTAAAAGCTATTCTTGGATAGATATTCCTTTAAATCTAGATATATTATCAACAGTCAAACTATTATTTTCAGCATCTAGTTATCGATAAGTAACCTTTTGCATCACTGTAGTTGTTGTTCTTATAATAATCAAATAATTAGGATACATTTCTTTCTGAAGATTTTTTATTGAACTATTTGAATCAATATTAATTTTACTTCCTACATAAATTCTCAATGTACCTTTTCCTATAGTTATTATGTTGGCTTTTTTAGATTTATATCAATCAATAGGGTTTTTTTCGTTATTATCAGCATCTATCGTATGTCTGTTTCTGCAATAGATAAAAAAGAAATCATAGAATTTTAAAGGAAATTGAGACTTTACCCCGAATTATGCGTATTGACTCTGTTTCTTATGCAACCCCAAATACAGAAGTAACAGGTTCATCTACAGATACCAAAGAAGATCAATTGCAAGCGACAATTCAACTTACAACCTTCTATTATGTCGGTCAATTGGATGATCAAAACAATAAGTAAAGTGGAACTTCAATTAGTGGTGCTTTTCCACTGATTGTTAGTTTAACCAATCGGGCTTTTATGGGCAGTTAACCCAAGATTAGACTTAAGGTGGGGTATACTGCCCGTTATAGCGGGGTAAAGAGGGATAAAAGATGGAAATTGTCTATGCAGTGTTTTTTATGATATTTGGTTTAGTATTTGGCTCTTTTTTTAATGTAGTAGGGTTACGTGTGCCAAAAGGTGCCACCTTCACATTGTGATGGATGTAAAAGAAGATTAACGGCAATCGATTTAGTGCCGGTCCTTTCCTATATTTTCTTAGGAGGGAAATGTCGTACATGCGGTGCGAAAATAGGATTCTTCCATCCATTAATGGAACTATTAACAGGAATTTTATTTACTTTAGCATATACTCATTTCGGATTTACTCCAGAATTAGCAGTTGCATTACTATTTATCTCACTACTGGTGATTATTACTGTTTCGGATATTGCATATATGCTTATACCAGATAAAGTGCTATTGCCATTTGCGGTTATGCTTATTGTATGTCGTGTTTTATCTCCACTAGATCCTTGGTGGGATGCGCTTGTTGGAGCAACTGTTGGATTTGGTATTTTGTTTGTTATTGCCTTTGTGTCGAAAGGTGGTATGGGTGGTGGCGATATTAAGCTATTTTTCGTCATTGGTCTTGTACTGGGTTTTAAGTTGACAATTGTGGCTTTGTTTATGTCTGCAGTAATCGGACTCGTAGCAGGTGTAGTACAACTTATGTGGCAAAAAAAGGGGAGTAAGCAACCAATCCCATTTGGACCATGGATTGCTGTAGGAAGCGTGGTGACGTATTTTTATGGGCAAGAGATACTCGAATGGTATACTAATTTGTTATTTTAAATAGAAAACTTTTTAAGGCAAGGCGACATCAGTCTTGTCTTTTTTTATGTCTATTCTGCTAGGGTATTGAATAGGGGTGATGTCATGAAATTTAATAGTAGAAAAAAACAAGAACAAACACATTTTATGTTAGCGGCCGTTTTTCATGGCGTATTGATAGGTGCTGCAGGGGTACTACTATTTTTCTTTATCTTGCAGACAGTTGAAAAGAGATCAGCGCAACCTGATGAACAAACATTATCTTCCAGTACGTCACAAAGTACAAAAGAAACTAGTAAACCAGTAAAATTCTATGCAGTTCAATACGGTGTTTATTCTTCATCACAAGCAGCGTCGGATTTTCTAGCAGGTCATCCTGAATATGAAAATGTTGCGATTGTACAAGCAGGAAAGCAATTCTATTTATGGAGTGCTGTAGGGAATAGTGAAAAGAAGATCAAATCCATCGTAACCAAAGATGCCTTTGTAAAGCCATTTACGCTATCTGGAGCAACTTGTGAAGAAAAAGGACTTAAAAATATACCACAATTACTGGAAGTTAGCAAAGTTGCAAAATTAAATTTTAGCAAATCTACTAAAGAACAAGCCACTCCAGCTGATTGGAAGGCGAATGTTACTGCTATGACAAAGGCTTCCAATAATTTAGAGGTGGTAAAATTACAACTTTTAGCGCGTTATGTCTCGCAAAATGATTGCTTAGAAATTAAATTTTGATCGTTAAAATAGATGTAAAAAAGAATTTTGTTTATTTTTGGTTATTTCCCTAAATTTTACTTTTCTATTATGATGGCTAAAAAGGAGGTATGATGGAATGTCAATACGATCAAACAAAGACATTATTTTACTTAATCCACAGGGGAATTGTGAAGAGTTATTTGGAAAACTACAACTACCTTTTTCAGTCATCTACCAAAATGTACCAATGGATTATGCACTGCCTACTAATCCCTTTGAATTTGCTAATAGTTCCGTAGTTGTAAAGCTATTACGTATGCAAAAACCACATGCATCATTATGCTATATGAATGTTAAACGTGTTGTAAGTTTAAAAGGGGAGATAATACGTTTACCTCGTACTAGAAATGAAGCAATATCTTATTTTAAGAGATTATCAAATAACAAACATAAAGTGACAACAGCAGTAGGAATTCGCTATGAGGACCAGCTTTCATCTTTTGTTGTTCAGTCTGATGTGACGATGCATCGTTTATCAGAAAAAATAATTGCTCAATATGTCGAAACAGGGGAACCTTTTGAGCAAGATGTTGGTTATAATATAATGGGAGTTGGACAAAATTTAGTGAAGAAGATTGATGGAAGCAAATATAATGTCGCAGGACTTCCTTTAGATGTACTTAGAACTTTTTTGACGGATAAGAAAATTATTGCTGTTGAAAAGGGGGAACAAGTACATGGTAACTAATGTTGAAGCATCACTCATGATTCGTGATGTACATCAAGATGATAGACCTAGAGAAAGACTGAAGCGACAAGGCGCAGATAGTTTATCAAATCAAGAGTTGATCGCGATATTACTCCGGACAGGCACGAAGCAAGAATCTGTTCTTCATGTAGCAAATCGTGTATTAACCCATTTTGAACAGCTTCACGAATTAAAGAATGCAACAATCGAAGAAATTATGGATATTAAAGGTATTGGTGAAGCAAAGGCCATCCAGCTGTTGGCGTCTATTGAATTAGGAAGACGTTTACACAAAAAAAGGGCTGATGAACGTTTCACAATTCGTTCACCACAAGATGCCGCGACGTTTTTAATGCCAGATATGTCTTCTTTATTGCAAGAAAACTTTGTGACGCTTTTCTTAAATGTCAAAAACCAAATTATCCATCAGCAAACGATTTTTATTGGGAGTTTAAATGCTTCAATTGTACATCCCCGTGAAATTTTTCGTGAAGCTGTAAAACGATCAGCCGCCTCGATTATTTGTGCCCATAATCATCCATCTGGTAATCCTTCTCCAAGTCCTGAAGATATCGACGTGACTAAGCGTCTTCAAGAAGCAGGTTTAATCATTGGAATAGAGCTATTAGACCATGTCATTATCGGAGATCATCAATTTATAAGTTTAAAAGAGAAAGGGTATATGTAGTACTGTAATTTTTTACTCTTTTCCGTTATAATGAAACTTATGATTTTATGACAGCTACGAAAGTTATGGCTAAAAGAGAAAGGAAGAACAAAATAGTGTTTGGATTAGGTGGAAAAGATGTCGGGATTGACCTCGGCACAGCAAATACATTGGTATTTTTGAAAGGTAAAGGAATCGTACTCAGAGAACCTTCTGTAGTTGCGAAAAATACACAATCTGGTGATATCGTTGCAGTAGGTAACGATGCTAAAAAAATGATTGGTCGTACACCAGGCTCAATCGTGGCGATCCGCCCGATGAAAGATGGTGTTATTGCAGATTTCGATATTACAACTGCAATGATTAAATATTATATGGAAGAAGCTATGAAGGCTTCTGGTGGTAACTGGAAAAAGCCAAATGTAATGATTTGTGTACCTTATGGTATTACATCAGTAGAACAACGTGCCGTAATTGATGCTTCTCGTCAAGCAGGTGCAAAAGAAGCATATACAATTGAAGAACCATTTGCAGCGGCTATCGGTGCAAATCTACCAGTTTGGGAACCAACAGGTAGTATGGTAGTTGATATAGGTGGCGGTACATCTGAGGTTGCTGTTATTTCTTTAGGTGGTATTGTAACAAGTGAATCTGTACGTGTCGGTGGAGATGCAATGGATTCAGCAATTATTGCTTATATTCGTAAAACTTACAACTTAACAATCGGTGAACGTACATCTGAAACAATTAAAATCGAAATTGGTTCAGCAAGCACTGAGGGTGAAGTGGAAAGAATGGAAATCCGCGGTCGTGATTTAGTGACAGGACTTCCAAAAACAATTGAAATTTCATCTGTTGAAATCGTAGATGCATTGAAAGAATCAATTTCAGCGATTATCGATGGCGTGAAAAAAACATTAGAACAAACTCCTCCAGAATTATCTGCTGACGTAATGGAACGCGGTATTGTATTAACTGGCGGTGGTGCTTTACTTAAAAACTTGGACAAAGTAATTAGTGACGAAACAAATATGCCTGTATTTATCGCAGAAAACCCATTAGATTGTGTTGCTATTGGTACTGGTATGGCTCTAGACCACATCGATTTAATACGTCGTCATCAAACAAAATAAGGGGGATTAGACAATGCCACAGTTTTTCTCGAATAAGCGATTGATATTGCTGCTTGTCGGCGTAATCTTCTTAGTGGCATTGATTAGCTTTTCCTTACGCGATCGTCAAAACGCATCACTTCCTGAACAAATAATCAAAGACACTGTCGGCTTTGGACAATCAATCGTTGCTAAACCGGCAAGCTATTTTACAGGATTCATCAGTAATATAGATTCACTAATTAACACCTATGATGAAAACAAACGTTTAAAATCGCGCTTGGAAGAATTTGGAACTCTACAAGCTAAAGTCAATGAATTGAAAGTTGAAAATGACAAGTTAAAAGATTTAGTTGGTAAAAAAGATGATTTACGTAACTTTGATCCAATTCAAGCAAATGTTATCGCACGTAACCCTGACCAATGGGAAGAAAAACTCATTTTGAATCAGGGTTCTATAAGCGGTGTGAAAGTCAATATGGCTGTTCTAACTTCTAAAGGTTTAGTTGGTAAAATTGTGCAAACGACGCCTTATACTTCTCAAGTTGAATTATTATCAACTAATAATACAAATTACAGAGTATCTGCGGCAGTTGCGACAAAAAAATCAGAAGCATTTGGCTTGATCGAAGGTTTTGATGCAAAACGTGGCGAGTTGCTTCTAAAACGAATCGACTCAAGTTTACCCGTTAAAAAAGGCGATAAAGTTACTACTTCTGGCTTAGGTGGCATATTCCCTAAAGGTATACTAATCGGTGAAATTACGGAAGTTTCTACAGATGACTATGGTTTAACAAAACTAGCATATGTAAAACCTGCAGCTGATTTCTCTATGTTAGATCATGTTGTTATTGCTAAACGTCAATCCATCTCGGTTGATGGTTCTGATGGTAATAATACCAATAATACAATTACTACAGGCACAGGAGCGGGGAACTAATGGCGAGATTTTTAATTCCTTTTGTTGCTGTTATACTGTTTTTTGTAGAAACAGAGTTTTCCCTTTATTCGCCAATTGAGTGGCATGGTCATCTATATTACTTAGTACCTAGATTCCTAATCTTGTACTTAATCTTCTTGTCTATTTATTATGATCGCAAACGTGCGATGTTGTATGGATTAATATTTGGGGTATTGTATGATATTTTCTATATTGATATTATTGGATTATATACATTCTTGTACCCATTTATTTGTTTTATTGCAGGTTCTACAGTAAAATATATCCATCAACATCTAGCTATAACAACAATTCTTTCGTTGGTGCTTGTAGCGCTATTAGAGATAGTTTTACATCAATTTTTCTTATTGATTTCTTTTACTTCAGTTCCATTTACCGAGTTTTTAAATCAACGACTCATACCAACTATGATTGCAAACTCTATCTATTTAATCATGCTAGGGTGGACGTTTAAGTATTTGATAGAAGCTCGTCTCTTAAAGAAAGCGAATCAATCAACGTTATAGCAGAGAAGCGTGAGGTGAAGCATTTGACAACTAAGCAACTAGTCTTAATTAAGGGTACAAAAGATGGACTTGTGCTACAGCTAGATGATCAATGCGCTTACTCTGATTTATTGGATGAATTAAAGCGTAAAGTCACTGAAGATGGTCTAGAAGGACAAGCAGAAGTAACAATACACGTAGGTAACCGCTATTGTAGTCAAGAGCAGTTAAAGGAAATTCTTCATATCGTACAACATTCCAAACATCTAAAAGTTTCAAAGATTAAAAGTGATGTTATTACAATAGAAGAATGCAACCAAAAGCTTTTGAAAAACCAATCTGCAACTTACATAGGTATTGTACGTTCTGGACAAGAATTAAAAGCTGAAGGCGATCTCATTGTTATTGGTGATGTAAATCCCAATGGCAAGGTGATTGCTGGAGGCAGTATTTATGTTATGGGTCGTTTGAAGGGGATTGCACATGCCGGTGTAGATGGAAATCGTGAATGTGTAATTGCTGCTTCATGGTTAGAAGCTACACATCTTATGATTGCTGATTTAATGGAATTGATGACCAATGAGGTGACAATTCTAGCGGAAAGACCTGAAATGGAATGTGCTTATATCCACTCAAACGGTCATATTGCCATAGACCGTTTACAGGATTTACGTAATTTAAGACCAAATTTATCGACATTTAAGGGAGGAAGCTAATGTGGGTGAAGCTATAGTAATTACTTCTGGTAAAGGTGGAGTAGGGAAAACAACTACTACTGCTAATTTAGGTACTGCATTGGCCCTTCAAAACAAAAAGGTATGCTTAATCGATACAGATATCGGTTTGCGTAACCTAGATGTAATTTTAGGTTTAGAAAACCGTATTATCTATGACTTAGTAGACACTGTTGAAGGGCGTTGTAAAGTCCAACAGGCTTTAGTAAAAGATAAACGATTTGATGATCTACTGTTCTTATTGCCTGCTGCTCAAACGTCGGATAAGAATGCTGTGACTCCACAGCAAATGGCGACGTTAGTTGAAGAATTAAAACTTGATTTTGACTATGTTTTAATTGATTGCCCTGCAGGAATTGAGCAAGGCTATAAAAACGCTGTTGCTGGTGCTGACAGAGCGATTGTTGTTACGACGCCTGAAATTTCAGCAGTACGTGATGCTGATCGCATTATTGGACTATTAGAACTGGAAGAAATCGAACCACCTAAATTAATTATCAATCGTATTCGTCCTCAATTGATGAAAAGTGGGGATGCACTAGATGTAAATGAAATTACGACACATTTATCGATTGATTTATTGGGTATTATTCCAGACGATGAACAAGTAATTCGCTCTTCTAACAAAGGAGAACCGATTGTAATGGAGCCATCTACACAAGCTGCTATTGCATATCGTAATATCGTTCGTCGTATATTAGGTGAATCTGTACCACTTATGTCATTGGAAAATGAACATAAAGGTGTTTTCGCAAAAATTAAATCCTTGTTTGCTAAATAAATGTTTGGCTACATAGCAAAAGAGTCTCTAGAGAATTTAGGGGCTCTTTTTTTAGTATGTTCTTTCGTTTATCCATGAATTTGAACCATTTATCCGTGATTTTCATAGATTTACCCGCGATTTTTGGGGTCATATCCGCGTTCTTGATTTGAGAGTGAAGCTGTCTAGATTATTGTACTGATTATTCTCCTTGCCTCATAAACTAATAGAAAATGGGATTTTGAGGTGGGTAGATAATGAATAAATGGAAATTTACTGTCGTAATTGCAGTAATGTTATTTACCGTAATAGCATTAGAAAAAAAGCAAATACTAAAAACTGATGTCACTGACTATGTGCTATCCAATGATGATTTACTTGTTCTTACAAATTGGACAAAGCAAGTATTTCACGAAGAAGAAAAGGTGGCGGTAATGGCACCTGTTGCTGACTCTCATATCGGAGAATATAATACCATGCAAACATTTTCGGACGGTGTGTTATTATCTTACGATGAGCCACTAACGATTTATGCGAAGCATGATGGTTTTGTTATTTTTACAGGGCATACAAAATCACTTGGTAAAACAATGACGATTACATATGATACAGGAGAACGTGTAACATATGGTTTTCTAAAATCTCTAGACTATTTGCCATATACGTCTATTAAGGAAGGAGAACCTTTGGCTTCGATGAAGTCAGGTACATTCTATTTACAAGTAGAGCGAAGAGGTACCATTTTAGATTCCGGATCATTAAAGGACTGGCTTAAGTGATGGGGAAGTTGAAGCTTCATCCCACACTTTTACCATTGATTGTATGGTTAATCATCACAGGGCAGTTTTCTAATTATGCGCTACTATTCATTTCTTTATGCTGGCATGAATGTGGGCATTTAGTTGCAGCCTATATCCTTGGTGTAAAAGTGAAATCATGCATCATTATGCCATATGGTGGTGAAATTTTATATGAAACGAAATGGCAGATCACCAAAAGTCAACAATTCAAGATCGCTATTGCTGGACCAATCGCGACATTATTGTTATTCGGTATAGCGTTTTTTTTTCCGGGAAATTTAAGTGGCCCGTTACAAACTATTCAGGTTTTATTGCTATTGATCAACTTATTACCAATCTGGCCTTTAGACGGAGGAAGGATCTTAGAAATAGTGTGGAGTGAGAAAAAGTCACTACAAGCTACTAAGACTTCTTTTTTACTATTATCTATGTCATGCTGTCTAACCTGTTTTATTTTGGCCATATGGTATATACCGCGTTCAATGTTTTTTATGTTAATTCTCATTTTACTTTTTTATCAGAATATCAAGGCTTTCCGCTACCGAAAATACGAACAAGCTTTTGAAAACGTTGTGTTAAATAGGTTGACGTCATAGTTTTAGTATGGTACTATTTCTAATGTTATGTAGCACCCGTGCTACAACCGCACTGAAAAGGTTATTAAGCATCTATGTGATCACCTATTGAGGGCGAGTCTGAGTCTAATTGAGGAGGTGCAGTTATGTACGCAATTATTGAAACTGGTGGTAAACAAGTTAAAGTAGAAGCTGGCCAAGCAATCTACGTTGAAAAAATCAACGCTGAAGCTGGTGAAACAGTTACTTTTGACAAAGTTCTTTTCGTTGGTGGCGAAGATGTTAAAGTTGGAGCTCCTTTCGTTGAAGGCGCAACAGTTACAGCTAAAGTTGAAAAACAAGGCCGTGCGAAAAAAGTTGTTGTTTTCAAATTAAAAGCTAAAAAGAACTACCGTCGTAAACAAGGTCACCGTCAACCATACACTAAAGTAGTTATTGAAGCTATCAACGCTTAATAGTGGGGTGATACGATGATCACTGTTGAAATTCAAAGCGATGAAAACCGCAAATCTTATGGATTTGAAATTTCAGGTCATGCCTATTCAGGAGACCCTGGTTACGATTTAGTATGTGCAGGCGCATCTGCTATTGCCTTTGGTACTGTCAATGCGATTGGACAAATTCTACAATTACAACCAGGTATCGAGCAGGGCGAGAACGGAGGATTTTTATCCTGTGTGATCGACCAAGCCGATCTTGACATTGAAACTGATGCAAAACTGCAAATTATTCTTCAAACAATGGTAACCCAGTATTATACGATGGTTGCTAGTTATGGAGATTTTATCGAATTAAAATATAAAATGATCTAGGAGGTGGAACATATGTTACTAGTATCTTTAGATTTACAATTCTTCTCTTCTAAAAAAGGTGTAGGTTCTACTAAGAACGGTCGTGATTCTCAAGCAAAACGTTTAGGTGCTAAACGTGCTGATGGTCAATTCGTAACTGGTGGCTCAATTTTATACCGTCAACGCGGTACTAAAATTTACCCAGGAGAAAACGTAGGTCGCGGTGGTGACGATACTTTATTCGCAAAAGTTGATGGCGTTGTTAAATTCGAACGCTACGGCCGCGATAAACGTAAAGTCAGCGTGTACCCTGTTGCTCAAGAAGCATAATGAAAAGTCAAAAGGACTGCATTCATTGCAGTCCTTTTTCTTTCTAAAGAATTCCTAAAATCATTTAGTAAGCTTAGTTCAAAATCGGCTTTCGCTACATTTTGCGGAAGCCGAATTTTTTCTAATAGAAGAAAAATTTTTTGAAAGTTGGTATACTGTAAGATGAACATCTCATCGAAGGAGAGTGAACCATGATGAACGATAAAACACTCACCGTAAATGAAGTGCTACGTTTTGCAAACCATGATTTTTTAAATCAACTTCAACTAATTAAAATCAATCTTGATCTAGGTAGAACTGAAGCAGCAAAAGCATCTATTGAAGAAATTGCTGATCAATGTAAAACCTTTTTCAATATCAATAAATTAGGTTTACCTAAAACAATTGAATGGATCCATACATTAGGGTGGCGTTGCCCAAACTTCAATGTTACGATTCAGAGTATGATTGAACATGAAGTAGATGAGGGAGTAGATGAAGTGATTTATGAATATTTAGATCAATCTGTTTCGCACATCTATCCATCATTAGATCCGTTTGTTGAGCAGCAACTTTCATTGCAAATCTATTCAACAGAAAAGCAATTTGAGATTTCGTTTCAAGCAAAAGGTCAGTGGAACCAAAAAGAAATTTTCAATCAATCAATGGAACATCCATTTTTAACGATTGATGAGGATCAATATTCAGAACAAGAATGGCACTACGCCATTGTAAGTAAGAAGGAGGGTTTTTAATGTTTGTCGACCACGTAAAAGTTTATGTTAAAGGTGGAGATGGCGGCAATGGTATGGTAGCCTTCCGTCGTGAAAAATTTGTACCAAATGGTGGTCCAGCGGGTGGTGACGGTGGCCATGGTGGCGATGTAGTATTCGTAGTAGACGAAGGCTTACGTACACTGATGGATTTCCGTTATAAACGCCATTTCAAAGCTGATCGCGGTGAACATGGTATGAGTAAAAACCAACATGGTAAAAAAGCAGAACCTTTTTATGTTTCTGTGCCACCTGGTACGGTTGTGACCGAAGAAGGAACTGACCGTGTCATTGCAGATTTAGTAGAACATGGTCAAAAAGCGGTCATCGCAAAAGGCGGTCGTGGAGGTCGTGGTAATTCGCGTTTTGCTACACCTGCAAATCCTGCGCCAGAACTTTCAGAAAAAGGGGAGCCAGGACAAGAACTTAATGTTATATTAGAATTAAAAGTATTAGCAGATGTAGGTCTAGTCGGATTCCCGAGTGTAGGGAAATCCACATTACTATCTGTTGTTACATCTGCAAAGCCTAAGATTGGTGCCTATCACTTTACAACAATCGTACCCAATTTAGGGATGGTTCGTATTGATGATGGCCGAAGCTTTGCTATGGCTGACCTTCCAGGGCTTATTGAAGGCGCATCTGAAGGTGTTGGCCTAGGACATCAATTCCTACGTCATATCGAACGTACACGCGTAATTGTTCATGTGATTGATATGTCTGGTATGGAAGGTCGCGATCCATACGAAGATTATTTAACAATCAATAAAGAATTAGAACAATATAATATGCGACTTACAGAACGTCCACAAATAATTGTAGCCAATAAAATGGACATGCCTGATGCTGAAGAGAACTTAAACGTATTTAGAGACCAAATCGGTGAAGATGCTCAAATCTTCCCAATCTCAGCAATTTCACGTCAAGGTTTAAAAGAAATGCTATTTGCAGCTGCAGACTTATTGGAAGAAACACCAGAATTCCCACTTCATGAAATTGAAGATGAAGAAACAGATGCAACTGTTCTATATAAACATGAAGCAAAAGGCGAAGATTTTGTTATTAGTCGTGCCGATGATGGTGCCTATGTATTAACAGGATATACAATCGAACGTCTATTCAAAATGACGGACTTTAGCCGTGAAGAATCAGTTCGACGTTTCGCACGTCAATTACGTGGCATGGGTGTCGATGAAGCATTACGAGAACGAGGCGCCGAAAATGGTGATACCGTTCGTTTATTAGAATTTGAGTTTGATTTTGTAGAGTAGTATTCAGGGGGGAAAAAGATGAAAAATGTAGCAGATCAACGCTATTATTTAGTACGCGAAGATGTCTTAACAGATGCCATGCAAAAAACATTAGAAGCGAAGCACTTGTTGCAAACAGGTGCTGTCACTTCAATTTGGGATGCTGTTAAACAGGTCGATTTATCAAGAAGTGCGTTTTATAAGTATCGAGATGCTGTTTTCCCCTTTCACTCTATTGTACAAGAACGTATTTTAACAGTTTTTCTACAGCTGGAGGACCGCAAAGGAACACTAGCTCGACTTCTATCCACAGTTACAGATACACATTGTAATGTCTTGACAATCCATCAAACGATTCCGATTCAAGGCCGTGCTAATGTTACGCTTTCATTAGATGTTACAGCTATGGATGTGGAGTTGGACGAGTTAATTCAAAGTCTCAAAAAATTAGACTTCGTAGAATCAGCAGAGGTAATTAGTTCAGGCGCATTATAAGGGGGCTTTATCAAATTGGCATCCAAAGAATTGGAAAATCGAGTGGCTTTTTTAGGCCCAGAAGGTACATTTACACATGTAGCAGCACAAGAATTATTTCGGGACGAATGGATCATTCCGTATAAAACAATTCCAGAATGTATTGAAGCTGTGGCTGAAGGTCAAGTAGATTTAGCCATTGTTCCATTAGAAAACGCTTTAGAGGGCACTGTTCCACTAACTATTGACTATTTATTTCATGAGGTCGATTTATATGTCATAGGAGAAGTACTATCACCAATTGAGCAACATTTGATGGTACATAAAAAGCAAGTAGAGAATTGGGAGAACATCCAAGGAGTCTATTCGCATCCGCATGCTTTAGCACAATGTCATAAATACTTGTATTACCGTTTTAGAGGTATTCCATTACATCAAACAACATCTACTGCTGCAGCTGCACAGTTTGTTTTCGAGCATCCTGATGAGTGTATTGCGGCAATCGGTAACACGGCAGCAGCTAAAACCTATGACTTAGAAATTGTCCAACCCCAAATTCACGATTTCCATTTTAACCATACGCGTTTCTTTGTTCTTTCTAGAAGCAACCAACGTATTGATCTTGTAGAACGTGAAGAACAAATCAAAACAACGCTGATGGTAAAATTGCCAAATGATCGCTCAGGTGCATTACATCAAATATTATCTGTTTTCGCTTGGCGTCAAATTAATTTAAGTAAAATTGAATCTCGGCCTTTAAAAACAGGTTTAGGTGATTATTTCTTTATATTGGATTTGTTAGAGGATGAAAATACGCCAATGATGAAAGGTGCAATGGAGGAACTTGCTGCATTAGGTTGCTCTGTGAAATCATTGGGAAGCTATTTTACATACAAGCAACATTCCAAGGAAGAAATAAAAAAAGTGTCCAAATGAGTTGGACACTTTTTTTTGCGTAAAAATTAATCTTTTTTAAGGAGATACCCTTTTTCTATTAATAATTTTTCGGCTAAATCGAGTTGAGCTTCAGTTGGAGCTGAAATGGTATGCAGATGTGCACCATCTGTTAAAGCCATCAATGGACTTGCGTTTGTTTCTTGCAACTTTTTCATAAATTGTTGAACGTCATATCGATTTTTTACCATAATATTGGCTGTTATTTCGCCATAAACAGGGTGTTCGACGGTGACGTCTTTTACCGTAATTCCTGCATCCACCAATGTATTTAATTCCTCTTCTGTTTGATCTGATGTATGGTAAGCAGCGATTTGTCGTTCGAAAATTTGTACGCTAGCTTTTTGATTAAAAAATATATAACCTTGACTCGTTGCAACAATCGGTTCATTTCGCGCTTTTAGTAAGGCGATATCATTGACGATTACTTGTCTAGAAACATTCGTTCTTTGTGCAAATTCAGTACCTGTAATGGCCTTACCTTCTGTTTTTAATAAATCTAATAAAAACGCTCTACGTTCTTCACCAAGTAATTTTTTCATAAATAACACCCCAAAATCCAAGCATAAATAGTACTTCTACATACATAGTGTAACATGAAAGGCGTAAACAAATAAGATTCGAGTGTCCAAATAACGATGCTTTTCATATTGTATAGAGACGGAAGGAGGAAAAGCGTGCGCGTTCATACTGTCAAAAAGGGCGAAACACTCTGGAAAATTGCAAGACAATACGGTATTTCTTTCGAGGATATGAAAAGATTAAACGTCCATTTAGCAAATCCTGATTACATCGTTCCAGGGATGGAATTATTTTTGCCTGATGCGCCAAAAAAAGAACAGCCTAAGAAAACACCAATAGAGCATCAACCAGCGCATCCAAAAGCACAGCAACCACCAGTTCATCAAGTACATCCTAAGGAACAACCAGTACACCATGTGCAACCACAAGAACAACCGAGGATGGCACCAAAGGAGCATTCAAACACGCATTCAAAAGAACATCATTCAAAGGAGCATTCAATGACGCATCCAAAAGAACATCATCAAAAGGAGCATTCAATGACGCATCCAAAAGAACATCACCTAAAAGAGCATCCAAGAGAACATCACCCAAAAGAGCACCCAATCGCACATCCCAAAGAGCAACCGAGGGTAATACCGAAGGAGCATCCAATTGCACATCCAAAAGAACAGCCGAGGATAATACCGAAGGAATATCCAATTGCACAGCCGGTGCAGCCACCAGTAGCACCGCCGGTACCTATCCCTGTCCCTATCCCAATTGTGGAACCAACGCCAATACCACATGTACATCCATTTGAAGAAGCCCGCCCCGTCAGAGCGAGAATTGAAATGATCGAACAACATGAGGAGGAATTCATTATTCAACCGCAAAAAGAATATCAACAACCTGCTTGCGCACCATGTCCACAGCCAGTGCCGATACCGATGCCAATACCGATGCCAATGCCAATGCCATGTCCACAGGTTGTTTCACCAAAACACCATTGCGAATGCGGGTGCCATCATATGGAACCAAAACACCATTGCGGATGTGGGAGCCATCATATGAAACCAAAACACCATTGTGGATGCGGAGGCCATCACATGACACCGCAACACCATTGCGGATGCGGGGGGCATCATCATATGGTATCACCGTGGTCAGGACAAATGGCACCACAACATCATTGCGGATGCGGAGGCCATCATATGGTATCACCGTGGTCAGGACAAATGGCGCCGATGCAAGAGTCGTGGATGGGACAAATGGGTGGGCCAATGCAAGAGCCATGGATGGGACAAATGGGTGGGCCAATGCAAGAGTCGTGGACGGGACCAATGACAGGGCCAATGACGGGACCAATGACGGGACCAATGACGGGACCAATGACGGGACCGATGATGGGACCAATGACGGGACCGATGATGGGACCGATGATGGGACCAATGACGGGACCGATGATGGGACCGATGATGGGACCGATGACGGGACCGATGATGGAATCAATGACACCGCCACATTGGCAAATGCCAGAATCTACAAGAGAATGTGAATCATCATCTTTATACGAACAACAAGGACCTCACCAAAATGTAGAACCTTGGTATCATATGCCAGCAATGCAGCATCCACAGTTTAATGAACCACAATGGAATTATGGACCACAAATGCCGTTTCATCCAATGATGCATCACCAAATGATGGGGCAAGAACATTGTTGTTGCTCACAATTCCCACCAGCTCACCATTGGCCACAACCACAACCATACCCTATGCCAAACTTCCCGCAAGCAGGATGTGAGTCTTGTTAGGTGATCAATTTCGATTTAAAAAGGAAGATTAAATCGAATGTCTGGCATTGTCAGTTAAAAAAAGAAGAATTTGTAGTGAAAAAATATGATAATCCATTGGTTGCCAAAAAGGTTAAAGCAATACATGAAAAACTTGCTGACATGCAATTCCCACATACGTTATCAAAAGTTACGTTAGAAGATCAAAATATACTTATACAACCATGGATAAAAAATGCTAGGTCGTTTAGTTATCAATCAAGAATTGACCGTACAAACTCCCTAGAACTTTTACATCAGCTACATCAAACTGGAAAAAAAGTAGACTGGTCAAAAGATGAATATCTTTTACCACCGTATGATTTGCGTCTAAAATGGCAAGAAAGATTGCAAAAATTCATCATGCATTATGCACAAGTATCTGTATATCTTGGTGCAGACAACTGTAATCAGCTCATTTTATATGCGCAGGAAGCATTAAAAGGCTTTAATCAAATAGAACCTTTACAGAGTACAAAGACATTACTTCATGGAGATGTAGTGCATCATAATTTTTTGAAAGACTCTAAAGGGAAGAATATTTTGATTGACTTTGATCTTGCTGCTTATGGACACCCAGAGGAAGAGTTTATTATGTGGATGCATCGTGTATTGCCACATGTGAATTATAACTTGAGTACATTGCTGAATGAGCAACCTTTACTAAAACGAATACCACTTACTTATTTACAAACACTGCGTTTTCCAAATGAAATATTGCGTGAATGGATGTATGTAAAAACGGTTACTAATGAAAAACAGCAAGCGTTTGTGGAGGAATTAATACGCTTTACGGAAGTGGCACTCTCTTCTTGGTCAAAATTATGGTATGATTGTGGTAGGTGGAAATAGAATACATGTTTGCCTTTTGAGATAGGCCTCGATTATGGCCTATCTTTTTTCACTGTAATAGCAGGTTCGCATATCATCACTTATTTAAAATTATGCTATAATCGATAGCGTTGAACAAAAGGAGCAATGGTCATGTACGACTACATAATGGGAACTGTTACGCGTGTAACACCAGAATATATTGTGTTAGAGCAACAAGGGATTGGGTGGCAATTATATACTCCAAATCCATTTGCTTTTCAAGTAAGTAAGGAACAAGTAAAAGTCTTTACACATTTACATGTGCGTGAAGATGCAAATCTATTATTTGCCTTTAAAACATTAGAACAACGAGAATTATTTCGTAAGCTAATTCAAGTATCAGGGATTGGACCAAAGGGAGCACTAGCCATTTTAGCGAGCGGTGATCCAAGTCAAGTAATCTCTGCAATTGAGCAAGAGGATGAAAAATTCTTAGTGAAATTCCCTGGTGTCGGCAAAAAAACAGCGCGCCAAATGATTCTAGATTTAAAAGGAAAATTGGACAGCTTACTTGAAAATATTGAATTACCAAGTGCAGAAGATGAATTACCACTATTTGGTGTAAATCCGAACAAGCATGAACTTGAAGAAGCCCTTTTGGCACTTGCAGCACTTGGCTATTCTGAACGTGAATTGACAAAGATCCGTCCTCAATTGGATGAAAACGACCGTTTAATAACGACTGAGGATTATATGAAGCAAGCGTTAAAGCTTTTATTAAAACAACAATAGTAGAAAGGAGGTAGTAGCTGTGGATGATCGTGTCGTATCAGGCGAGGCAACAAAGGACGATGATCAGTTTGAGCTATCATTAAGACCTCAAACCCTTATACAATATATAGGGCAACAAAAGGTTAAAGATAATTTAAAAATCTTCATCGAAGCAGCTAAAATGCGCGAGGAAAGCCTTGATCATGTTTTACTTTATGGTCCCCCAGGTCTTGGGAAAACGACGCTTGCAGCTGTTATCGCTAATGAAATGGGCGTCAATATACGTATGACAAGTGGTCCTGCAATCGAGCGCCCAGGTGATTTAGCTGCGATTGTTAGTTCACTAGAGCCTGGAGACGTCTTATTTATCGATGAAATACATCGATTACCTAGAGCTATTGAAGAAGTTCTATATCCTGCAATGGAAGATTTCTGTTTAGATATTGTAGTAGGGAAAGGGCCACAAGCTCGTTCAGTCAGACTGGATTTACCTCCTTTTACATTAGTTGGTGCAACAACAAGAGCTGGAGCGCTATCTGCTCCACTAAGAGACCGATTTGGTGTATTATTACGTTTAGACTACTATGATGAATATTCATTGACTGAAATTGTTTGTAGAAGTGCAGAATTATTTGATGTCAGTACTGATAAAATTGCTGCAGGTGAAGTAGCTAGACGCTCTCGTGGAACACCTCGAATCGCCAATCGTCTGTTAAAACGGGTGCGTGATTATGCACAAGTAATTGGAGATGGCGATATCACGCTAAAATTAGCCCAAGATGCGTTACAACTACTTCAAGTTGATCCACTGGGTTTAGATCATATCGATCATAAATTGATTGAGAATATGATTGAACGGTTCCGTGGAGGTCCTGTAGGATTAGATACGATTGCTGCTAGTATTGGAGAAGAATCAATGACGATTGAAGATGTTTATGAGCCATACTTAATGCAAATAGGCTTTATCCAAAGAACTCCAAGAGGTCGTATTGTAACAGCACTTGCGTATGAACATTTTGGTTATGCATATCCATCAGAATCATAAATAATAGGCTAAGTTACATTTGGATTGAAATGGAGCTATCCATTAACATAGCCAAATAATAAAAAGGAAGTTTACAATGAAATTAGAAGACTTTGATTACTATTTACCAGAAGAATTAATTGCACAAGTACCGCTTGAAGATCGTGCATCTAGTCGACTTATGGTATTAGATCGCGAAACTGGTGAATTGTCACATCATCATTTCCGTGACATTTTAGGTGAAATACAAGAAGGTGACTGTTTAATTCTTAACAACACACGTGTATTACCAGCGCGTTTAATTGGTGTTAAAGAAGAAACTGGCGCTCATGTTGAAGTATTATTATTAAAACAAACAAGTGATGATGAATGGGAAACACTTGTAAAACCAGCAAAACGCGTGAAAGTCGGCACTGAAATTACATTCGGTGACGGACTACTAAAAGCAACTTGTACTGGTGAATTAGAACATGGTGGCCGGATGTTCAAATTTAATTACGAAGGAATCTTCATTGAGATTCTAGAAAAACTGGGTACAATGCCATTACCACCGTATATTCATGAAAAACTAGAAGACCAAGAACGCTACCAAACAGTGTATTCAAAAGAACTTGGTTCAGCTGCAGCACCAACAGCTGGTCTTCACTTCACAGAGGAATTATTAGATCAAATCCGTGCAAAAGGCGTAAAAGTAGCATTCTTAACTTTACACGTAGGCATCGGAACATTCCGCCCAGTAAGTGTAGAAAATATCGAAAAACATGATATGCATGCTGAATTCTATAATTTATCGAAAGAAACTGCACAGATTATAAATGATACGAAAGCAAATGGTGGTCGTGTAATTGCGGTAGGTACAACTTCTACACGTACTCTTGAAACAATTGCACATCGCAATAACGGTGAAATTGTTGCAGAATCTGGTTGGACTACTATCTTTATCTATCCAGGTTTTGAATACCAAGCAGTTGAAGGTATGGTAACAAACTTCCATTTACCAAAATCAACACTAGTTATGATGATCAGTGCACTTGCAGGTCGTGAAAATGTTTTGAATGCATATAAAGTTGCTGTAGAAAACAAATATCGTTTCTTCAGTTTCGGCGATGCAATGTTCATCCGACCAAAAGCAAAGAAAGGAAACTAATATATGTCTCAAGCAATTCGATATGAGCTTATCAAGACAGATAAGCAAACAGGCGCAAGACTAGGAATCGTGCATACACCGCACGGCTCTTTCGAAACACCGGCTTTTATGCCAGTTGGCACACAAGCATCAGTTAAAACGATGGCCCCAGAAGAGGTAAAAGAAATGGGTGCCGGTATTATTTTAAGTAATACCTATCATTTATGGCTTCGTCCAGGTCACGAACTTATTCGTGAAGCAGGCGGATTACACAAATTTATGAACTGGGATCGTGCTATTTTAACTGATTCTGGTGGTTTCCAAGTTTTTAGTTTAAGTGATATTCGCCGAATTGAAGAAGAAGGCGTTCACTTCCGTAACCATTTAAATGGGGACAAGCTTTTCTTAAGCCCGGAAAAGGCAATGGAAATTCAAAACGCACTTGGATCAGACATTATGATGGCATTTGATGAATGTCCGCCATTTCCAGCTACGTATGACTATATGAAAAATTCTGTAGAACGTACTTCACGCTGGGCTGAACGTTGTTTAGAAGCACATGCTCGTCCACAAGATCAAGGGTTATTCGGGATTGTACAAGGTGGGGAATTCGAAGCTCTTCGTAAACAATCTGCACAAGATTTAGTATCTTTAGACTTCCCTGGCTATGCAATTGGTGGTTTATCTGTAGGTGAGCCAAAAGATATTATGAATAGAATGCTCGAATATACAACACCATTACTACCATCTAACAAACCACGTTACTTAATGGGAGTTGGTTCACCGGACTCATTAATTGATGGTGCAATCCGTGGTATTGATATGTTTGACTGCGTACTACCAACTCGTATTGCGCGTAATGGTACATGTATGACAAGCCAAGGACGATTAGTAGTGAAGAATGCAAAATTTGCTCGCGATTTCGGACCACTCGATCCAAACTGTGATTGCTATACATGTAAAAACTATTCACGTGCTTATATTCGCCACTTAATCAAAGCGGATGAAACATTTGGCATTCGATTAACTTCATATCATAATCTGTATTTCTTACAAGATTTAATGCGTAAAGTACGCCAAGCAATTCGCGAAGATCGTCTTGGTGATTTCCGTGAAGAATTCTTTGAACAATATGGATTCAACAAACCAAATGCAAAAAATTTCTGATTCTTGTATAATGAGTGCTAGAGATAGAAAGGGGGAGATCTAGATATGCCACAACAATTACAAGCAATTCTACCAATGATTGTTATTTTCGCTTTGATGTATTTTATGTTAATTCGTCCAGCGCAAAAACAACGTAAAAACACTCAAAACATGCAAAGTAATTTAGCACGAGGCAATAAAATCGTTACTATTGGTGGTTTACACGGTGTAATCGAAGCAATCGATGACGCATCAGTGCTAATCAAAGCTGAAGACGGTTCTAAATTACGTTTTGAACGTGCTGCTATAGGTAAAGTAGTAGAAGTAACAGAAGCAGCAAAATAATATTAATTATTAGGTATTGTTATATGATATTGTTGATTTTAATGCATCATACTTGAGCGAAAGGCGGCGAATCCCACAGGAAAGTGTCCTCCTGTAGCGAAACTGATGAAATATCAATAATATTGTTCTAAAGCCAATTGTTAATAAAACGAGTAAATTTAGAATGAAATTTTTGCTATGGAAAATACTATCTAAACAAATTAAAGCCTTTATTTCGAATAGAAATAAAGGCTTTTTTGCGCTTTTGTAGAAATAATACAATGTTCATCTTGTTGAAAGGAAAACGATGACGATGTCTAAAAAAAAACTGAATACAAAAAAGAAAATAGAGCAGTTAGGATATGACGATGATACCATCCATTCACGTTTAACAGCTAAACAACGAATGGCACAAAATCGAACGGGAAGTAATCGCTTAAAAGTACATGCAAAGCCCAAATGGATTCGTTCCTTAGGCTACATTATTTTTATTCTACTTGTGTGTGGTATAGCTGCTTTGGTAATTTACACTTTCTTGTAATGCATAATTTGTATAGCAACGACAAAGGCTAGAAATAAAAAAGGAGTCGTAATGTGAACGATTTATTAGTTATCGCTTTTCGTATGATCTTCCTATACTTTGTCATTTTAATTATCTTTAAGCTTATGGGAAAACGTGAGGTTGGAGAATTAAGTGTAATGGACCTTGTCGTATTTGTATTGATTGCAGATGTTGCATCGTTTGCAGTTGATGATCCAGAACGAAACTTATTTGAGTCCATTTTACCTATGATCATATTATTAATTATACAAGTAACAATTTCTTTTATTTCCTTAAAAAGTAAATCTATTCGTGATAAAATTGATGGTGATCCAACAACGATTATACGTGATGGCGTGCTTCTTGAAGATGAAATGAGAAAACAGCGTTATAATTTAGACGATTTGTTTCAACAACTAAGAGAGAAACAAATTGGGTCAATTCAAAAAGTGGCATACGCTTTTTTAGAACCATCAGGAAATCTTTCTATCTTCATGAAAGATAGCCTGCCCCCGATATTACCATTAGTGGTTGATGGCGAAATTCAGAGAAGACACCTTCAATTAATTGACAAAGACGAACAATGGTTACTAAGAGAGCTGGATAAAATTGGTTATAAAGAAACTGACCGAATTTTCTATTGTTGTTTTGAAGAGGGGAAAGTTCATGTCCAAATGAAATCATAATCGCTTTCTTAATGTCTTAGTCAAATAACGGAAATCAGTTATTCGAATTTGATCAGCAATCATAAGAATCACAAATAGCAAAGCAAGAGTTATGGATCCATTAATCCATATATTAAATTGCGAAGTA
The DNA here is from genome assembly GCF_044763875.1 of Rummeliibacillus sp. NPDC094406. Lineage (NCBI taxonomy): Bacteria > Bacillati > Bacillota > Bacilli > Caryophanales > Caryophanaceae > Rummeliibacillus > Rummeliibacillus sp. NPDC094406. The sequence continues at coordinate 346,693 of NZ_JBIWGZ010000003.1, read as the reverse complement.
GGTAAGATATACTGACGTACGACAACGACTAGAATGCAAACCCAGTATGGAATGATGAATAATTTAAAGCCAGTTTCAACATATTTCTTTTTCCTAATCGTAGCAATATGCAAGAAAGAAGTTATCAAAACCCCAAAGCCAATGGCAATAACGGCACCTGTTTCAGCAATGAAAGGCTGCGAAGCGAGAGCGAGCATGACCAGAAGTTTACCAATCCCACCATATACAGAGTTCATCATTGCTGCCTTAGCTTCATCCAGTGCCTGAAGGATCGAATTTAAGGGGCTCTGTATATAGTAAAAGAAGAAAATAGGAGCTAATAATTTCATGTACCCTCGATCTTCTGACAGATGGAAGAGTTTTGTGGCAAATTCGTCTCCGTATAAAAAAAAGAAAACGGCACTGAAACAACCAACGATTGTAGATAACCTTAGAGCAATATGGACTCTTTCTCTTAAAAGAGATTGCTTACCTCTCGCAACAGCGTCACTAACAGCGGGAATTAGTACTACAGCTAATGCATACGGGATAAATGAGGGGAAAAGTAGTAATGGAATATGAACACCTGATATGATTCCGTATTGTTTTGTTGCAGCTGCAGCAGTTAAACCGGCTAATGTTAACGCTTTTAAAAAAACAATGGGTTCTAAAAACCATGTAAAAGATCCGAATAAGCGACTACCAGTAGAAGGTAAGGCAATATTTAAAATTGGCTTTGGAGAAGAATAACCTTTTGATGACAGAACAATTCCTTTACGTTTTGCGTGTAAATATTTCCAGTATAAATAGGCTAGGGCTGCTATTTCGGCAAGACCTGTGATTACCATTGCATATGTAGCGGTAGTAGCAGGGGAGTCTTGTACAACACCATAAGGTAATAACCAAGTAATCATGGCAATCCGTATAACTTGTTCAATTGTTTGTGACCAAGCTGTTTCTTCAATACGTGCAAGACCTTGGAATAATCCTTTTAATAAAGCGGAAGCCATAGATAAGGGTACAGTAAATAGTGAAACATATAGCAACATTCTAACTTGATTATCATGTAGAAGATTTTCAGCTAAATAAGGAATGAATAGTAATATTAGTGGAAAGAAAAGTAGGATAGATAGATAGCTTAATAGTCTAGAAGTGCGCATTACTTTACTAATTTCAACTCGTTTACCTTTTGCCTCTAATTCAGCGACGATTTTCGCTATGGCAATTGGTATACCTAGTTGAACAAGTGATAAAAAGAAGATAAATGCAGGGTAAGCTGTCATATAGACGCCTACAGCCTCTTCACCTGCAACACGCATAAATTGCATTCGATATAAAAAACCTAATAATTTAGAGAGTAGAACAGCCCCCATTAACAAAAAGGTGCCATGGAAAAATGAAGTCATAAGGTCCCTTCTTTCTGTAAATACAATTTCTGTAAAATACTAAATCTTGTACGTTCAAAAAAATGGAAAAGGACGTGAGTGAAGATGGTAATACAATATGAACAATTATTTACAAAAGTTTTACCTGTCCTAAAAATAAAAAAAGCAGATTTTAAAATGGAAGGTTTAAAAAGTATTACCGAACAGGATATTTGGCGCTTTTTAGTCGTGAAAAAATGGAAAAAGTTAAGTGAGGCCGAATTAGCTTTACATAAAGTGATCGCCGATATTTTTTCATTAACTGCTGCTCAGTATATGACTTTCACACAAGTAGAAGAACTAAAAAGTGCAAATTGGTTTGCTCCTATTAACGATGAAGAGTTACAAATTTTAATAGGAAATCAAAATTCACCTAAAATTCTTTCCTAATTAGTAAAAAAGTACATGGGATTGATTTGACAGCTAGGCAAACCTGTTTCATAATAAAACGTGTTATGCAATTATAGTGACGAGATCGAATCAATAGAATATGAAACAATGGTATGAAAGAATTCTACTGCTTCATAAAGGCGATTAATGCTCGTGATTGAGAGATAGTTTTCTGGCTAGGACAACACTTCGATACAAAGTAGTGACAAGATAACTAACTAGCACAGCGAACATCAAAATCGTCTACTGTCATTTAGTAATACAGTGGCATTTGTTTGAGGAGGAAGTTTTAATGAAATTAAAAAGCCGAATCGTCGCGTTTCTAATGATTGTCCTTGTAATCGGCGCACTCATGGGAACGACCGCAAAAGGCGTACTAAGTAACATTAACTTAGGCCTGGATCTACAAGGTGGCTTCGAAGTTCTTTATCAAGTTGAACCTTTAAAAGAAGGACAGAAAATAACCGAAAGTGATGTCAAAGCAACGGCTGATGCCATTAGTAGACGTGTAAATGTTCTTGGGGTAAGCGAACCAAGTATTCAAATTGAAAATGGTAACCGTATCCGTGTTCAATTAGCAGGAGTTCAAGACCAAGAATCAGCACGTGATGTCCTATCAAACCAAGCAAACCTTACATTCCGTGATGTCAATGACAAAGTGTTATTAGACGGTAATGATTTACAACAAGGTGGAGCAAAAGCAGCTTTTGACCAACAAGGTCGTCCAATGGTTACACTTAAACTAAAGGACCCAAATAAATTTGCAAATGTAACAAGTAAAGTTGCTGCAATGGGAGCGCCAAATAATCTATTAGTTATTTGGTTAGACTTTAACGAAGGAAAAGACTCTTACAAAAAAGAAGTTTTGGAAACAAAACCTAAATTTGTATCTAACCCACAAGTTACTCAAACCATTAATTCTAAAGACGTCCAAATCACAGGTAACTTTACAGTTCAAGAAACAAAAGATTTAGCAGGGATATTAAATGCTGGTGCACTTCCAGCAAAATTAACTGAAATGTACTCAACTTCTGTTGGTGCACAATTCGGTGACCAAGCATTAAATAGTACAGTATTTGCTAGTATCATTGGTGTAGCGTTAATTTTCATTTTCATGTTGTTAGTTTATCGTTTACCAGGTTTAGTGGCAGATATTACATTAACAATCTTTACATTTATTACGTTAGTAATCTTTGACTGGATTCATGCTGTAATGACCCTACCAGGAATTGCCGCATTAGTACTTGGGATAGGGATGGCAGTAGATGCCAACATCCTTATGTATGAGCGTATTAAAGAAGAATTGCGTGTAGGTAAATCTGTTAAAGCCGCATTTAAGTCGGGTTCAAAATCTTCATTTACTGCGATTTTCGATGCCAATATTACAACATTACTTGCAGCTGGTGTACTTTTTGTATTTGGTGAAAGTTCTGTAAAAGGTTTTGCAACAACATTAATCATTTCTATCTTAGTTAGCTTCTTTACTGCTGTTTGGGGTACTCGTGTACTGCTAGGGTTACTAGTTAATAGTGGCTACTTGGATGGGAAATTTGGATTATTCGGTGTGAATAAATCTCGTGTTCATAAAATTGAAGAAGGAGTGGATACACTTGATTTATCAACTCACTTCGATCGCTTCGATTTTGTACACAATCGTAAAAAATTCTTTACACTATCAGCTGTCCTAATTATTGCTGGTATGATTGTACTGGGAATCTTCAAATTGAATCTTGGAATAGACTTCACAGAGGGTTCTCGTGTAGAAGTAGCATCAAATCATGCATTAACAAAAGAAGATGTAAAAACCTATGTTGATAAAATTGGTTTCTCTTCTGATGATATTGTTATTTCTGGAAATAAAAACGATCGAGCAGTCATCCGATATAAAGAAGACTTTTCAAAAGATGAAATCAAGAAGATAAAAACAGAGTTTAATAAAGAATTTGGTCAAACACCATCAATTAGCACAGTTTCACCAACTATTGGTAAAGAACTTGCAAGAAATGCGATTAAAGCGTTAATATACGCTTCAATTGGTATTATTATCTATGTTGCCTTCCGATTTGAATGGCGCATGGGTGTTGGTGCAATCGTATCATTAATACATGACGTATTCTTCATGGTGGCGATTTTCAGTCTCTTCCGTATAGAAGTAGATATCACATTTATCGCAGCTGTATTAACAATCGTCGGATATTCAATCAATGATACAATAGTTACATTTGACCGTATCCGTGAAAACTTACATCGCGTTGAGAAAATTAAAGACGCTGATGATTTAGCACATATTGTAAATAAATCACTTCGTCAAACATTAGGACGTTCCGTGAATACTGTAATGACAGTTATTATAGTAGTTGTTGCTTTATTAATCTTTGGTGCAAGCTCAATTTCAACATTCTCCATTGCATTATTAATTGGTTTAATAACAGGTATGTATTCTTCAATCTACATCGCAGCCCAAATCTGGTACGTATTAAAAGTACGTGAAATGAAGAAAAAAGGCCATGTAGATGTAGGTAAGAAGAAAAAACAATGGGGTTCAGATGAGCCTGTAGTTTAATCTATTCGGTTCATAGCAAAAAAATGAAAATCCATTCTAACGGTTTATTCCATTAGAGTGGATTTTTTTTGAATATAAATTCTTCCATACAAATGGCGGAAATCAAAAACTCTAAAAAATTTCATAAAAGAAATTTAAAAAAGTTTCAAACCTATCAAAAAAGCATGATAAAATAATAGCGAATAAAGTAACGTTTAGGAGATGGATTTAAAGGTTATAAGTACTAGTTAATTAGAAAGCATAGGTATTTAACTGGTGGGAAATGAAAGTGATAAAATATATAGAAATTGGAGAAATAGATGATGAACTATAAAAAATGGATAATTATACTTAGTACTACTTTTATCACATCAATAACTTTTCCTTTTTTTGCTCATGCCACTAACAATCAATACGATAATGTGATGATTGTATATAAAAATAATGATGGTAAAGAACAGATCATGGAGCAAGCTGTTGATATCGAACATACATATGAAAATCTTAAAACGATTGAAGGAACTTTCACCCGTGAAAGCTTAACTGCTTTAAAAAATTTACCTGATATAAAAGTAGTTGAAAAGAATCCAGGTATAGTAGAATCCTTAGATACAGCTAGCCCTCAGTTTACTACTCTTACTCCGAATTGGAGTTTGAATTCTATCAATATACAAAATGCGTGGTCTACAGGCCTCACAGGTGAGAATGTAAAAGTTGCAGTGGTTGATACTGGTGTAGCTTTAAATAATGCACTGCCAAATGTCAATCGATATTCTTTTGTAGATGATGATCCACGAACACGGGTTGACGAAAGTACTCCTTATGATACGGATGGACACGGTACTTTTGTATCTGGGATAATAGCTGCAGATATTACGTCAAATAATAATTATGATAATATTGCTGGAATTGCACCAGGTGTATCACTATACAGTCTTAAGGTCTTTCAAGAAGATGGTGCCACAATGGAGTCACTTTTAAAAGCTCTTGAATGGTCAATTAAGCATCATATAGATATTGTCAATATGTCTCTAGGTACCTCTGGCGATGATCCAATCCTAAGAAATGCAGTTGAAAAAGCATACAATGCCGGAATTATATTAGTCGCTGCAGCGGGTAATGATGGTATGGGAAAAAATGTAAGATATCCTGCGAAATATGATCAAGTGATTGCAGTATCTTCTGTAGATCAAAATAATAAGATTTCCTATTTTTCAAATACTGGTTCAAAAGTAGAGTTCACTGCGCCAGGCAGTAATATCTATTCATTGGGATTACATAGTAACATTGTTCAAGATTCCGGAACTTCATTTTCAACTCCACACGTTACAGGATTTCTAGCATTGTTAAAACAACAATATCCGGACTACTCAAATGAACAGTTACGAAAGATATTAAGAAATTATACGATTGACTTAGGCAATAAAGGAAAAGATCCCTACTATGGATATGGCTTGGTTAATTATGTTCAAAGAACGCCAGATGACGTCAAAACACTTGCAGTAAATGATATTACAAAAACATCTGCAATAATATCTTACACACCAAGTGAAAATGCAGTTATACCAACTGAAAAATATTATATTTATGTAAATGATCAATTAATAGGCACGACAACTGATTTAAAATATTCCCTATCAAATTTAAAAGAGGGTACTTCTTATAAAGTACTGGTTGAAGCGGTAAGTGCAGAGAATGTTACGACGCAAGGAAAGGGAATTACCTTTAAAACAGTTCAATCTACTGAAGAAGAACAATATCTAGAAAATAATTCTTCTGCCATTGCAAGTTGGATGAATCTTTTGGATAAGGGAAAATCACTAACATTTAAAACACAATTTGCACCATTATACTCGATATCTGCCGGGTTAACAGCATCACAAAAAGCCACGATCACGAAATATAACAAAAAAATACATCTCGTAGCTATTTCAGCATCATCAACATCGAGTTATGTAAAGGCAACAAACTTAAAAAGCATAAAGACAAAAAAATCAACAACTATAACATTCGATACGGCGATCAAGCCTTCAACTCTAACTACTAGCAATGTCTATGTATTAAGAGCAGGTAAAAAAGTATCAGGATTTACTTTGAAGAAGGATTCAAAAGGTAAATCCATCAACATTTCAACGAGCAAAAACTTAGCAAAGGGTAACTATGTAATTTTCATAGATAATAAAGGTTTAAAAACTTCTAAAGGAAAAGCTGCTTCAAAACCGATAGCAATTGAATTTACAGTGAAATAGAAGAGAAGGCCACAGTTTAGTTTGACATCAACTGTGGTCTTTAAATTTGTTGGATCGAATCCAGCTGGTAAAGATAAAGGAGTTGTTTTAAGCAAATATGAATAGTGCCAATCTATTGTATTCTACTTTCAAAGTAACGCATATATTTTGTATAATGAAACTCATGAGGAAGTGAAATAATGACAGCGACTGAAAAAAGATGGCGTATTAATCGCCCGGATGAACAGCTTGTTAAAGAACTACAGGATGGACTTAAAATTTCATCAATTACAGCTAAGATTTTAGTAGCACGCGGTTTCAATACAGTTGAAGCAGCTCGTGATTTTTTAACGATTGACGAAAATGCCATCCATGATCCCTTTGAACTGCATGGCATGAAGGAAGCTGTTGAACTAATAAATAAAACAATTCAAGATAAAGAAAAAATACTAGTATATGGTGATTACGACGCCGATGGTATTACTAGCACTACAGTCATGAAAACAGTTTTACAAGACCTTGGTGCAGATATATCTCATATGATTCCTAATCGTTTTACAGATGGATATGGTCCAAGTGAACGACTTTTTAGACAGGCATATGAAGAAGGCTTCAAACTCATTATTACAGTCGATAACGGTATTGCTGGTAATCATGAAGTTCAGGTTGCAAAAGATTTAGGAATGGACGTTATCATAACAGATCACCATGAACCAGGTGAAATATTACCTCCTGCAGATGTTATTATCCATCCAAGACACCCAGAAGGGCATTATCCATTTGGCGAATTAGCGGGTGTTGGAGTTGCCTTTAAAGTAGCACATGCATTATATGGTGAATTTCCTAAACATCTAGTAGAAATCGTTGCAATAGGCACTATTGCTGATTTAGTACCACTACTAGACGAAAATCGTTATCTTGTAAAAGCAGGAATTGAAGCATTACAACTATCCACAAGACCTGCCGTTAAAGCATTATGTAAAGTATCTGGAACAAACCAACAAGAAATAAATGAAGAAACAATTGGCTTTGGCTTTGCGCCAAGACTAAATGCTCTAGGCAGACTTGGTGATGCAGCACCAGGCGTTGACTTCTTAATGGCTCAAGATACAAACGAAGCAATATCAATGGCGAATTACTTAAACGAACAGAATAAAGAACGCCAAGCCATCGTTACAGACATAACTGAACAAGCCATCGCAATGGTTGAAAATGATGAGGAAATTGGAAATTCACAAGTATTAGTCATTGCAGAAGAGGGGTGGAATCCAGGTGTAGTTGGAATTGTAGCATCGAGACTTGTAGAAAAATACTACCGCCCAACAATTATCCTTTCAATAGATGTAGAAAAGGGTACTGCAAAAGGATCTGCTCGTAGTATTGAAGGTTTTCACATGTACAAGGAACTTTCTAAAAACAGAGAGATTTTGCCAGCATTTGGAGGACATCCTATGGCTGCGGGGATGACACTTGCGATGGAAGATGTCGATGAATTGCGATATCGCTTGGATATACAAGCCAGAGAGTGTTTAACAGAAGAAGATTTAATTCCTGTTTTAGAAGTTGATATTCCACTTACTATGGATGAAATTGATATCGAAGCAATCGAAGACGTTCGTACATTAGCCCCGTTTGGTACAAGTTTTGCAAAGCCTATGTATGCTATTGAAGACGCATCTGTTCAATCAATGCGCAAAATTGGTGCAAATGAGGATCATATTAAGCTACAAATAGGTTCAAATAATCAAGAATTAGATGCAGTAGGCTTTCATAAAGGCTATTTAGTAGATGAATTAACATATGGTATCAAGGTGTCTTTTGCTGGAGATCTTCAAATTAATGAATGGAATGGTCGTAAAAAGCCACAACTCATGCTACAAGATGTCAAAACGAATGAATGGCAACTATTTGATTTAAGAGGTATTCGTCAAGTAGCACGTTGGTTACAAACCATTCCTCTTGAGGAAGTTACTTTTTTAGCCTTTAGAGAAGCAACAATTAGCTACTATGAATCTCTAATTCCGAAAGAAATTCTCGAGTTTTCGGAAAATATTTCAAATGCAAATTGTCGTCCATATGTTGTATTATTAGATTTGCCACAAAATGTTCAAATACTAGAATCGCTATTAATATGCGTAAAACCAACTCGAATTTATGCACATTTTTATATACCAGATTCTCACTATTTCGATGGAATGCCTACACGAGAGCAGTTTGTGTGGTATTATTCATTTTTGAGAAAAAGACAGACTTTCCAATTACGCCAGCATTTAACTGATTTAGCAAAACATAAAGGCTGGAGCCGTGATATGCTTATTTTCATGACACAGGTGTTTTTTGAACTTGGATTTGTTACAATAGAAAATGGACTCGCGAAAATTGTAGATGATCCGCCTAAAAAAGATTTAACAAGCGCTAAAATCTATCAAGAACGCTCGCAACAAATGGATTTAGAACAAACCCTATTGTATGCGCCATATAAGGATTTAAGAGATTGGTTTGACCTCCGTTTAAATGGTCAAGCAGTTTCTGAGGAGGAACAATAATAATGGATTTAAAACAATATGTGACAATCGTTGAAGATTGGCCTAAAGAAGGCATTTCTTTTAAAGATATCACAACAATTATGGATAACGGTAAAGCCTATAAATATGCAACAGACCAAATCGTTGAATACGCTAAAAAAGTTGGTGCTGAATTAATCGTAGGACCAGAAGCTCGTGGTTTCATCACAGGATGCCCAGTAGCTTATGCGCTTGAAATTGGTTTTGCTCCAGTACGTAAACCAGGTAAGTTACCACGTGAAGTAGTTTCTGCTGACTACGGTCTTGAATATGGTAAAGATACATTAACAATGCACAAAGATGCAGTGAAACCAGGACAAAAAGTTTTAATCGTAGATGACTTACTAGCTACTGGTGGAACTGTTGATGCTGCAATTCGTTTAATTGAACAACTGGGTGGAGAAGTAGTAGGCTGTGCCTTCTTAATCGAGCTTGAAGAATTACATGGCCGTGATAAAATAGAAGGCTATGATGTCTTCACTTTAATGCAATACTAGTCATTATTATTGGACTAATGAAGGAAGCCCTCATAGCATCAGCTTGAGGGCTTCCTTCATTTAAAATCGGACCGTGTCCGTTTAGCCCCGACAAGAAAATTAATGTAAACGAAGAGGTGCTTTTTCCCTCATATGGTAGAGGTTATTGTACATCGAGGCACTGGCACGCGAAGTTAGACGTAATTTGTCGAATTGTCGATTTTTTCGATGAAATAGCCTTTACAAATAGGCTATTTTTTTTATACAATTAAAGTTATACCTAATCGGAAAAATTATGAAATAGGGTGGGCTAACATGGCGAAAGATCAAGTGATGACAGCAGAAGAAGTTTTCGCAATTCTTACATCATATATGAATGACGAACACGTCGCATTTGTAAAAAAAGCATATGAGCTAGCAAAAGAATCGCATAAAGAACAGTTCAGAAGTTCAGGAGAGCCATATATCTTACATCCTGTACAAGTAGCTGGTATTTTAGCTGATCTACAAATGGATCCAGAAACAGTAGCAGCAGGTTTCTTACATGATGTAGTAGAGGATACTTCTGTCACACGTGAGGACCTTGTAGAACAATTTAGTGAAGAAGTTGCAATGCTTGTAGATGGTGTAACAAAGCTTGGTAAGATTAAATATAAATCGAAAGCTGAACAACAGGCTGAAAATCATCGTAAAATGTTCGTAGCAATGGCACAGGATATCCGCGTCATTCTCATCAAATTAGCAGACAGATTACATAATATGAGAACGCTTAAACATTTGCCTGTTGAAAAACAACGTCGTATCTCAAAAGAAACACTTGAAATCTTTGCTCCGTTGGCACACCGACTAGGAATGTCAGCTATTAAATGGGAGCTAGAAGATACTGCGTTACGATATCTAAATCCACAGCAATATTATCGTATCGTGAACTTAATGAAACGAAAACGTGTAGAACGTGAAGATTATTTAAAATCTGTAATGGAAGAGGTTCACCTTCAACTGGATGATATCCATATTAATGCGGATTTATCTGGTCGTCCAAAGCATATTTATAGTATTTATCGCAAAATGGTTTTACAAAACAAGCAATTTAATGAAATCTACGACTTGCTAGCTGTTCGCGTTATAGTAGATAGTATTAAAGATTGCTACGCAGTACTTGGTATTGTGCATACACTTTGGAAACCAATGCCAGGTCGCTTCAAAGACTATATTGCAATGCCAAAGCAAAATCTTTATCAATCCCTTCATACAACTGTAATCGGACCTTATGGGGATCCGCTAGAAGTGCAGATCCGTACCAAAGAAATGCATAAAATTGCAGAGTTCGGGGTTGCTGCTCACTGGGCATATAAAGAGGGCAAGAATATTGAAAATAACAAATCAAATATTGACAATAAATTAACATGGTTCCGCGAAATATTAGAATTCCAAAACGAATCATCCAATGCGGAAGAATTCATGGAATCATTGAAATTCGATTTATTCTCTGACATGGTTTATGTATTTTCTCCTAAAGGTGATGTTATCGAGTTACCAGCTGGTTCTGTACCAATTGACTTTGCTTATCGAGTTCACTCAGAAATCGGGAACAAAACAATAGGTGCAAAAGTAAATGGCAAAATGGTACCGTTAGACACCCCTTTAAAAACTGGCGATATTATAGAAATCATGACATCCAAACAATCATTTGGTCCGAGTCGAGATTGGTTGAATATCGCACAATCTTCACAAGCAAAGCATAAGATTAAGCAATTCTTTAAAAAGCAATTACGTGAAGACAATGTGAACAAAGGCCGTGAAATGATTGAAAAAGAAATCATTGAACAAGGCTATGATCCAAAAGAAATTTTAACGCCTGAAAACTTTAAACGAGTATGTGAAAAATTAAATTATGCGAATGAGGATGACTTAGTAGCAGCTGTTGGATTTAACGGTATGACAGCATTGCAAGTCGTGAATCGTCTTGCAGAACGTGTCAGAAAACAACGTTCTCAAGAAGAAGTGATAGAAAAAATTACGAAAGAGATGAAATCACCTGCAAAACAAAAAGTAACTGAAACAGGTGTTGTTGTTAAAGGGTTAGAAAATCTATTAATCCGTTTATCTCGTTGCTGTAATCCTGTACCAGGCGATGAAATCGTTGGCTTTATTACGAAAGGTCGAGGTGTATCTGTTCATCGTGCAGATTGTCCAAATATCCAAACATCAGAAGAGCATGAACGATTGATCGATGTTGATTGGGAACAAAATTTAGAACAGGAACAAAAATTATTTGATGTCGATATCGAAATCTCAGGCTTTGACCGTGTAGGTATGTTAAACGAAGTAATACAAGTTGTAACGGAAACAAAAACATCGATTAGTGGAATAAGTGCTCGCACAGATCGAGATAAATTCGCTACGATCAATCTGACATTAAAAATACGTCATATTCATCATTTATATAAAGTGGTAGATCGGGTTAAACAAATTCCTGATATCTATTCAGTACAACGTGTTATGCACTAAGATAGGAGATTTAGCATGAGAGTAGTCTTACAACGAAGTAAAGAAGCATCTGTCACTGTAGATGGTAAGGTGACTGGGAAGATTGCCAAAGGCTATGTGTTACTAGTCGGAATTACACATGGTGATACAAAAGATGATGCAGACTATATTGCAAAAAAGATTGCAAAAATGCGTATTTGGGAAGATGAAGAGGGTAAGATGAATCACTCTATTAAAGAGCATGGAGGGGACATTTTATCAGTATCTCAATTTACTTTGTATGCTGATACTAGAAAAGGTAATCGTCCAAGCTTTACCGATGCGGCTCGTCCAGAAGACGCCTTACCATTATGGGAATACTTCAACAGTACACTCTGCGCACTCGGCTTACATGTTGAAACAGGAGTATTCGGTGCTATGATGGATGTAAAATTAATCAATGACGGACCAGTTACTATGTTAATTGAATCTAAATAAGTATGAAGAAATCCCTGATCATTATTGAAGAATGATTAGGGGTTTTTTGCTGTATATAAAAACAAACACGAGTTTTGGCTCCAACCCAATTAATCCGGCTAATCTTATTTGTACCAAAAGTGATAGCGTCAGGTACAGGAGCTTCGGGGTATTCACTTCTCCTTTATTCACAAAAAAAGCAATCATATCAAATGATATGATTGCTCAATTTTGAGTATTTTAATTAGTCACGACCATAGTATGCAAGAAGACCGTTTACAACGCCTTCAGCAACAGTTTCACGATAATGATCACTATTTACTAATTTAGCATCAGAAGAATTGGAAACGAATCCAAGTTCTAATAGTACAGATACTACAGAATTATATCTTACAACATAGTAATCCACTTTCTTTAATTTACGGTCACTATAGCTTGGATATTCTTCTTTAATAGCATCCTTTATTCCTTCATGAATTGCTTCTGCGAACTTTGCGCTACTTACTCTAGCAGAAGTTGAATAATAACTTTCATAGCCAGTAGCGGAAGAAGGACCTGAATTATGATGCACGCTGATAAAGGCGTTCGCACCTTTTTGCTTCGCATATCCAGCACGCTCATCAAGTGTTAAAAATTGATTATCAGTTGTACGTGTCATGTACACAGTGCCGTCAACATTTTCAATTGCAGTTTGAATTGCTTTTGCAGCTTTTAAGTTCAATGTTTTTTCAACTACGCCATTACCTGATGCACCACTATCTTGTCTACCGTGACCAGGGTCAATGACAATTTTAATGCCAGCTAAGGAGCCTTTAACACTGTCAGATACAGTTGTTGTAGGTTTTTTGGTAGTAATTTTACTGCTAGTTGTATTAGCTGAAATCCAACCTTTTTGTTTTGAGTTATACTGAACTTCTACCCAATTGTTATTTGAAACGCGTAATACTTTAAAGAAATTACCTTTTGATACTTTGCCAAGTGATGGCGCAGCAGTTGTTGGTAATGATCGAACATTTAAAGTACTAGATTTCATAACAAAATATTGTGTTTTGGAAGGGACACTTGCTGTAAATGAGATGTCCGCTGTTGAAGCAAACCCATAGTATGTACTACCATTAATCCAACCCTCAACATCATTATAACTTACATAAATCCAACCATTACTTGCTTGTTTTAAAATTTGGACTTTTGTTTCAAACGGTACGTCTTGTCCAAGCGATTCAGCACTAGCGCTATAATTGTCACGCATTGTTAAACCGGTACGTTCTGTTACATAATAGTAAGTTGTTTCTTCTGGCACTACTACGGTGATGGAACTAGTTGTGGGCTCTTTAACTTTTTGTGTACCGTATTTACCAGATACCCAGCCTTTTTTTCCTGTTTGATATGTAACTTCTACCCAACCATTACTTGCTATACGTGAGATTTGCAAAGATTCATTTTTATATACGTAATCTAATTTTTTAGAACTTGATGAAGGTTCTGAACGTACAGATAATGAGTTTGCATTGACGACAAAGTATAAATTCTCTTTGGCATTCGTAATTTTAGGTTTTGATGCTGTTGAATTTTTGTTTGAAATCGTCACATAAGTGGCATTTACCCAACCAGTAATGCTTGCTGTTTTAATTTTCACCCAGCCATTCTTTTGTTGAATATATGTAGCTGTCTTTCCTTTGTTTAATTTTCCAAGAGACTTAGAAGCAGCGGAGTTAGTTTGACGAATATTCAAGTTGTCCGTTTTAGAAGTAACGATTTTCGAAGTTAGAGAAGCGGTTGAAACGGTAGGTGTAACCGTTTTTAAATATTTGGCTGATGCCCAGCCTTTTACATTCTTATACTTCACTTGATACCAGTTACCACTTTTTGAGAGCTTTGTTACAGTTGTATTCTTCTTAACGGATAACAGAACTTTTGAACTAGTGTTGGGCATACTTCTAATATTTAGTGCATTTGCTGTTACCTTCAAATTTGTCGTAGCTGCATCTGCTTTTGGAATTACTGCGAACATAGAAACGACTAATATTAGACAAATTGAGACAATAGTCGCTATATATAGTCTTTTTGTATTCATGATTTCCCTCCTTTCTTCCATTGTAAATTGAAAAGACATAAAAAACTATAGGTTTTTTTAAATAGTTGACATATTTCTTGGAAATGATATGATATGAAGTAATCTGTATGATTATTAAATGCCTATGACCAAGAAAGTAACAATCAAGCAGTACTTTTAAGAGAGGAAAAGACGTGGCTGAAATCTTTTCTATTGTACCGATTAGTGAAAAACACTTGTGAGGTTTTTCTTCGAACGAGTAATCCAGTAGGGGAAAACGGAATCGGCCGTTATCCGATTTGAGAGGATTTAGTAAGTAAAAGCTAAATCAACTAGGGTGGAACCGCGGAAGCATATATAGCTCTCGTCCCTTGCGTTAAGCAAGGGGCGGGAGCTTTTTTTATTAAATGCGGAAAATCTTACGTTGAAGCTGTTCATGAATAGAAAGGAGAACTGTGTATGAGTTTTAAAGTACCTAGAGGCACACAAGATATTTTACCGGGCCAAACAGAAAAATGGCAAAAGGTTGAGGAAATCATCCGCCATCTTTGCCAAGTTTACCGTTACCAAGAAATTCGCACACCTATTTTTGAATCCACTGAGCTATTTCAACGTGGTGTAGGCGATACGACAGATATCGTGCAAAAGGAAATGTACACATTTAAAGACCGTGGCGATCGTTCACTTACTCTTCGTCCAGAAGGTACAGCAGCAGTTGTGCGTTCATACGTTGAACATAAAATGTTCGGTCAACCAGATCAACCAGTTAAATTATCTTATATTGGACCAATGTTCCGCTATGAACGACAACAAGCGGGGCGCTATCGTCAATTCGTACAATTTGGCGTAGAAGCAATTGGTAGTAAAGATCCAGCAATTGACGCAGAAACTATTGCCCTTGCGATGAATGTTTATGAGGCAGCTGGTCTTAAAGATATAAAATTAGTGATTAATTCACTTGGAGACCATGATGTTCGTGCAAAACACCGTGAAGCTTTAGTGAAACATTTTGAACCACATATTCACGAATTTTGCTCAGACTGTCAATCACGCCTTGAAAAAAATCCACTTCGTATTTTAGATTGTAAAGTGGATCACGATCATCCGTTAATGGCGACAGCACCAGCCTTAACAGATTACTTAAATGAAGAATCTGCAAACTATTTCGAACAAGTGAAAAAATATTTAGATGTACTTGGTATTTCTTATGAAGTAGATCCAAATCTTGTTCGTGGTTTAGATTACTATAACCATACTACTTTTGAAATCATGAGTACCGCTGAGGGATTAGGTGCCATCACAACATTATGTGGTGGAGGTCGTTATAACGGTCTTGTAGAAGAAATAGGTGGCCCTGAATCACCTGGTATTGGATTTGCAATGAGTATCGAACGTTTACTATTAGCTTTAGAAGCTGAAGGAAAAGAGTTGGATACCGAAAATCAATTAGATATGTACATTGTTGCTATGGATGATGAAGCTAAACTAAAAGCTGTAGAATTAGCAAGTTCTTTCCGTGCAAAAGGCATTTCTACTGAAATAGATTATTCAAATCGTAAAATGAAAGCACAAATGAAATCAGCTGACCGTCAAAAAGCTACATGGGTTATTGTACTTGGCGAATCAGAATTAGCTGAACAACAAGCAAATGTTAAACACATGGCAACAGGCAATCAAGAAATGGTTCCATTCCATGATTTAGTAAACTATTTAACGAAACAGAAAGAACAATAATTGGAGGAATTATACATGGCAACACGTACACATGAATGTGGAGTATTGCGCGCGGAAAACGTTGGCGAGCGCGTTGTATTAAAAGGTTGGGTACAATACCGTCGTGACTTCGGTGGATTAATCTTCATCGATTTACGTGACAGAACTGGTTTAACACAAGTTGTGTTCACACCAGAAAACTCTCAAGAAGCGTTAGATCTTGCAGATACATTCCGAAGCGAATATGTTATCGAAATAGAAGGTGAAGTACGTCCTCGTACACCAGAAATGATCAACCCGAACTTAGATACTGGTGAAATCGAAGTTTACGTTGATAAAGTTACTTTAATCAACAAAGCAAAAACACCACCATTCCAAATTGAGGATCGTATCCAAGTAAACGAAGATTTACGTTTAAAATACCGTTACCTAGACTTACGTCGTCCTGTAATGTACAACACATTCAAATTACGTTCTGACGTAACAAAAATTATTCGTAACTTTTTACAAGATGAAGGTTTCCTAGAAGTTGAAACACCAATCTTAACAAAATCAACTCCAGAAGGCGCACGTGACTATCTTGTACCATCACGTGTACACGAAGGCGAATTCTACGCACTACCACAATCACCACAATTGTTTAAACAATTATTGATGGTATCTGGATTTGAAAAATATTTCCAAATAGCTCGTTGCTTCCGTGACGAAGACTTACGTGCTGACCGTCAACCAGAATTCACTCAAATTGATATGGAAATGAGCTTCTTAACGCAAGAGGAAATTCTTGATATTAACGAACGTTTAATCCAAAAAGTAATGAAAGAAATCAAAGGAATCGATGTTCCACGTCCATTCCAACGTATGAAATATGACGAAGCAATGTCACGTTACGGCTCAGATAAACCAGATGTTCGCTTCGGTTTAGAATTAATCGAGCTTTCTGATGTAGTTGCTGGATGTAACTTCAAAGTCTTCGCTCAAACTGTTGAAGATGGTAAACAAGTAAAAGGTATTAACATCAAAGGTTCAAACGATAAATACTCTCGTAAAGACTTAGATGAATTAACTAAATTCGTTGGTCGTTATGGTGCAAAAGGTCTTGCATGGATTAAAGTTACTGAAGAAGGTCTTACTGGACCAATCGGTAAATTCTTCCAAGATGAATTCGGTCAAAAATTAGTAGAACGTATGAAAGCAGAGCCGGGCGATACATTAGTATTCGTAGCAGATAAAAAATCTGTTGTTGCTGATTCTCTTGGAGCTCTTCGTAAAAAATTAGGTAAAGAACTAGGCTTAATCGATGAATCTCAATTCGCGTTCTTATGGATTACTGATTGGCCATTACTTGAATACGCAGAAGAAGAAGGTCGCTACACAGCAGCTCACCATCCATTCACTCGTCCATTCGATGAAGATCTTGAAAAAATGGACACAGCTCCTGGTGAAGTTCGTGCACAAGCTTACGATATGGTACTTAACGGTTACGAACTTGGTGGTGGTTCACTTCGTATTTACGAAAAAGACCTACAAGAAAAAATGTTCGAAGTGCTAGGGTTCACTCAAGAACAAGCACAAGAACAATTTGGTTTCTTAATGGATGCCTTTGAATATGGTGTTCCGCCACATGGTGGTTTAGCATTCGGTCTTGACCGTTTCATTATGCTACTAGCTGGTCGTGACAACCTACGTGATACAATTGCGTTCCCTAAAACAGCATCGGCTAGTTGCTTGCTTACTGATGCTCCAAGCACAGTTGCAACAGCTCAATTAGATGACTTACACATCCGCACAAAAACACTAGCTGACGAAGACTAAAAGCGAAGGACGCTCGTTCAGCTTTGTCGGTCAAATGTTCTTCACGCGAAGAGGCGCTTTTTGCCTCGCAGCGGGGAGGTCATTTGCCCCGAAAAGCTAGCGTCCGCAGCTAGATAAGACTAAAAGCGAAGGACGCTCGTTCAGCTTTGTCGGTCAAATGTTCTTCACGCGAAGAGGCGCTTTTTGCCTCACAGCGGGGAGGTTATTTGCCCCGAAAAGTTAGCGCCCAAAACTGGATAAGACTAAAAGCGGAACGAGTTTCTAGATAACTATTACAAACCCTTTGCCAATCAAGAAATGGCAAAGGGTCTATTTATTTTCATAAATTTATCCTTAAAATGTTCTTATTAATTTTTGATTTTTCTGAACATTCGTGTTAATATTAACTCAACAACAAATCCTGATGTGTTCGATGAAACTTAATCAGTTTTGACCGAACATAGTATCGTTGGGAGTTGGCATTTTGAAATGGCAAACATGCCCGTCATGGGACCTTTAAAGTTTCAAATACGACACCCACCTGCAAGAGAGCGGGTTCAAAGCGATTTGAAAAAAAATCAACGGCACAATTGGGATTTGTTCCTTTAAGAGACTAATAACCTCTGATTCTTATAGAATCAGAGGTTTTATTTTATATCGTTCTATAAAAAAATTTTAAAGAATAAGAATTGAAAAGAAACATAGAATATATGAAATAGCGATGTTACACAGAAAGTTTCTCAGAAGAGAAAATATTCTTTTGAATAAAAGGGGGAATCGAATACATTACATAAAAACTTATTGGAAATCTATGAAAGCGCTTTAAAATTGGTATAGACAACTATACCAATAGAATTAAAAAACAAAGGAGAGTGTAGATCATGTTAGGTTTTTTACAAAAAATCGGTAAGTCTTTAATGTTTCCGATTGCCACATTACCTGCAGCAGCATTGCTTCTACGTTTAGGTTCAGATGATATGCTTGGTAGCTTCGATGTGAAATTCGTACAAATTATTGCGCACATTATGGCTGCATCCGGAGACGCGATTTTGGGTAATTTACCAATTATTTTTGCGATTGGTATTGCAATGGGGCTTGCTTTCGATAACAGTGGTGGTGCAGCACTAGCTGGTGCAATTGCCCATTTAATATTAACAGGAGTATTAGAAAAGATTAACGAAAATTTAAATATGGGCGTTTTTGGCGGTATTATAGCAGGTATAGTTGCTGGTCTTTTATACAATAAATTTTACAATGTAAAATTCCCAGAATGGTTGTCATTCTTCGGTGGTAGAAGGTTTGTTCCCATTATTACATCGATTACAATGGCAGTACTTTCAGGGATTTTAGCATTTGTATGGGGACCAATACAAAATGTTATTGATGCAGGTGGTAACTGGATGATAGGGGCTGGTGCATTAGGAGTAGGTGCCTATGGTTTCTTTAACCGTTTATTAATTCCAGTTGGTTTACACCATGTCATAAATACAATTATTTGGTTTGACTTCGGTAAATTTACAAATGCAGCAGGTGAAGTTGTAAAAGGAGATATTCCACGCTTCTTAGCTGGAGACCCAACTGCAGGGATCTTCCAAGCAGGTTTCTTCCCAATCATGATGTTTGGTTTACCAGCAGCATGTCTTGCAATGTACTTTGCAGCTAAAAAAGAAAAACGTGCTGTGGTTGGTGGTATGTTCATATCTATTGCCTTAACTGCATTTATCACAGGTGTAACAGAACCAATTGAATTTACTTTTATGTTCTTATCTCCAGTATTATATGTGATTCATGCTATCTTAACTGGGGTTTCATTAATTGTTGCTTCGACATTAGGTATCCATGATGGATTTGGCTTCTCAGCTGGGTTAATCGATTACTTACTAAACCTTGGTATTGCTCAAAAGCCATTATTATTAATACCTCTTGGCTTAGCTTTTGCGGCAATTTACTTTGTAGTGTTCTATTTCCTAATTATCAAATTAGATTTGAAAACACCAGGTCGTGAAGACGAAGATGAGGATGCTCAAGCAATAGAAGGTAATGAAGATGAAGTACTTGACGCGAAAGCTTATCACACAATTGAAGGATTAGGTGGGATAGAAAATATTCAACAAGTTGATTATTGTACGACACGTCTTCGCTTAACTGTAAAAGACGCAGATCAAGTAGACGAAAAAGAACTAAAAAAGTACGGTGCACGTGGCACAATGCGTATTAGTAAAACAAATGTCCAAGTAATCATTGGTACATCTGTTGAATTCTTAGCTGTAGCGATGAAAAAACGTCTTGCAAAAGGAAATCCTGTACCAAATTCAACCGTTGCCGCAGAAGATTTAGAAAAAATTGTGGATACTATTACAACATTTAAGTTAGAAGATTTTGAAATGCCTGTAACAGGAGAAATTATTCCTCTATCAGAAGTTCCTGATCAAGCATTTTCCTCAGGAATGATGGGACCTGGATTCGGTATTATACCTAAAGGGAATATTTTTAATTCACCAGTTGATGGTAAAGTTATGATGATTTTCCCTACGAAACATGCGATTGGTTTAGTTACAGATACAGGTGTTGAAGTATTGATTCATATTGGTCTTGATACAGTAAAATTAAATGGCGAGGGTTTTGAATTACTAGTAGAGCAAGATCAGTTGATCCAACGTGGAGATGCATTAATTAAAGTCGATTTAAATTATGTAAAAGCAAACGTTCCATCAATTGTAACGCCTGTCATTTTCACGAATTCTCAAGGTAAAACAGTTACTTTAGAAAAAACAGGTTATCAAAGAAGTGGAACTGCAAATATTGTTAATATCAAATAAAAACTTCAATCGATAAAACAAACTATTCGATTATAATGGAAGCCATTAGTATTTTAAGCCAGGTTAACGCCTGGCTTATTCTTAGGAGATGTTCCGATTGACACAATCATTACTAATTCAAAATGTAACAATAGTAAATAATGATGAAATTAAAGGAAATTTAGATATCTATATTGAAAATGGAAAAATTAAGAAGATAGGGATACAATTAAATTTTACAGCTGATGAAAAAATAGATGGTTCAAATCATTACCTTTTTCCAGGCTATATTGATATGCATATCCATGGTTCTGCAGGAAAAGATACTATGGATGCAACGCCGGAAGCACTTCATACAATGGCTAAGTCATTAGTAAAAGAAGGAACAACAAGTTATTTAGCTACAACTATGACACAGTCATCAGGAGAAATTGAGGATGCACTAAGGAATTTAGCAGTATTCAAAAGTGCTGAAAATGAGGCGGAAATTATTGGCGTTCATGTAGAAGGACCATTCATTTCAAAAAAACGTGCTGGTGCACAGCCCCTTCAAAATATTGTTCCTCCTACGATTGAACAATTTAAACATTGGCAACAATTAAGTGGCAATCGTATTAAAGAAGTAACGGTAGCTCCTGAAGTTGAAGGTGGTTTTGGATTAGTTGAAGAACTTGCAAAACAAGGAATCGTTGTATCGATTGGACACTCTGATGCAACATTTGATGATATGCAAAAAGCTGTATCACTCGGTGCAAAACAAGGAACACATTTATATAATCAAATGAGACCTTTTCATCACCGTGAACCCGGAGTTGTTGGGGGAACCTTATTGTTACCAGAGATTAAAGCTGAAATTATAGTCGATTTTGTTCATGCTCACCCACAAGCTGTAAATCTTGCCTATAAGATGAAAGGTGCTGAAAATATCATCTTAATCACAGATTCCATGCGTGCTAAAGGAGTACCGTTTGGAGATTACGATTTAGGTGGTCAATTAGTACACGTCTCAGAAAAAGGGGCACATCTTACAAATGGAGCATTAGCAGGTAGTGTACTAACGATGGATGCTGCTGTACGTAATATGAAGAAAGCAACAAATTGTACTCTACAGGAACTTGTTGCAATGTCCTCTTCAAATGCTGCAAAACAATTGAATTTAAAAGGAAAAGGAAAGATTAAAGAGCAGTATGATGCAGATTTAATACTCCTTGATCAAGATCTCGCTATACAAAAAACGATAAAAAACGGTAAAGTAATATTTGGATAGAATCATTATTATTGCAAAAGGTGTTGAATTAGTTGGTCGACAAGAATTCACATGTACCTATTTATGTACAGATAGAAGAAATTTTAAAAGAGAAAATTTCACATGGCGAATATGCCGTTGGTTGTGCAATTCCTTCAGAAAGAGAGCTTTCTGAGACATTTACTGTGAGCAGAATGACCGTAAGACAATCAATCACACAATTGGTTAATGATGGTTTTCTTTATCGTGAGAAGGGACGAGGTACGTTCGTGGCCAGTCCTAAATTTGAACAGCCATTAAATGGATTAACGAGTTTTACAGAAGATATGCGGGCTAGAGGGATGGAACCAAGTAGTAATATTGTTACGTTTGAAAAACAATTACCTCCTTATGATATAAGAGAGGACTTTAAGCTTATGGATAATGAAGAAGTATTTTTCATCGCCCGAATTAGAAATGCAGATCATAAACCAATGGCGATTGAAAGAACTTATATACCAGTAAAACTTTTACCAGACTTAAATGAAGAGGATCTTCAAGGATCATTATATAATCTTGTAGAAAATAAATATGGATTTGAAATTAATAACGCCATTCAACAAATGGAAGCTACAATTGTCACGAAAGAGGATGCGAAATATTTAAAGTTGGAAGCTACAGGAGTTGTTCTAATTATTAAGAGAACGAGTTACTTAGCAAATGGGCAACCATTTGAAGTTGTTCGTAGTGCATATCGAGCAGATCGTTATAAATTTATAAGTGAAATTAAGAGGTGAGATCGTGCAAACTTATTTTCAGGAAGTTCATAGACAAATTCAAGAAGTACCTGAAAAATGCAGGTGATCCAAAAGAAACAAACGAAGTTGTACAATATGTCCGATTTCTACCATTATAAGGGCTACTATATTAAATGAATTGATTAGCCAAGTGGTTGATAACATGGCGCAAAATCATAAGATATTTCCTGTTTTTTGTAGTGTCGGTGTGAAAAATGCAGATAAAAATAACGATTCTTTAATAGAGCGATATTAACATCGCATAAATTTTAATTAAAATTGGAGGCGTTTTTCATGGAAAAACAATTTATCATAACAGCAGCAGAAGGATTACATGCAAGACCTTGTACATTACTAGTTCAAGCGGTAACTCCTTTTTCTTCAGAAGTACAACTTTCTTATAAAGGAAGATCGGTGAATATGAAATCAATCATGGGCGTTATGTCTCTTGGTATTCCTTCTGGCTCAACGATTACTATTTCTTCAGAAGGAGCAAATGCAGATAAACTATTAGCTAAAGTCGCATCGGTGATCACAACAGAAGGTATTGGAGAGGAATGCTAGAGCTAAAAGGAATTGC
Source organism: Rummeliibacillus sp. NPDC094406 (assembly GCF_044763875.1). Lineage (NCBI taxonomy): Bacteria > Bacillati > Bacillota > Bacilli > Caryophanales > Caryophanaceae > Rummeliibacillus > Rummeliibacillus sp. NPDC094406. The sequence continues at coordinate 323,184 of NZ_JBIWGZ010000003.1, read as the reverse complement.
GGTTTCAAACGGAATTGCGATTGCAACTGCATATTGCATAATTGAGCAAGATCTATCCTTTGAGAAGATTTCGATTCAAGATACTGATAAAGAAAAGGTGCGTTTAAGAAATGCTATCGTTAATGCAAAGGTTGAACTTGAAGAAATTCGTGATCAAGCAAAAGCAAAGTTTGGGGATGAAAAAGCAGCTATTTTCCAAGCGCATCTTTTAGTTTTAGAAGATCCAGAAATGTTAGGAATGATTGAAAGTAAAATCGATGAAGGAATAAATGCAGAATCCGCTCTTGATGAAATTTCTACAATGTTTATCGGAATGTTTGAAACGATGGATAACGACTATATGAAGGAAAGAGCAGCAGACATTAGAGATGTATCCAAACGATTATTAGCAAAGCTATTGAATGTGGAAATTCCCGATTATAACCACTTAAATGAGGATGTCATAATTATTGCAGAAGATTTAACCCCTTCTATGACTGCACAGTTGAACAAAACCCATGTAAAAGGATTTGTTACAAATATAGGTGGACGTACATCCCACTCTGCAATTTTAGCAAGAACAATGGAGATCCCAGCTGTCGTTGGCACGAAAACAGCGACAAATGATATTCTACATGGTACGTCTGTTATTTTAGATGGATCAAAAGGTGTAGTAATAGTTGATGCATCAGATGAAATTACTGCTACCTATCGATTGGCGCAACAAGTTTATAACGATGAACGTAAATTGTTAGAACACTATAAAGAATCACCAAGTATAAGTGCAGATGGGTATCATGTTGAAATTGCTGGTAATATCGGTAAACCGGCTGATGTTGAAGCCGTACTTTCAAATGGTGGAGATGGAGTAGGTCTTTTCCGTACAGAGTTTTTATATATGGACCGTGAGGAATTACCAACTGAAGAAGAACAATTTATCGCATACAAAACAGTTCTTGAAAAAATGAATGGAAAACCTACTGTTGTCCGTACTTTGGATATTGGCGGAGATAAAGAGTTGTCATACTTGAAGATGGACAAAGAGATGAATCCGTTTTTAGGTCACCGTGCCATTCGTCTATGCCTGGATGACACCGAATTGTTTCGTACCCAACTTCGTGCATTACTTCGCGCAAGTGTTTATGGGAATTTGAAAATCATGTTCCCTATGATTGCTACACTTGAAGAGTTTAGACAAGCAAAAGGATTATTAGAAGAAGAGCGTCAAAATCTATTATCAAGCGGCGTGAAAGTTAGTCATACCATCGAAATCGGCATGATGGTTGAAATTCCTTCAGCTGCCGTTATTGCCGACAAGTTTGCTGAGGAAGCAGACTTCTTATCAATTGGGACAAATGATTTAATCCAGTATACACTTGCTACAGACCGTATGAATGAAAAAGTTTCCTATCTATATCAACCATATCATCCAGCTATTTTACGGTTAGTAAAAATGGTTATCGAAGGAGCACATAAAGAAGGTAAGTGGGTAGGGATGTGTGGAGAAATGGCAGGAGATGAAGTGGCAATCCCTATTTTACTAGCACTAGGATTAGATGAATTTTCTATGAGCGCTTCGTCTATATTACATACACGAGCGCAGATTGCTCAATTATCTAAAGAGCAGCTAGCGCAACATCTAGATGAAATTTTCAAGCTTAAAACTGCTAATGAGGTTTCACGATATGTGAAGATGCATTTAACCAGCACTAATGAGCAGCAGTAAGATCTCATTTCAATATCCAAGCGATCTCAAGTGGATAAGTGGGGTTCATGATAACTCCCCACTGCATGAAGTTTCAGTTTATAATAACAATAGGTTGTTTGCCGACACCTCAATATAGAATAGGGTGTCGGTAATTTTTTGAGTAACAGCTCGATAATAGGAAAATAAAACCTTCATGTCCCTATTGTAAACATTATTATTCAAATTCGGATTGAAGAAAATATGAGGTGTAATATGACAATACAACTAGAATCTATTCAAAATTTAGATCAATTATTTGATAGAGCTTTTTCGATTTTAGAAGAACAAAAAAATAATGGTGCAAAAACTTTTGGTCTTGCAACCGGTGGGACGATGCTACCTCTGTATGAGCGTATTCGAAATAGTTCTCTAGATTTTTCAAACTGCAAGAGCGTAAATTTGGATGAATATGTAGGGTTACCAAAAAAACACCAACAAAGTTACATTTCCTTTATGCAAAAGCAACTATTCAATACAAAATCATTTGAAGAATCCTATTTGCCAAATGGTGAGGCTGAAAATCCAGAAATGGAAGCAGTAAACTATGAGAATATATTAAAATCATTAGATCTTGATTTTCAATTATTAGGCGTCGGCGAAAACGGTCATATTGGTTTTAACGAACCTGGATCATCTTTTTCAAGTGAGACACATGTTGTAACATTAACAGAATCTACAAGACAAGCAAATGCTCGCTTCTTTGAATCAATTGATGAGGTGCCAAAACACGCAATAACAATGGGAATTGCTTCTATTATGCGTGCACATCAAATTCTACTCATCGCAGTGGGAGAGAAAAAAAGAGACGCAATCCAAGCCTTAATAGATGGTGAGATGACTGAAGAGATACCCGTAACCGTATTAAAAGGACATGATAACGTCATTATTCTAACTAATTTGAATTTGTAAAAAAATTGAAGGAAAAATAATATTCATAAGCTAATGAGAAGATCCTTGATGTAAGAATACATTTTGGATCTTTTTTTTTCAAAAAATACGACGTTTATTGGAATATAACTCCATAAATTCCTTTTTATCATGTATAATTAAAAGAAAATTCAGAAATGTTTTATTGATATAATACGGCACATATAAAGCGAAGTAGCTCATACCTATTAATTTAAGGAATGGAAAGCAATAAGAAATATTAATAAGAGAAAATTTATAAGAAAAGAGGATTAGGAATGATTCAGTTTAAAAAGCCAAAAGTTACCCAGTTTTTTCAAATTTTAACTGTTAGTGATTTTTCAGTTAGTCCTGATGAAAAGCAGCTAGTATTAAGTACGAATTTAAATGGGCATTTTAATCTATGGGGAATGGATGTTGAGAAAAAATTTCCGTATCCAATGACTTTTAATAATCAAGCGTCAGATTTTATTAGCTATTCGAAAACAGGTGATTTCCTTTTAGTTGGATTTGATAAAGATGGAGATGAAAATAGTCAAATTTATGCGATTGCACCTGAGGGAGGAAACTTAGTACCAATTCGTAATAATGAGGGAGAACGTCATTTCTACGCCCATTTGTCTGAGGATGGTCGACGTCTTTATTATTCAACTACAGCTGGAAATGCGAAGTATTTAAATAGTCTCGTTTATGACATTGAGAATGGTAAGGAAAAGCTACTATTAGAGGGAAGTATTGCGCCTACTTTTATTGCAACAGTTAGCCCAGAGGAAAAATCATTTGTTTATATAAAACAATTTGGTAATACATATACCTTAGCATATGTACAAAGTGATGATGAGAGCGTATTGCTCACGCCACTAACAGATAAGCAGCATACAGTATCAGATATTATTTATACTTCTGAAGCCGAAATATATTTTTTAACAAACTACGATGACGATATTAGCTATTTAGCAAAATTTGATATTCATTCGAAACAATTTACAAAGTTGTTTCAATTAGAAAAAGAAGATTTTACTAGTATTTATTATTCGAAAAAAGAACAAGCACTATATATAGTTGGTTCCTATGGTGTAGCCGACCGGCTTTATCGTTATACAGTTGAAGATGGAAAATGTGAAAAAATCGAAATACCTGTTGATATTATTGAGAAAATGGTTATTATGCCAAGCGGACATTTATATTTGCTTGGAAAAACATCTACGAAACCTAATAATATTTTTATATCAAAGGACATGGGAAGTACTTGGTTTGAAATAACACACTATAGAGTACCAGGTGTTCGAGATGAGGATTTGATAGAACCTGAAGTGCTAAGTTATCCATCGTTTGATGGTTTAGAAATTGAAGCACTTTTGTTTAATGCGAAGGAAGAAAATTCGAATGGTTATGTTATTTTATGGCCACATGGTGGTCCACAATCAATTGAACGTAAATCATTTCGAGCAATGTTCCAATTCCTTGTTAACCAGGGTTACTCTATTTTTGCTCCTAACTTTAGAGGCTCATCGAATTACGGTTTAAACTTTATGAAAATGGTTGAGGGGGATTGGGGTCATGGCCCACGTCTTGATAATATTACTGGGGTTGAGTGGCTTATTAAAAAGGGCTATGCAGACCGGGATAAAATGCTGCTTTTAGGTGGTAGCTATGGTGGCTATATGGCATTGCTATTACACGGTCGACATGCAGATTACTTTAGAGCAGTTGTTGATATTTTTGGTCCAAGTAATTTATTTTCATTTATTGAGTCTGTTCCGGAGTTTTGGTCATCATATATGAAGCAATGGATAGGGGATCCAGAAACGGATAAGGAAAGATTAACAGCAGATTCGCCAATTACTTATTTAGATGGTATGACGAAGCCTATGCTAGTTATACAAGGAGCGAACGATCCACGTGTTGTTCAAAAGGAATCAGATCAAATCGTTGCTGCATTGAAGGGAAATGGGCGAGAAGTTGAGTATATTGTACTAGATGATGAGGGACATGGATTCACGAAAAAGGCAAATGAAATATACGTATATGAGAAAATACTGGAGTTCTTTAATGCGTACATAATTTTATAAGATTAAACATTATTACTATTTACAAAATTGAAAGTACTGAAGAAAAAGATGAATATTAAGTAGCTTTACAAACCTCCTATCAATTGAATTGGTAGGAGGTTTGTATTTATAGATTTAAAATTAAACATCATTATTTCTCTTTATATAAAGTCAAATTCATAATTCAAAAATTTGATAAAAAACACGAACATTAAATTGCCCATTGTTATATGCCATATCTATTAGAATATTGTCTATGAAGCGGAAGATGGCGAGTCCTCGAAAATGCATTCGCATTTCCTTCGTGCGATGTTGATTCAGAGAGGTCCATTCATAGTCCTGCGGGAAAGCGAGACAGGTGAGACCCCGCAGTGAAAATTCTTTTTGCACTGCAAAAGCAAAAAGAATTTTCTGCGACGAAGCTAGCGTAGCGATGCAGGAGCAAAGGCTTCCGAGGAGGCTCAACAATCGCTTAGCACGAAAGCGCCATCTGGAGCGGCAATACTAAGTAAATACTGATATGAAATATTATCCGAATTATTGTTTTGTTTATTAGAAACTATTCGTATTTTTAATTAGAAAAGTATTTTGAAATTGACCAATAAGAAAAGGATTTCAAGATATGTATTATCTGAATTTCGAAGTCTATTTTCATATTGATTCATACGGAATATCATTTCATTAATTATGTAAATATAAATTCATATGTTGAAATGCTATTTCATATTAAATGTAATATCAGCGTGAAAGAATTAGAAAATTGATTTTGCTTATAAATGGGGTGGTAATTTGTTTGGGTTTTCGATGTATTTAAACAAGGATTTAACAGAAAGTGATTACTATTATATTCGTGATATGAAGGAAATAGGATTTGAAGAAGTGTTTACCTCATTGCATATACCAGAATACGATGCATCACTTTATAAAGGTCGTTTAAGTACTTTGGGCAATTTGTGTAAGAACACTGATTTGAGGCTGACGGTGGATATTTCTCCATCAGCGCTTGAAGCAATCGGTCTGACTTTAGAAAATGCAGAAGAAATTCAGGAGATGGGTATTACAGGAATTCGTTTTGATTACGGTTTTACGATGGAGGAAATTGCCGCATTGTCTAAAAAAATGTTTGTTGCGCTAAATGCAAGCACAATCATTGCGGATAATGTTGAAGTATTAAAACAATATGATGCAAACTTTGAAAAAATTGAAGCGTGGCATAATTATTATCCAAGAAATGAAACAGGTCTAAGTAAGCAATTTTTGGAAGGAAAAAACAGTGCGCTAAAGAAGTGGGGATTTACCACTATGGCGTTTGTTCCTGGAGATAAACAACTCCGTGGCCCAATATTCACCGGTTTACCTACCCTTGAGAAGCATAGAGGACGTCATTCTTTAAGCTCGGCAATAGAATTACTAAATGACACGTCAACTGACAAAGTTTTTATTGGTGATCCACGAATTGGTAAAGAAACCATGAACCAGTATAAAGCTTTTTTGAAGGGGAGATTTTTCTTACTATATGGTACTTTGTTTGATCATGCACCCGACTACATCACAAAATCTTTTCATAATCGATTTGATGGAGCAAGAGATGTAGTTCGTTTTGAGGAAGCAAGATCTTTAGTAACGGGAATGATTAAACCGCAAAATACAGTTGAGCGTGGAAAAGGTTCAATCACCATTGATAATTTCAATTATGGTCGCTATATGGGAGAAATTCAAATTACAAGAAGTGACCTCCCTAGCGATAACAGAGTAAATGTAATTGGAGATATTCGGAAAGAAGATTTGGATTTATTGCTATTGATTGGTGCAGGGCAGAAAGTAATGATTAAAGAGGTGAATGGATGAATTTAGATAAGCTAACGACAGAGAAGAGAAATGAAAAAACTATGCATCTGGATGAAATGAGTATGGAAGAAATTCTCGTTTTAATGAACTATGAAGATCAAACAGTTCCCAAATGTGTTGAAAAAGAAATACCACAGATCAAAAAAGTAGCCGATGCCATTACTACAGCCTTTCAAAATGGAGGACGACTCATTTATATAGGGGCAGGGACGAGTGGTCGACTTGGTATTTTAGATGCTGCAGAATGTGTACCAACTTTTGGAACATCCTCTGAAAAAGTAGTAGGTCTAATCGCTGGAGGTATGTCTGCAATGACGGCTGCTGTAGAAGGGGCAGAGGATTCTGAAGAATTAGCAAATAGTGATCTTAAAGATTTAAAACTTACAAACAAGGATATAGTCATTGGAATTACAGCAAGTGGGCGTACGCCCTATGTTGTTGGTGGCTTGAAATATGCAAAAGAGATAGGAGCAACAACTGCAAGTATTTCTTGTAATAAGAATGCAATAATCAGTACATACGCTACAATTTCAATTGAAATAGAAGTAGGACCGGAAATATTAACTGGTTCAACTCGATTAAAATCAGGAACCGCACAAAAATTGGTACTGAATATGTTGTCTACAGTATCCATGATAGGCATAGGGAAAATATACAAAAACTTAATGGTAGATGTACAACCAACAAACGAAAAATTAGTAGAACGTTCAAAACGTATTATTATGCAAGCAACGGATTGTACGTATGAAGAGGCAAGTGGAAGTTTCGAAAATGCAAATCGGGATGTCAAGCTGGCAATTGTAATGTTGTTAACGAATTTGGGGATGGATGAAGCAAAAGATCGTTTGAAACAAGCGAAAGGTTTTGTAAGAAAAACACTTTAAAGGGGGATTGGACATGGCTGAATCAAAAGAGCAACGGATGGCTAGAGAAATATACGATCAAGTCGGTGGTATGGGGAATGTATCTAAAATTATTCACTGTATGACTCGAGTTCGTATGACGATTAAAGATGAAGCAAAAGTAAATGTAGCGAGTTTAAAAAATGTTCAAGGTGTTTTAGGTATTGTGGAAGACGAAACGCTACAAGTAGTAGTTGGCCCAGGTACAGTTAATAAGGTAGCAAACGAGATGGTAGCAATGGCAGGGGTGAAGCTAGGAGAACCATTTCCAGATATGTTTAGTACTTCAAATAATATAGAAAACTTGACTGATCGCCAACGTGTCGAAGCGAAGGCAGCAGAGGTTAAGGCAGCTCATAAATCAAAACAAAAAAATACAAAATTTAAGAGAATATTAAAGTCAATCTCTAATATCTTCGTCCCATTAATTCCTGCTTTTGTAGGTGCGGGTCTATTAGGCGGTATAGCTGCTATTTTATCTAATATGCTCGTGGCAGGGCAAATTGGTGATAACTGGTCACAAATTATTACGATCTTAAATATTATCAAAAATGGCGTATTTGCATATCTAGTAATTTATGTTGGTATTAATAGTGCCAACGAATTCGGAGCAACTCCTGGATTAGGCGGGGTTGTCGGGGCAACAACCTTATTAACAGGAATGAATCCTGAAGTTCCATTAACCAATATCTTCAATGGAAGCGCTTTATCTGCTGGGCAAGGTGGTATTTTAGGGGTTATTTTCGCTGTATGGATCTTATCTATTGTTGAAAAAAATGTTCGTAAATTTGTACCAGATGCAGTGGATATTATAGTAACGCCTACAATTACATTACTGATTGTAGGATTAATCACAATCTTTATCGTCATGCCTGTTGCAGGTGTAATCTCCGCAAGTTTGGTTGGAGCAGTAAACTGGATATTAGATGTGGGCGGTGCATTCTCAGGATTTGTGCTTGGAGCCACTTTCCTTCCAATGGTCATGTTTGGATTGCATCAAATATTAACGCCACTCCATATTGAAATGATAAATAGCTCAGGTGTGACATTATTATTACCAGTATTAGCGATGGCAGGTGCAGGTCAAGTAGGTGCTGCAATCGCATTATGGGTAAGATGCCGTAAAAACAAAAAAATTACTAACTTAATCAAGGGTGCACTTCCTGTAGGGATTCTAGGAATTGGTGAACCGCTTATTTACGGGGTAACACTTCCATTAGGTCGTCCATTCATTACTGCTTGTATTGGTGGAGGAATTGGTGGTGCAGTAATAGCAGGGATAGGGGGTATTGGTTCAATTGCAATCGGTCCAAGTGGTATCTCATTAATTCCACTAATTGCGAATGGTCATATTCTTGGTTATATTTTGGGATTACTTTCAGCGTATGCGGGTGGTTTTGTTGCTACCTATTTCTTCGGCGTTCCAAAAGATGCTATCCATCAAAATGAAAATGAGGAACAATAAAATTTATCACTCTTTAACAAAAAAAGGATCTTTTCTAGAAAAATATTTGGTTGATAAAGTTGAATTCTAAGTAGAAGTCGAGCTGTTTCAATTTACAATAAGTGATAACACAAGCCACATATTTCACTTTATCCTATAAAGCAGGGAATGTATTATGAAAAATCATCTATTATTTTCCATTCAAAATAAATTAGCGTCCTTATCATCTGCTGAAAGAAAAGTAGGGGCATTTATTTTAGAGCATGCAACTCATGTAATTACTATGAGTACAGAAGAAGTAGCTACAAAAGCAGGCGTTAGTCCAGCTACAGTCATTCGATTTTGCCAATCAGTAAGCAATAAGGGTTTTACTTCGTTTAAGTTAAAATTATCAGCGGAATCAATGATTGATAAAAAATTGTACCAAGAGATTAATCCAAGTGATTCGACAAAACAAGTAAAAGATAAGCTGTCTCTTCGTATTCAACATACGATTGAACAAACAAATCAAAAGCTTTTAGATAACAGCATTCAGAAAGCAGCGCAAATGTTAAAACAATCTGATCGAATATTTATTTATGGTATGGGTGCTTCAAATGTAGTTGCAGAGGATATGGCTCAAAAGTTTATGCGAGTGGGAAAATCGGTTATCCATACTCTAGATCATCATCTAATTACTGCTTCGCTGTCAGCACAACATGAAAATTCTGTTTTAGTATTGATATCAAACTCAGGAGAGAAGCAAGAGAGTATTAAGCTAGCGAAGATTGCAAAAGAGTTAAATGTCTCAAGAATTGTCATGACACATAATGCTAATAGCACATTAGTAAAATTAAGTACTATTACACTAATTCATGATGCTAACGAAGAAAATAAGACAATTCGTAGTGCAGCTACGACATCTCTAATTGCACAACTCTATGCTTTAAATATTTTATATTACACTTACGTAGCGTTAGATTTTGACGAAAATATTGATAAACTTGCCACTTCGCACCGTGTGGTAAGGGAATATTTTTGACGAATGTAACACTTTATACATTAATTCTTTGAGAAGTGTTCAAAAAGTGAATAGAATATATTGTCGATGCAATCCTATTAAATAGGTTGTATCGGCTTTTTAAGTTATTAAAGCTTGATTCAAAAAAGCATCCTCAATTTTTTCGATATAATTCTCACAGAAAGTAATTCATGCTATAATTAATAATTGTTTTAGATAATTATCAAAGTAATTGACTTGGTTTACTAAAGAAATGAAATTTTTATAGATGGAGAGGGTTTTCATGTTACATCAATTTTCAAGAAATGAACTTGCAATAGGACAAGAAGGTTTAGATAAACTTAAAAATACTACAGTCGCTATTTTAGGTGTCGGTGGCGTTGGATCTTTTGCAGCAGAAGCTTGTGCAAGAAGTGGCGTTGGTCGAATTATTTTAGTTGATAAAGATGATGTAGATATTACCAATATTAATCGCCAACTAGTCGCTTATCTATCTACAATTGGCAAGTCTAAATCAGCTGTAATGAAAGAACGTATTGCAGATATTAACCCAGAATGCGAAGTCATTGATTTGCATATGTTCTATACAGAAGAAACCTACGAAAAATTCTTCAGCTATGAACCAGACTATGTAATCGATGCATCCGATACAGTGATATATAAAATTCACATTATGAAAGAATGTTTAAAACGTAATATTAAAATTATTTCTAGTATGGGTGCTGCCAATAAAATGGATCCAACACGTTTCCAAATTGCAGATATCTCTAAAACGCATACAGATCCACTTGCAAAAGTCATTCGCTTGAAACTGCGCAAGCAAGGCATTAAAAAAGGAATTCCAGTTATCTTCTCTGATGAAAGCCCAATCGTTATTCGTCCAGATGTTGCAGAAACAGTCGGCAAACCAGATGCTGCTATCCGAAAAGCAAAAATGCCACCATCCTCAAATGCTTTTGCGCCATCTACAGCAGGCTTAATCGCTGCAAGCTGGGTTGTACGTGAAATTTTGAAGGATATTAAGATTAACCGAGTTCAAGGTTAATGTTAATATCAATAAAAAGTCGTATTTACACGAAAATGTGTGAATACGGCTTTTTTCATTATTTAAATTAATAAATTTTAATAAAAATGAATACATTTGGAAGTTTGGAACGTATATGTATTATGTTCAGAAATTTTTGCATAAAAGGAGTAGAGTTATGGCATTAGTGATTGATCAAGTAACAAAAAGGTATCATGATTTCACAGCAGTCAATCAGCTTTCTTTTACGATTGAAAAAGGAGAAATATTTGGTCTTATCGGTCAAAACGGAGCTGGTAAAACAACAACATTCCGAATGATTCTTGATTTGCAGGAATCAACAGAAGGGGATATTTCTTGGAATGGTGAGTCCATGCATAATGTAAATAGAGATGTGCTTGGTTATTTACCTGAGGAGAGAGGGATTTTTCCTACCATGACAGTTGAAGATCAATTGTATTTCTTTGGAGTTCTTCGAGGATGGACGAAAAAAGATTTAAAAAATGAGGTTGACTATTGGATTAAGCGATTTGAATTGGAAGATAAGCGGAAATCCAAGGCAGAGACACTATCAAAAGGGAATCAGCAAAAAGTTCAATTAATTGCAAGTTTTATTCATCAACCAGAATTTCTAATATTAGATGAACCATTCAGTGGTCTTGATCCTGTCAATCGAGAATTATTAATGCAAGCAATTTTGTATTTACGAGAAAAAGGAACAACGATTTTATTTTCAAGTCATCAAATGGATAATGTAGAAGAACTATGTGATCATCTTTGTATATTAAAAAGAGGTGTCTCTCTGTTTACAGGTAGTTTGATAGATTTGAAGGAACAATACGGAAAAATAAAATTAAGCATCCGGACTGAATTAAACGAATCACAATTAAGCGAATTACCTGGTGTAAAAAGCGTTAAGATAACGAAGGATGGCTACACCTTATTATTAGAAAATGAATCTTATGGCGAACAGCTTCATGAGATACTTGGAAAAGGAAAGTATATGGAAAAATTCAGTATGGATTATTTATCACTTGATGAAATCTTCAAAGATTTGGTAGGTGGCGAGCATGTCTAAATTCTGGATATTAGCAACACAACTTTATAGGCAGAAGATTAAAACAAAATCATTTATATTTTCAATTGTTCTTTATGTAGTAATTATTAGTGTAGTGATGTTTTGGTCAGATATTAAAGCGGCATTATTCTCTGAAGAGCCACTAAAGGTTGCTTTGATTAATGACACTAAACAAGATTTTAAAGAGGTATTCCAATCAGATAGCGATATGAAGTTTTCATTTTCTACAGATAATCAGAAAAAAATAGAGCAAAAAGTAAAAGATGAAAAACTAGATGCAGTAGTTGTCCTAAAAGAAACGAATGGCAAATTTGGAGCGGAGATTGCTACATATAAACCTCTTGAATTTAATGATCAGACAAAACTATCATCCTTAATCCAATATGCTGGGAAAATCTATGCAGTTCAACAATTAAATTTATCTGCAGAACAGGCAGCTCAAATTGTTGAATCTCAAACTCCAATTAATATGAAAAATTTAAACGAGCAAACAAAAGACGGGAAGAGTGAAGATGAAAAAGCAGCGGGAATTGGCGCTTCTATTTTAGTAGGATCATTGGTTTATTCGATTGTTATTTCTTTTTTGTCTATGATTACGACTGATGTAGCTTCTGAGAAGGGCTCTCGCGTGTTAGAGGTGTTATTGGCAAGTGTAAAACCTTCAACACACTTTTTAGCGAAATTAACTGGGACCTATTTATTGGCATTAACACAGATTGGTATATTATTGGTGGTACAAATTGTATTATTTTTAACAATAGATGGTGGCTCAAAATGGAGAAGCGTAACTGATGTCGTCGATCATTTATCCATGAGCTATGTCCTTTATACACTATCCTACTTATTGTTATCTATTTTCTTATTCTTGGTGATGGGCGCATTATTCGGTTCATTAGTATCAAAAGTAGAGGAAGCAGGGCAAGCGATGATGCCAGTCATGCTAATAGGAGTGACTGGTTTCTATGTCTTAATGTCAGGTTTATATAGTCCTGATACATTATTAATCAAAGTATTCTCATTCATCCCATTTACAACTGTTATGGTAATGCCGCTTAGAATGGGTGCAACAGATTTATCATCATTCGAACCTCTAATTGCACTTATTGTATTAATCATTACTGTTGTGTTAGCATTCTTTGTTACATTGTCATTCTATAAACGAAGTGTACTAACATATACTACAGGTGGAGTCATCCAGAAAATTAAAACAGTACTTAAGGTTACTACGTAATAGGAGTTTACTGATTTCTTAGAATTAATCCAAAAAATTAACGATTTAATCAAAAAGTAAAGGCAAGTAGAAATTGTTCTACTTGTCTTTTTCCTTTGGTTTTGTTTAACAATAATCTAAGTGAAAATAGGAGACAGAGTTCCAAAAGGTTTAGTACTTATATTATCGAGAGTTGCTTATACCTAGTAACCGAAACGAACCGTTCTTTTATACAAAGTAATTACCTAATTTACCTTAAGTAATTTAAAAAAAGACTGTAGGCAAACTCACTGTTTTCGAGCTTGTCCATAGTCTTTTCTTACTAGTAATATTCTATTCTTTTCTATTATTTTTTAAACTATTTAAATGATCGTATATTCCTGCCATTCGTTTTTCCTGCCCTGCAATTACAGGATGATAGAATTCGGTTCCTACCAGTTCATCAGGTAAATACTGTTGATCAACCCAGCCACCAAATGTACCGATTGGTGTGTTATGTGGATATTGATATCCTTCTACACCAAGAACTTTAGCTCCCGAGTAATGTGCATCGCGTAAATGCATCGGAATATCTCCGGTTTTGCCCGCATGAATGGTAGCAGTGGCAGCATCGATTGCAGAAATAGCAGAGTTTGATTTTTCGGCAAGGCACATTTCAATTACTGCATGAGCCAGTGGGATGCGAGCTTCTGGCATCCCTAGTCGTTCTGCTGATTGAATGGCCGCAAGAACATGAGAACCAACTTCAGGAGCAGCTAATCCTACATCCTCAAAGCTCATCACTAATAAACGGCGACTAACTGCAACTAAGTCCCCATTTTCTAAGCAGTTTGCTAAATAGTAAATCGCAGCATTGACATCACTACCACGAACGGATTTTTGCAAAGCTGACAGTAGATTATAAAAATGACTTCCTTTTTTATCTCCATAGACACCGATACGTTCTGCTAGATTTTTGACAATAGAATCTTGTACAATCGTTTCATCATTCTCTTCATCAGATGAATAGTAGACAGATTCTAAAAGTGTCAGTGCTTTTCTTGCATCACCATGTGCAGCTTGAACGATTAATGCACGTTGGTCATCTGTCATACGGATTTTGTATCGACCAAGTCCGCGTACTTTGTCTTCTAATGCACGAAGGATGAGAGTGTTAATATCTTCATCTGTCAATCTTTTGAGTTGTTTAATCTCTCCACAGCGTGAGCGAATCGCAGGGTTTACATCATGAAATGGATTTTCAGTTGTAGCACCTATTAAGATAATAGAGCCGTTTTCAACATGGGGAAGTAAAGTATCTTGTTGTAATTTATTGAAACGATGAATTTCATCTAAAAATAAGATTACTTGTCCAGAAAGTTTTGCTTCGTTGACAACATCTTCTACGTCTTTTTTACCTGCTCGCGTTGCATTTAATGCAAAAAAAGGTAATTTTGACGAACCAGCTATAGCGAACGCAATCGATGTTTTACCGATACCGGGTTCCCCATAAAGTAACATAGATGGTACATGTTCGTTTTTTATCATTTTATATAAAGTAGTATTTTGTCCGATTATTTCTTGGTGACCGACAACTTCATCAAGATTACGTGGTCGCATTCGAAATGCGAGTGGTTCATTTGGCAAATTGGGCACCTCTTTCTTATTGATACAGAGCTTAATAACTAGAAGTTCGATAACTCGTAACAATAATACTAAATCATTCCCGAGTAGAATGAAAGGAAATATGCTATACTTTAAGCTAGACAAATAGCTAATTTTAGAGGTGTATATATGAAAATTTCAACAAAAGGGCGTTATGGCTTAACAATTATGATTGAATTGGCCAAAGAATATGGTCAGGGACCGATTCCACTTAGACAAATTGCATCAGAAAATAATTTATCAGAAGCATACTTAGAACAACTTGTTTCACCATTACGAAACTCAGGACTTGTCAAAAGTGTTCGAGGTGCTTATGGTGGCTATATGTTATCAAAACCACCACATTTAATATCTTCAGCAGACGTTATAAAAGTGCTAGAAGGACCAATTCAGCCTGTAGAAGGTATTGAAGAAGAGGCACCACCACAACGAGAGCTTTGGCTTCGCGTTCGTGATGCAGTAAAAGATGTCCTTGAAACAACAACCCTTGATGATTTAGCAAGCTACACAGAAGAACAAAATGATAAAGGTTATATGTTTTATATTTAAAAGGAGATTTTACCATGAAAGAAATATATCTTGACCATGCAGCAACTTCTCCCATGCATCCAGCTGTAATTGAGAAAATGGCAGAAGTGATGGGTGACGTATTTGGTAATCCATCAAGTATTCATAGCATTGGTCGTTATGCTCGAAAATATTTGGACGAAGCAAGATTCGTTTTAGCAAGTGCTATTGGCGCAAAAGACCACGAAATCATTTTTACAAGTGGTGGTAGTGAAGCGGATAACTTAGCAATCATAGGTACAGCACATGCTAGACGTGCAGAAGGTCGACATATTATTACAACACAAATCGAGCATCATGCAGTACTTCATACTTGTCAGCAACTAGAAAAAGAAGGTTTTGAAGTGACTTATCTTCCTGTTAATGACAAAGGGTTGATTTTACTGGATGATTTAAAAAATGCACTTCGTGATGATACTATTTTAGTAACAGTTATGTTTGGTAACAATGAAGTTGGTACTTTACAACCGATTAAAGAAATTGGTGAATTATTAAAAGACCATCAAGCAAGTTTCCATACAGATGCTGTTCAAGCGTTTGGCATACAAAAAATTAATGTAGATGAACTTCAAGTGGATTTACTTTCTGTGTCATCTCATAAATTGAATGGACCAAAAGGTTTAGGATTCCTTTATCAACGCGATAGTGCGAAAATCCAACCAATTATCTTGGGTGGTGAACAAGAACGAAAACGTCGTGCAGGTACTGAAAATGTACCAGCAGTTGTTGGTTTTGCAGAAGCTACTAAAATTGCTCAAGCAAGTTTTACAGAAAAACAACAACAATTCATTGATTTCCGCAATATGTTCTTGAAGAAATTAGATCAAGCAGAAATTTCTTATCATGTAAATGGTGATGAAGAACATTATTTGCCACATGTTTTAAATATTAGTTTTACAGGAATAGAAGTTGAATCTTTCTTAGTCAATTTAGATATCGATGGAATCGCTGCTTCTAGTGGTTCTGCTTGTACAGCTGGTACTATCGATCCTTCACATGTACTAGTTGCAATGTATGGAAAAGACGCAGATGAGCTACGCAACTCTATCCGCTTTAGCTTTGGCTATGGCTTAACATTAGAGGATATCCAAACAACTGCAGATAAAATAATTGAAATCGTAAAACGCTTAGTGAAATAAGAGAAAAAAGGTGAACAATATGAACGCAACGAAAGACCCCTCACAAACACGTGTTGTTGTCGGAATGTCTGGAGGAGTCGATTCTTCTGTAACGGCTTATTTATTGAAAAAACAAGGCTACGACGTGATCGGTATCTTCATGAAAAACTGGGATGATACAGATGAATTTGGTGTTTGTACAGCTACAGAGGATTATGAAGATGTTATCAAAGTTTGTAACCAAATCGGTATCCCGTACTATGCGGTAAACTTTGAAAAACAATATTGGGATAAAGTATTTTCTTACTTTTTAGAAGAATATAAAGCAGGTCGTACACCAAACCCCGATGTTATGTGTAATAAGGAAATCAAATTCAAAGCATTTCTAGAACATGCCTTAAAACTTGGTGCTGATTACGTTGCAACAGGTCACTATGCACGAGTCGAGGTACGTGATGGTGAAACGAGAATGTTACGTGGTGTCGATCAAAATAAAGACCAAACGTATTTCTTAAACCAACTATCACAAGAACAACTATCTAAAGTAATGTTCCCAATCGGTGAATTAGAAAAACCACGAGTTCGTGAAATTGCAGAGGAAGCTGGCCTAGCAACTGCTAAGAAAAAGGACTCCACTGGAATTTGCTTTATCGGTGAACGTAATTTTAAAGAATTCCTAAGCCAATACTTACCTGCTCAACCAGGTAATATGGAAACCTTTGATGGTAAAGTAATGGGCAAACATGATGGACTTATGTATTACACAATCGGTCAACGTCATGGCCTTGGTATTGGTGGAGACGGTGATCCTTGGTTTGTATTAGGAAAAGACTTAGAAAGAAACGTGCTATTAGTTGGACAAAACTTCAACAATGATAAACTTTTCTCTACAAGTTTAACTGCAGTGAAAACAAGTTTTACAACACATCGCGAAATGCCGAAGAAATTTAATGCAACGGCAAAATTCCGCTATCGCCAAAAGGATGTACCGGTAGAAGTTGAACTTGTCGGTGAAGATAAATGGCTAGTAACCTTTAGTGAACCAACTCGTGCAATTACACCAGGACAATCTGTTGTTTTATATAACGGAGACGAATGTCTAGGTGGAGCAACCATTGATGAAGTATTTAAAAATAGCGATAAATTAACATATGTTGGGTAACAGAGGTGAACAAAGTGGATTATAACGAAGAAGGCGTAAAAGCAATTCAAGAAAAAAGATACGAAGATGCTGCAAAAGCATTTACACAAGCTATTGAAGAAAACCCTGAAGATCCTGTAGGTTACATTAATTTTGGTAATCTACTAGCTTCGATGGATGATAGTGAACGTGCAGAACGCTTTTTCCAAAAAGCATTGACATTAGATGAAAATGCAGCAACAGCATATTACGGTTTGGCAAATCTATATTATAATTCTGAGCGCTATATTGAAGCAGCAAAGCTATACGAACGTTCAATCCGCAATGGTATTGAAGGAGCAGATGCTTATTATATGCTTGGCAAAAGCTTTGAACATGAAGATAAACCAAAATTAGGCTTACCTTACATGCAACGTGCAGCAGAACTTGCTCCAGAAGATTTACAAATTCGATTAGCTTACGGTATTATGCTTTGCACATTAGAATTATTTGAACCAGCAGAAAAAGAATTACAATATGTAATCGATACGGATTGGAACAATGCAGATGCCCATTATAATCTAGGGGTACTTTATGCAGTTTCATCTGAACGAATTGATGATGCGATGTATCATTTAAAACAAGCATTTACTTTACAACCTGAATTTGAACAAGCGCGTTATATCCATGACATGCTTACGATGAAAAATAATTAATTGAAAGAAGGGGACAGTGTTGACTGAAAATTTATCATTATTTACAGACGAACAGCTTTTTATCGTCGGTCGACCTGTCGTCACTATTTTTCATAACGCTCAAAATTTATTTTCAATTATCAAATTGAAAATTCAAGAGACGAATACAGATTACAAAGAAAAAGAGATCATCGTTACAGGTTATTTTCCAACAGTTGCTGAAGAGGCCTTATATCGCTATACAGGTCAATTAAAGCAACATCCAAAATACGGCCTACAGTTTCAAGCTGATACTTTTGAAAAAGAGATCCCAGCAACTGAAACTGGGGTCGTTCAATATTTAGCTAGTGATTTATTTCCAGGTATCGGCCATCGAACTGCCGAGACCATTGTGAAAAAGCTAGGGCCTAATGCGATTAAAGTGATTATCGAAAATCCTGATGCTTTAGATGAAATTCCACGATTAACAGAAGACAAAAAGCAAACCCTTCGCTCTGTGCTCGAACAAAACCTCGGACTTGATCGCATTATGATTCAACTAAATGAGTGGGGATTTGGTGCTCAAATTGCAGTTCGAATCTATCAAACATATGAAGGCGAAACACTCCAAGTATTACAGAAGAACCCGTACCGTTTAATTGAAGATATTGAAGGTATTGGCTTCCAACGTGCAGATGAGTTAGGGGCAAGATTACATATTACAGGTAATCACTCAGATCGTATAAAGGCATCTATCTTGCATCTTTTAAATGTTGCCGCTTTATCAGAAGGGCATGTATTTCTAGATGCAAAAGAAATTATCCCGCAAGCGAAAAAACTTTTAGAATCCAGTCAACTATGCACTATTGATTATGATGATATTTCCAGATGTATTATTGAGCTAGGTGAAGACGGCAAAGTGTGTGGAGAAGAGACAAGAATTTATATGCCTTCTCTCTACTATTCAGAAATAGGTATTGCAACTAAAATCACTGAACTCGCACAAAAAAACAAAGAACATTCTGCGTTCCCGTCATCCGAAATCCGTAAAAGAATAGGGGATGCTGAGGAACGTTTTGGTGTTTCCTATGCTGAAACGCAAATTGAAGCAATTGAAACAGCGATTAATTCAGCTGTTATGATTTTAACAGGTGGTCCTGGTACTGGTAAAACAACAGTTGTTCGAGGAATTGTTGATGTATACGCAGAATTACATGGGCTATCTCTTAATCCAAAAGAATATGCTGCTAAAGACGAAGACTTCCCAATTGTTTTAGTAGCACCAACAGGTCGTGCAGCAAAACGACTAAGTGAATCTACGGAATTACCTGCAATGACAATACATCGTTTGCTGGGCTTTACTGGTCAAGAAAAAGAAGAAGATTCAGAACGTGAAGTAGCGGGTCGTCTGATTATCGTCGATGAAATGTCAATGGTAGATACTTGGCTTGCCAATCAATTATTGAAGGCATTAAACGATGATTGCCAAGTGATATTTGTAGGAGACCAAGATCAATTGCCGCCAGTAGGTCCAGGACAGGTGCTTAAAGATTTACTCGCATCAAAAGCGATTCCAACAGTAGAGTTGAAAGATGTATATCGTCAATCTGAAGGATCTTCTATTATTGAATTGGCCCATCAGATGAAGCAAGGAGAAATACCTCAAGATCTAACTGCTAAAACTACCGACCGTTCTTTTATCCGTGCAGGGCAAGAACAAATTGCAGATGTTGTTGGTCAAGTTGTTAAAAGTGCGATTAAAAAAGGCTACTCGATTCATGATGTGCAAGTATTAGCACCAATGTACCGAGGAAATGCTGGTATTGATGCAATGAACAAAATGTTGCAGGAGCTTATTAACCCAAAAGCAAGTGCAAAAACAAAAGAGATTGCATTTGGTGACACAACATATCGTATAGGAGATAAAGTTTTACAACTTGTCAATCAGCCGAATAATAATGTCTTTAACGGAGATATGGGGGAAGTTATTTCTATTATTAAGGCGAAGGAAACAGTTGAAAAAACAGATTTACTAGTCGTTTCTTTTGACGGTATTGAAGTGACTTACCAAAAAGCTGACTTAAATCAGCTAACTCTTGCTTACTGTTGTTCAATTCACAAATCACAAGGTAGTGAGTTCCCTATGGTTATAATGCCAATTGTTCGCAGTTATTCAAAAATGCTTCGAAAGAATTTACTTTATACAGGCATTACGAGAGCAAAGAATTTTCTTATACTTTGCGGAGAACCGGATACTTTTATTTATGGATTTCAACGAACAGATGATTTACAGAGACATACAAGTCTTTCAGATCGTTTAAATAATGATCAACCGGATGCTGAAACAACAAAAGTTTGCGAAGAAAATAGTGATGAAATTTCTTCAAAATCAGAAGAAGAACAATTAATGCGAGAAACTACAGTAGAAGTTAACGATGGTGAGCCAGTAAAACTAACTGTAGAAAATGTCAATTTTATTCATCCTATGATTGGTATGAAAGGGATTAGCCCATATGACTTTATGGTGAATGAGAATTGACATAATGACTAGCATTTTTTAAAATAAGTATGAGTAAAGTCGGAGATAAATCGTTTTCGGCAAATGTACTATATCAAGAAACCCTATAATTAAATCGTTGATGGAAAAAAGTACTTTTTGGAAAGTGTACAGAAAGAGGTTCCTAGGCTGTGAGAACCTTCACTTACCATTTTGGAAAAGCTCGTCCTGAGTGCAGTCAAAAACTGCCGTTTACCGCGTTAAGGTCAATCGAGAGATAATAGTGTAAACTATTATAATTAGGGTGGTACCGCGAAATTAATCTTCGTCCCTGTTACAGTGGATGAGGGTTTTTTTTATTGTATTGGTGCTGTTAAATGATATTGTTGATTTTTTCTATGCATCTTACTTAAGCGAAAGGCGGCGACTCCTGCGGGAAAGCGGGCCAGAGAGACCCCGCAGCGAAGCGAGGAGGCTCGTCGGTTCGCCCGCGGAAAGCGTCCGCCTGTAGCGAAACGGATAAAGTATCAACAGTATTATTAAACAAAGGCATTATATTAAAGGAGGAACTATTCATGCAAACATCTGCAGAAATTCGTCGTAAATTCATTGAATTCTTCGAAGAAAAAAATCATAAACAAGAACCAAGTATGCCACTTGTTCCAATTAATGATGCGTCATTACTTTGGATTAACTCTGGTGTGGCAACTTTAAAAAAATACTTTGATGGTTCAGTTATTCCTGAAAATCCACGTATTACAAATGCTCAAAAAGCAATTCGCACAAATGATATTGAAAACGTAGGGAAAACGGCACGCCACCATACATTCTTTGAAATGCTTGGGAACTTCTCTATCGGAGATTACTTCAAAAAAGAAGCAATCCACTATGCTTGGGAATTTTTAACTGATTCTAAATGGATGGGCTTTGATGGAAAGAAATTATCTATTACAATCCATCCTGAAGACCAAGAAGCATACGATATTTGGAAGAACGAAATTGGTATTCCTGAAGAACGCTTAATCCGTCTTGAAGGTAACTTCTGGGATATCGGTGAAGGTCCAAGTGGTCCAAACTCTGAAATTTTCTATGACCGTGGCGAAAAATACGGCAATGATCCAAAAGATCCTGAACTATATCCGGGTGGAGAAAACGAACGCTATCTTGAAATTTGGAACCTTGTGTTCTCTCAATTTAACCATAATCCAGATGGTACCTATACTCCACTGCCAAAACAGAACATTGATACAGGTATGGGGCTAGAACGTATGGCTTCAGTAGTACAGGATGTACCTACTAACTTTGATACAGATTTATTCATGCCGATCATCGGAAAAATCGAAGAGTTTGCTAATCGTACTTACAAACGCCCTGGCGAAATTGAATTAAGTGAAATCTTCGGTAGTGATGAAGATATTAACACTCCGTTTAAAGTAATCGCAGACCATATTCGAACAGTAGCTTTTGCTATCGGTGATGGTGCGCTTCCTTCAAATGAAGGTCGTGGTTATGTATTACGTCGTTTATTGCGTCGTGCAGTACGCTATGCAAAACAAATTGGTATCGAAAAACCATTTATGTTCGAACTAGTACCAACAGTTGGCGACATTATGGTAGACTTCTACCCAGAAGTGAAAGAAAAAGCAGAATTTATCGCACGTGTAATTAAAAACGAAGAAGTACGTTTCCATGAAACACTTCATGATGGATTAGCTATTTTTAACGAAGTGGTAGAAGCACAGAAAGCAAAAGGTGAAACAGAGATTCCAGGAAGAGATGCCTTCCGTTTATACGATACTTATGGCTTCCCAGTCGAGCTTACTGAAGAATATGCTGAAGAAGTTGGTATGACAGTAGACGAAGAAGGATTCAATGCTGAAATGGAAGCACAACGTGAACGTGCTCGTAATGCACGTCAAGATGTTGATTCTATGCATGTACAATCAGAAGTATTAGCTAACTTAACTCAGCAAAGCACATTCGTCGGCTATGAATCGTTAGAAGCCCATACAACAGTTGCTGCAATGGTTGTAAGTGGTCAAGAGGCAAAAACAGCTTCAGAAGGTGAAGAAGTATTAGTTATTTTAGCCGAAACGCCATTCTATGCTGAAATGGGTGGACAAGTTGCTGATCACGGTACCATTTCAAATGATTCATTTACAGCATTTGTGAAAGATGTTAAAAAAGCACCAAATGGTCAAGCTTTGCATACAGTCACTATCGAATCTGGTGAAATGAATGTTGAAGACGAGGTATTGGCAAAAGTGGATCGCGCTGAACGTAATTTAACAGTCAAAAACCATACAGCAACTCACCTTTTACAACGTGCATTAAAAGATACACTAGGTGATCATGTTAACCAAGCTGGTTCTTATGTAGGTCCGGATCGTTTGCGTTTTGACTTCTCGCACTTCGGAGCTGTAACAAAAGAAGAGCTAGAAACAATTGAACGTAGTGTCAATGAAAAAGTATGGGAAGACATTCCTGTAGTAATCGAAGAAATGTCAATATCAGATGCAAAAGCAATGGGTGCTATGGCCTTATTCGGTGAAAAATATGGTGATGAAGTACGAGTTGTTCAAGTATCTGATTACTCAATTGAACTTTGCGGTGGTATTCACGTTAAAAGTTCTTCTGAAATAGGTTTCTTTAAAATTGTTTCTGAAGGTGGTATTGGTGCTGGTACTCGTCGTATCGAAGCCGTTACGGGTCAAGCAGCATACCTTGCAGCAAAAGAAGAACAACATATTCTTGAACAAACAGCTAGTCTACTTAAATCAAATCCGAAAGATTTAGTTGCTCGTGTTGAAGGTTTACAACATGATTTAAGAGAACAACAACGTGAAAATACTTCTCTTTCTGCTAAAATAGCTGGTGCTCAAGCATCTAATATTCTTTCAGCAGCACAACAAATTGGTGAAGTGACTGTTCTTGCTACAAAAGTAGAGGCAAAAGATAACAACCAATTACGCCAATTAATGGACGATTTGAAAGGGAAAATGGATAATAGTATTATCGTTCTTGGTGCAACTGCGGGTGATAAAGTAATGCTTTGTGCAGGTGTGACAAAAGATATTGTTGGTGGGAACTATCATGCAGGTAATATCGTTAAACATGTAGCTGAACTTTGCGACGGTAAAGGTGGCGGTCGACCTGATATGGCTATGGCCGGAGCAAAAGATGGCTCTAAATTGGTAGAAGCTTTGGATTCTGTGTATAATTATGTAAAATCTATTTAAAAGGTAGTAAGAATCAGGTATACTATCAAAGAACAGATTTATAATTTCAACAACTTTAAAGTGAGGTGCTGAGCATGAGTAAGTTTGATCAAACGATGAAATTTAATTTCCCGGAAGAATCTATGGAACAAGAAGTAAGAGAAACCATGCTTCATGTTCATGCAGCACTAGAAGAAAAAGGGTATAATCCAATTAACCAAATCGTTGGTTACCTATTATCAGGGGATCCTGCTTATATCCCGCGTCATCAGGAGGCTCGTAACAAAATTCGTAAGCTTGAACGTGACGAAATTTTAGAGGAACTTGTAAAGTTCTATATCAAGAAGAATAACGAGGCAAAATGATGAGAATAATGGGTTTAGATGTTGGCTCCAAAACAGTTGGAGTAGCAGTTAGTGACGCACTTGGTTGGACTGCCCAAGGTATTGAAACTGTGAAAATCGATGAAGAGAACGAAGAATTTGGTATTGAACGAATTCGAGAACTCGTCCAACAATATGGAGTGACGGAATTCGTTGTCGGATTCCCGAAAAACATGAATAATACAATTGGTCCTAGAGGTGAAGCTTCAAAGGCATATGCAAAGCTGTTAGAAGACACATTTGTTATGCCTGTCACACTCTGGGATGAACGATTAACAACGATGGCTGCGGAACGTCTGCTAATAGAAGCAGATGTTCGACGCAAAAATCGAAAAAAAGTCATTGATAAAATGGCTGCGGTCATGATCCTTCAAGGTTTTTTGGACCGAAAACAATTATGAGGTGAAAAAATGGAAGAAGAATTTGAACAACGTCACATCACAATCGTTGATGATGAAGGAAACGAACAGCTTTGTGAAGTGCTTCATACATTTGACTCTGAAGAGTTCGGAAAATCATATGTACTTTATTCTGTAATTGGTTCTGAAGACGAAGATGGAGTAGTAGAAATCTTTGCTTCAGCATTCGTCCCTTCAGAAGACGGCACAGATGGTGAATTGTCACCAATCGAAACGGAAGAAGAATGGGATTTTATCGAATCAGTCATTGAAGAACTTGATGAAGATATCGAAGCAGAATAAGTAACATAAATAATTTGAAGAGGTGACCTAATAATGGCACATGAACACGAACACGATCACGAACATATTATTGCAGTAGACGAAAATGGAAACGAACAAGTATACGCAGTACTTTATACTTTCGATTCTGAAGACTTCGGAAAATCATATGTTCTATATTATAAAGAAGGCGCAGAAGCAGGAGAAGAAGTAGAAATTTTCGCATCTGCTGTTGTCCCAGCTGAAGATGGTGAAGGCGGAGAACTTGTTCCAATCGAAACAGATGAAGAATGGGATATGGTTGAAGAAGTATTAAACACTCTTGATGCTGAATTCGGCGAAGAGTAATTGATACAAGTCGCCAAAGCGGAATGAGTTCTTAGCATTCCGCTTTTTTTATTTGATAGCGGAGTATGCTTTAAAAGCTAGAGTCCGTAGTTGGATAAAAAAAATTAAGCGAAGTATACTCTTCTAAAAGGAGGACATGTAGTGGGTACGAACTCGACTAAACAAGATAAAATAAATAAATTAAAAGAACGACAGGCAGAAAAGAGAATCGTTCGAAAAATAACATTAACAATATCGGGGATTATAGTAGCTCTTGCACTTATTCTGGGGATAAGTATGTATTTTTACGTTTCTAGTGCTTTAAAGCCGGTAAATGAAAGTGCTACTAAATCGATAAAAGTAGAATTGCCTATCGGTTCTTCAATTGATACGATTGCTCAAACATTAGAAAATAGTGGCATTATCAAAAATGCAAAGGTTTTTAAATATTACACTAAATTCAAAAACGAGTCAGAGTTTCAAGCGGGTACATATAAATTGACCCAAGCTATGACGATTGATGAAATTATCCAAAGTTTGAAAACTGGTAAAGTATATCGCCAACCAGTTTTTACAATTACAATACCTGAAGGATTAACAATTGACCAAATTGCTGATCGTGTAGCAAAAAGTACGAATTACTCAAAAAAAGAATTTATGGATTTAGTGACAAGTAAAGCATTTATAAATGATATGAAAAAGAAATATCCCAATACAGTTACAAAAGCTGTAGATAATAAGAAGATCCGCTATGCACTTGAAGGATATTTATACCCTTCAACTTATCCATTCTTTGAACAAAATCCAAAGCTTGAAGAAATAGCTGAACAAATGGTGGCTCAAACAGACGAAGTCGTTACTTCATACTCAGCACAATTGAAACAAAAACACATGTCTGTGCATAAATTCTTAACTTTTGCCTCTTTACTAGAACGTGAGGCAACAGCAAAAACCGACCGTGAAACTATTGCGAGTGTATTCTTTAACCGACTTGACAAGAAAATGCCATTACAAACTGACCCAACTGTTTTATATGCACTTGGTGAACATAAATCTCGTGTTTTATATAAAGATTTAGAAGTGAATAATCCATACAACACTTATAAAAATACCGGATTACCACCTGGTCCGATTTCCAATGCCGGCAAAGAATCATTAGAAGCAACCATTAATCCTGCTGAAACGGATTATTTATACTTTGTAGCGGACAAAAAAGGAATCAACCATTTCTCAAAAACATATGATGAACACTTAAATAAAGTGGAAAAAAGTATTAAGTAACTGTGATAGAAGAAGGGCGACTCTCGCTTTTCTTCTATTTTCATGATAAGATAAAGTGTATTTTTATAAAAAAGCGGTGGTGGCTCCATTCAAGGACGATAGCCTATGTGAGCAATGTCGTGTCGTAACGGCTATCTGAACCGTATTCTGTGGTCCTCCGAAGCTCATTGGAAAGTCCGAATCGAAAGTGTATTTTTAAGCTTTCGACCGAAGAACTGAAATGCCAGGAGGGTATAGTCACCGAAGCTGGAAGAAATTTAGGAGTGAGCGATGTATGGCTATTTCGGATGCATATACAAAATCCTTCATTCAACCACGATCTGTATTGCTAATGGAGATGGAACAATTTGCAGAAGAAAATTATGTTCCTATTATGCAATTACCAGCGATTGAAATCTTACTTCAAATGCTTCGTATACAAAATCCCGCCACAATCTTAGAAATCGGTAGCGCAATTGGTTATTCAGCAATTCGAATGGCAGAAACATTGCCACAATCTAAAATTGTAACAATCGAACGTGATGAAACACGGATTGAACAAGCAAAGCAATTTCTTTCTAGATCCACAGTGAAAGATAATATTGTGTTACTTGAAGGAGACGCGTTAGAAGTGGATGTCAGAAGTATCTATCCATCTTTTGATGCTGTTTTTATTGATGCGGCGAAGGGACAGTATAAAAAGTTTTTTGAAAAATATAGCCCACTAGTTAAAAAAGGCGGTATTTTATACATCGATAATATGTATATGCACGGTCTTTCCAACTTAGATATGAAAGATGTACCGAGAAGAAAAAGAACAATGATTAGAAACTTACACCAATTTGCGGAATGGATTATTGCGAATCCAGAATATCAATCTACATTCTTCCCTGTTGGTGATGGTTTATTGATTTGTATTAAGAGGTGACCACTTATGAAGAAACCTGAATTACTCGTGACACCACAATCTGTTGAACACATTAAAGCACTTATCCAAGCGGGAGCAGATGCTTTTTTAATAGGTGAACAACAATTTGGTTTACGTTTAGCAGGAGAATTCACTATTGAACAAGTTAAAGAAGCTACAAAATTGATACATGATGCAGGTAAAAAAGTATATGTAGCCATGAATGCGATTTACCATAACGACCGTGTAGACGGCCTTGCACCATATATGCAAAAATTAGCGGAAATTGGTGTCGATGCAATCGTCTTTGGCGACCCCGCTGTTATTATTGCGAAACGTGAAGCTGGCATTGAAATTCCATTACATTGGAATCCAGAAACAATTGCAACAAACTGGTTCCAAGCAAATTATTGGGGAAAACGTGGAGCAACTCGCGCTATACTTGCACGTGAACTTGGTATAGATGAAATCGTAGAGATTAAAGAGAATGCTGAAGTTGAAATCGAAGTACAAGTACATGGTATGACTTGTATGTTCCAATCAAAACGTCCACTACTCGGCCATTATTTCCTGTATGAAGGAAAAGCGATGGAAGTTGAAAACCGTAAAGAAGCGCGTAATATGTTCTTGCATGACAAAGAACGTAATAGCAAATACCCAATCTATGAAGATTTAAATGGTACACATATCTATAGTCCAAATGATATGTGCATTATCGATGAATTAGATGAACTATTTGAAGCAGACATTGACACATTTAAAATCGAAGGTGTATTGCAAACTGAAGATTATGCTGTAACAGTTACAGAATGTTATCGTAAAGCAATTGATGCATATGCTGATTCACAAGATACTTATTTTGATATTAAAGAAGAATTATTAGCGAAAATTGAAGAGATTCAACCAGAGCTTCGACCACTTGATACTGGCTTCTTCTTTAAAGAAACCGTTTATTAGGAAGGAGGAGACCACATGACATTAATGCAAAATGATCATATTAGTGAAATTCGTGATGGCAAGAGAGTCATCGTCAAAAAGCCTGAGCTATTAGCTCCTGCAGGTAATTTGGAAAAATTGAAAATTGCTGTCCACTACGGAGCTGATGCTGTGTTTATTGGTGGACAAGAGTTCGGTCTTCGTTCCAATGCGGGTAACTTCTCAATTGAAGAAATTCATGAAGGTGTAGAATTTGCCAAAAAATACGGAGCAAGAATATATATAACAACAAATATCTTTGCTCATAACGAAAACATGGATGGACTTGAGGATTATTTACGTGCTCTTGAAAATGCAGGTGCAGCAGGTATTATCGTAGCTGACCCATTAATTATTGAAACATGTAAACAAGTTGCACCAAAACTTGAAATACACCTAAGTACACAACAATCGCTTACTAACTGGAAAGCTGTCCAATATTGGAAAGAAGAAGGTTTAGAACGTGTTGTACTTGCACGTGAAACAGGTGCAGAAGAAATCAAATTGATGAAAGAAAAAGTCGATATCGAAATTGAATCATTCGTTCATGGTGCAATGTGTATCGCTTATTCCGGACGTTGTGTACTATCTAACCACATGACAGCTCGTGACTCTAATCGTGGTGGTTGCTGCCAATCATGTCGTTGGGATTATGATTTGTATGCTGTGGAAGATGGTGAGGAAAAGCCATTATACGATGCAGGGGATGAAGCCTTTGCAATGAGTCCAAAAGACTTAAAATTAATCGAATCAATACCGAAAATTATTGAATTAGGCATTGATTCATTAAAAGTTGAAGGACGTATGAAATCCATTCACTATATCGCAACAGTAGTTAGTGTTTATCGTAAAGTAATCGATGCTTATTGTGCTGATCCTGATAACTTTAAGATTAAAAGAGAATGGTTAGAAGAATTAGATAAATGTGCGAACCGTGAAACAGCATCATCATTCTTTGAAGGTGCACCTGGCTATGAACAACAAATGTTTGGAGAGCACGGAAAGCAAACAAAATTCGACTTCGTAGGTATGGTTTTAGAGTACGATGAAGATACAAAAATGGTTACATTACAACAACGTAATTACTTCAAACCAGGTGATGAAGTGGAATTCTTTGGCCCTGAAATTGAAAACTTTACAGTTGTAATAGACGAAGTTTGGGATGAAGATGGAGTTTCACTAGATGCTGCACGACACCCATTACAAATTGTTCGCTTTAAATGTGAACAAAAACTATATCCGCATAATATGATGCGCAAGGAGATGCGATAATGGGAAGTAAACGTCCAGTTGTGATCGGTATTGCTGGAGGTTCTGGTTCAGGTAAAACAAGTGTAACCCATGCCATTCATGATGTATTTAAAGAACATTCAGTAGTTGTAATTGAACAAGATTACTATTATAAAGACCAAAGCCATTTGGAATTTGAACAACGTTTAGAAACAAACTATGATCATCCAAATGCTTTCGATACAGAATTATTAGTTGAAGATGTCAAACGTTTACTTGATCGTCAAGCGATTGAAAAGCCAGTATACGACTACGCACTTCATACACGTTCAACAGAAACAATTCACATTGATCCACAAGATGTTATTATTCTAGAAGGTATTCTTGTATTGAGTGATTCACGTCTTCGTGATTTAATGGATATAAAATTATTTGTTGATACTGATGCAGATTTACGTATTATTCGACGTATTTTAAGGGATATTAATGAACGAGGACGTTCAATGGACTCAGTTATTGAACAATATCTATCAGTTGTTCGTCCTATGCATAATCAATTTATCGAGCCAACAAAACGCTATGCAGATATAATTATTCCTGAAGGCGGACAAAATGAAGTGGCGATTGATTTAATGGTAACAAAAATAAAAACAATCCTTGAAACTGATAGTATTGTGTAATATCATGGTAATTGATTAGCAAATATACTTTTTGAAACTATGTCGCATTCTTTATGAAGTTGTGGCATAGTATTTTTATTAAGTTAGGCTATGTTAAAAGTCTTTGTTGTGAAGAAGTAGTGACACACCTGTCGGATGATTGGTCAAACGAGACTACAGAGTCGTGCTTGCACGAGGCGGTGGCACATGAACAATTCGGCGGAATGGGAGCGGATTCTTCACAAAAACAACAGTATAGATTAACAGAGCCATTAAGTTAAGATGTAACTTAAGGAGTGAACACTATTGTCAACTGAAAAACAATATCCAATGACTGCTGCTGGTAAGCAAAAATTGGAAGAAGAATTAGATTACTTAATTACTACAAAACGTAAAGAAGTTGTAGAACGCATTAAAATTGCACGTGGTTTCGGTGACCTTTCCGAAAACTCTGAATACGATGCAGCAAAAGACGAACAAGGTTTCGTAGAAGGTCGTATTTCACTTCTTCAAACTATGATTCGTAATGCAATGATTATTGAAGAGGGTACAAGTGCTTCTGATATCGTTACAATCGGTCGTACAGTAACTTTTAAAGAACTTCCTGATGAAGATGAAGAAACTTACACAATTGTAGGTTCTGCAGAAGCAGATCCATTTGAAGGTCGTATTTCAAATGATTCACCAATTGCCAAAGCCTTAATGGGCAATAAAGTAGGAAATAGAGTGAAAATCTCAACTCCTGGTGGAGATATGGATGTTGAAATCGTTTCAATAAAATAACTTTTAATTGGTTAGAAGCTCACCTGTTATGGGTGGGCTTTTTTGTTTAGAATATTTTCTATTAAGCTTTCATATAGATGACATTAGTCGTGTTTTTGACTAGGGCTAGAAGGAGTTTCTAATTGTATGTTATGATAATCTTAAAGACGAGTAGGGTAACCTTGAACTCGTCACTATATAAAGAGATGTTTAGGGGGGATACATATGGCTGAAATTAGACGTCGATATAACCCAGGAGAAAAAAAGCCAAAGAACACAGGAAAACGAAAGATGGATAAAATTTTAAATGTGCTAATTGGTATTGTGGTCGTACTAATACTAATTGTTGCTGGTGTCATCGTTATTGGGGGCTCAAAAGACAAAGAATCTGCAAACAATAACAAAGTCGAAAAAAACGTAAAACAAGACACTGATGAAAAAGATGAAAATATAGTAGAGAAAGATTCAAAAGAGCTAGAAAAAGAGAAAGCAAAACAGGCTGAAAAAGCAAAAGAAGAATCTACTAATCAGCAAGATGAAAATCAAGGTGTGACTTCTACCGAAACAAATCAAGATTCTACTAATTCTAATTCTACCGAACAAAATAATACAGAAGTAGCGACTGGAAGTAACAGTAATACTTCATCATCTGACACTTCTACAAATTCTAATTACAACTATGAGGTAAGTAAAACCGCAACTACGGAGTCATCTAATGACCAAAATGTACAAAAAGTAATTACGGATTCAAATTGGAAACCTACAAAAACTGCCCAAAAAGATGATGGCAGTACACATACATCAAGTTATGATAAAGGTTCTGTAGACTGGAAAGAAAAAATTAAAACAATTGCAACAACTACAGGTTTAGATGAAAATGATATGATTGTTTGGTATGTAAAAAATGGCGGTAGCCCTGATACTTCAATAGGGATTGTTTCATCAAAAGATAAAAAGAAAAGTTACCGTGTTTCTTTGAAATGGGTAACAAATGAAGGATGGCAACC
Organism: Rummeliibacillus sp. NPDC094406; assembly: GCF_044763875.1. Lineage (NCBI taxonomy): Bacteria > Bacillati > Bacillota > Bacilli > Caryophanales > Caryophanaceae > Rummeliibacillus > Rummeliibacillus sp. NPDC094406. Next base: position 290,967 of record NZ_JBIWGZ010000003.1, on the reverse strand, counting down.
AACAAAATTAGAAGTACTAAAATCGTATAAAGGTGCATATTAATATGCTAAGACGGTTATCCATTTCTTGACGGATAGCCGTCTTTTGTTTATCTTGAGAATAGTGTCACAAAAGAGAGGAAGAATTAGATGAAAATTGCTGTCATTGGTGCAATGGAAGAAGAAGTAGAATTATTAAGAAATACACTTGAAAATACTTCAACTAAAACAATTGCAAATAGTGAATATACAGAAGGTACATATGCAGGTCATGATATCATTTTGTTGAAAAGTGGGATTGGTAAAGTGAATGCCGCAATGTCTACGACCATTTTACTGAATGAATACAAACCAGATGTTGTGATTAATACTGGATCTGCGGGTGGCTATGATGAAAATTTAGAAGTTGGTGCGATCGTTATTTCAGATGAAGTACGTCATCATGACGTAGATGTAACCATTTTTGGCTATGAAATAGGACAAGTGCCACAAATGCCAGCAGCTTTCAAATCATTTGAAAAACTTATGAAACTTGCTGAAGAAGCGGTAACAGAAATTGGTGAACACCAATATGCAGTTGGTTTAATTACAACAGGAGATTCCTTTATGAATGATCCTGAACGAGTTGAAATGGTACGCGGCTACTTTCCAACAATGAAAGCTGTAGAAATGGAAGCAGCAGCTGTAGCACAAGTATGTTATCAATTTGGTACACCATTTGTAGTTATCCGTGCATTATCTGATATTGCTGGAAAAGAATCGAATGTTAGCTTTGATGAGTTTTTACCAGTTGCAGCTAAACATTCAACACAAATCGTATTAAAAGTAATTTCTAAATTATAATTATGTGGCTGTCATAATTTCGTCATAGATTTGACAGCAGATGTTCAAAAAGGTCCCGCTTCAATACATCTTTAGAGTGATATGATAAAGGTAGTTAAGGTACTTCATTCTAGGGATGTTGGGAGGGTCTAATATGACATTCATTATGGTATCTGCTGTAGCTATTACAGCAGTCTTAAGTCTGGTTATGGTATCTGAAGTTTCAACAAACTAAATAAAAAACGGAAGTTGCCCTTTTAGTCGGTCAAATATTCTTCTCGACCAGCAGGAATTACACTCCAAGAGGAACGTTATTTGGACTGAAAAGCTGACGTGTAAAGCTAGATAGGTAGTAAAAACGGAGACGGCTTTTCTGCCGTTTTAGAAATATAAAAAAGAGTTACCCACAGCGACATTGGGTAACTCCTTTTTTAATCCAGTTTTTTTCTTTTCTCTTCCTTCATGTTTTTTTTCGTTTGAAATGTTGATACAATTTAATAAGAGCTCTTTTCTCGATCCGACTTACATAACTTCTAGAGATTTTCATTTCTTGTGCAATCTCTTTTTGCGTTTTTGCGTCTTGCTGACCAAGACCATAGCGTTGTTGAATAATGGACAATTCTCTTTCATCCAGTAGATCTAAGTGTTCATATAATCTTTGTTCCTCTTCACGTCGTTCAATTTGTTGCTCAGTTGATGGATCATCACTTTGTAGGAAATCTGCAATTTCAAGGGGATTGCCATCCTTATCAGATCCAATTGTTTCATAAAGTGAAACATCTTTTTGTACTTTTTTCTGGCTTCTCAAATGCATTAATATTTCATTTTCGATACAACGAGCAGCATAAGTGGCTAACCTCGTTTTTTTCTGTGGTGTAAAACTTGCTACTGCTTTCATTAAACCAATTGTCCCGATAGAGATATAATCATCTAATTGCTCATGTTTTGGATGGAATTTCTTTACGACGTGAGCTACTAACCGCATATTTCTTTCTATAAGCTCCAGTTTTGCCGATTCATCGCCATTTAAAAAACGCTCAAGACAGTCTGCTTCTTCTTCCTTTGTAAAGGGCTGTGGAAATGATTGCCCTTTTAAATAGCCAAGAATGACAGGGAGTTCAACCCAAAGCTGTAGGATGGCTGTTAAAAGGGTACTGATTGTCGTCATCCTTTCGTGATTGTTAATAATACAACATATGACAAGAACTACCTTTTTACAACAAAAAAATGACCTGCAAAGGCAGGTCATTTGAAAATATTTCTCAAACTTTTTTTAATGAAAATGTACTAATCATAAGAATCGATAATAGCGGGAACAAAAACATATAAAATACTGTTGAAATAATCGGGATAAAGAAAAAGGATACAGTTAAAATTGCACCTGCGGCAGTAATCGGTAAACCACAGAAGTATCCATTAGATTCTGTAATATTAAATCTAGCAAGTCTGAATGCTCCACAAGCGATGTATAACACAGCAACAATCATGCCGATTGTACCATAATCCTTTAATGTCATTTCATACATCAGTAACGCAGGAGCCACACCAAATGATATAATATCACTCATGGAATCTAATTGCTTTCCTAACTCTGATTCTTGATTAAATTTCCGTGCAATTTTACCATCATAACGATCTAAAAATGCGGCAATGAAAATAAACAAGACAGCATTGTTATATGATTCATTTATGGTAGCCATAATAGATGCACCACCGAATGAGATATTTCCGATTGTAATTAAGTTAGCTAAGTGTGATTTCATTTTTTTAATTGTGGTATCCACTTTTTGAATAAGAAACAATGGACAGCACTCCTTTTTTGTTCAGTATTATTACATTATACTGCTTTTTGGGTGTAGCTGTAAAACTTTTTAAGAATGAGGTATAAAATTGATTAGAGAAAAACTTTATCGATCAATAGTCGAATTAACAAACGGTAGATGGTCATCCTTCCTGTTACAACATTTTACTACATCACGAATTAGTAAAAAAATAATTTCTTCTTACATTAATATATACGGTATTAAACTGGATGAGGTTTCAGAAAAACAAGAAACCTTTCAAAATCTTCATGATTTCTTTATCCGCCAATTAAGTGAAGATACACGTCTTATTGCGGAAGGGAAAAATGTATACACTAGCCCTGTTGATGCAAAAATCGAATCATTTGGAGATGTTGAAAAAAATACAATTTTTTACGTGAAAGGGAAAACATACGATTTAAAAGATTTGCTAGGTAAAGAAGAAATTGTAAATAACTATATTAATGGAAAATATATAGTTTTTTATTTAAGCCCTGCAGATTATCATAGGTTCCATAGTCCAATTGATGCTAAGGTAGTCAGACAATTTACTCTTGGTCGAAAATCTTATCCAGTCAATGGCCTAGGCTTAACTTATGGTAACCAACCAATCTCAAAAAATTACCGACAAATTTCAGAATTGGTTACTGAAAATGGTTCACGCTGTGCATTTATTAAAGTAGGTGCGATGTTTGTTAATTCGATTCATATAACGAATACGTCAGATAATTGGAACAAAGGTGAAGAAGTTGGATATTTTAGCTTTGGTTCAACCATTGTTATGTTGTTTAACGAAAACAGCGTACAATTTTTAGATAATGTTGTGCAAGGTACGCATATCCAGGTGGGTCAAGCATTCGCACATATGTTATAATTTATAAAGTTAGCTGTAGCACGTTTGAAAAAAGAAGTACATTAAGAATAGGGGAAAAAATTTGTATAAATTGATTATGCCAAAGGAATTTGCTCATTCAATTTTCGAAATAACGCCGGAAAAGCTGAAGCAAATGGGCATTAAAGGGATTATAACAGATCTTGATAACACTTTAATTGAATGGGACCGACCAGATGCAACAGAAGAGCTGATTGAATGGTTCAAAAAATTGCATGATAATGGAATTCAAATTGTTATTTTGTCTAACAATAAAGAACCACGTGTCAAAAAATTTGCTGATCCATTAGGGATTCCTTATATTTTCAAAGCTCAAAAACCGCTTGCGAGAGGTTTTAGAAGAGCGCTTGAACTGCTCAATATGAAACCAGAAGAAGTCTTGATGTTAGGTGATCAAATGCTGACAGATGTGATGGGTGCAAATCGAAGTAAACTACACACCATTTTAGTGAAGCCGGTTGCTCAATCAGATGGTTTTGTAACACGATTTAATCGTTTTATCGAACGACGTGTTTATAAATATTTAAGTAAAAAAGGTATTAAAACTTGGGAGGAAAAATAATGAACGAAATGCCACATTGTATCGGCTGTGGTACACAAATCCAAACAGAAGACAAAAACGCACCAGGATATGCACCTGTATCTTCTTTAGAAAAGGAAGATATCGTATGCCAACGTTGCTTCCGTTTGAAAAACTACAATGAACTTCAACCTGTGTCATTAACAGATGACGATTTCCTGCGAATCTTAAACGGTCTAGGCAAACATAAAGGTTTGATTGTGAAAATTGTAGATATTTTCGACTTTAATGGTAGCTGGTTGCCGGGGTTACATCGTTTCGTGGGTAACAATCCAGTTCTACTAATTGCAAATAAGGCGGATTTGCTTCCTAAATCTGTAAAGAAACAAAAAGTGATCAATTGGTTAAAACGTGAAGCAAAAGCACTTGGACTTAAACCAATTGATGTATTACTTGTAAGTGCCCATAAAGGCAAAGGCATGCAAGAAGCGATGGAAGCAATCAATGAATACCGTAGAGGGCAGGATGTCTATGTTGTTGGATGTACAAATGTAGGGAAGTCAACATTTATCAACCGCATCATCAAACAAGCTACAGGTGCTGGTGATATTATTACAACCTCCTACTTCCCAGGTACAACGCTTGATATGATTGAGATTCCTTTAGATGATGGACATGCAATTTATGATACGCCAGGGATCATTAATCACCATCAAATGGCACATTATTTGGATCCATCTGAATTGAAATTTATTATGCCTAAAAAAGAAATCAAGCCAAAAGTATTCCAGCTGAATCCAGAACAAACATTATTTGTCGGTGCTTTAGCTCGTTTTGATTTCATACAAGGAAAGAGATCAGCGTTTACAGTGCATATTGCAAATGATTTGAATATTCACCGCACAAAATTAGAAAATGCAGATGAATTATACGCAAATCATAAAGGCGAATTACTTGCTCCACCATCTGAAAAGTATATTGATCAACTACCAAAATTAGTACGTCATGAGTTTTCGATTAAAGAAGCAAAAACAGATATTATATTCTCAGGTCTTGGTTGGATTACTATTCAAGATCCGAATGTCGTAGTTGCAGCATATGCCCCAGAAGGCGTAGAAGTTCAGGTTCGCCCTTCATTAATATAGGGGGAATTGTTTTGAGAAATTGGTACGCAGTTATTGGAGATCCAATCGAGCATTCGATGTCACCACTAATGCATAATGCTTGGATGGCAGAAGAAAATCGAGATGCTAGTTATATTCCGGTTCATGTTTTACCAGAGAACTTAGAACAATCAGTAGTAGCTCTAAAAACACTGGGTTGTAGTGGTTGGAATATTACGATCCCACATAAAGAGAAAATCATTCCGTACTTAGATGAGCTCGATGAATCAGCTCAAAAAATGGGCGCAGTGAATACTGTGGTAAAACAACCAGATGGCACATATAAAGGTTATAATACAGACGGCTTAGGCTTCGTTCGTTCTTTAGAAAAAGAAGTTGGCAATGGTCATCGAAACAAACGTGTGTTAGTTATTGGCGCAGGTGGAGCTGCTCGAGGAATTGCGTTTGCACTTGTTGCTACAGGCTATACACATATTACGATTGCAAATCGAACTGTCTCAAAGGCAAAAGTTATTTGTGATGAGCTAGGCATTGAAGCTAAAGCTATTTCATTGAATGAAGCTGCAGAGCAACTAGAACAATTTGAAATTCTCGTGCAAACGACGTCAGCGGGTTTGAATCATAGTGAATTTACATTACCGTTTTCAATGAAACAATTATCGACCACTGCAATTGTTGCAGATATTGTGTATAATCCTTTAATGACACCATTTTTAAAAGAAGCAAAGAAAAAAGGAGCGACTGTTGTCACAGGACTTGGCATGTTTATCCATCAGGGTGCACTTGCTTATAGTTACTGGACAGGGACGTATCCGAAAGCAGAAGTCGTAAGCGACTTATTGCTTGAGCAATTAGGAGGAAATTAATTACATGTTAACAGGTAAACAAAAACGTTTTTTACGTGCTGAGGCACATCATTTACAACCAATTTTCCAAGTTGGGAAGGGTGGGGTAAATGAAGCAATGCTTGTTCAGATTAAACAAGCATTAGAAGTACGTGAATTATTGAAAGTACGTATTTTAGACAACTGTGAAGTAGACAAACACGAAGTAGCTGAACAATTAGCTGAGGGAACAAATGCTGAACTTGTTCAACTTATTGGGTTAACAGTTGTTTTATATAAACAAGCATCAAAACGTGAACATCGCAAAATTGAATTACCAAAAGCGAAATAAGGATTTGATGAAATGAAAAAAGTAGGTCTTCTTGGCGGTACATTTAATCCTCCTCATATGGCACATCTCTTAATGGCAAATGAAGCATATGATGTTTTAGGATTAGATGAAGTACGTTTTATGCCGAATGCAGTACCTCCACATAAAGTAAAACCTGAGGATGCCACAGCAAAAGACAGATTGCATATGACAGAACTAGCCATTCAGTCTATACCTTATTTTAAAATAGAACCGTATGAAATTGAGCGTGGTGGAGTATCTTATTCATATGATACTTTAAGAGGATTAACTTCCCTTGAACCCGATACAGAATTCTATTTTATCATTGGTGGCGATATGATTGATATGCTCGATGAGTGGTACCATATTCAAGAACTAACTGAGTTAGTCCAATTTGTTGGTGTGCATCGACCAGGTACTGTAGGCATAACAAAACTTCCAGTGCAGCTAATAGAAGCACCGCTTATGGATTTATCTTCTACGATGATTCGCAATCGCTTAAAAGAAGGACGAACTGTGACATTTCTAGTGCCGACAGCCGTTGAACAGTATATACGAGAGGAAGGTTTATATGGAACGCGATGAATTATTATTAGCGATGAAAGACCGTATGCCTGAAAAGCGTTATATCCATACAATTGGTGTGACGGATACAGCCATAAAGCTTGCAATGCGTTTTGGAGAGGATTCTAAAAAAGCAGAAGTAGCAGCTATTTTGCATGATTCATGTAAATATGCAGACCGTGAATGGATGAGGCAAACCATTGTTGAACGACAAATGGATCCAACTTTGCTTCAATATCATCATGAATTATGGCATGGTCCTGTAGGTGCTTATGTAGCTAAAACAGAATTTAATGTAACTGATGAAGATATGTTAAATGCGATTCGTTACCATACAACTGGGCGAGTAGGGCAAAGTAATTTAGAAAAAATAGTCTATATTGCAGATATGATCGAGCCTAATCGGAAATTTCCAGGTGTCGATGAACTTCGAAAAGCATCTGAAGAGTTAGATTTACACGATTTGATGATTAAATGTATAGCACACTCTATTTCATTTTTAATAAGTAAACATCAACCGGTATTCCCTGATTCGTTTGAATGCTATAACGATTTATTGTTGCAAAAGAAAGGACAAGTGAAAGAATGACAAATACATTATTAGATATCGCTTTTAAAGCAGCAGATGACAAACGTGCAGAAGATATTGTTGTATTAAATATGCAAGGAATCTCATTACTAGCAGATTACTTTTTAATTTGCCACGGTAATTCAGATCGTCAATCACAAGCAATCGCACGTGAAATTGCTGATGCAGCTCACAAAGCCGGCTATGAAGTAAAACGTATTGAAGGATTCGATTCAGCTCGCTGGATTCTAGTGGATTTAGGTGATGTAGTATGTCACGTTTTCCATAAAGATGAACGACAATACTATAATTTAGAACGTTTATGGGGCGATGCACCTGAAAAATTCTTAGCAGTGGATGCTGAATGAGTAGCTACGGTAGATTTGCAGAAGTATATGACACATTAATGACTGATATTCCATATGATGACTATATTCATTGGATTGCAAAATATGCGCCAGCTACGGAATATAAAAAGCTATTAGATATCGGTTGTGGAACAGGTACCATGGCTGCTAAATTTGCTGCATTAGGATACGAAGTATGCGGTGTTGACTTATCCGAAGAGATGCTTACGATAGCAGCTGAACGATTTATGTTACAAGGGATCGATGTACCTTTATTTTGTATGTCAATGGACGAACTAGAAGGGTTTGAAAATCTTGATGTTATAACAATTCCAATTGATTCGATCAATTATGTACAAGAACAAGAAGAGGTACAACAAACCTTATCTCATGTTTATCAATCACTTAGAGTAGGTGGACAATTGTTCTTTGATGTGCATTCATTATTTAAAATGAACGAAATCTTCATGAATTCTCCATTTACTTATGATGATGGTGAAATTACTTATTTATGGGTAACTGAAGCTGGCGATGCACCTCATTCCGTACATCATGATATGGTGTTCTATGTACAACAAGACAATCGTTTGTTTGAACGATTCGAAGAATATCATTACCAAAGAACTTATGAAATACAAACATATGTGAACATGTTACAACAAGCAGGTTTTACTGATATTACGATTACAGCAGACTTTTCTTCAAAAACACCGACCGAAAAATCTGAAAGAATTTTCTTCCGTGCCATAAAATAGTCTTTTCAAATATTGGAAAATCATTTATATTGGAATTAGCTTCGTATAAATCGCCTTCTGATCAGAAAGGATGTGCGAGCTAATTCCTTCTTTTTTGAAGAAAAATGGCAAAAAGTATGGCATCCCCATTGTGATACTTTTATGTATTATCGTGTTTTATATCTCCAATCAATCGTCCACACCCCCACAGGACGAGCTTTTCTCTACAATCGAAAAAGAAAAACAACTTAATATGGAAGAACCCGAAACAAAAACTGAATCTGAGCAAAAGGGCATAAAGGAACAAGGTGTCGTTGCAACAACCTCAATTATGGTAGATGTAAAGGGAGCGGTCAAAAACCCTGGTGTCTACAAACTAGATGCAGATAGCCGTGTGATTGATGCGATTCTGCTTGCAGGAGGATATGCCAAGAATGCTCAATCCAGGCAGATTAATCATGCTCAAAAACTGCAAGATGAAATGGTTATCTATGTTCCACAAAAAGGTGAAAAAGTAGAAGAAGTTTTAGCAGTCTCTTCAGCTGAAACAACGACGTCCGTACCATCAACGCAAGATGGAACTATGAATACAGCGAAATCAGATTTAGTTAATATTAATACTGCAGACGAATCGGGCCTTACAACACTTAATGGAATAGGACCAGCTAAGGCTAAAGCAATTATTGCCTATCGAACAGAAAATGGACCATTTAAAACCATTGAAGACTTAAAAAATGTAACAGGAATTGGTGAAAAAACGTTTGAATCTTTAAAAGATTATCTAACAATACAGTAATTCAATAGATAATTAGCAATATTGACTGTTGAAAAAGATGCAATCTATATCTAAACTGATAGAAGAAGATCTATTCAGGAGGCATTTATATGGAGCGTATTACATGGAACCAATTTTTCATGGCACAAAGCCATTTGCTAGCTTTAAGAAGTACTTGTACAAGACTATCAGTAGGTGCAACAATTGTTCGTGATAAACGGATTATAGCTGGAGGATACAATGGCTCGATTTCTGGCGATGATCATTGCATTGATAAAGGATGCTATGTTGTCGATAACCATTGTGTTCGTACAGTACATGCAGAAGTAAATGCATTATTACAATGCGCAAAATATGGTACACCCACAAATGGAGCAGATTTATATGTAAGCCATTTCCCATGCTTACCTTGCACAAAATCAATTATTCAAGCAGGAATCAAAAACTTATACTATGCAACTGACTACAAGAATAATCCATATGCTGTTGAATTGTTAGAACAAGCAGGGGTAAATATCGTGCATGTTCCATTCGATGAACGAAAAATTGACTTTTTAAGTAATGAGAAAATTGCACTTTATGTAGATTTATTGGCAAAACTTCGCGAACATGGTGCAACACTTGAGGAATTGGAACCTTATGAACAGAAGGTGGAAGAATTATTCGGTCTATCAACATTAGACATAAAATAATTTACATTGCTCTCGTAATATTACTGGCTTCTGTGGCTGCACATCTAAATTTGTGGCTACTTGGCCTAATAATCCCTTTTAGTCTATTTTTATGGTGGAAAAAAGAACGCGCTTGGATGATTACAGCTCTTGTAATCATCTCTTTTTCTACTTACTTCTATACCTCACAAACACTACAACATAGAAACCAACCCATTCCTAAAAATACAACTTTAACATGGACAGATGCTTATACAATCAATGGATCAAAATTAAGGGGATTTGCAAAGCTTGAAAACGGTGCAAAAGTATATGCAGTTCAAACATTTCGATCACAGCAGGAAAAAGAGAAGTATGAACAGATATCTTTAAGTGGATATACATTTCAAGTGAAAGGTGAATTAGTACCTCCTACCTTGCCAGCTCATCAATATGCATTTTCTATGGAAAATTATATTAAAAGTCATGCTGCTCAAGGAATCTATGAAATCGATCAAGCAACTTATATAAAAAGAGAAAATTCACTTGCAGCTATTTTAGCGAAACAACGATTTTATGTTAAAAAACATATTGAGAAAACTTTCCCAGAAAGTCTTGTAGCAGAAGCACAATCATTATTAATTGGTGACCAAGAAAATGTTGACCAAGACTTAAATAGAGCCTATCAAAAACTCGGTATTACCCATTTGTTTGCCATTTCAGGACTTCATGTGGCACTTGTATCACTATTAGTCTACGAACTGCTACTAAGGCTTCATATAAGGCGAGAGCATGCTAGTTTGGTTATTATGATTGCATTACCTATCTATGCATGTATCGCTGGAGGAGCGCCTTCTGTATGGCGTTCTGTAATAGTGGTGGAAATGTTGATGATCAGTAAAGTTTTCTCTTCAAAATTATCAATAGATGATGCATTGTCATTAAGCTTTATCCTATTAGTTTTATATCAACCTAGTATTATTTTTCAAATTGGATTTCAACTTTCTTATCTAGCAACAGTGGCTCTTATATTTTCGAGCGCTATCTTACAATCAACACAAAACGCTATATTACAATCCTTCTATATGACAATAGTATGTCAATTGTTAGTATATCCACTACTCATCTATCACTTTTTTGAATTAAGTTTGTCATCTTTTTTAGCTAATATTATTTTTGTTCCGCTTTTTTCATTTATCATTTTGCCGATTAATATTATTTTATTGGGTTTAACTTCAATATTCCAACCACTCGCACAATTACTATTTTTCGTATATGAACCTTTAAGGGAGCTTGTTACGAAGTGTATTATGTGGCTGCAAGCAATTCCATATCAAATGTGGGTTACTGGAAGGCCGAGCGTGATTGTATGTTGTATGGCATTTATAGGTATATTAGCGGCATTTGTATATTTCGAGAAAAGGAATTATTTTATGGCAACATTATGTATCATAATCCCTGTGTTCGTGATTCATATCGCACCCAGTATGCATAAGGATGTTCGCATAACATTTTTAAATGTAGGACAAGGGGATAGTGCCATAATTGAGCTACCTTATCGTAAAAAGGTTTATGTTATCGATACAGGGGGGCTTCTGCGATTTGATCAGGATAAGTGGAAACAATCGAAAATTGAATTTGAGGTGGGGCGGAAAATTGTTGTGCCTTATCTAAAAGGGCGTGGAATTCGATTGGTTAATACATTGATAATGACTCATGCGGATGCTGATCATGTAGAGGGTGCTGAAGAAGTGATGGAAGAAATCCGTGTAAAAGAGATTCATATTACGCCAAGTTCATGGGAGAAGCCCGTAATGCGTGATGTGATAGAACTGGTGAAAAAGAAAAGGATTCCATTGAAAGAGAAAATGGTAGGTGAGAAATGGCGAGAGGGAGATGTCTATTTTGAATATCTAACACCAACAGACACTCATTATGAAGGAAATAATGATTCACTTGTCCTCTTGTTACGTTATGGAGCTTTTAAATTGCTTCTCACTGGTGATTTAGAAGAGGAAGGGGAATTACAGCTTGTCAAAAATAAAACACAATCTTTAGAGCATCTGACGATTTTAAAAGCAGGGCATCATGGTAGTAAAACATCGAGTGCAGAACCATTTTTGGAAGCAACGAAACCAATACTGACTATTTTTTCTACTGGATTAAACAATCGATACGGACATCCTAGTAAAGAAGTAGTTGAGCGGTACAATCGTCTGGAATTACCCACACTAAATACAGCAGAAGTCGGGACTATAGAGATGAATGTGACCAAAAATAGGTGGGATATTATGACGACAGCTCAATTAATAGAAAAGAAAAAAGCTTTGTCCAAGTGACAAAGCTTTTTCGGGTAGACTCTTACAAATTCACGTAGTCAATTACAGTTGCAATAATGAACATAAGTGCGAAGAATACGAATGATACGCCAAAGCCTACGCCTGAATCAAGAGCATCGTTTCTTTTGCATTGTACATCTTTTTCAAATGGATTCATTGATATCCCTCCTAATTCGTTTTTATTATACGGTAACGCCTACAAAAAAGCTATATTGAATGGAAATTTTAAGACATTAGGCAGAATTTGACACAATTTGTCCATACTCGCAGATTATAAAAAATGAATGTATACTAGAACTAGTGAAGTGCTAGGAGGACAAAAATGTTTTCAAAATTATGGAATGATATTCAAAAGGGGAGAATAGCACCAGTTTATTTATTAGCTGGACTTGAATCCTATTTTATAGATGAGACCATTCGACGTATTAAAATAAAACTTGAGGAAGAAGGAGAAATCGAAACGATTACCATTGATCTTGATGAAAAGCCTGTAGATTTTGTGATTGATGAGTCGGATACAATTCCTTTTTTCTCTAGTAAGAAATTAATTATTGCAAAGAATGCCTCATTTTTGAAGGCAACAGACAAGACAAAAGAAAAGATAAATCATGATTTAACAAGACTTGCAAAGTGGCTTGAATTTCCTTCAGATACATCTGTTACTATTTTCGTTGCCCCATATGAAAAGCTTGATGAGCGCAAAAAGGTTACTAAACAAATGAAAGAACATGCTGTGTATATGCTGGCAGAAACGCCAAAAGAGCAGGATTTAAGCGTTTGGGTGCAAAATGAGGTATCAGCTCAAGGAAAGGCCATTAATGATGAAGCTACATCCAAACTAATAGAAATGGTTGGGATGGATATGTTACATTTGCGATCTGAAATTGAGAAAATTTGTTTATATCTTGGTGAAGATGCAAATATCTCCTACTCTTTGGTAGAGGAATTAGTGGCCAAAACATTAGAACAAGATGCTTTTAAAATGCTTAATGCTTATATGCGCCATGATGTGTCGGAAGCATTATCAATCTATCATGATTTGATACGTCAAAAGCAAGAGCCTATTATGCTTGTTGCACTGTTAGCCTCTCAAGTTCGTTTAATGTCTAATGTCTATTATTTACTAACAAAAGGATATCATCCCCAACAAATTTCAAAACAGCTAAAAGTAAACCCTTACCGTGTGAAAAGAATTGTGGAGGATCGACGCAGCGTATCAGATGAATCGTTGTTAAAAGCATTATACGGGCTAAGTGAAGTTGATTTACAATTGAAATCTATGGGAGGTAAACGGGAAAGATTTTTAGAATTATTCTTGATGAAGCCATTATAGAAGTTACATATAATGGTGAGAGCTAGTGATGAGCTAGCTCTTTTTTATATCTAAGAACTATAAATTTGAATGTTGCTATTAGAAAGGAATACTTAGCATGCGGGCTCATAAAATAAAATTTTAACATAGCTCATATCAAAGAAATCTATATAGCTGACGCTTGTACACAAAAAAAGACTAGAGAAATTCTCTAGTCTTTTTGAATCCATATTGGATTAAGCTTTTTTCATTAAACGAGCTTTTTGACGAGAAGCTGCGTTTTTGTGGATTAAGCCTTTAGAAGCTGCTTTATCTAATGATTTAACAGCAACACTTAAAAGTTCTTTTGCGTTTTCATCTTTTGCAACTAATGCAGCATCCGCTTTTTTCACAGCAGTACGCATAGCAGATTTTACTTGTGCGTTTTGTGTGTTAGCAGTAGCGTTAGTTTTAACGCGTTTGATTGCAGATTTAATGTTTGGCATTAATGTTCACCTCCTAAAAAGGATCGAGATGAGTAAATTCTCAACTGTTTCATGTGTCTATACAACAAGCATCATTATAGCAAAATCCGAGTAGAAAAATCAAGAGAGAAATGCAAAGAATATTTACTTGACACAATGTACACACTAGGAATGAGGTGAGATTATGGAAAATTTCCAATGGTCAACAACAGACCTAGTAGATGAAACTGAAGCATATATTAAACATAAAACAGAAGAAGAACGTGCAACATTAAGGGAATCTAATGGTATAGACATACAAGAAAATTGGGAGGAAATCGTAAAAATAACACAAGTGACCGTTTCAAAAGAAGGAGAAGAGCATATAGGAAAAAAAGAAGGAACTTATGTCACATTATCAGTTCCATCATTAGAAGCATACGATCAAGAGGGACTTGAAATTTTTGAAGAAAATATTATTAAAGTGCTTCAAAAATTGCATACCAAGGAGCAACTAAAAAAAGTGCTTATTATCGGCCTTGGAAATCGTACGATTACACCAGATGCTATAGGACCCTTGACCATTGAACAATTGCATAACCAAGATATTATGATTCAAGAGAATTGCATTATTTATGCTCCCGGTGTCACAGCACAAACAGGATACGAAACAAGTGAATTTGTAAGGGCTCTTGCTGAAAATATTAAACCATCCCTAATCGTGGTCATTGATGCGCTAGCGACGAATTCTAGTGATAGATTGTGCAAGACAGTACAAATTACGAATACCGGAATTCAACCAGGCGCTGGAGTAGGAAATGCAAGAAAAGAGATTTCTGAAGAAACAATGGGATGTCCTGTAATAGCAATTGGATTACCAACAGTAGTAGATGGTCCAGTGTTAATAACAGATGCGGTAGAATCTTTATTTAAATATATTTCAGCAAAAATATCAGAAGGAAAGAGACCTTCATCTGCTTTATCCGTTTCATCCTATTCGGTAGATGAAAATACACCAATATCAACAGATGCATTATTGCCGATTTTTGGCGAATGGGTGAAGTGGGAGAAAGATGAACGCCTTCAACTTTTCCAAGAAGTTTTAACTGGACAACAACGTCTTTTTGTTACTCCAAAAAATATTGATGACTGGGTTTCTGCCTACGTTAACATGCTTGCAAAAGTTTGTACAAGATGGTTGAGTGCCGCTTAGAGGTTCTAAATAAGATCCCTTCTCCATAGAGTAACAGGAGGAGGGATATAGGATGCAAAGACGGCAACGACGATGGAAATTTAGTATTTTATTCTTAGCAATCTTTTTTTCACTACCTATCATTGCAGCGAAAATCCCGCTTTGGGCAGAAGAGAAACCAGTTATTGAAACGTCAAAGCAGGATACCAAAATTGCATATGCAGCAAACAAAACAATCGCCACAAAAGTTTCGGAGCAAAAACCAACTACTTCTTTTAAAACCTTGATTTATTTTACACACTCACATGAAGCATATTATCCTATGCTAAAAAAACGACAGCAAGCCATCACAGTAAATAATGACTCGACGAATGTCCAAACTCTAAGTGAAACATTTGTTAATCACTTCAAACAAAACAATATTGATGCGGACATTCTAAATGTCGATACTATGAAAGTGATGAAACAACAGCAAATGGTATTTTACCAGGCATATGATGCAGTCCGTCCCTATGTAAAGAAACAGATTGAAAAAGAAGATTATAATTTAATCATGGATATTCATAGAGATTCTGCAGGAAGAAAAACGACTACAACTACTTATAAAGGAATGGCGTATGCTCGAATGGCATTTGTCATCGGAGCCAAAAACAAGCAATACCAAGCAAACGAAGCATATGCTGAACAGTTATCCAAAAAGTTAAATAGTCTAGTTCCAGGGATATCAAGAGGTGTAATTAGGAAATCTGGCGCAGGTGTCAATGGTATTTATAACCAAGACTTATCAAAACAAGTTATTTTGATTGAGCTTGGTGGTATTGAAAATAACGAAGAAGAATTAAACCGTTCAATCGCGATTTTAGCAAGAGCTATTGAAGAAGCATTTGTAGAACCTACATCATCCTAACATTGCAATATAATGCGAATCACTGCTATAATTCTAGTAGTTTAATTAGGAGTGGAACGCATGAATCGAGAAGAATTAATCAAACGTCAAGAACATATACGAAATTTCTCTATTATCGCTCATATTGACCACGGAAAATCAACATTAGCAGACCGTATATTAGAGAAAACAAACGCATTAACTGCACGTGAAATGAAAGAACAGCTTCTAGATTCAATGGATCTAGAAAGAGAACGTGGAATTACGATTAAATTAAATGCTGTACAATTACAATACACAGCAAAAAATGGAGAAACTTATATCTTACATCTAATTGATACTCCAGGACATGTCGATTTCACATATGAAGTTTCAAGAAGCTTAGCTGCTTGTGAAGGGGCAATTTTAGTTGTTGACGCTGCGCAAGGGATTGAGGCACAGACCTTAGCAAACGTTTACCTTGCTTTAGATAATGACCTTGAAATATTACCAGTCATCAATAAAATTGACCTTCCTTCAGCTGATCCAGAACGTGTTCGAGGAGAAATAGAAGATGTAATTGGTTTAGATGCTTCAGAAGCGGTCTTAGCTTCAGCAAAAGCTGGTATTGGTATTGAAGATATTCTAGAACAAATCGTAGAAAAAGTACCAGCACCACTTGGAGATCCAGGAGCACCTCTACAAGCACTTATTTTTGACTCTGTTTATGATGCATATCGTGGTGTCATTACTTCTATTCGAATTGTAGAAGGTACTGTTAAGCCTGGGGATAAGATTCGTATGATGGCAACAGGTGCTGAATTCGAAGTAATCGAAGTCGGTGTACATACACCGAAAATTACACCTACTAAGTTTTTAACAGTTGGAGATGTTGGGTATTTAACTGCTTCCATCAAAAATGTAGGTGATACTCGTGTAGGGGATACCATTACATTTGCAAATAACCCAGCGTCAGAAGCATTGCCTGGTTATCGCAAATTGAATCCGATGGTATATTGCGGTTTATATCCAATCGATACTGCTAGATATAATGATTTGCGTGAAGCATTGGAAAAGTTAGAGTTAAATGACTCTGCATTACAATATGAACCAGAGACTTCACAAGCACTTGGATTTGGTTTCCGCTGTGGATTCTTAGGTCTACTTCATATGGAAATTATTCAAGAACGTATAGAACGTGAATTTAATATCGATTTAATCACCACAGCGCCAAGCGTTATTTACCATGTGCACATGACAGATGGTGAAGAAATAAAAGTGGACAACCCATCTATGATGCCGGATCCTCAAAAAATCGATCGTATTGAAGAGCCTTATGTAAAAGCGAACATTATGGTGCCAAATGATTATGTTGGAGCGGTAATGGAAATCTGTCAACGAAAACGTGGTAATTTCTTAACAATGGACTATATTGATACAATACGTGTGAATATTTTCTATGAAATTCCATTATCAGAAATCGTCTATGATTTCTTTGACCAACTTAAATCTAGCACCAAAGGCTACGCATCATTTGACTATGAATTGATTGGTTATAAACCATCAAAATTAGTGAAAATGGATATTTTACTAAACGCCGAACAAGTGGATGCATTGAGCTTTATCGTACACAAAGACTTTGCATATGAACGCGGTAAAGTAATTGTAGAGAAACTAAAAGAGTTAATCCCACGTCAACAGTTCGAAGTACCAGTACAAGCTGCAATCGGTCAGAAAATTGTTGCAAGATCAACCATTAAAGCAATGCGTAAAAACGTACTTGCAAAATGTTATGGTGGGGATATCTCTCGTAAACGAAAACTTCTTGAAAAACAAAAAGAAGGTAAAAAACGTATGAAACAAGTAGGTTCCGTTGAAGTTCCACAAGAAGCCTTTATGGCAGTATTGAAAATGGATGACGATCAACCTAAAAAATAAAATATTCTAATCGAAAGAAGAGCTGAATTGGCTCTTCTTTTTCTTTTGGGTAATTCTAACTTTGTCGAATTTTATAGTTACATTGAATATAAAGTATATTTTATTTACCATGGTAGTTATTCTTTATTAGAATAGTGATTATTGACATTTAGGAAGGAGTGATATTGTGGTTATTAAAGAAGATATTGAATGTCTAGAACGATTGATGAAATCAATCGAAGTTAAGCTTTGGGCTTTTGAATGCCACATCACTCATATGCAAAATAAAATAGAAGAACTAAAACAGCAAAAACTTTTATATAAATAGAGGGAAAGGAAGCGTATTATTACGTTTCCTTTTTTATTTAAAAGCAGAACAACCCCGATGACAAAAAGTTTCCATAAATAGACACTTTATCTACTGTTATCTCAATTTTGAATATGAAATAATAGATATGGAGGCGATACCCATGAAAAATCTTGAAAAGATAAAAAACACGCATCAATGTTTTAATTGTGGTCATGAATTTGAATGGAAAGCTGTTTATTTCAATCCACCAATCACACCACATACAGTAAATGCGGCACGTGAAATGGAAGGTAATATTGCAAAACTTATATTTACATCAAAAGATGTAATGGAAATTGAAGTAGCTTGTGATGAGTGCTTTAACTTAAATCGATTTACATATTCAAAATAGTAATGTCCAAAGCCGTATGTAATAAAGCATACGGTTTTTTTAATCCAACTAAGGAATCCGGACCTAAACGTTATTTTAGTAGCTTTGAAAAGAACTTATGAGTCGTTTTCAATTGGATACATTCCATACTTTTAAGGGCTTGATAGTTCTTTATCATATAGAATAATTCATGACATTTTGATAATAGAGAGAAATACATTAAACTATATCTAATGTTACTAATGTTAATTTGTATGAAATTATCCCGCATTAACGGGCAGTAAGATTCCTACTTCAAAATTGAGAGAGAAGCGAAGAAGGAAGGAGGAGATAACTGCCCGTAAAAGCCCGATTGGTTCAACTAACCATCAGTGGGGAAAAAGAAAACCCCACTGATGGAGTTTCACTTTATCCCGCATTAACGGGCAGTAAGATTCCTACTTCAAAATTGAGAGAGAAGCGAAGAAGGAAGGAGGAGATAACTGCCCGTAAAAGCCCGATTGGTTCAACTAACCATCAGTGGGGAAAAAGAAAACCCCACTGATGGAGTTTCACTTTATCCCGCATTAACGGGCAGTAAGATTCCTACTTCAAAATTGAGAGAGAAGCGAAGAAGGAAGGAGGAGATAACTGCCCGTAAAAGCCCGATTGGTTCAACTAACCATCAGTGGGGAAAAAGAAAACCCCACTGATGGAGTTTCACTTTATCCCGCATTAACGGGCAGTAAGATCG
>NZ_JBIWGZ010000003.1:0-271443 GCF_044763875.1 Rummeliibacillus sp. NPDC094406 | reverse complement strand
CGAACATCCCTACTTCAAAATTGAGAGAGAAGCGAAGAAGGAAGGAGGAGATAACTGCCCGTAAAAGCCCGATTGGTTCAACTAACTATCAGTATGGGATAAAGCCCTCGCTGATGGAAGTTTCACTTTATATGAAAGAAGGTTTTAGATTGGCTAGAGGTGTTTATATCCATATTCCGTTTTGCCATCAGATTTGCAACTATTGCGACTTCAACAAAGTATTTTTTAAAAATCAGCCAGTCGATGAATATATTGAAGCCTTGGGCGAAGAAATGCGCTTATGGACTCGTGACCATGATTTTTCAAAGATTGAAACAATTTTTTTAGGTGGTGGCACACCCACTTCATTATCGCCTGAACAACTGAATAGATTATTAGAGTTAATACGTATGTATATACCGGTGGAACATGTCACAGAATTTACATCAGAAGCAAATCCGGATGAATTAACAAAAGAAAAGTTGAAAGTGCTCTATAATGGCGGTGTCAATCGTCTTAGCTTAGGTGTACAAGCATTCCAAGACGAATTATTAAAGAAATTGGGTCGAACACATTCAAATGAACATGTTTTCAAAACAATTGAAGATGCTAAGAATACTGGATTTGAGAATATAAGTATAGACTTAATGTATGGATTACCAGGACAAACTATGCAGCAGTGGAAGAGCACTTTAGATATTGCATTTTCTCTACAGCTCCCGCATTTTTCAGCATATTCTTTAATAGTTGAACCAAAAACCATTTTTTATAATTTAATGGCTAAAAGAAAGTTGAGATTACCTGGAGAAGATTTAGAGGCTGAAATGTATGACGTACTGATGCGGCAAATGGAGCAACATGATTTGCATCAATATGAAATAAGTAATTTTAGTAAAGACGGTTATTCGTCAATCCATAATCGTATTTATTGGGATAATGATGAATATGTTGGGTTTGGTGCAGGTGCACATGGATATATTAATGGTATACGTTATTCAAACCATGGACCATTAAAAAAATACATGGCAGAAATCTCAAATGGAGAAAAGCCGATCAATGAAACACATACTGAAACAAAGCAAGAAAGAATGGAAGAAGAACTCTTTTTAGGTCTACGAAAAACAGAGGGTGTAAGTAAAAAACATTTTATCGAAAAGTTCAATTGTACAATAGAGAGTATTTATGAAAAACAATTGCAAGAGCTTGTCCTTAAAGGGTTTATAGCAATTGATGATGATTATATAAAACTAACTCGTAATGGACGTTTTGTAGGAAATGAAGTATTTGAAGAATTTTTACTATAAACCTGTGCATTTCCGTTGACATCATAATATAGAGGTGATAAATTAATAACTGTATTAGCACTCCTCGATGGTGAGTGCTAACAACGAGAGGTGATGATCATGCTAACAAATCGAAAGTTGCAAATTTTGCAAGTAATCATAGATGACTTCATAGCGACAGCGCAACCTGTAGGATCTCGCCAAATTGCGAAGAAGGACGGCATGACCTTTAGTGCAGCCACGATACGAAACGAAATGGCTGATTTAGAGGAGTTAGGTTTCTTAGAGAAAACCCATACTTCTTCTGGACGAGTACCTTCAGAAAAAGGTTATAGATATTATGTAGATCATTTATTAAAGCCTCAAGTTATTACTACTCAAGATATCAAAACCATCCAATCCTTATTCCAAGATCGGATGATGGAAACGGAACAGGTTATTCGTAAATCTGCTGATATTCTATCAGATTTGACGACTTACACTTCCATTATTTTGGGTCCAGATGTTCAGCTCCATAGGGTAAGACAATTTTCAATTGTTCCTTTGACAGCTGACTCGGCCGTGGCTATTATCGTAACGGATAATGGACATGTTGAAAACCGCTTAATCTCTATTCCGAAAAGTTTTTCTCCTTCGGATATTGAGAAAGTCGTTAACATATTAAATGAACGACTTGTCGGTGTTCCGCTTGAGCAGCTTCAAAATAAGCTTGAGCAAGAGGCAGCGGCAGTGATTAAATCGCATTTAGGTACCTATGATGGTTTATTATCGTCAATCTTTGATATCAACAAATATCAAGGGGAAGGTAAAATATACTACGGTGGAAAGACGAATATGCTCAATCAACCAGAATTCCATGACTTAAACAAAGTCCGAATGTTAATGGAACTAATGGAGAAAACAAGCCAAATACAAACGATTTTTCCATTACATGAAACAGGTATTCATATCCGGATAGGCTCTGAAAACCACCATTTAGCAATGGAAGATTGTAGTGTAATTACTGCGTCTTATTCAGTTGGTGAAGAGCTAAAAGGATCTATTGCTATCATCGGTCCTACTCGTATGGATTATAAACGAGTAGTTTCAATTCTAGATTTTATGAGTAATGGTTTATCATACCAATTTACAAAAAGAATCCAGTAAGATCGACATTAGAGGAGGATGACAATTGTCTCAATCAAAAGAAGAAAAAGAACAGCTAGTTGAAAATGAAAAAACTACTGAAGAAACAACAGTAGAAGAAACAACAGCTGAAACAAACGAAACAGTTGAAGATACTGAAAAAGAAGATGGACAAGACGAACTAGCGCTACTAAAAGAAAAGCTAGAAAATGAAAATGAACGTTATTTACGCCTACGTGCTGATTTTGATAATTTAAAAAGACGCACACAAATTGATCGCGTAGCACAAGAAAAATATCGTGCCCAAAAATTGCTTACAGATTTACTACCTGTATTAGATAATTTTGAACGTGCACTACAAGTAGAAGCAACAACGGAAGATGCCCAATCGATGAAACAAGGAATCGAAATGGTATACCGTTCATTAATAGAAGCAACAGCAAACGAAGGCCTAGAACCAATTGCAACAGAAGATGCACCGTTTGATCCGAATATTCATCATGCAGTAATGCAAGAAATAGATGAAACAAAAGAATCTGGAATTGTCTTACAAGAATTGCAAAAAGG
The DNA here is from genome assembly GCF_044763875.1 of Rummeliibacillus sp. NPDC094406. NCBI lineage: Bacteria > Bacillati > Bacillota > Bacilli > Caryophanales > Caryophanaceae > Rummeliibacillus > Rummeliibacillus sp. NPDC094406. The sequence continues at coordinate 268,489 of NZ_JBIWGZ010000003.1, read as the reverse complement.
TTATATACTTAAAGAACGTGTATTACGACCAGCGATGGTTAAAGTTAATGAATAAAACACATCATACTTTGATGAAAAGAAATCTAGGAGGAAATTCAAAATGAGTAAAATTATTGGTATTGACTTAGGTACAACTAACTCTTGCGTATCTGTATTAGAAGGTGGCGAACCTGTAGTTATCGCAAACAAAGAAGGCGCTCGTACAACTCCATCAGTTGTAGCGTTTAAAAACGGTGAACGCCAAGTTGGTGAAGTAGCTAAACGTCAATCAATTACAAACCCAAATACAATTATTTCTATTAAACGTCATATGGGTACTGACTATAAAGTAAAAGTTGAAGATAAAGAATATACTCCACAAGAAGTTTCAGCAATGATTCTTACACACTTAAAAGAATATGCTGAAGATTACCTTGGAGAAAAAGTAACAAAAGCAGTTATTACTGTTCCTGCTTATTTCAACGATGCAGAACGTCAAGCTACTAAAGATGCTGGTAAAATCGCAGGTCTTGAAGTTGAACGTATTATCAACGAACCAACTGCTGCAGCACTAGCATATGGTTTAGAAAAAATGGATCAAGATCAAAAAGTATTAGTATTTGACCTTGGTGGTGGTACATTCGACGTATCTATTCTTGAACTAGGTGATGGCGTATTCGAAGTACTTGCAACTGCTGGTGACAACCGTCTTGGTGGCGATGACTTTGACCAAAAAATTATCGATTATTTAGTGGCAGAATTCAAAAAAGAAAACGGCATCGATTTATCACAAGATAAAATGGCATTACAACGTTTAAAAGATGCAGCTGAAAAAGCGAAAAAAGAATTGTCAGGTGTAACATCTGCACAAATCTCATTACCATTCATTACTGCAGGTGAAGCTGGACCATTACACTTAGAAGTATCACTTTCTCGTGCGAAATTCAACGAAATCACAGCTGATTTAGTAGAACGCACAATGGTACCAACTCGCCAAGCTTTATCTGATGCAGGTCTATCAGCTTCTGAAATTGATCAAGTTATCTTAGTGGGTGGCTCAACTCGTATTCCAGCTGTACAAGAAGCTGTTAAAAAAGCAACTGGTAAAGAACCTCATAAAGGTGTAAACCCTGATGAAGTAGTAGCAATGGGTGCTGCTGTACAAGGTGGCGTACTTACTGGTGACGTTAAAGACGTAGTACTTCTTGATGTAACTCCATTATCACTAGGTATTGAAACAATGGGTGGCGTGTTCACAAAGTTAATCGATCGTAACACTACAATCCCAACTTCTAAATCACAAGTATTCTCAACAGCTGCAGACAACCAACCTGCTGTAGACATTCACGTACTACAAGGTGAACGTTCAATGGCTGCTGACAACAAAACTTTAGGTCGTTTCCAATTAACAGATATCCCTGCTGCACCACGTGGTATCCCTCAAATCGAAGTTACATTCGATATTGATAAGAATGGTATCGTTAACGTAAAAGCAAAAGACCTAGGTACTCAAAAAGAACAAAATATTACAATCCAATCTGATTCAGGCTTATCTGAAGAAGATATCGATCGTATGGTAAAAGAAGCAGAAGCAAATGCAGAAGCTGATAAAAAACGTAAAGAAGAAGTTGATCTTAAAAACGAAGCAGATCAATTAGTCTTCCAAGTAGACAAAACAATCACTGACCTAGGCGATCAAATTACTGAAGATGAAAAGAAATCAGTAACTGAAGCAAAAGAAGAATTACAAAAAGCTCTTGAAGCTGGTGAAATCGAAGGAATTAAATCAGCTAAAGAAAAATTAGAAGGTATTCTTCAACCATTAGTAATGAAAGTTTACCAACAAGCTGCTGAAGCACAACAAGCTCAAGCTGGTGCAGAAGGCCAAGCTACAGATAAAAAAGACGATGGCGTTGTTGACGCAGACTTCACAGAAGTTAACGATAAATAATCATCGTTTATAAAGCAATATGAAAAGCCAAAGACCGCTCTCGGGCTTTGGCTTTTTTAATTTAAGGTTAAGTGGCATTTTTTTCCGAAACGGGTAAAGGTTATTCGACCGGGTTTGCCGCCAAAGCTGGATAAGTATAAAAGCGGAGGTAGCTTGATCACTAGCCACAATTAGTTAGATTGCTTTTGCCATTTTATCGATACATGGTACAATAATAATTATGTGAAAAGAGCGGAGTGTGAAAGATGGAGAAACGCGATTACTACGAAATTTTAGGCATTCAAAAAACTGCGTCTAAAGACGAGATTAAAAAAGCTTATCGTAAACTATCAAAACAATATCATCCTGATTTAAACAAGGAAGCTGGAGCAGAAGAAAAATTCAAAGAAATAGCTGAAGCATATGAAATATTAAGTGACGATCAAAAACGTGCTCGTTATGACCAATTCGGTCACCAAGATCCAAACCAAGGCTTTGGTGGATTCGGTGGTGCTGAGGGCTTTGGTGGATTTGAGGATATCTTTAGTTCATTCTTTGGTGGCGGAAGAACTCGTAGAGACCCAAATGCCCCACGTAAAGGTGATGACCTTCAATATCGTATGACAATCAGCTTTGAAGAAGCTGTATTCGGTAAAGAAAAAGAAATTGAAATTCCTCGTGAAGAATCATGTGATACTTGCCATGGATCAGGTGCAAAACCAGGAACATCTAAAGAAACATGTAATCATTGTAATGGTTCTGGTCAAATTTCTGAAACGGTCAATACACCATTTGGTCAAATGGTTAACCGTCGCGCATGTAACCACTGTCAAGGTACAGGGCAAATTATTAAAGAAAAATGTTCAACATGTCATGGTGCAGGCTCAGTTAAAAAACGTAAAAAAATCAAAGTCAATATCCCAGCAGGTGTGGATGATGGTCAACAATTACGCTTAAGTGGTCAAGGTGAAGCTGGAGTAAACGGTGGGCCAGCAGGTGACTTATATATCGTCTTCAAAGTTCGTGCAGATGATCGATTTGAACGTGATGGTGATGATATCTATTTAGAATTACCGATTACATTCCCTCAAGCTGCATTAGGTGATGAAATTGAAGTTCCAACAATTCATGGAAACGTAAAAATGAAAATTCCAGCAGGTACTCAATCAGGCGATCGTTTCCGCATGAAAGGTAAGGGAGTTAAAAACGTTCATGGTTATGGAAATGGTGACCAACATGTCATCGTCCAAATCAAAACTCCAAAAAAATTAACTGAAAAACAAAAAGAACTATTAAGAGAATTTGCTAATATTTCAGGAGACATACCTGAAGAACAAGGTAGTTCATTAATTGATAAATTGAAGAAAAAATTTAAAGGTGAATAATTAGAGGAGTGATTGCAAGTGAAATGGTCGGAGTTATCCATCCATACAACAAACGAAGCTGTAGAACCTATCTCAAATATCTTGCATGAGGCAGGTGCAAGCGGTGTCGTTATTGAAGATTCAGAAGATCTATTCAAGATTCGAGAAAATGTATTTGGTGAGTTATACGAATTAGATCCAATAGATTTCCCAGTAGATGGAGTAATAGTAAAAGCCTATTTACCTGTCACAAGTTTTTTAGGAGAAACAGTAGAAGAAATTAAACTTGCAATCACTAACCTTATTAATTTTGATATTAATATTGGGGCCAACGAAGTATCTATTAGTGAAGTAAACGAAGAAGAATGGGCAACTGCATGGAAAAAATACTACCATCCAGTGAAGATTTCTAATCGTTTTACGATCGTTCCAACATGGGAAATTTATGAACCAGTTGATAGTGATGAACTAATTATTGAATTAGATCCTGGAATGGCTTTTGGAACAGGAACACACCCAACGACTGTAATGAGTTTACAAGCATTAGAAAAGTATGTGACAAAAAATTCTATGGTTACTGATGTTGGTACAGGTTCAGGTGTCTTAGCAATTGGTGCAGCAATGCTTGGGGCTAAACATGTTCATGCACTTGATCTGGATGAAGTAGCAGTACAATCGGCAAAACTAAATGTAAAACTAAACAAAGTCCAAGACCATATCGACATTGTTCAAGGAAACCTTTTAGACACTGTAGAAGAACCAGCTGATATAGTCGTAGCGAATATTTTAGCGGAAATTATTATGACTTTTACAGATGATGCTTATACTGTTGTTAAACCAGGCGGATATTTTATCACTTCTGGAATTATCGAAGCAAAAAAAGAGGATGTGAAAGCATCTCTTGAAAGTGCTGGCTTTATTATTGATGAAGTGATGATGATGGAAGACTGGGTTACAATTATTTCTCGTAAAGCCGAAAACTAATGGAGTGTACTCATGCAACGTTATTTTATCAATGAATCATTTGACAATGAATTAGCCATCATCAGTGGGGATGATGCTCACCATATTTCGAAAGTTATGCGTATGCGTGCCGGCGATGAAGTTATCGTCGTACATAATGGGGAAGCGACTATTAGTGAAATCGCCAAACTAAGTGATGAAGGAGTACATGTGCAAAAAACACAACGTACTCTTCCATCTCCAGAACTTCCTATCAATGTAACCATCGCATGTGGTTTACCGAAAGGCGATAAATTAGAGTTAATCGTCCAAAAATCAACAGAATTAGGAATGTACTCATTTATACCTTTTGAAGCTGAACGCTCAATTGTGAAATGGGACTATAAAAAAAGCAAAAAGAAGCAAGAACGATTGCAGAAAATTGCGAAAGAGGCTGCTGAGCAATCACATCGTACACATATACCAACAATTGACGAGCCTATTAGTTTCAAAAGGCTCTTACAAGAAGTGGAAAACTATGATGTTGTCTTCCTAGCAGATGAAGAAGATGCCAAACAAGAGGCACGTACGCGATTTGCCGAACAGTTAAAAAAGGTGTATGATTATAAATCAATGCTTGTCATCTTCGGTCCAGAAGGTGGAATTGATCGAGGGGAAGCGCAAGCTCTAAAACAATTAGGATGTCAGTGTATATCACTTGGACCTAGAATATTAAGAGCGGAAACTGCACCTTTCTATGTGCTTTCTGCTATTTCTTATGAATTTGAATGAAAGAGGTGAGCAGCCTTGTCTTCAGTGGCTTTTCACACACTTGGATGTAAAGTGAATCACTATGAAACAGAAGCTATTTGGCAACTGTTTAAAGATGAAGGTTATGAACGAAAAGAATTTGATCATCAAGCGGATGTATATGTGATTAACACATGTACTGTTACGAATACAGGGGATAAAAAAAGTCGTCAAGTCATTCGTCGTGCGATTCGCCAAAACCCAGATGCAGTAATTTGTGTTACAGGATGCTATGCTCAAACTTCTCCTGCAGAAATAATGGCTATCCCTGGCGTAGATATTGTTGTAGGTACACAAGACCGTATGAAAATGCTTGGATATATTGAACAATATAAACAAGAACGTCAACCTATTAATGCAGTAAAAAATATAATGAAAAATAGAGTATATGAAGAATTGGATGTACCGTTCTTCACAGACCGTACTCGTGCTTCCTTGAAAATTCAAGAAGGCTGTAATAACTTCTGCACTTTCTGCATTATTCCATGGGCTCGTGGACTAATGCGCTCTCGTGACCCAAAAGAAGTTGTTCACCAAGCACAACAACTTGTTGATGCAGGTTATTTAGAAATCGTTTTAACTGGTATCCACACTGGTGGTTATGGACAAGACTTAAAAGATTATAATTTAGCACAACTTTTACGTGATATAGAAACCAATGTAAAAGGTTTAAAACGTCTACGTATTAGTTCTATCGAAGCAAGTCAACTAACAGATGAGGTCATTGAAGTATTACGTGATTCTAAAGTTGTTGTGAATCATTTACACATTCCAATTCAATCTGGTTCTGACACAGTTTTAAAACGTATGCGTCGTAAATATACTATGGAATTCTTCGGTGAACGTTTAGATCGTTTACGTGAAGTGTTGCCAGACCTTGCGGTAACATCTGACGTAATTGTCGGTTTCCCAGGCGAAACAGAAGAAGAATTTATGGAAACTTATAACTTTATTGCAAAACATAAATTTGCAGAACTTCATGTATTCCCATTCTCAAAACGTACAGGAACTCCTGCAGCTCGTATGGAAGATCAAGTCGACGAAGAAGTGAAAAATGAACGTGTTCACCGTTTATTAACTTTAAACGATCAACTTGCAAAAGAATATGCTTCAAAATTTGAAGGTCAAGTTCTTGAAGTGATTCCTGAAGAAATGTTCACAGATGGTGAAGAAGCTGGGTTACTTACAGGATACACTGCTAACTATTTGAAAATTGTATTTGAAGGTACTGAAGATATAATCGGTAAACTAGTAAAAGTCAAAATTGACAATGCAGGATATCCTCATTCTCACGCACAATTTGTTCGAGTTATGGATACTGTCGAAGCATAATTTTAGAATATGTCAAAAAGCCTAGCGACCAAAGCTAGGCTTTTTTGTTATAGTTATAAATAACAATGAATTGAGGCGATGAAGATGAAAAAATTGACCATATCATTAATCATTATGACGCTCGTTGTCTCAAGCGTTATATTGATTGTCAATCATCAAACAAATCAAGGATTATTGAATAATAGTATTACGAATCATATGAATAGTAATAGTTCTATCAATAATATAGTAGAGCAAAACAAAAAGCCATCAAAGAATGTAACAAAGCAAGTTGAGAAAACTAAGGATAAGCAAATTACCAGCAAATCTTCTAACCAGGCAAAGAAATCGAAAAATATTGTCATCACAATTGACCCTGGTCATCAAATGTATGCAAATATTGAGCAGGAACCTGTTGCGCCTGGATCTTCGCAAACAAAGTATAAAGCCACTGTCGGTTCAAGGGGGATTGTTACAAGAAAACCAGAATACGCAATCACACTAGAGGCTTCTAAGATGCTACAAAAGAAATTGAAGAAAAAAGGATATCAAGTTTTTTTGACTCGCAAATCAAATGATGTAGATTTATCTAATCGTGATCGAGCTGAATTAGCGAACAAGCATAAATCAGATTTATTCATCCGAGTGCATGCGGATGGAGCAGAGAATTCGAATGCGAAAGGATTTTCAATCATTGCACCATCTAAGAATAATCCATACACAAAAAATGTCTTTGGAAATAGCCAAAAGGCATCCAAGACAATCGTTCAGCAAGTAGGAAAAGAATTTCCACTTTACCAAAACGGCTTAAGTTATCGAGCAGACTTATCTGGATTTAACTGGTCAAAGGTACCTGTAATATTAGTTGAATTAGGTTATGTTACAAATCCAGAGGAAGATCGCAATCTTTCGAATAAAAAGTATATGGATAAATTAACGACTTCTATCGCAAAAGGAGTAGGGAAATATCTACATGAAAATCAAAAGTAAAATACATTATATGTGTGCTTAATTTTGAATAGAAAACTTGCTCCTGCATTGCTTTGCTAGCTATGTCGGAAAAGATTTTACCTAAATATTTTTGGGTAGAATCTTTTTTTATGCTTTTTATTTTAATATCTAATATTTAGATGTTAAAGTATATTTAGAAAGGGATAAGAAATAAATTTCTTATTAATTAAAGGAGGAATATCCAAAATGGGACGTGTCGAAGGTAAAGTAGCATTAATAACAGGTGCAGCATCAGGTATTGGTTTAGCATCTGCACAATTATTGGCAAAAGAAGGAGCTAAAGTTGTTTTAGCAGACTTTAATATTGAAGGTGCTGAAAAAGAAGCAAAAGCATTACAAGAACAAGGTTATATAGCTTCTGCTGTATTCCTAGATGCAGGTCAACAAGAATCTATTAAAACTGCAGTAGAATTTACTGTGAACACATATGGTACGATTAATGTACTTTATAACAATGTTGGTATTACAAACTTAAAAAAAGATTTAGATGTTGTTAATATGGATTTAGAAGAATGGGATCGTTTGATGAACATCAACTTAAAATCTGTTCTACTTGGTGCTCGTTACGCTATTCCTTATTTGCAAAAAGCAGGTGGAGGTTCAATTATAAATACTACTTCAATGGCTGCATTTGCATCTGACTCAATTCGTTCAGCATATGGTGCATCAAAAGCAGCCGTAGCACATTTAACAAAATATATCGCAACTCAATACGGTAAAGAAAAAATTCGCTGTAATGCTATAGCACCTGGATTAATATTAACGCCAGCAGCAAAAAATAATTTACCTCAAGCAATGCTTGATATTTTCACTAAATACAATGCACTTCCTTACAATGGAGAAGCAGAAGATATAGGCTATGCAGTAGTTTATTTAGCTTCTGATGAATCTAAATTCATGACTGGTCAAGTATTACAAATTGAAGGTGGACACTACATTGGTAACCCAACAATCGCAGATCTTGATGCATGGATGGCTACACAACAAAAATAAAATCATGATGTAAAATGAAATTCAATTAAACAGAAAGCCGTATGTAAAAAAATTATACGGTTTTGTTTAATTGAATCAATTTCATAATGCAAAATTTATAAAATATACGAACATTTAACAATATCCATTTTTGTTCAACGCACCGCTTTCGACGGCGAGTCCTCGAAAACGCATTCGCATTTCCTTCGTGCGATGTTAATTCAGTGAGGTTCACTCATAGTACTACGGGAAAAGTTTGAGCCGAAAGTCCCGCAGGAACGTAGAAAAGGCATTGAAAAAGTAAAAACAGATGAAAATTTATTATAAAAATTTTGTGTTGCTATATTTGTTGATGTGGAAATAGCGAAGAGTCCTCGAAAATGCATTCGTATTTTCTTCGTGCGATGTTAATTCAGTGAAGTTCATTCAACATCCTGCGGGAAAACGAGCCAGACGAGACCCCGGAGCGTAGCGAGGAGGCTCGTCGGTTCGCCCGCGGAAAGCGAAGCTAATTCCACATCGTGCAGAAAGTAGATTATTTCCAGTATCTTTTGAAAGAACTACTAGGAATTAACTATTATTGTTTAATGTTTGTTTTGCGTTATTAGTGGAAAAGATATAATAAATCATGATAGACTTGAGATGTACGTACATCTACATTATTAAAGGAGTTTTCCATTATGTCTAAAAACTATGCTTCATATATTGATCACACCCTATTGAAACCAGAAGCAACTGAAGAACAAATCAAAAGTATTTGTGCAGAAGCAAAAGAATTTGGTTTTGCTTCAGTATGTGTAAATCCAACTTGGGTTAGTGTTGCTGCAGCTGAATTAAAAGATGCAACATCTAAAGTTTGTACAGTAATCGGGTTCCCATTAGGAGCTTCTACAAGTGCTACAAAAGCATTTGAAACAAAAGATGCAATCGCTAATGGCGCAGAAGAAATTGATATGGTAATCAATATTGGTGCTTTAAAAGGTAGTCAATATGATGTAGTTGAAAATGATATAAAAACGGTTGTAGAAGCAGCTAACGGTACTTTAGTAAAGGTAATAATCGAAGCTTGCCTTCTTTCAGACGAAGAGAAAGTAAAAGCGTGTGAATTGTCTGTTGCAGCTGGAGCAGATTTCGTGAAAACGTCTACTGGTTTTTCAACAGGTGGCGCTACAGCAGAAGATATTGCATTAATGCGTAAAACTGTTGGACCTGAACTTGGAGTAAAGGCATCTGGCGGTGTCAGAAGTTTAGAAGATTTAGAAGCAATGGTAGCAGCAGGAGCTACACGTATTGGTGCAAGCTCTGGTGTTAAGATTATGAAAGGTCAAAGTGCAAAAACAGACTATTAATTCGCCCAATAGTATTGACCAAAACATAGTAATAAGTTATAATTCTTTAGTACACAACGTTATTACGTTATTACGTAATGTTGTGCTTTGACGTGTGTTCGGAGGGAGGGAAAGAGAGATGTCAAAAACTGTCGTTAGAAAAAACGAATCGCTTGAAGATGCTCTTCGCCGCTTCAAACGTACTGTTTCTAAAAGTGGTACAATTCAAGAGGTAAGAAAACGCGAATTTTATGAAAAACCTAGCGTAAAACGCAAAAAGAAATCAGAAGCTGCACGTAAACGTAAGTGGTAATTTAAATTCCTAGACAATCCCTACGTTCTAAACACGCACTATCATGATTTAATAAACTCGCAAATGATCTAAGCCGAGAAATCTTAATTGATTTCTCGGCTTATTTAGTTTGTTTTTTTTATGTTTTTACAAGCCTTACCAAGTAGTTTGTGTTTTAATATAAATAAAGAAAATAATAACTTCGAAGGTGATTCCATGCAATATCTATGGACAGCTTTACAGCTAATTGGAATAGGGATCTTGATCTATTTTGTTAGTGGACGTCTTATAGGAACAAAACTTAATTTTATTAAAAAAGTACTTTCTGCTACGTTAAGTGTGGCCTTCACAACGTTTGTTTATTGGTATTCATATTTAAGATATACCAACTTCCCAAAGGAAGACATGATTCATGAAGTAACGAATATTAGCACGCTTGTTTGGGTTGGTAGTATGTTGCTCATTACAATGCTATTTTATTTAATATTGGAGCTATTTGACCCGATCAAGCTAGGAGAACGTGGGGAGAGACTGACTGGCAATCGAAATATTATCACTAGAGTACGTGGTACTTGGAAACGACAAAGACGTCTCACGCAAGTTTTTAGAATAGCTTTTAAACAAGGTGTAGGGCGTACACTAAAGTACAAAAGATCCTATGAAAATGACCGATATTTAGCTAGTACACTCCGCAACACGTTAGAAGAATGTGGCGGTATTTTTATCAAATTTGGACAAGTCCTTTCAACTAGAAAAGATACTTTACCACCTGCCTTTATCGAAGAACTTTCAAAGCTTCAGCAAAACGTCAAACCAATGACGGCTGACCAATTACATGATCAATTATCTATAGGTCTTCAAAAGCCGCTTGAAGAGGTATTCAAATATTTTGATGAAAAGCCTTTAGCCGCGGGGTCAATCGGACAGGTGCATAAAGCGTTATTAAAAGAAACTGGAGAAGAAGTAATCGTCAAACTATTAAGACCAGATGTGGCTTCAGTAATTAACCAAGATTTAGATATTCTTTTACACTTTTCGGAATGGCTTGTTGAAGAATCTTCCTGGGCGGAAAATTTAGGCTTGCATCAATTAGCTACTGGATTTGCAAATAATCTTCGAGAAGAAATTAATTTTGAAATTGAAGCAAGGAATATGGAACAACTGACAAATGCTTTGCACAAAGATAAAAAGAGTATCAAAATTCCAAAGGTTTACAAACAATATAGTAATCGAATGATATTAGTTATTGAATTTATACATGGGGTAAGTATACGTGATAGTGCATTATTATTGAAACAACATAGTATTAAGGAAGCAGATTTATTGCGCTCAATTTATGAAACATTCTTACAGGAATTACTTGTTACTGGGGTTTTCCATGCAGATCCACATCCAGGAAATATTTTCGTACAAGAGAGAACAGGTCAAGCGTGCTTTTTGGATTTCGGTGCGGTTGGAAGAATTGGACCAATTCAACAACAAGGGCTTCGAACACTGTTCATCGGCATCGAACGGAATAACCCACGGATTGTATTGGAAGGGCTAAAGCATTTAATTCAAGATGGAGAAATTCATGAGGAAGAAAATCTATTACAAGCGCTTAGTCAGTTACTAATTCAGTTATCTTATTTGGATAAAATTTCAGCACAAGAATTAGTTCAATGTCTATTTGTCATCATTCAAAAATTTGAATTACGGCTATATCCGATGGTAGGAGTTGCTTTACGTGCACTTATTACATTGGAAGGTTCACTAAATGTACTTGATACAAATTATAACCTTTTCACCGAAGCAAAACGTTTTACATCAAAAAACAAAAAAGATTTTCTACCGGTATCAAGTTTTAGAGATGCCAAAGAATTGTTGGAGCAAGAACTTGTTATGCTATTGCCAACATTACAAGATTTGCCTCGTCGCTTCGAAAGCATGGCAGAAGCTATTGAAAAAGGAAAAGTAACAGTTAAATTAGATGTTTTTTCAGAAAGAGCTAGTAATTCATTTGTCAATCAATGGTTATCTCTTTTCATGTTGTTGTTCGTGGGAATTACCATTGGGATTATTTCAGTGTCTTTATTAGCTATCTCTCAATTTATCAACTCGGTTTCTGCAATCTATTTAAATACAGCTTCCTTCTTAGGGTTGTTCCTTAGTGCAGTAATTCTTGTTCGACTATCCATTCACGCAATACGTAGTTCAAAAAAGGCTTAGTTGAAAATTGATGAAACTTATATCATGTTCATTCGTATGTTATAGAGATGAGATAGTTTGAATGAAGGGAGGGGAGAAGAGTTAGCTGATGAAAAAAGCGAATATTGTAATAGTCGCCATATTATCCGTATTATTTATTGCTAGTCCATACAATACTATTACGGTACATGCCGCCGGGGCTGATACTCAGCAAATTAGTGGTTGGCTTTTGTGGATGACACAACCAATTGTTGTTACTCTTTTACTTTGTATTGTAAGTATTGGTATTGTGTTACAAGTATTTTCGCCACATTTTGGTTTCGGTGGCATCATGAGTATTTTAGCACTATTGTTCTTTTACATGATTCATATGATTGCAGGATATGCAACATGGCAAAGCATTCTTTTATTAGTATTAGGTGTCATATTACTACTTTTAGAATTAATCGTGCCCGGCGGAATATTGGGTATTATGGGGTTTGCAGCAATTATTGTGAGTTTACTTAGTTCAGGGACAGATACGATGCATATGGCTTATGCAATTTTGACAGCCTTAATCGTGGCTGTCTTAGGAATGGTGATTATGATGAAATTTTTTGGGAAAAAGTTAAATGTTTTTAACAAAATGGTTTTAAACGATTCAACCGATACGGAGAAAGGCTATGTATCAAATGAAAATCGGGTAGAGTTATTAGGGAAGGAAGCGATTACAACGACTCCTCTCCGTCCTTCAGGTACAGCAATGCTTGGAGAAGAGCGAATTGATGTAGTAACAGAAGGTGGCTATATCGATGCCCATAAAAAGGTAACAATTATTAAAGTAGAAGGCGTTCGTATAGTCGTACGAGAGTCTCATAACGTTTAGGGGGATAAAAATGGTTTTAACAAGTAGTTTAATTGCTACAATTATCGGAATTGTAGTGGTATTTTTAGCACTTGTAGTATTATTTACGTTTGTACCAGTTGCACTTTGGATTTCTGCATTAGCAGCGGGTGTTAAAGTAAGTATTTTCACTTTAGTGGGGATGCGTTTACGTCGAGTAATTCCTTCACGTATCGTCAATCCTTTAATCAAAGCTCATAAAGCAGGTCTTCCTGTAACAATTAACCAATTTGAAAGCCATTATCTTGCAGGAGGTAATGTCGATCGCGTTGTGAATGCACTGATCGCAGCTCACCGCGCCAATATTGCGCTAACATTTGAACGTTGCGCTGCAATTGATTTAGCTGGACGTGACGTGTTACAAGCAGTACAAATGTCAGTAAATCCAAAAGTTATCGAAACGCCATTTATCGCAGGTGTTGCGATGAATGGTATTGAAGTAAAAGCAAAAGCGCGTATTACAGTTCGCGCTAATATTGATCGCTTAGTCGGTGGTGCAGGTGAAGAAACGATCGTTGCACGTGTTGGTGAAGGGATTGTAAGTACAATTGGTAGTTCGAAAAGTCATACAGATGTACTTGAAAACCCAGATTCAATCTCACAAACAGTATTGTCAAAAGGCTTAGACTCAGGTACAGCATTTGAAATTCTTTCCATTGATATCGCAGATGTTGATGTCGGCAAAAACATCGGTGCGGAATTGCAAATCGAGCAAGCACAAGCGGATAAAAACATTGCTCAAGCGAAAGCTGAAGAACGTCGTGCAATGGCAGTTGCATCTGAACAAGAAATGATTGCTAGAGTACAAGAGATGAAAGCGAAAGTGGTTGAAGCAGAAGCAGAAGTACCAATGGCAATGGCAGAAGCTTTGCGTACAGGAAATATCGGTATTATGGATTATATGAATTACAAAAATATTCAAGCGGATACTGGTATGCGTGATTCCATCGGTAAGATGAATCAAAATGGTTATGATACTAATAAAACAACTGATGAAAAATGATATAGTGAATGAAGAAAGGGGGATGCATTTGTGGAAGCGCTAATAATCATAATCATCTCTTCGATTATCGGCTATTTCTTAAAAAACAAAGGCGAAGAAGCTTCAGAAACACCTCCTCCAGTTAACCGTAGAATGCAACGGGTAGAACCAAAAAAAATAGAACAAACGATGCGTCGTAAGTTGGATGAAGTTACGAAAACTGTTTTACAAGATATTGAGAAAAAAGTTCCTGAATCAGATGAATTGAAAAAACAAGCTACTCAAATGCTTGGAAAAGTGGAGCAACCAGTAGAGAAAAAGATATTTGAACGAGCTGATCGAACTGCAACTGATCGAACTGCAATCATGCAAACAGCGGTAAAAAAGTCCGTTTCTAAAAAAGAAAGCACTACCTCAACTGGATTTACATTTCCAAAAAACTCAAATGAGTTAGCTCAAGCATTTGTAATGGCTGAAATTTTAGGACCACCAAAATCAAAAAGATAACACATGCCCTCCTCTCTTGAAGCATATGCTAAAAAGAGAGGGGGTTTTTTATGTCGAAAAGGCTGTTACAAGTCATGCCTCTGATCGAAATTGAAAACTTCCAGCAAATTAGAATCAGAGGAGATTTAATGCTTGAAACGATTGCAGACCACCACATGATTTTTTTGCATGAAGATTTCCGTATTAAAATTGAAGCAGAATCCTTTCATGTGAAACTTCTTCGAGATGAATTGTTGGCACTTGAAATGAAAAACTTAAAAAAAATTGAGCTTACCAGAATAGAGGATTAGGATGTATGAAAAAAAGTCGAGAATATCGCATTGTTCGAATTCGTATCAAACGAACGAAAAGACTCCCAGCTTTTTTGAACGCTCTAACAAAATCTAAAATCGTATTGCGTCACCTCACAACAACTGAAAATGAAGTGACTTTCCACACTGTTCGAAGACATCTTCCGACCATTCGAAAATTACGCTATCAATATGGTATTTCTTTTCGGATTGAGTCATTAGATGACGATCAAGTATTACGTAAAGAGTGGATTGTCTATGCAGGATTAGCCATCTTACTTGTCATTCCTTTTTTATTTTCACAATGGATTTGGCAAGTATCTATAGAAAAAGCCACTCCAGAGCAAACCGAAGAATTATCCACAACTTTAAAAGAAATGCACTTAGCAGGACCATTTATGAAAAAAGATAAACCAGACGATTCACTAATACGGCAATATATTTTATCAAAACATCGAGATTTATCTTGGGTCCACATTCATCGAAGAGGAAGTAAGGTGATTTTCGAGCCATTAGCTGCCCCAACAATAGAAAACGAAGTAAACAATGATACAGTAAAAGGTAATTTAATCGCAAATAAAAGCGGTGTAATTACACATTTTAACTTACAAAAGGGAGAAAGAGTGGTTGAAGAAAATGATGCTGTCAAAAATGGTGAATTACTGGTATCAGGTGTTTTAAAACGTGGTGAAGAAGATATTGTCTATGGAGCTGAAGGAGAAGTATATGCAGATTACTGGATAGAATCAGATTTTTCAATGCCTAAAAAGATTTCTTATCAGACGATGGGAGAAAAAACATATCATTTTCGATGGGCAAATGAAAAAAAGAGTAACAAGGAATGGAAAGTTGTAAATTTACCTAAGTGGTTTTCATCGATTGGTGAGGTCTACTTACAGCAAGAATTAATCGAAAAAAAGGTTACGCTTGATGAAAAATCAGTGGAAGATATCGTAATTCCCCTATTGCATCAAAAATATGTAAAAGAATTACCACCAAAAACCGTTGTAAAACGTGAAAAACTTTTGAATGTTACT
Organism: Rummeliibacillus sp. NPDC094406; assembly: GCF_044763875.1. Lineage (NCBI taxonomy): Bacteria > Bacillati > Bacillota > Bacilli > Caryophanales > Caryophanaceae > Rummeliibacillus > Rummeliibacillus sp. NPDC094406. The sequence goes on along the minus strand of NZ_JBIWGZ010000003.1, from coordinate 252,664 downwards.
ATTGATAATGATACAGTTAAGGGGAAAGTATTGTTTTTAGTGAATGAAAATATTGCAATTAAACAAGCGATTAACCAAGGAGATTGAGCATGACAGAACAACAACCAATTCAATTACAAATGCAAGATCCAAATGAAGCAGTCATGCTTCTAGGCATTTCTGATGCCAATTTAAAATTAATCGAGGAAGCTTTCCAAATTCAAATGATTACCCGCGGTGATTCGATTGTCATTGTCGGAGAAGAAGAAAATAAACAACAAGCAAGTTTATTAGTACAGCAATTATTGATAGTAATCCGAAAAGGCATTAACATCAATCAGCGTGATGTAGTGTCAGCACTCGAAATGTCTAAAAATGGCACGGTTGAATATTTTTCTGAGCTTTATGATGAAGTGATTGCACGTAATACAAAAGGAAAAATAATCCGTGCAAAAACAATAGGGCAAAGACAGTATATTCAAGCAATCCGTCATAAAGATTTGGTTTTTTGTATTGGACCTGCTGGAACAGGTAAAACGTATTTGGCTGTAGTCATGGCTACACAAGCATTGAAGAATGGTCATGTAAAAAGAATTATTTTAACAAGACCAGCAGTTGAAGCTGGTGAAAGCTTAGGTTTCTTACCTGGAGATTTAAAAGAAAAGGTTGACCCTTATTTAAGACCGCTATATGATGCGTTACACGATGTCTTAGGTGCGGAACAAACTGCACGTATGATTGAACGTGGAACAATTGAAATTGCCCCTCTAGCTTATATGCGTGGTCGTACGTTAGATGATGCTTTTGTTATTTTAGATGAAGCACAAAATACAACAGAAGCTCAGATGAAAATGTTTCTAACGCGTTTAGGATTTGGCTCTAAAATGGTCATAACAGGTGATAAAACACAAATTGACCTACCTAAGGGTGCGAAATCCGGTCTTATTAGTGCAGAAAACACCCTGCGTCATGTAAAAGATATCGAAATTAGAATTTTAGAACAAGCTGATGTTGTGAGACATCCTCTCGTTGCGAAAATTATTCAAGCTTATGATGAACACAAATAACATAGAATAAACTGAAATCAGGGGTGCATAATTGTGCTTCTGATTTTTTTTGAATTGTAAAAGAGGGGGAGTTTAGTAAGTATTGCTAATAAGAGGGTGAGTTATTAGAGCTGTGTATGGTGCTAATAAAAACCAAGTAGTGCCAATCACCAATGTGAAGATGTCATCTAATTTATGGAAAAATGAAATAATATTACTAATTGATACTAAATAATGATGGAAAAACTTCGGACACTTGGTATGATAAAAGTAGATAGGAGGTAGTACTGTGATTAATTTCATAAAAACACTACACCAATATGTCCGTTTTCCCTTATTATTAGCAAGTTTACTAGCAATAACGGGAATTATACAATTTGTCCTTATGGTAAGAGATATAGAGGGAGAGCATTATGATTTAAAGCTATTTCAATTATCCCCTGAAACAATCCGCTCTGTAAAAACAGTGGAGGATACAGAGAAAACAGATGAAGATCGAGAAAGAGTTGCTAGTGAAGTCACTCCAGTTTATTCGTTTTCTCCAGAAATCGGAAAAAACCAAGCGGCCATCATTAAATCTACATTCGACTACATAATCGAAGTGAAAGAAACGATAGGAAGTGAAAAGAAAAAGTTAAGTAAAGACAGTTTATTAGTAGAAGAGATTAAAAGTTTGCGAGAGAAATTAGATGGAATTGATACGAATGGACAAACTATACGATTTACTACACAAGAACTTTCAACACTATTATCACAAGATGAGAAAGATCTCATATCAACTCGAGATGCATTAACATCAATCGTATCTAAAAAGTTATCTGAGCCGATTCGTCAAGAACAAGTTACTGATGCTAAAGCAAGTGTTGAAAAGTCTGTCCGAGATAGTTTTACCATACCAGATAATCTCCGAGCAATTGCTATAACAATATCGAGAACATCAATCGTAGAAACTGACAAGGTAGATAGTAAACTTACGAAAGAAAGAATAGAACAAGAAAAAGCAAATGTCGATCCGACTAGAATTTTACAAGGCCAAATTATTGTACAAGAAGGCCAATTAATCGATCGAGATGTTTATCACCAACTTGAAATAACAGGAATGTTATCTAATAATCATTCGGTTAAGCCAATCGTGGGTCTAGGGTTGTTCATCCTTTTACAGATGGCATTCTTTTATGCAGTATTTTATAATTGGAAGGCTGATACAAAACTAAAAACGCGCAATTTGATGATTACGATTATAATTTATCTTTCATCAATTGTAGTAATGAAGTTATTAGATTTAGTATCCAGTGAATTCGATGTTATGATAGGTTTTTTATTCCCAGCAGCAGTTGTACCTATGCTCATACGGGTATTAGTTAATGAGCGTATTGCAATACTTACTACGATAATGACAGCAGCAGTTGGGGGAATTGTATTCCAAGAAGGCTATTCATCTGTTATTCAGATGGAAGTATCTTTGTATATTATATTCAGCGGATTTGCTAGTATCTATTTCATGAGGAATGCGAAAAAAAGATCCAGTGTTATGTCCAATAGTCTTTATGTTTCTGCTGTTAATATTGCATTTATCGCGTTTTATCTGCTTCTCTCACAATCAAATTATGGTGCAAAAGAATTGATTTATTATTTAATAGCAGCAATCGTATCCGCAATATTATCAGGAGCATTAACACTAGGATTACTGCCTTTTATTGAATCAGCATTTGGTATGTTATCTACATACCGTTTAATCGAACTTTCAAATCCGAACCATCCATTATTGAAGAAAATATTAGTGGAAACACCCGGAACTTATCATCATAGTGTCATGGTAGCCAATTTAGCGGATGCAGCTTGTGAAGCAATTGGGGCAGATGGTTTACTAGCGCGAGTGGGTTGTTATTATCATGATATTGGCAAAACAAAAAGACCTGCTTTTTTTGTTGAAAACCAAATGTCAGGGATCAATCCACATGATCAATTGCCACCAAAGACAAGTAGAGATATTATTATTGCTCATGCAGAAGATGGTGCTAAAATATTAGAGCAACATAAAATGCCAAAAGAAATAGTCGATATAGCAAGACAACACCATGGTACAAGTTTAGTGAAGTTTTTTTACTATAAAGAGAAAGAAAATAACCCGGATGTGGACGAATTTGCATTTCGTTATGCAGGACCGAAGCCACAAACGAAAGAAATTGCTATAATATGTGTAGCAGATAGTGTTGAAGCAGCTGTACGCTCGATGAAGAATCCAACATCAGAGGGAATTCAGCAGCTCGTTCACAATATTGTACAAGACAAATTGCAGGATGGACAGTTTGATGAATGTGATCTTTCTTTCCGAGAACTTAAAACAGTAGAACATGTTTTTTGTGAAACTTTAAATGGAATCTTCCATTCACGTATTGAATATCCGAAGCCAAAATAAGCCTAGGAGGCATAAAATGAGTTTGAACATCGATTTTTTAGATGAAACAGGAAAAGTAAAGGAATCTGATGTTGCACTAGTGGAAAGTCTTTTGCAACACGCAGCAAAAGTAGAAAATATCGAAGATGGTACTGAAATTTCAATCACCTTTGTAACAAATGAAGCCATACATGAGATAAACCGTGAGTACCGCCATAAAGACGCGCCAACAGATGTAATCTCTTTTGCGCTTGAAGAAGTTGGAGAAGGAGAAACACCGATTATTGCTGAGGGTATGCCACGGATTTTAGGTGATGTCATTATTTCAATAGACCGTACAAGGGAACAAGCGGAAGAATACGGTCATTCATTTGAGCGTGAATTAGGATTCCTTGCTGTACACGGTTTCCTTCATGTCCTTGGATATGACCATATGGTTCCTGAAGATGAAAAAATTATGTTTGGTAAGCAAGATGCGATTTTAGAATCTTACGGTTTATCACGTGATAATAATGGACACGCGTAAGTTTTTTCATTCTTTTAAATATGCAATTGCAGGGCTAAAACAAGTAATGGCTGAGCAAAACTTTCGCTTTGATTTAATGGTAGCATGCATTGTCATTGTTGCAGGTGCATTTACAGGTTTATCTAAAATAGAGTGGATGATTCTCGTTCTCGTTATGGCAATTATGCTATCGCTTGAAATGGTTAATACGGCAATTGAGCGAGTTGTAGATCTAGCTTCTCCTGAAAGACACCCACTAGCGAAAGCTGCAAAGGATATCGCAGCAGGTGCTGTATTTGTTTTTGCATGCGCAAGTGTTATAATCGGAATACTTATATTTTTACCTAAATGGATGAATTTATGGATTTGAGGTGTTTAAATGGATAAAGAACAGTTAATGGACCTTGCAAAAGAAGGTAGAGAAAAAGCATATGTACCCTATTCAAAATTTAAAGTTGGCGCAGCATTATTAACTGCGGATGGCAAAGTGTATAAAGGATGTAATATTGAAAACTCAGGTTATTCAATGACGAACTGTGCAGAACGTACAGCAATGTTCAAGGCTGTTTCAGAAGGGGAACGAGATTTTGCGGCAATCGCGATTGTAGCTGATACTGATGGACCTTGTTCACCATGTGGAGCATGCAGACAAGTTATTTCAGAATTTTGCGCACCAAATATGCCAGTATACTTAACAAATATGAAAGGCGACGTGAAAGAAACAACTGTAGCAGAGTTGTTACCTGGCGCCTTTTCACCGGAGGATTTATTGAATGCAGGAAAATAAAGGTTTTAAATCAGGATTTGTTACCATCGTAGGACGACCAAACGTAGGTAAATCAACGTTTTTAAATAATGTAATTGGTCAAAAAATTGCTATTATGAGTGACAAACCTCAAACTACCCGTAACAAAGTACAAGGTGTATACACAACAGATGATTCACAAATGATTTTCATCGACACACCAGGTATTCATAAACCAAAGCATAAACTTGGCGAATTCATGCTAAAAGTATCAAAAAATGCTTTGCGTGAAGTTGAAGCCATTATGTTTATGGTAAATGCGACACAAAAGCTTGGTGCTGGTGATAAATTCGTTATGGAAATGCTACAAGGCACTAAAACACCTGTCTTTTTAGTAGTGAATAAAATTGATGCAATACACCCTGATGAGTTGTTTGAAATAATCGAATCATATAAAGCTGAATTTGAATTTGCAGAAATCATTCCAATCTCAGCCCTTCAAGGTAACAATGTACAACAATTACTTGATACATTGAAAAAATATTTGCCAGAAGGCCCTCAATATTACCCTGCTGATCAAGTGACAGATCACCCAGAACGTTTTATCATTGCAGAACTTATTCGTGAAAAAGTTCTTCACTTAACTCGCGATGAAATACCACATTCTATAGCAGTAGAAATTGAAAAAATTGCAAAAGATGAAGAAAAAGATTTAGTTCGTATCAATGCCTCTATAATTGTTGAGCGTGACTCTCAAAAAGGGATTGTCATAGGTAAACGTGGTGCTTTATTAAAAGAAATTGGTACGCGTGCTCGTAAAGATATTGAAACGTTACTTGGAAGTAAAGTCTATTTGGAACTTTGGGTAAAAGTTCAAAAGGATTGGCGTGACCGTGCATCGCAACTTCGTGATTACGGCTATCGTGATGATGAATATTAAAAAACGCTAGGAAGTGAAGACAATTGCTGAATAAATGGGAAGGCATTGTCTTAAAAACACGACCATACGGTGAGACAAACAAAGTCGTCACACTGATGACAAGAGAAGTTGGCAAAATTGCAGCCATGGCTAGAGGTGCTAAAAAGCCTTCTAGTCGATTAGCTGCCATTAGCCAACCATTTGTACATGGAACCTTTATGATTCAGCAAGGTCGTGGCATGGGGACATTGCAACAAGGGGAACCTTTAGAATCCATGCGACATATTCAAGAAGACATTGTTGCAACAGCTTATGCTAGTTATGTTGTTGAAATTGTTGATCGTTTAGTAGAATCTGATAGACCAGATCCTTATGCATTTGATGTATTATCACAAGCACTCCATGCGATTGAAGAAGGCTATGATCCAGAAGCAATTGCAACGTTTGTGGAGTGGAAGATGTTACCATACACTGGTGTCCAACCAATTTTACATGCATGTGCAAGTTGCGGTGCAGTTGAAGGGGAATTCGCCTTTTCGTTTACGCAAGGTGGTTTTTTATGTCATCGGTGCTTTCATCAAGATCCCTATCTCATTCGCTTAACACCAACTCAACTGAAACTAATCCGTATGTTTTATAATGTACCAATCGATCAAATTGGTAAACTTACGTTAAAAAAAGAGACAAAGGGTTTTATACGTAAAATTGTAACTACAATCTATGAAGAACAAACCGGCATGCGATTTAAAAGTCGATCTTTTATTGAACAACTAGAGAGAACACCATTGCTTTTCAATGCTCATTTTAATAGTCAAACTCATGAGAATGAAGAGGGGAAAATCCAAGCAAACGATGATGAAGTATAATCATTGATTGCTTGGATTTTATTCATATTGGATAAAAAGAAGTTGAAATATAAAATTTGAGGGTAAGTAAGGGTACTGAAAAAGTGTTTAAATACAAATATTAATAGTATTAATCTGTTTGCTGCATGATGTGGAATTAGCTTCGCTTTCCGCGGGCGAGCGTTGAGTCTCCTCGGCAGCTCCTCGCTGCCTGCGGGGTCTCAACTGTCTCGCTTTCCCGCAGGAGTCTTTGCTAATTCCACATCAACAAAGATTGCTAAACAAGATTTTTATATAATCTTTCATTTATTTTTACTTTTTGAATGCCTTCAACTTAGTGTTACTTAGTTGAAGTGTGCTACGCGATGCAGACTTCAACGAGGAGATTCGTGGAAAACACCGTCTACAAATGCTAATTTAAGCATGTACAAAAATGATTGTTTAATGATGTACATTTTTATATTCACATTTACAATCTGTAGCGAAAATCTAATTTTGAATATGGAAAAACCTAAAATTGATTATTGAGATTGATTCATTTAGATATTCCAAGATTGATGCCATATATGAATGAAAAGTTACCAATAGAGCGAAAGACAGGCGACTCCTGCGGGAAGAGCAAGCGAATCAAGACCCCGCACGAACGCAGTGAGGAGGAGGCTTGCATCTGACGTTTCACTTTCGATGCAGGAAAACATCTGATGCTTGCCCGCGGAAAGCGCCTGTCTGTAGCGAAACATCCAAATCTGAAAACTGAAAAGTTTATGTGTTGAAATGTTGGTATTTAAAAACCGGAAAAGCATTTATGAAATTGATTCAATTGAACTTCTTTTAATATTAATTTTGACTTTTTTCAAATGAATTGCATATAATATGAATATATGAACGGATAATCATATATTCATTTAGTACTGTAACTTTATTGAAAGGAGCCTTTATTTTGCGAGAAGAAAAAATACCATTTGAAACAGAAGATTTAGACGAAGAAATATTATTTCTCGTTTCACAAACATTTAAAGCTATTAGTGATCCTACTCGTATTCGGATTTTAAATTTATTAAGTAAAAGAGAGCACTCAGTAAATGAGATAGGTGAAACATTAAATTTAAAACAATCTACCGTGTCTCATCAATTGAGTTTTTTAAAAAATTTAAGATTAGTAAAATTCCGTCGTGAAGGAACGACTCTTTATTATTCACAAGATGATGAGCATGTCATGGCAATCCTGCAGCAAACTATTGATCATGCAAAACATAATTAGGGAGTGAAGTAGTTATGGGGCATTCACATGAGGGGCATAGCCATGATCATACACATGGTGCAAACAAGAAAACGTTACTAATAGCATTTATCATCATTACAGCTTATATGATTGTTGAGGTGATAGGAGGATACATCACAAATAGTTTAGCGTTATTATCAGATGCTGGACATATGATAAGTGATTCGATGTCTCTTGGTATTGGTGTATTCGCATTTTCTATCAGTGAAAGGGTAGCGAATTACCAAAATACGTATGGTTACAAACGATTTGAAATTTTAGCTGCGGTTTTAAATGGTGTGACATTAATTTTGATTGCTATTTTCATTTTTATCGAAGCAATTCAACGTTTCGCAAATCCTCCGGAGATAGCTTCAAATGGGATGTTGATTATTGCCGTCATAGGACTATTAGTGAATATTCTAGTGGCATGGATATTGATGCGTGGTGGGGATACACATGATAATTTGAATATGCGTGCAGCTTTCTTACATGTAATTAGCGATATGCTTGGTTCTGTTGGAGCTATTTTAGCAGCTTTATTCATCATGTTCTTTGGCTGGGAATGGGCTGATCCATTAGCAAGTATTATTGTTGCGGTACTGGTATTAATGAGTGGATGGCGAGTTACAAGAGATTCAGTTCATGTACTAATGGAAGGTACGCCTTCTAATGTAGAAATGGACGATATTATTCGTACATTACGTGAATCAGATGGGGTTACTGACTTACATGATTTACACATATGGACGATTACAAGTGGACAAAATGCTCTTTCTTGTCATCTTGTCGTTGATGGCTCATTAACCATAAAAGAAAGTCAAGATATTCTTCAAGTACTCGAGCATAAATTACATCATTTAGGTATTGGTCATATGACAGTCCAGCTTGAGATGGATTCTCATAAACATGAAAATACGATTTTATGTAATTTAGATTCAAAGTACGAGCATCATCATGAACATTAATTCATTTATAATAGTATTGAAAAGAATTCATCTAGAAAACATTCTAGATGAATTCTTTTTTATGGCTATATTCTGATAGAATCATGTAATTAAACAATTAACTTAAGGTTCATTGCCTATCGATACCAATCTGTAGCATGCATACAATAGAAGTAAAAATAGAGGGAAGGGAATATTAATGTCTAACAGTTATTTAGATTTATTGGCCTATTTTGGAATTGGCGGGGCACATCCAGGAGGGTTTCCTCTTACTATTGAAATTTTTGAAAAAGAATTGATCCAGCCTGATCATCATGTTCTTGATATAGGATGTGGCACCGGACAAACCGCAGCTTTTTTAGCGAATCACTTTGGCTGCAAAGTAACAGCCATAGATATTAATCCAATCATGATTGAAAAAGCGAAAAAGCGATTTGAAAATGATGGACTTGATATCAAAGTAATTTTAGGAGATATACAAGATATGAATTTTGTGGATCATTCTTTTGATTTCATTGTTTCTGAATCAGTTATTTCATTTACTAATATTGATAAAACTTTATCTGAGCTATCGCGAGTATTAAAAGAAAATGGTAGTTTGATGATGATTGAAATGACAGCAGAACAATCTTTGTCTGAAGATTTACAAGAACAGGTAAGCAATCTCTATGGAATTAAAGAAATTTTAAACGAAGAAGAGTGGATCTTCCGTTTGCAGCAAAAAGGCTTTACAAAAATTGATAAGCTGCGAACTCCCTCCGTACTAAGTCCTAGTGATATTGATGATATGGACATATCGGACAACATTTCGATCGATTTATATGATTTGTGGGAAGAACATAATCAATTTATCGAGCAAAATGGGCATCTCATTAGATACCGTGTATTTAAATGTCACCTAACTTGATGTTCAGAAATATTGAATGGTTCATTCCTTTGTAGGGAATTTAGAGCCATTAATAAACGTATCTGTTGATATTTTATATATCTCGTTATCCTTGAAAGGACCATTCTTTTCCTGATAGCTATTAACTATTTGATAACCAATATAATACCCGATCCATTTTGGAAACGGGCTGCCTTTTTGACCATACAAATATGGATGGTGATTTTTTACTCCCATCATATTTAATGATGGTAAAAAGTGGCGTTTCCAAATATCTACAGCCTTATCAAATGGATAAAGATTTGTCCATGGTGCTAACAACTTTTCTCCATGCAACTCCTTTACTGCATACTCCCCAAGACCTTCAATAATGAGTGAATCCTTAAGAGGTGTTCTTTCTGGAGTTAATTTAATCTGATTTATCCGACAAACATGGTTGTATTCATGTGCCAACATTGCCTTTACTTCTTCTTTTGAGAGCTCTGTCGATAAAAATAGAAAAATAGCTTCTTTATATGCAACGCCATTTTTACGCAAATGCTTACGGAACCCCAACATTCCTTTTTTTATTGGGAAAATATAGATTGGTATATTAGGTCCATTCCACAATTTACTTAAATATTGATATTCTTTTTCTACTATTTTCCAAACGTTTTGTCTTTCCATTTCTTTTACAATTGATTCGATTTTAAACCATTCATAAGGCTCGAATAATCCATGATTTAAAAGTTCATATTGCATAACTTGAGGATTTACTTTCGGAAATACCTTTTTTAAAGGATTACAGAGGGTTTCACATTGTATAGATCCCATATCCATAATTGATTCTTCCTTACATCGATCTACAAAATCATATAGCCATTTTTGAGTCTGAATAACTGACAAATGCCTCATCCCTTTTAATCTTTTATTTGTATCATATGTAGCAATAAGCGCTTTGTTTTTGAAAATTAAAGATGTATAACAACTTTAAGATGTCTAGACCGTTGTCCTCTTGGCAGTAGGATTCACTTCATATAATAGCAAGGCATACTTGTATGTAAAAAAATATGGAGGGGGGATAATAATGAATCCGTCTAATGTATATAATTTATGTTGTCAACATCATGGAAAAATGGTGAGAATTAGATGTAGGGATGGTAGTGTTCATGTGGGAGAAATTACACGTGTTGATCGTGATATGGTCTGGATTCGCCCGCATGGAAATATGGGAGGCTATGGTTTAGGATTTGGGTTAGGTGGGCCGGGATTCGGTTTCAATACACCGTTTTTTGGTTTCCGTAGACGTCGTGTTGCTGCATTCGGTATTGGTATAGCACTTGGTACAATTATTGGAATTGGTTTAGCTTCAGTGTTTTTCTGGTAAGTAGGCAAGAGATTTTCGTTAAGTATTTAATATGTAACATCCCTAATTTAGAAAAGCTTCGATAAATTTAACATCTAAGTTTTGTTCATACAGTGAAATTTATAAAGTGAGTGCAAGAATAAACAGCGTCCGTTTTATTATAACTCCCCCTACTAAATCGCTTGATTTAATAGGTGGAGTTAATTTTATTTTTCAATAAAACAATCATGAGCTTTGGCTTTCAACCCGAAATGAAGAGCTTTAAATAAGAAAAAAATAACTATGTGTTCAAAAAAATAGCATACTATGGAAAACTCATAAATATAATAGTTTCAAAATAGAAAATAAAGAAATGTTGTGGAGTTATTTATGAAAAATATACTAAGGGGGATTTAAAGATGCTCGTTTCAGAAAAATTGGAATTATATGCAAAAAAACAACCAAATCATTTGATCACTCAATTTAATGGTAGAAATACAACCTATGCGAAGTTTTACGAGCAAGCAAAAAGATTAGCTGGTTATTTTCAAATGAAAGGCTATAAACAAGAAGACATAATCGCAGTGTACTTATTTAACTCAGATTATTTTTTAACATGTTACTATGCTTGCCAACTCGGTGGCTTTACAGTAATGCCAGTCAATACAAAATTAACTGCAACAGAGATTGACTATATCTTCAATCATTCGGAAGCAAAGGCACTGATATATGATGTTCGTTTAGAATCTATTTTAAATGAATTACCTGAGACTACTAATAATTTTCAAGATTATTTACAAGTAGGTGGTCAAGAAACACTGGAAGCGGTATTCAATGATCAGATGATTTCATATAAAGAAGTTGATGTTGATGCAGATACGACAACAGTTGTTTTTTATACTTCTGGCACGACTGGAAAACCAAAAGGAGTCATGTTGACAGCAGGCAATGTAAGTGCAGCTGCAGAAATTTGGGGACAAGCAATGGATCTTAATTCGAAAGATCGTATGCATATAATTGCACCATTATTCCATTGCGCAGCAAGTCATGTGTTGTGTATTCCTGTTATTTACGCAGGAGGAACGATCGTTATCGAGGAGGCATTTTCACCTGAGCAAACGATAAATACATTGGAAAAAGAGAATATTACTATTTTCTTTGGAGTACCGTCTATGTACAGTATTTTATTGAATATACCAAAGATGGAAAGTTTACACTTACCTAATCTCCGCTTGTTTACCTATGGCGCTGCTCCAATGCCATTTGAATTAATACGTAAAATAAAAGCACTTTATCCGGAAGTAAAGGTCCAAAACTTATATGGTCAAACAGAAAATTCACCAGCTACTTCTACACTAAAAGATCATCATGCACTTGAAAAAGTAGGATCTGTAGGGGAGCCGTTACCTTTGACAAAAGTACAAGTAGTAGATGAGTTTGGTCAACCCTTACCAGTTGGTCAGGTCGGAGAAATAGTTGTAAAAGGGCCGCAAGTTATGAAAGGTTATTTGAAAAATGAAGAGGAAACGAGACGAACAATTCAAAATGGCTGGTTATTTAGTGGGGACTTAGGAAGATTTGATGAGGACGGATTATTATATATTGTAGACCGTAAAAAAGACATGATAATTCGTGGCGGAGAAAATGTATATCCAGTAGAAGTGGAGGAAGTATTATATCAAATTCCTGAATTATTAGAAGGAGCAGTAGTAGGTATTCCTCATGAAATTTATGGAGAAGTGCCGAAAGCTTTCGTCGTATTAAAAGAAGGTAAGCAATTAACTGAAGGAGAAATTATTGCATTTTGTTCTAAGAAATTAGCGAAGTATAAATTACCAGAAGAAATAGAATTGGTGGATACTCTCCCTAGGAATGCTAGCGGAAAAGTATTGAAAAACTCATTACGCAACAGGTAAGTAATTAGTCATTTTACTTGTAGGATGAGAATTCAAAAAGAGTTACAACTTATGCATGAAACAAACCTTACTTCAAATTGCATGATAAATTAGAAGAATATCTAGAGCATTCACTGTGTGTAAAACACTAGTGAATGCTTTTTTTATAAATTTTCAGTTTAATCAATTTCATAATACAAAATTTATAAAAAGTATTCGAACATTTAATGGTATCCAACTTTGGTCATTGCTTCATCACTGCAGACGGCGAGTCCTCAAAAATGCATTCGCATTTCCTTCGTGCGATGTTAATTAAGTGAAGATTATTCATAGACTTACAGGAAAAGCTTGAGCAGACCCCCTCAGGAACGTAGAAAAGGAACTGAAAAAGTAAAATAGATGAAAATTTATTATAAAAATCTTGTATTGCTATGTTTGTTGATGTGGAATTAGCGTAGACTCCTGCGGGAAAGCGAGACAGGTGAGACCCTGCAGTGAACGAAGTGAGCGAGGAGGCTCAACGCTCGCCCGCGGAAAGCGAAGCTAATTCCACATCATGTAGAAAACAGATTAATACTATTAATATTTGTTTTTAAACACTTTCCAGTACCCTAAACTTAGTGCTACTAAGTAGAAGCTAGCAAAGTGAGCTTACTTTAACGAGGAGATTGAGGCCAAGCCCCGGAAAGCGCCGTCTGTAGCGGAACATCCAAATTTGAATATGGAAAAGTTAATGTTTTAAAATGTTTGTATTTTAAAACCGAAAATGGACTTATGAAATTGATTCAATTAGGTTGAAAAAGAAAAATTATTAGAAATTAATTTATTTTAGTATATTATTTTGAATTCAAGAAAGTGAACATTTATTGGATTTTCTAAATCTAACCTAAGAAAATAAACTTTTTCCAAATAACTATTTCTGAATTTTCTGAAAAAATAAATTGTGTGAATCTCGAATTATTGGTAAAATACGCATATACAATAATAGTTACCGCATAACGGTAAAAGGAGGAGCTAAATGGTTAAGTTGCCAACAGTACAATTTACAGAAGAGCAAGAAAAATTCCGCTTAGAAGTACGTTCTTTTTTGCAAAAGGAGCTTGAAAAAGGAACATTTAATACGAAATGTGATTCATGGTTAAGCGGTTGTAATCCATCTTTTTCTAAATTAATCGGTGAACAGGGTTGGATTGGTTTGACGTGGCCCAAAAAATATGGTGGCCAGGAACGTAGCTCAATCGAACGTTACATCTTAACAGAAGAGTTCCTAGCAGTAGGTGCACCGGTTGCTTCACATTGGATTGCTGACCGACAATCGGGACCACTTCTTTTACGCTATGGTACAGAAGATCAAAAAGCATTTTTCTTACCCAAAATCACAAATGGTGAGTGCTTTTTTGCTATTGGTTTAAGTGAGCCTAATAGTGGTTCAGATCTAGCATCAGTTAGTACAAAAGCTGAAAAAGTAGACGGTGGCTGGATTCTCAATGGTTCGAAAACATGGACAAGTAATGCTCATGATGCTCATTATATGATCACGCTTGTAAGAACGGAGCCATTTGATGGAGTCAAAAAGCATAATGGTTTAAGCCAACTCATTATAGATTTACATGCAGAAGGTGTTAGCATTGTACCGATTAAATATTTAACGGGAGAGCATCATTTTAATGAAGTATTTTTCGAAAATGTTTTCGTTCCGGATAACAGAGTTGTTGGAACACTTGGCAACGGATGGAAGCAGGGCCTAGCTGAGTTAGCATTCGAACGCAGTGGTCCTGAACGAATTTTAAGTACTTTCCCACTCCTAGAAGAATTAATCGCTGAATTAAAACGTCAAAATGATATAGCAGGATTAACCCAGGTATCAAAACTGGTTGCACAATTATGGAGTTTAAGAAATTTATCAATCGGTGTTGCAAAAGTACTTGAAGAAGGTGGAGAAGTTGCAATCCCAGCAGCATTAGTGAAAGCGATTGGAACAAAATTTGAGCAAAGTATCCCTGAAATTGCACGTTTATTAGTAACAACTTATCCACGAAAAGATGCAGATCGTAAATTGGATCGCTTACTCGCAGAATCCATTTTACATTCTCCTGGTTTTACAATTCGGGGAGGAACAACAGAGATACTATATGGAATCATTGCGAAAGGGGTTGTTGCTGGATGAGTGAAATTAAAGATATGTTAATCGATGTAGTCGAGAAAATTTTTAAAGACCATGTACAGAAAGAAACTGTTGACCTCGTTGAGGAAGGAAAGTGGGCAGAAAACGTATGGTCTATATTAAATGATAATGGAATGTTGGGCGTTACTATATCTGAAGATGCAGGTGGTGCAGATGGGGATTTAGAGGATCTACTGAACATTTACCGTCTAGTTGGAAAATATGCTGTTCCAATTCCATTTGTTGAATATACATTTGCCAACTATTTATTGGAGCTTGTTAAACTTCCTATAACAGAACGAAAAGTAACGTATACAGTAAATACCAATGAGAAATTAGTTTTCACTGGCGATCAAACGGTAAGAGGTACACTAACGAATGTCCCTTGGGCTCGACATGCTGATGAGCTTGTCGCAATCGCGAAAGCGGAGGAAGGCGACTATCTAGTAAAAGTTGCTATAGAAGATACGTTTCTAGAACAAAATATAAATCTATCTTGCGAACCCCGAGATACAATAATACTTGAAAATGTAAAAGTATTACACAAAAGTGTTGTAGCCCTTACATCAGAACAATTGCAAACCATTATGCATGTTGAAACGGCTGCGAAGGTTGCCTTGATGGCAGGTACAATTGAAAAAATTAATGATTTAACGGTACAGTACACGAAAGAAAGGGAACAATTTGGACGTCCAATTCATCGCTTCCAGCTTGTACAAGAACATCTAGCATTGTTAGCTGGTGAAACTGTAATTATTAGATCAGCTGTAGATAATATGATTGCAGCGTTAGTAGAAAATCGTCATCAAAATGAAGTAATTCTTACAAGAATTCGTATAGATGAAGCGACTAAAACAGTTTCCACTTCAGCACATCAAGTTCATGGGGCAATCGGTGTTACACATGAACATAATTTACATCAATATACGCGACGACTATGGTCTTACCGCGATGAAGGTGTTACTCAATCTGAATGGAGTGAAATTTTGGCAAATGAACTACTCCAATCAGATGAAAGTCTTTGGGAGAGCTTAACAATTGCGAATAAAGTTTACCAAACATATTAAGGGGGACTATAGATGACTGACTTATTATTTGATGTCCAGGATCATATTGCCACAATCACTTTAAACCGTCCTAACAGCATGAATGCTTTTAGTGAAGAAATGATATTAAATTGGATTCACGCATTGGAAACTGTTCGCGATTCGGATGATATCCGGGCTTTAATCGTAAAAGGGAATGGTAAATGCTTCTGTGCAGGTGGCGATATTAAGGCGATGGGGTCTGATAAAGGCTTCTTTGAAAGTTCTGATGATGTAACATCAACAGCACTTGCGCGAAAAAATTCTTTATGGAAGAAAATTCAGCGTGTGCCATTATTACTAGAAGAAATCGATAAGCCAGTAATTGCACAAGTTCATGGGTTTGCCTTTGGAGCAGGATTAGATATGGCTTTAATGTGTGATATTCGAATTGTTGCAGAGACTACTAAATTATCAGAAAGTTACGTTAACGTTGGCATTGTCCCTGGTGATGGTGGTGCCTATTTTCTACCGAAACTTGTTGGAATTGATCAAGCATTAGACATGCTTTGGACTGCACGAGTATTAACTGCTCAAGAAGCAAAAGAGAAAGGGCTTGTTACTTTTGTCGTTCCAGATCACGAGCTTGAACAATTTACACTTGAATATGCATCGAAATTAGCAAATGGACCAGCAACAGTCATCCAACTCACTAAACGAGCTGTGTACCAAAGTCAATCTATGAGTTTACGTTCATCTTTAGATTATATTTCATCGAAAATGGGTCTAGTGACAGAATTACCTGATTACAAAGAAGGCGTAAAAGCAGTGGTTGAAAAGAGAAAATCGGTATTCAATAAGTAATTCATAGAGGCGTTATTTTCGTCCACGCTCTATGTTATTAGAATGCGGAAGCATCTTGTTATTAATCATAAGAGAGCTACAGAAAAATCGATGAGAGTAGGTGATAAATGATGAAACAGCCATTAGAAGATGTACGTATTTTAGACTTATCTCGTGTCTATGCAGCACCAGCTGGATCAATGATTTTGGCAGATTTAGGAGCAGAAGTAATTCGTGTGGAGCATCCAAATGGTATGGATAGTACGCGTGATTGGGGACCGTTTACGAATGACCAAAGTACGTACTATCTTTGTGCGAATAGAAACAAAAAGTCAATCATATTAAATTTGAAAGAAGAAAATGATCGTCAAGTTTTTAAAGAGTTACTGTTAGATGCAGATATCATTCTTGAAAATTTCAAAACAGGCGATATGGAAAGAATGGGCTTAGGATATGAGGACTGTAAGAAATTAAATCCGAGAATCATTTATTGCTCGGTTACTGGATTTGGTCATACTGGTCCATTGGCTACTGAACCGGGATTTGATCCAGTTATTCAAGCAATGAGTGGATTAATGGATGTAACTGGTGCAATAGATGGGGATCCGACAAAAGTAGGCATACCGATTGCTGACATTTTGACATCACATTATGTAGCTATCAGTATTTTAGCTGCAATACGAATGCGTGATATTACAAATGAGGGCCAATGTATTGATTTATCCTTATTAGATGTACAAGTTAGCAACTTGGCGAATGTCGCAAGTAGTTATTTAAACGGAGGAACAATTTCGAAAAGGCTTGGAAATAGCCATAATAATGTTGCACCCTATCAAGTATTTCAATGTTCGGATGGTCCTTTAATGGTCTGTGTCGGAAATGATCGTCAATTTGAAAAGTTTTGTAAGATGATTGACAGAGAACAATGGGCTCAAGATGAGCGTTTCAAAACAAATACGAAAAGGAAAGAGAATGAAAGGGAGCTAGTTGAAAAAATAGCAGAAATCCTACTTCAAAAAACGAGAGATGAGTGGATTGAACAATTACAAAACTTTAAAATTCCAGGTGGCCGTGTAAATACAATTGCTGAAGCTTTAGAACAGCCACAACTCATTGCAAGAGATATGATTGGAGAAATAGAACATCCACAATATGGGAAAGTGAAATTCATTAAGAACCCTATGCAATTTTCTGGATTAAACATTGATTATAAATTAGCACCGCCGATTCTAGGTGAGCATACCAATCAATTTTTCCATATAGCTGCGGATAGTAAAAATGGCTAATGTCGATTTATTTTAACCAATCATCGAATAACTCTGATATAGTAAGAGAAGAAAAATGATAGAGAGCCGGTGGTTGGATGTACAAAGAAAATAATAGCAATAATTACACCATGCAGTCCGTGCAGAAGGCTATTAAGGTATTAAATGCATTTAGTAAAGAAGAACCACAGCTTTCAATGACCGAACTGAATAAAAAAACAGGCATTGCAATATCCAGTCTACAACGATTCCTTACTACACTAGTATGTGAAGGATTTCTTCATAAGGATGAAAGAACGAAACAGTATCAATTAGGATTATCCTTACTTTTTCTAGGAAGACTTGTAGAAGAAGAATCTAGCTTATTAACAGTAGCAAAACCAATATTAAGCAAATTAAATGAATCAACGGGTGAGAGTATATCTCTAAACGTAATTGATGGAAAAGAGCGTAGATGTATATTAAACTTTGAAAGTACATTTGCCTTAAGCACCAAAACTTATGTAGGGGATTCATCTCCACTTTATGCTGGTGCTTCTTCAAAAAGTTTGCTTGCTTTTTTACCTATAGATGAGTTTGAACAATATTTAGAGGAAGTTGAGTTAATTGGAATAACGGAAAATACGATTATTTCCAAGGAACAATTAAGAGAGAATTTACTGGAAATTCGCCAACAAGGTTATGCGATCAGCAATAGTGAACGAGTAAAAGGTGCATTTTCTGTCAGTGCTCCTATTCGATTAGCTGATGGTCGACCAGTAGCTTCCATTACTATTGTTATTCCTGTTGTAAGAAACGATGATTATGATAAAACTCAACTAACAGAAAGTGTACTTGCGGCATCGAAAGCAATTGAATCACAACTTTATTAAAAACTGATACTTCTATCGAATACAATTTTCTTATTAGATTAATAAAGAGTACTAGTAAAAAGCTCCCCTCTTCCGAAATAGAAGAGGGGAGCTTTGATTTTAATAATTATTTATTTAATGATTCAAAATGGTTTTTAGAATTTGATTGCAATGCGCTGATATCACAGCCACTTTTACAATTATTTTTCAATTCACAAGCTCCACATTTACCTTCTTTACTTTTTTGAACATGACGGTAAATTGTCCAACCTGCATATCCAAAAATGATAGTACCTATTATAATACTGGCAATCATTTGTCCCGCTTCCTTTCAGCTAGAATCCTAACAACTTACCGCCTTGATAAATGATCAACGAAATAATATAGGCTAGTATCAATGCGTAAATAATTGAAAAGTATGTCCACTTTGTCGAACCTGTTTCTTTTTTGATCGTACCAACAGTAGCCAAACAAGGTACATACAACAGTATGAATACAATAAAACTAAATGCAGAAAGTGGTGTATAAGCCTGTGTCAATAAGCCTTGTAGACTATCCATGTTCGGTGCATGATAAATAATGTTCATACTTGATACAACCACTTCTTTTGCCAAAAATCCAGTTAACAGAGATGCACCTGCTTGCCAAGTACCAAATCCTAGTGGTGCAAGTATAGGTGCAAATAATCCACCAATTATCGCAAGGAAACTATCATCCATCTCTACGCCTAGTCCATTCGGGCCCGCATAAGATAATAACCAAATGATTACAGATCCACCGAATATAAAGGTACCAGCTTTACGGATAAATCCTTTTCCTTTATCCCAAGTGCTACGAAGTAATGTCTTAGTTTGTGGAATTCGATAAGGCGGTAATTCTACAACAAATATAGATGTTTCGTTTTTTAGTAATATTTTAGAGAATATTTTAGCCATAAGAAGTGCTAAAACAATTCCTAATACATAAAGGAAAAACACAATCATCGTTTGATGTTTAGCAAAAAAAGCTCCTACAAATAATGCGTAAACAGGTAATCTTGCTGAACATGACATTAAAGGTGTTAACAGAATGGTGATTAATCGTTCTTTCGGTTGTTCAATTGTTCTTGCTGCCATAACACCTGGGACATTACAGCCAAAACCGATAATCATTGGAATAAAAGCCTTACCGTTTAGGCCAACTGATTCCATTAGCTTATCCATCACAAGTGCTGCACGCGCCATATACCCAGAATCTTCAAGAAATGAAATGAAGAAAAATAAAATAAAAATTTGCGGTATAAAGACGATTACTCCACCGACACCAGCTACAATTCCATCTAATACTAATGACTGAATGAAATTAGAAGTCCCTAAACTTTGAAGTAATGTGGAAATCCACGAAGTTAATGGACCTGATATAAAATAATCTAGTGAATCTGAAAGCGGAGTTCCTAACCAATCAAACGTTAGTTTAAACATAAACAACATACATATTAGAAAGATTGGAATTCCAAAAAGTTTATTTGTAACAATCGCATCAATTCGATCAGATAACGGAATTTGATTAGTACGTTCTTTTTCTAGAGATTGATCTAAAATAGAAGAAATATAATCCTTTCTAACGCTATAGATCCATTGTGATAGACTTTGAATATTGCTAGAATTCTTAATTTGATTTTCTACTTTTTTAAATAGTTCATCCAATTTCTCGCTAGAAGTAAGCGTATTTAAATAGCTCCGTACGGTTTGATTACCTTCAAAGAATTGCAGTGCAAGCCATCGAAGTGGAAGGTTTTGAACTGTTTGTGATGGAATTAGTTCAAAAAACTCGTCAATCCCATTTTCCAAAATTTCACCATAATCAAGTTTAAGAGGGTGTTGATCCTTTGTTTCGATAGTTGAAATTTGATCCATCATTATGTTACAGCCCTTACCGGAGCGAGCAACTATCGAAATGACAGGTACTTTCAATTCTTTTGAAAGTTTTTCTTCATTTAATGAAATTCCTCTTTGTTTTGCAACGTCTGACATGTTCATGCCAATCACAATTGGTTTTCCATATTCAAGGAGTTGAATTGTCAAAACTAAATTGCGTTCTAATTGGGATGCATCAACTATATTTACAATGCCATTAAAGGATTCAGAAATAAAATAGTTTGAAACAACACTTTCATCTTTTGATAATGGGCTTAAAGTATAAATACCAGGAAGATCAATGAGATGTCCAGTTTTATTTTTTAATGTACCAACTTTCTTTTCAACGGTAACTCCGCTCCAGTTGCCAACATATTCATATGAACCAGTTAGATAATTAAATAGTGAGGTTTTTCCTGTATTTGGGTTTCCTACTAATGCAATATTTATCATGATGGTTTAATCTCGATTAATGATGCTTCTTTAAAACGAATTCCTAAAATTTGCCCATTATGCTCAAGCATAAAAGGACCATGAAATGGCATACGATTTTTTAGCACTATTTCTTCACCTTCTAAAATTCCAAAATCTAATAATCTTCGTTTTACATATCTATTTAAATTAGACAAATTAATAATTACCGCTTTTTCTCCAAGTTCTAACTCATTAAGTGACATTTGAATTCCTCCAACAGACAAGGATATTACTTTTTGATTATATGATAACATTTCTCAATTAGATAGTCGATACTAGAATGGGAATTTTTTTATAGAAAGCATTATATGGTATGCAACATACATGAATCAATTTCATAAATGTTTTTCTAGTTAAAAAATACAAATATTTTCTAAATAAACAACTCAATAATTCGAATAATATTTCATTTCCAGTATTTACTCAGTATTTACTCAGTATGCCGCTCCAGATGGCGCTTTCCGCGGGCGAGCGTTGAGCCTCCTCGGAAGCCCGTTCCGCGCTTCTCTGCGGGGTCTCACCTGTCTCGCTTTCCCGCAGGAGTCGCCATCTTCCGCTTCATAGACAATGTTCTAATAGATATGGTATATAACAATGGCCCATTTAATGTTCGTGTACTTTATTAAATAATTGGATTATGAAATTGATTTACATGGCTAAACTTTAAAAATGCTGTAAAAATTATTGATCTTACTCCTGTCTTTCAGATTCATAAGAATACTCTTAGAAGAAGTCAATTTTAGGTTGATTTCGAATAACCTATAGATACTAATAAGATATATTTAGAAAAAAATAAAAGCCTTGCTGTGTCATTTAGCAAGGCTTTTTATTTACTTTTTTACAAGTGGGACTAGGGGTCAATGTTTGATTTTTAATATATTTCACTAGTCATAAAAAATTAATTTTTGAATCAGATTATTTATAGAAATACCATTATATAAAATGTGAATATTTATTAAACATGTGTGTTGATCATCCGGTTTTCTCCATTAAAATGGATGATCAAACGATACCCGCTACGGATTGCTTGCTTTCCAGCGGGAGTCGAGCAATCCTCTGCTACAATCAATGAACAATGATACACGAGCACCTTGAAAGTTAATTACAGAAGAATAATCTTCCTATTTTATCCTAATCAACACGCTTGATAAATTAACTAAACCAACTTTGATTACATCTAAAATTATTCAATAGTAATAATTTGTATTTACTTTTTTGAATAAGAAATAACCAATAATGCTTGAAATACACCCCATTATAACTAAGGTAGATAAACCATTTTGAAGATTTATAGACGCCTTAAATAGTGTTGTTGAAAGTTCGCTATTTATAATTTTATGAAGATCCATGTAAGTAAAAGGGTTATAGACTGTCGGGTAAAGCTTCATTGCACCAAAAGAAACGATACTTACTATACAAACTGAAACGATTGAATTTCTTATTATTGTGGAAAGCATGAAATAAAAAGAATATAAAAAGAGTACTAATAATATTGCTAAAGGAATTAGTTGCTGTAAATAATCCTTTAGTTCAATAAGATGGAATTGAGCTTTTGTATCATCTACAGCGCCGAAAAGATTGGGTTTAATGATTTCATACACTAGAACAGGGGAGTGTAGACTACCAATTCCCCCTGAAAATAAGCTACATATAAGAGGAGTAATCGTTATGACCAACACAAAGCCCATAGTAAAAGTTATCCCACTTAAGTATTTAGCAAAATATATCTTTCTTTTATAAATTGGGAGGGTAAAATAAAAATTTAGCCCTTTTTTCTTAGAATTTGTGTCAGATGAAATGGTATTCGCAAAAATAAAACATCCGAGTAAAATTACAATCGGTATGAAGTATTGTTGAATCAATAGAAATAATAAGGACAATCCATTTGTAGAGTAACGCTCCGTTGTAGTCTTCCATTCATCTAATACACTACCTGTAAAATGATCATAAATTGACGCTACATAAGGCGTATAAACTGTTTTTTGGATAAAAGGTTCTACATTTTTCTTTTGTAGCCATGTTACTTCTGCAAATGTAGCTTTTATCGTAAAGTTTGATATTTCCTGATTTTCAATGGAGCGAGACGCTATATTGAATTCTGGAGATAATTGTTTCTCTAAGGAAGTCGCTTCATTTGAATAAATTTCTTGCCAATTACCTTTTATTAAATTTTCTTTCTGTGTTTCATACTGCTTAATGCTTTTCTTTAATCCTTTAATTTGAGTTGATAACATCTTCACATTTTCTACGTCTTTATCTTGTTCAGACTTATCTTTTTCACTGTTAATATCAAGAATCATTTTTTTATAAGATGAAATGATATAGTCAAGCTTATTAATATTTTGACTTTTAATATTTTCAGATACTGACATACTATAAAAATAAAAACTAATCACAGCAATGAAAGATAGCAAGAAAGTTATCCATGTAACTTTCTTTTTTAGAATCTTCTTATATTCGAAGAGAAAGAGTTTCGACATTCATATCCCTCGCTTTCGATTTAGCATGAGAGTAATGAAAATCAGGAAAATCATAATAATCATCAACGGAAGTAGGCTTATCGGATAATAAGAAACTGTTTTTAGAATCGCTTGATCGATATTTTGGTAAACGAAAGGATTCCAAAAATTTTCCGCACTATTCTTTGTAATGATTACTGCACCACCTAAAACAAATGCAATAACTAAACTTGCAATCACTAAATTTCTAACGGAAAAGCTTACTAATAAAAGTAACGCTACTACAAAGCTCATAAAACAAATGCTAGAAACAATAGCCCTCATCAAATATTCACCTGAACTCACAAAGTCACCAGAATTTGCGAACAAAGGATAATTAAAGACATCCCCAATATTTTCACCGAATATAGAAGGAATAGCATAAGATAAGATGAAAATAACTCCTAACCAAATAATTCCGGTAAGTAGTAAACTAACATACTTTATGCAAATATATTTCAATTTTGAAATGGGGAGAGAATATACTAATTTCATATTTTGTTCTTCAAACTCTTTCGTAATAAAAATACTTAATATGACAAGCAGAATGATAAAAGGAAATGGAGTAAGGAGAAAAGACAGTATTTTTTTCATGAAAATAGACGTTTGTATGGAGTAATCTAAATCTTCCTTTGGTAATCCTCTAACTAGTAATTCATTATTATAACGCATTGTTTTTTTCATATCTTCTTGACTCATTGAAAAACTACCATCTACATATTGAAATTGCATCGCTGAAATATAAACCTTATTTTCTAATTGAAGTTCCTTTTTCCATTTACCAGCTTCTATTGCTTGAGTCAATTCTTTTAGTTGATCGTATAAAGTTCCTGCTATCTCAATTCTTTTTTCTATTTCGGGATTAGGCCCCTTTTCAAGAATTTTTTGATCACCTTGAAATTGGGAGAGAACATGACTAGCATGTTTTGAAAACTGTTCGATTTTCTTTGATGGAATAGTTTCTTGATGGGCAACATTGAAGATAAAATAAACAGTAATGAGAAGTGAAGTAATTAATAGAAAAAAAGGAAAAACTTTAGAACATACAATTTTCTTAAATTCGAATAATATGAGCTTCATATTCGTCAACCTCACACTTCAAATAATTCTTCATATCTTTTTTCTGAACCAGCTACTTCTTTATACATGTCCAATATTGTAATCTCAGCTGCTTTTAATTCATCAAGTAAACGTTGAAGTTGATAGTTGCCTAAATTTACTTTAAGACCATTTTCAAATTGTTCTACAGTATAATGTAGTTCTTCTAACATTCTTAACGCATGAAATTTGTCATTGACTTCAAAATAATAATAGGTAGTTTCGTAAGATTGCATATTTTCTTCTATTAATTCACCATTCTTTAAAAATAGTATTTGAGATGTAACACGATCAATTTCGGCTAAATTATGAGAAGATAATAGAATAGTTGTTCCACTTTCAGATAGTTCAATTAAAATTTTTCGAACTAATATAGCACTTGTAGGATCGAGTCCATTCAGAGGCTCGTCTAATAATAAAAGTTTGGGTTTATTTATAATGGCCATTGCTAGAAGAAGATGCTGTTTCATACCCAGAGAATAATTACCTACTCTTTTTTTTATATAATGTTCCATTCCTACATATTTCGCGACCTCATTGATTCGTTTTTTATTGATACCCTGTACATCACAAATGTATTTTAGATGATCATATCCGTTTAAATAATCAAATAACACGGTATTATCCTGCAAAAAGGAAACTTCTTTAAAAACATCTGAATCCGTATTAGGTTTATCTACCAATTCAATTTTTCCCGAAGTGGCAGGAAGCAAATTCGTAATCGTATTTAAAAAGGTAGTTTTACCAGATCCATTTGGACCAACTAATGCCCAAATTCCTGGAGAGTTAATTTGTAAATCTATATTCTTTAAAACTTGGTGACTTTTATAGGTCTTAGATAGATTTTTGATTGAAAGAATGGTCAATAATATTCCCACCTTATCTATTAAAATTTATATAATACATTATTAAACTAAATATTACCTCAATAGTATAATAAATGTAAATTAAAAAATCAGTAAATTCAAATAATAATATATTAGGTTCGGTGTTGTTTGATAACAATTTTTCAGTTTTGTGAAGGGGAGAGTTGTTTTACTGTATTACCTAGGCTTTACGTTGTGTTTGGATAGACGCTTTAACCATTCTTTACCTTTCTTCTTAAATACAGCAATCTTTTGATTGTAAAGAAATGATCGATATACTTTTTGAAGTCTATATAATGGCTACATTTAAACTTTAAAGCACTTACGAAAAAAAGAGAGGTGACATTGAGTCACCTCCCTTAAAGGATGTTGGTTTTAACTTATCTAGTTGTAGTTGAAAAGAGTTATGTCTGTTTAATTTTAGAAATTAAAATGCAAGATACTGTTCAATATAAGCTTTTACTTCAGCAATCGGCATACGTTTTTGTTCCATAGAATCACGATGACGAACTGTTACTTGACCGTCTTCAACTGAATCGAAATCGTATGTGATACAGAATGGTGTACCGATTTCGTCTTGGCGACGGTAGCGTTTACCAATTGATTGTGATTCATCATAATCTACTGGGAATGCTTTACGTAATTCAGCCCATACATCAGTAGCTTGTTCTGCTAATTTTTTAGAAAGTGGTAGTACAGCTGCTTTAAATGGTGCAAGTGCAGGGTGGAATCGAAGTACTGTACGTGAATCTCCGCCTTCTAATTCTTCCTCATCATATGCATCACATAAGAATGCTAATGTTACACGGTCAGCGCCAAGTGATGGTTCGATGCAATATGGTACATAACGTTCGTTTGAAATTGGATCAATGTAAGTGAAGTCTTCACCAGAGTGTTCCATATGTCGTTTTAAGTCGAAATCTGTACGAGATGCAACGCCCCATAGTTCGCCCCAACCAAATGGGAATTTAAATTCAATATCCGTTGTTGCGTTTGAGTAGTGAGAAAGTTCTTCATCTTCGTGATCGCGAAGGCGCATAGAATCTTCATTCATGCTTAAGTTTAATAACCATTTTTTACAGAATTCTTTCCAGTATGCATGCCATTCTAGTTCTGTACCTGGTTTGCAGAAGAATTCAAGTTCCATTTGTTCAAATTCACGTGTACGGAAAGTGAAGTTACCTGGAGTAATCTCGTTACGGAATGATTTACCAACTTGTGCGATACCAAAAGGAGTACGTTTACGCATAGAACGTTGAACGTTTTTAAAGTTAACGAAAATACCTTGTGCTGTTTCAGGGCGTAGGAAAATTTCGTTTGTTGATTCTTCTGTAACACCTTGGAATGTTTTGAACATAAGGTTGAATTGACGGATTTCAGTGAAATCTTGTTCGCCACAATCAGGGCAGTGAACGTCATATTGTTTTAAGACTTCTGCCATTTTATCGAAAGGCATACCATCAACGATAATTTCTTCACCTTTAGCAAGTGCTGCGTCTTCGATTAATTTATCTGCACGGTGACGAGCTTTACAGTGTTTACAGTCAATCATCGGGTCGTTAAAGTTACCAACGTGACCTGATGCTACCCAAGTTTTTGGGTTCATTAAGATAGCAGCGTCAAGACCAACATTATATTGTGATTCTTGAACGAATTTTTGCCACCATGCTTTTTTTACATTGTTTTTAAGTTCAACACCAAGTGGACCGTAATCCCAAGTGTTTGCTAAGCCTCCATAAATTTCTGAACCAGGGAAGACGAAGCCACGATGTTTGGCTAAGCTTACGATACTTTCCATTGTTTTTGTCATTAGATTATCCCTCCATTAAATAATAAAGCACCCGTCTCCGGGCACATATTTGTACCCGGGGACGAGTGCTATTGACCCGCGGTTCCACCCCGATTGATTACCAAAGTAATCCTCTTTCAAAAAGTTAGCTCCCGGCTGCCTTTTTCTGATTTCGTGTAGACTTTCACCATCTCTACTCGCTTTATGATGAAATCATACTTATTGACCGTTCATCGCTTATTTGTTTTGTTGACATTGTAACATGCGATTCTTTTCTTCGCAATATATTCGAAAGTAGTATATAATAATTAGGAATGAGTATAACACTTTTTGAGGCGGTGAGTCCAATAGAACTCAACAAACGTCAGGAAGAGATCTTAGAAATTGTTAAGGGAAATGGCCCTATAACTGGGGAACAAATAGCTGAGCGTCTTTCACTGACTAGAGCGACACTTAGACCAGATTTAGCCATTTTAACAATGGCAGGTTTTTTGGATGCTAGACCGCGTGTTGGTTATTTTTACTCCGGTAAAAAGACAAACCAAGCTGTTGTCGATAGCATGACGAATATGAAGGTGAAAGACTTCCAATCGATTCCGGTTGTAGTTTCTGAGAATGTTTCTGTATATGATGCCATTTGTCAAATGTTTTTAGAAGATGTGGGTACAATATTTGTCGTAGATCATAATTCTTATTTGACTGGTGTGCTTTCAAGAAAAGATTTACTTCGCACAAGCATAGGTAGTCAAGATTTAAATCATATTCCCGTACATATTATCATGACGAGGATGCCAAATATAGCATTTTGCTTTAAATCAGACGGTTTAATTCAGGCAGCTCATAAACTTATTGAAAGACAAATAGATGCATTACCTGTCGTAATCGAACATCCAGATGGCTTAGAGGTCATAGGTCGTTTGACAAAAACAAATATTACACGAGCGTTTCTATCGCTTGCTGAAAATCATGATTTGTGAGGTGATGCTTCCATGAATAATTTATCTGTTTTTATCATTTCAGATTCTGTGGGAGAAACAGGTGATCTAGTAACAAAAGCAGCTATCAGTCAATTTAGACCTGGTATGCAGGATACGAAGATTCAACGTTTCCCCCATGTGGAAAGTAAAGAACAATTAACTGAAATTGTTCATCTTGCATTAGAGCAGGATGCAATTATTGTTTACACATTAGTAAAAGAAGTTATGCGTGGATTTTTACGCAACATATGCATAAAAAAAGAAATTCCAGCTGTTGACCTAATGGGACCAATTATGGAAATGCTAGGGGAAACACTTCAAATTGAACCATTGGAAGAGCCAGGGTTGGTCCGTAAATTAGATGATGACTATTTTCAAAAAATAGAGGCGATTGAATTTGCAGTAAAATACGACGATGGTCGTGATCCAAGAGGATTACTAAAAGCCGATATCGTATTGATTGGTGTGTCTCGTACTTCTAAAACACCACTTTCGCAATTTTTAGCACACAAACGGTATAAAGTAGCGAATGTACCACTTGTACCAGAAGTGGAACCGCCAGAAGAATTATTCTTAGTGGATCCAGCTAAGTGCTTCGGTCTTGTGATTTCTCCTGAAAAACTAAATAGCATACGAAAAGAACGTTTAATTGCATTAGGATTAAATGATGGTGCTCACTATGCAAAACTTGAACGTATTAATGAAGAAATAGTACATTTTAAAAGTGTAGTTGATCGTATTGATTGTCAAGTTATTGATGTTACAAACAAAGCTGTTGAAGAAACAGCAAATGATATTATCCATCGTATTCAATCATCACACCAATGATATGAGTGTGGAACCCTCCTTCAGGGGAGGTTTTTTTGTGTTTTATCAATAAAATATCAAAAAAGTGATAGAAATTTCAAGTGAAATGTTTTATAATAAAAAATTGTGGTAAAAATAATTACAAGGATTTTGCCCATACTAGCTTAAATAAAAAATTTTTGTCGAAAAATGAAGGACTTTATAGTAATTATCTCGAATTCAGTTATGAGCAAAAAAAGATGGTGATGGAATGGCGCAAAAAATACCTGAAGAGATTATTGAACAAATACGTTCAAAAGCGGATATTGTAGACGTTGTTGGCGACTTTGTACAGTTGACAAAACGTGGAAGAAAC
Source organism: Rummeliibacillus sp. NPDC094406 (assembly GCF_044763875.1). Lineage (NCBI taxonomy): Bacteria > Bacillati > Bacillota > Bacilli > Caryophanales > Caryophanaceae > Rummeliibacillus > Rummeliibacillus sp. NPDC094406. The sequence continues at coordinate 223,007 of NZ_JBIWGZ010000003.1, read as the reverse complement.
TATTTTGGATTATGTCCGTTCCACGGGGAGCAAACGCCTTCTTTTTCTGTATCTACAGATAAACAAATATTCCATTGCTTTGGCTGCGGCGCTGGGGGAAGTGCCATTACATTTTTAATGGACATTGAGAATATTTCTTTCCAAGAGGCTACAGCTAAACTTGGTGAACGTGTCGGCATCCATGTCGAAATTTCATCAACACCGGAACATCATACGCAACCAATTTCTCCAGAAGAAGGACGTATGAAGGATGCCCATGCTTTTGCTGCTGAATATTATCAGCACTTACTTTTAAATACTGAAGAAGGCGAGCAAGGGCTTAACTATTTGCTACAAAGAGGGTTTACAAAAGAGGAAATCGAAACAAATGGAATAGGTTATTCCCTGCCCCATTGGGATTCGTTAACTCAACTTTTAACACGAAAAGGCTTTAGTTTAGAAGAAATGGAACAATGCGGATTAATTATTAAACGAGAGGACGGATCAGGCTATTTTGACCGTTTCAGAAGCCGCGTAATGTTTCCAATTCGGGATGAACAAGGTAAGATTATTGCGTTCTCAGGTCGTATTCTGGATAGTGGAGGAGAAGATGCTAAGTATCTAAATAGCCCAGAATCTCCAATTTTTCATAAGGGACAAGTATTATATAACTTGGACCAAGCTAGACCTATTATACGAAAAGAACGTAATGTTGTGTTATTTGAAGGTTTTATGGATGTGCTCTCTGCAAAAAGAGCAAGTGTCTTTAACGGGGTTGCAACTATGGGAACTGCCCTTACGATGCAACATATGACGAAGTTAAAGCGTCTTACTGATCATATAATTGTTTGCTATGATGGCGATAAAGCTGGATGGGAAGCTGCAAGAAAAGCTGCTGAAATGTTACACGCAGAAAGAATAAACGTTGAAGTTGCAGTTCTTCCAACAGGTTTAGACCCAGATGAATATATACAGCAATTTGGACCAGAAGCTTTTAAAGAAAAAGTAATAAGTGAACCGCAAGCATATGTCGCATTTATGCTGATGTATGTAAGACGTAACAAGAATTTTCAATACCAAAATGATGTATTGCAATATGTAGATGAAGCTTTGAATTATTTGGTTGAAGGAATTTCACTCATTGAAAAAGAATTATATATCAAACAGATTTCAATGGACACGAATATTTCTGAAGAAACTTTACAACTGCAATTACGTCAAAAGGAAGCACAGATTGCAAAAGGCTCTAAAAGAATTGAGCAACAAGTGCTACCCAAAACTGAACAGCTTACTCTTCAAAAGAAAAAAATCACAGCGACTGATCGTGCGGAAAGATCACTCTTAGCACATATGTTACACAACATTGACGTTGTAGATAGAATTCGCCAAGAAGAGAGTACAAATCCCTTTGTACGGGATGATTATATGGCTATCTATATTCACCTTATTGGATTTTATGAAGAACATCAAAAAGCGGATTATCAACGCTTTGCAGAAGTTATTGGTGATAGAGAGCTACGGAAAATCATTATGGAAGCTGCTCTCGTAGAGCGTGATCCGAATCATGCTGAAGAGGAAATTTCTGACTGCTTGAAACAGGTGAAGAAATTTAGAATCGAACAACAAATACAAGATAAAAACCATGCTATAAAAGAAGCAGAAAAGATGCATGACATGAGAAGTGCATTGCAGCTTTCACAAGAAGTTATTGATTTAAGGAAATCACTATCAAGAGTGTAATTGGATAGTGATTGTTAGAAGGAGGAAACACCTGTGGCGGACAAGTCTAAACGTTCAACCGATGAAACAGAAGTAAAAGAAATAGATCTGGAACATACTTTAGAAGAAACAAAAAAATTCTTACTAGAAACAGGTAAGAAAAACGGTGAATTATCTTATGCAGAAATTGCAGATAAACTGCAAACCTATGAAATGGAAGCTGATGCAGTAGAAGAATTCATCGAAAAACTTGAAACTAATGGTATCGAATTAGGTGGCAAAGACGGTGATGAAGAAAATTTAGATCGTCTACTTAAAGGCAAAGACCATGAAGAAACGTTTGACTTGAATGATTTAAGTGTTCCACCAGGCGTCAAAATAAATGACCCCGTTCGTATGTATCTAAAAGAAATCGGTAGAGTTGACTTATTAAGTGCAAAAGAAGAGATCGCACTTGCTGAACGTATCGAACAAGGTGACGATGAAGCACGCAAACGATTAGCAGAAGCAAATTTACGTCTTGTAGTTAGTATCGCAAAACGTTACGTTGGCCGTGGTATGTTATTCCTTGATTTAATTCAAGAAGGTAATATGGGTCTAATCAAAGCTGTAGAAAAATTTGACTACCGTAAAGGTTTCAAATTCTCAACTTATGCAACTTGGTGGATTCGCCAAGCGATAACTCGTGCAATTGCTGACCAAGCACGTACGATTCGTATTCCAGTGCATATGGTCGAAACCATAAATAAATTAATTCGTGTTCAACGTCAATTACTTCAAGATTTAGGACGCGAACCAACACCTGAAGAAATCGGTGAAGAAATGGATTTAACACCAGAAAAAGTTCGTGAAATCCTAAAAATCGCTCAAGAACCAGTATCATTGGAAACACCAATTGGTGAAGAAGATGATTCGCATTTGGGAGATTTCATCGAAGACTCAGAAGCACAATCACCATCAGATCATGCAGCTTATGAACTTTTAAAAGAACAATTAGAAGATGTCTTAGATACACTTACTGATCGTGAAGAAAATGTTCTACGTTTACGTTTCGGTTTAGATGATGGCCGTACGCGTACACTTGAAGAAGTAGGGAAAGTATTTGGTGTCACAAGAGAACGTATTCGTCAAATAGAAGCGAAGGCTCTAAGAAAATTGCGCCACCCATCACGAAGTAAACGTTTAAAAGACTTTCTAGAATAGGATAAAAGACACTCCAATTAGGGGTGTCTTTTTTCGTCGAATAAGGTAAAATTATGGGTGAAAATGGTTTCTAAAGCTGGGGGCGTTTAAGTGAACAGTCAAAAGAAAGAAATTATCCTAAATGAGATCCTATTCTGGAAGAAGAACAAGCTATTACCGGAACACTATTGTGATTTTTTAACAACTTTATATTCTCAAGGGGAAGAAGTAGAGGGTTACACAAAGTTGGAAGTCAACGCATCTAAGTCCATATTAGCAGAAAGTTCGACAAAGAATAATTTGAAAATGATATTTTTATCAATTGGTACAGCTGTTTTATTAATTACATTATTTGTATTAAAAGCACCATTTGTTCTTATTCCTGTAATATTAAGTATTAGTGTAATTATTGCTCTTTTATTATTTCTTTTTAAATATACACAAAATAAAACAATTATGACTACCTTTTCCTATGCGACGGTAGCTTTGCTGATTTTGGGTGTCTCAATTAAACTCGAAAATCTATTTTTAGTCGAAAAAACACTAGTACTCTATGGTGTGCTAATAGGGAATTGTCTTTTATGGTTGATTTCTGGTAAACTATTAAATTTAATTTATTTTAAAATTTCGGGAGTAGTCGGGTTAATTATTATTATTTTTTATATGTTATTCAAGTGAATCAATTTCATAAATCTATTTTAGCGGCATACTAAGTAAATACTGGAAATGAAATATTATCCGAATTATTGAGTTGCTTATTTAGAAACTATTCATATTTTTTAACTAGAAAAGCATTAATGAAATTGAATAAGATGAGAAAAATTATAAAATATGACAGAATATGATGTGAGAATTCGTCGATAAAGTTGTTGCACCTGGTAGACAGAGATCGTACAAAACAGTTTGTAAGAAATTTTTAAACAATTAGGTAAAATGCGAATAATGGGATTGCTTTTGAAGAAACTTAAGATGAAGCAGTTGCAGATGGTTTTGCAATCATAACGGAAGAACTGAGTAGAGTTCATCTAAAGGTATTACGTATTCTGCTCATATTTCATTAGGAGGTGCTCCACTCCCTTTATTTGGAACGAAAGAACAAAAGGGAAGATTCTAACAGTGATTTGTACAGGAGAAACCTTGGAGTATTATTTGTTTTAACAGAGCCTAATGCAGCTTCTAATGGTGAAGGTACTGAGACAATTGCAATGCTTGCGAATGGTTATATATAATTAATGAAAGTAAAGGTTATATTACAAATGTAAGCCATGCAAAACATCACATCTTGCATTAAAGACTATGTTTAGGGAATATTAAGGGGCAAAAGCACATTGGTTATTAGTACTGGATTTTACATTCATGTACCATATGACAAATAGATTTGAATGTATCAACAATCGGGCTTTTATCTTAGTATGTACAAGTTTCAATAGAGTATTTAATGAACAAAGAAGGTTTAAGGAATTTAACGACTTATATGTATCTAAAATTACTTTGGGAATAGTACGGTAAACCATTCAAATGCACAGATAGAATTACGAGAAAGAGTATAAAGTAGAACATTATTTAAGGGGTTAAAAACTGTTATAAAATAGAAAATATTACACTTAAGTTGGAATAATGGTAATAGCAAGATAAATTGGATGTTAATATATCGATTGTGTCATAATTGTCACAAAAAAGGGAAAACTTATTCAGAAGGTCTTTTCGTTTTACCAGTTATGAAGTACAATATTAAGTGTTGACTGATTCTATTTATAGAAATAGATTGAACTTATTAGGGAGGGTAATTGATGAAAAAGAATCCTATTATTCCGTATATCTTAATCATGGCATTCGGTCTAGGTTTAATCTTCTTCATGTCTATTGACGGAGCAGATAAAAAAGCCGAAATCGCAAAAGGCGGAAAAGAAGCAAAAACTGAACAAACAGCTGGTAAAGGTGAAGCAGCAGGTGCAGCAGATCCAGAAGCAATTGCTAAACAAAAATGTATTTCTTGTCATGGCGATAACCTTAAAGGTAATGTAGGTCCAAACTTACATGGTACAGGTTTATCTGATGCCCAAGTAAAAGAAATTCTTACTAAAGGTAAAGGCGGTATGCCACCTGGACTTGTTTCAGGTGCAGATCTTGATGCTATGGCTAAATATATCTCTGAATTAAAATAATTAATTCTTATATATTTTCCAAACCCTTATCCTCGAATCGGATAAGGGTTTTTCTATGTAAAAATTAGCCACCTCAACTAGATTTATGTAAAAACTAGCGACTTTTTAGAATTTAACATAAACGAATGGATTCTTTATAACAATATTCTATGCAAAAAGTGATTATTTTCGTTACAATACTACAAGAAGGAGGGCTATTACTTGAATGCTCAAAAATTATCAAAACGACTAGAAAAAGTAGCATCATTTGTACCACAAAATGCGATTGTTGCTGATATAGGAAGTGATCACGCATACTTACCGTGCTATTTAGTCCTAAACAACCTTGCCACAAGTGCAATTGCTGGTGAAGTTGTAAAAGGCCCTTATGAATCAGCGTGTCATGAAGTACAACAAGAAGGTTTACAAAAACAAATTACAGTACGACTAGCAAATGGTTTACAAGCAATAGAACAAGAAGATCATGTAACAGCCATTACAATTGCAGGAATGGGTGGACCGTTAATCGCATCTATTTTGGAAAAAGATGTAGAACGATTAATTGGTGTAGAACGCTTAATTCTTCAACCAAATATACATGCGATTGCCATACGAGAATGGGCTATTCGCCGTAATTGGAAAATAGTTGATGAAGCAATTTTAAATGAAGATGACAAAATCTATGAAGTAATAGTGCTTGAACCTGGAGAAGATTCACTAACAGAAGAGCAGCTATTACTAGGTCCTGTTTTAATGAGACAACAAAATGAAGTATTCAAAGAAAAATGGAATCGTGAAATTCAACAATGGCAACATGTATTAAAGGCAATGGAAAAAGCAGAACAATCGGTTGAAATTATCGAAAAAGCGAAAGAATTGCAGCATCGGATTGAAATGGTGAAGGAGGTTTTATAACTATGAAGCAAACAAATGGACAAGAAATTATCCAGCTTTTTGAATCATGGTCTCCTAAGAAAATTGCTGCAAAGGATGGAGATCCTATTGGTTTAGCAATTGGAACATTAAATAAGTCTGTTTCAAAAGTATTAGTCACTTTAGATGTAAATGAAGATGTTGTTGATGAAGCAATTAAAAATGGCTGCGAGTTAATCATTGCTCATCATCCACCAATCTTTAGCAAATTAGCAAATGTACGTACTGATCTCCCTAAGGGAAAACTAATCGAAAAATGTATCAAAAATGATATCGCCGTCTATGCTGCACATACAAATTTGGATGTTGCAGAAGGTGGAGTAAATGATCTTCTAGCAGAAGCATTGCAACTGAAAAATTGTGAAGTACTTGTACCCACTTTTTCTGAGAAAATGTATAAGCTAGCAGTTTTCGTTCCTGAAGACCATGCAGATGAGTTACGCCAAGCATTAGCAGGTGCTGGTGCTGGACAAATAGGAGACTATGATTCATGTAGTTACACCATTTCTGGGCAAGGAAGGTTTAGAGCATTAAATGGTGCACAGCCTTATACTGGAGAAATCGGGAAATTGCATACTGAAGCTGAAGTGAAAATAGAAGTGGTTGTTGCAGAAATGAATAAAAACAAAGTCTTGCGTGCAATGCTAAACCATCATCCATATGAAGAACCAGCATATGATTTATATGCTTTAGAAACACCTGCAAAAGAAATGGGTTTGGGACGAATTGGTACAGTTGACGCTATGACTTTAAAAGAATTTGCTGAACATGTGAAGAAATCATTAAATGTACCAAAGGTAAGAGCTGTTGGTGATTTGAATTCAAAGGTTTCGAAAATTGCTGTCCTTGGTGGAGATGGTAACAAATACATCTATGCTGCAAAACGAGCAGGTGCCGACGTATTTGTAACAGGAGATATGTACTTCCATGTGGCTCAAGATGCGGAAAGTATAGGGTTGCATATTGTTGATCCAGGTCATCATGTTGAAAGTGTGATGAAAGAGGGTGTTGCACTAAAAATGGCAACCCTTTGTACAGAAAACAAAATTGAATGTGCATTTATTGCTTCAAAACTTTCAACAGAACCTTTCCAATTTATATAATAATACTGTAAAACAAAAGAGCGTCTATTCAGTCTGAAAGGACTAATTAGACGCTCTTTTACTACCAAAATAATCATCTTCTTATTAGATTAAGAAGATGTGAAGTAACTTTCTATTTTTTTGATAAATTATAAGGTAAGATTTTCTCAACAGGTTTTGGTTGTTTTATCTTAGGTAAAATTTTGTCCAGTGTAACTGTACGAGCTAAGTTATGTGTTGTTGGATCTTTTGGATCATATTGTTCCAAGAATTTGATAACCTCTTTAACAATTGGCGTTGGGGTAGAAGCGCCAGCAGTTACACCGACTTTTTCAACGCCTTCAAGCCACTCTAATTTAAGTTCAGATAAATCTGCAATACGATAAGAATTCGTATGAGCAATTTCTTCAGAAACTTGAGTTAAACGATTAGAGTTATTACTTTTAGGATCACCAACAACAATCAGCAAATCAGCATCACCTGCTTGTTTTGCAACAGCTTCTTGACGAACTTGAGTTGCTAAGCAGATTTCTTGATGGACTTCAATATTTGGGTATTTTTCTTTCAAATGGTCCATTAAATGAGCAACGTCCCATTGGCTCATTGTCGTTTGATTTGTTACGAGAATTTTATCTCGTGTTACTTGTAATTGATCAATATCTTCAATACTTTGTACTAAAAATACATGGTCTGGAGCAACACCAATTGCTCCTTCTGGTTCGGGATGACCTTTTTTTCCGATATAAACAATATCGTAGCCATGGGCTGATTTTTCTTCTATTAAATCATGTGTAACTGTAACATCTGGACATGTTGCATCTATGGCAATTAACCCTTTTTTTCGTGCTAATTCACGTACTTCGGGAGAGACGCCATGAGCAGTGAAAATTACAGTACCTTTATCTACTTTTTCTAAAATTTCTAAGCGGTCTTTACCGTCTAATGTGATGATGCCATCTTGTTCGAATGCATCGGTTACGTGTTTGTTGTGAACAATCATACCAAGAATATAGATGGGTCTTGGTAGTGTTTTGTCTAAGGCTGCATTGCGTGCGATGACCATAGCATCAACAACGCCGTAGCAGTAACCTCTTGGTGTGATTTTAATGACTTCCATGATTCGAACTCCTTTCATTGCTCGCTACGTATTATTATAACGGACTCTGGAATTGAATACAAAATAATCGTTTAGTTCGTTAAAAAGGGGGTTGGAATATACGAGGAGTTGAAGGGCGAGTTTGTTGTGTAAATTGCTGAGGTTGCTGTGATCGTTGTGATTGCGATTGCGATTGCGGTTGAGGTTGTTGTCTTCTATTTCTTCCAAGTATATATTTTAAAGGTCCTCTCGGTTCTTTTCCTCCGCCTTGAGGAGGATCTGCAGGTGAGTTCGCATTAGGAATTGACTGGAAGCCTTTATACATCCGGTAAAGTGCCGGTAAATTTTGGAACATAGGAGAGAATTGCTTCACCATAGGAGTGAATTTTTGTGCTGTGTTAAAAAATTGATCAGCTGTGTTTAAATATTGCTCAATCTTAGCAAAGCCTCCAAGAGCGTTTCCTGCGCCTCCCGCAGCATTTGCAGCATTTGCCGTATTTGCAGCAGCATTCGCTGCCTCGGCCGATCTAGCCGCACCACCAAAACCTATATTTCTAGCAAATGCTCTTGCTGATCCCGCGGCATTTCCTGCTGCATCCGCCACTTTTCCTGCATTATTAAAATTAGTTACACCTCTTGCTAACGCTTGAGCGGGACCTGCAAAATTACCTAGTCCCCTAGGTATAGCTTGGGCTGGATTAGCAAAATTACCTGGCCCCCTAGGAATAGCTTGAGCAGGACCTGCAAAATTACCTGGCCCTCTAGGTATAGTTTGGGCTGGATTAGCAAAATTACCTGGTCCTCTAGGAATAGCTTGAGCAGGACCTGCAAAATTACCTGGTCCTCTAGGAATAGCTTGGGCTGGATTAGCAAAATTACCTGGTCCTCTAGGAATAGCTTGGGCTGGATTAGCAAAATTACCTGGTCCTCTAGGTATAGCTTGAGCGGCATTACCAAATCTTCCTGGTAAAGAAAAAGGCGGACGCATCATTTGTTGCATAGGATATGGATTAAAACTTCCTTGATAAGAATTACCGTAAGGGAAATAGGATGGGTAAACCATAAGATTCTCCTTTCATTTTAGAAAAAATAAACGAATCAAACAATATAGGAAAAATCGTCACGAGGAATTGACGAATGTTCTATTAATAGATATCATATGCAAATGGTCTACTTAATGTACGAATCGTGTTACAATGAATGTAGTAAGTTAGGAGGGACAATATATGTCCAAATATACAGATTATAATTTCCAGCCCTTTTTACGAGAGGCTATAGAGAAATTAGGCTTTACAGAGCCAACCCCGATTCAAAAAGAAATGATTCCACTCATCCTCAAAGGTAAAAGTGCAATCGGCCAAGCCCACACAGGTACAGGGAAAACACACAGTTTCTTAATCCCAATCGTTGAACGAATTCGTCAAGATAAACAAGAGGTACAAGCTGTTATTGCTGCTCCAACTCGTGAGCTTGCAACACAAATTAATATCGAACTTCAAAAGCTAATTGAAGGAACAGATATTCACTCAAAATTATTTATCGGAGGAACGGACAAGCAACGTTCTATCGACAAACTAAAAACACAACCACAAATTGTCGTTGGTACACCAGGACGAATTCGTGATTTAGTTAAAGAACAAGCGTTACTTGTGCATACAGCTTCAATGCTCGTTATTGACGAGGCAGATCTTGCATTTGATATGGGCTTTATCGAAGATATTGACCAATTTGCATCACAAATGCCTGAAAATCTTGAAATGTATGTGTTCTCAGCAACAATTCCAGAAAGCTTACAACCTTTCTTGAAAAAATATATGACATCACCAATCCATGTACACATGGATGATAAACGCCCTGTTGCAGAAAATATTGATTTCTATTTAATTCCAACACGTAGTAAATCAAAAAATAGTAAACTACTTGAAACAATGAATACTATTAATCCTTACCTAGCAATTATTTTTACGAATACACGTAAACAAGCTGATTATGTTGCTGATTTCCTTTCAAATAATGGACATCGTGTTGGACGTATCCATGGTGATTTAACACCACGTGATCGTAAAAAAATGATGAAACAAATTCGCGACTTAGAATTCCAATACATCGTTGCAACAGACCTAGCTGCTCGTGGTATTGATATTCCAGGGGTTAGCCATGTTATTAACTACGAATTACCACAAGATCTTGAATTCTTCATTCACCGTGTTGGTCGTACTGCACGTGCGGGTAACAAGGGCGTTGCGATTACAATTTTCGAACCTTCTGATGAAGATGCAATTGCACGCGTAGAAAAAATGGGTATTCCATTTGTTGCAAAAGACATCAAAGATGGCGAAATCGTTGAAATGAAAGGACGCCATACACGAGAAAAACGTGAGAAAAAATCAGATGAAATCGACCGTATTGCAAAATCAAAAGTACGTAAGCCGAAAAAAGTAAAACCAGGATACAAGCGTAATATGCGTTGGGAAATGGAAGAAATTAAGAAGAAAGAACGTAAAAAACGTCGCCGCCAACGCTAAAAGGAGGATATACCCATATGTTAATTGGTTCTCATGTATCGATGAGTGGTAAGAAGATGCTCCTTGCTTCAAGTGAGGAAGCAGCTTCTTATGGTGCTTCTACCTTTATGATTTATACAGGAGCGCCTCAAAATACCCGTCGTAAACCTATTGAAGAATTGAACATCGAGGCAGGACTTCTGCATATGCAACAGCACGGTTTATCGAATATCGTCGTTCATGCTCCGTATATCATTAATCTTGCGAACACTACCAAACCTGAGGTGTTTGCGCTTGGTGTGGACTTCTTGCAAAAAGAAATCGAACGTACATCGGCAATTGGTGCAACGCAAATCGTATTACACCCAGGAGCTCATGTAGGTGCTGGTGCAGATGTTGGAATCGCGAAAATTATTGAGGGCTTAAATGAAGTACTATCTGCTGATTATCCAGTTCAAATTGCTTTAGAAACAATGGCTGGTAAAGGTTCAGAATGTGGCCGTACATTCGAAGAATTAGCGAAAATTATTGATGGCGTTACAAATAATGAACGCTTATCTGTATGTTATGACACTTGCCACACTCATGATGCAGGGTACGACATTATTAATGATTTTGATGGAGTCTTAGAACATTTCGATAAAGTCATTGGAGTCGATCGTATTAAAGTACTGCATATCAATGATAGTAAAAATGTTTGTGGTGCTGCAAAAGACCGTCATGAAAATATCGGCTTCGGCCATATTGGATTTGATGCATTAAATCGAATCGTTCATCATGATGCTTTCACAGGAATTCCGAAAATCCTTGAAACACCATGGGTAGGAACAGACGCTAAAAACAAAAAAGCACCATATGCATACGAAATTGAAATGTTCCGTTCAGAAAAATTTATGCCAGAAAAAATCGACGCATTACGCGGAGAATAAACAAATCGTACTATATAGCTACCTAACTGTTGATTTAAAAATACAACAGAAGGTAGCTTTTTTTATTAAGAAAAGGATCAAATAGTAATGTACAAAATATTAGAGTTTACTTGGAATAAAAAAGCAGAATGAGATTTCTTGCTGAATTAAACAAAAAATAGGATAATTTATACAAAGATAATAGCTTTTGAAACTACGGTTAGAAAGGAGTCTATAATGAAACAACTTTGGTACGGTGGAACTATTTATACAATGGAACAGGAAAATGAAACCGTTGAAGCGGTACTTGTTGAAGACGGTAAAATTATTGCAATCAGTTCAGTTGCTGAATTAAAAGAACAAGCAGACGAACAAATTGATTTGGAAGGTGCTACGATGTATCCAGGTTTCGTGGATAGCCATCTTCATATGATTTTCCAAGGCGAAAAATTAATTCGACTAGATTTAACAAAAGCTAATTCTGCTGAAGAAATGTTAGAAATGGTGAAAGAAGCAGCGAAGACAGCATCCTCTGATCAATGGTTATTTGGTGAAGGATGGAACGAAAATAATTTTACTGATAAACGTATCCCAACTAAAGCTGAATTGGATGCCATTCGTGAAGAACCGATTCTATTAACGAGAATTTGCCACCATGTAGTATTAGGAAATACAGCAACACTTGCAGCAGGCGGAATTACAGAACAAAGCATATCTCCCGCAGGCGGTGAAATTGGAAGAGCAAAAGATGGTAAGCTAAATGGATTGCTATATGATAAAGCTTCAGAACTTGTGACTGCAGCAATCCCCAGAGAAGGGGAGGCATATATTGATTCATTGACAGAAGAATTAAATCTAACTGTAGATAATATGCTATCATATGGCTTAACTGGCGGACATACAGAGGAAATGTATTATTTCGGTGAATTTATGAATCCGTTAACTGCATATCGTCGTGTCATTGGTGAAAAGCATCATTTCAGAGTCAACTTACTACGCCATAATGCTGTATTTGAAGAAATGATGGAGGCCAATTTAATGTTTGACGAGCCTTTTATCGAGCCAGGTGCAATGAAAATTTTTGCAGACGGTGCTTTAGGTGGTTCAACAGCTGCACTTTCAAAACCATATGCAGATAATCGTGAAAATAGTGGATTACTTATTCAAACTAATGAAGAACTAGAAAATCTTGTGAAACTGGCACGTAAATATGATGAAGTAATTGCTGTACATATGATCGGTGACGCTGGTACAGAACAAGTTTTAAATGTCATCGAAAAATACCCAGCTCCTGCAGGTAAACGTGATCGCTTTATACATGTTTCTGTCTTACGTAAAGACTTAATAGAAAGAATCACTAAGTTACCAGTTGTTGTAGATGCACAACCAGCATTCGTACCATCTGATTTTCCTTGGATTATTGATCGTCTTGGTGAAGATCGCTTAGACTTTGTTTATCCGTGGAAGACGATTTTAGACAGTAGCGTAATGTGTGCTGCAGGAACAGATGCACCAATTGAAGACATCAATCCACTTCTAACTATTTATGCAGCGGTAGAACGTAAAAAGCCATATGCCAACCATGATGGCTATGTGCCTGAACAAAAAGTGAGTCGTTTTGAAGCAATTCGTATGTATACAGTCGGCAGTGCACAAGCCATTTGCAAAGAACAAGAACGTGGCTTGATAAAACCAGGATATGTTGCAGACTTTTCTATTTTTGACCGCGATTTATTTGAAGGAACATCAGAAGACATGCTTGAAGCAAAAGCTGTGAAGACAGTAGTTGCAGGTCGCGTAGTATTTGATCGAACTGATGCATAGCCCAAAATAAATTGATACCTAAGAACTTAGATTGGCTTGGCAAACAGTAGTTTGCTAAGTCTTTTTGTTTTTGTTTAAGTATGATAATGTATTATATAAAATATTAGGTATTTTACTTATTTAGGAAAAAATGGTGTGCGAAAAGCTATGTATTATTGACAGAATAGGAGAGTATATGAAACATTTAAACATATTATTAGAAAAATATTTGAAACCACCACTAGTAATAACAAAAGGTTCACAGCAAGGATGGACTTCAACTGTATTTGAAGTTAGGAATACTGAAGGCTCATATATTTTGAAAATATGTGAAGAGCCAAAATATAAAGATTGGCTTAGAAAAGAAGCAAAAGTTTTAGAGATGGCCCGAGATAGCTATAGGAAAGTTGTTCCTAAGTTGATTGCATTTTTCTGTGACAAAGGAAAGGCATATTTGCTAATGTCCAAAATACCTGGCAATAGTCTTACTCAAGCAATAAAGTTGGCAGAAAATGAAACAGAGAAGTTTCAATTGATAGAAAGCTTCGGTACATTTTTATGTCAGTTACACGAACAACCAATCTCAAGTTATGAATTACCTCAAGATTGGTTAGATACGCAATTACAACAAGCTAAATTCTATGCTGAAAAAGGAACATGCGATGGTTCATTAGATCTTTTGCAGGAGCTTTATCATAATCGACCAAAATTTGTTCCACAAACGATGATTCATGGTGATTGCACGACTGATAATGTTATGGTTAATAAAGGTAAAGTTATATCTTATATCGATGTTGGTTTTATGACAATCGGTGATCCACGTTATGATGAAGCGCTGTCTATAAGAAAATTCACAGATCAAGAAAAAGTGGCATTTTACGAAGGTTATACACGATATAAAATTACTGATAAAGAATTTACCTTTTTCAATGATGGGTTATATGAATTTTTTTAATTGGTATTTGGGAAGATGACGCCATACATTTCTTGTCAAAAACAGATGTGTTGAGCGAATTGTCAAACCGTAATGTTGAACTTAGAGTAATGGAAACTCTATAGGATTTATATAATAATTTGCAAAGTTCATCTTTAAATTGATCGATTTATCGAATGGGAAATGAAGAGACTAGAAAAGGATAACTTTTAGGTTTTAGCTAGAATTATGAAAAAGCTTCTAAGAAAAATTATTAAGGGAGATTAACATGGAACTTTATATATATACAGATAAATACAATGAATTAATTGAAAATTACAAATTAACAGAAGAGCAGATGAAATTCACAGGAACGCCAATAGAATGCATTGAAATATCAAATGAAGATGCTGATCGTTCTTCAATTTTAGCAATTGAACTGGAACAATTAGTTACATTCTTCGATCTTCACAAAAATGAAGGTGTAAAACCATATAGCCAAAATCATAATGCAATATTATTAAGAGCTTTTTCAACTGATGCTAGACAACAGGGAAAAGGCTATGCCAAAAAAGCTTTGCAACTATTACCACAGTTTGTCAAAAATGATTTTTCTGACATTGATGAAATTGTATTAGCAGTTAATGTTGCTAATGTAGCAGCGCAATCTTTATACAAGAAATGCGGATTTGTCGATAATGGGGTACGAACTATGGGGAAAAAAGGTGAGCTAATTATAATGAGCTATTATCTATAGGATGAATGGAGGAAGGATGATGAAACAAATCATAGCACTAGGTGGCGGTGGATTTTCAATGGAGCATGAAAATCCTTTGTTAGATCAATATATACTAAGTCAATCGAAGAAAGAGACACCTAAAATTTGTTTTATACCTACTGCAAGTGGGGATGCAGAAAATTATATTAAGAGATTTTATGATTTTTTTAGAAAGCAAAATTGTATTCCTTCACATCTATCGTTATTTAATCCACCAACTAGAGACTTAGAAAATTTTTTACTAGACAAAGATATTATTTATGTTGGTGGAGGTAATACCAAAAATTTATTAGCACTTTGGGAAGTATGGGGTATTGATCAAATCTTACGAAAAGCTTGGAACCAAGGCATTATTTTAGCAGGTATTAGTGCAGGTTCCATTTGTTGGTTTGAAGAAGGGGTAACAGATTCATTTGGGGATGGACTCGAACCAATTCAATGTTTGGGTTTTCTAAAAGGGAGAAACTGTCCTCACTATGATGGAGAAGCGGATAGAAGACCCTCTTACCAACATCTTATTGGAACAAGTAGGATGGGACCGGGCATAGCAGCTGATGATGGTGTTGCGATTCACTATCTCGATCAAGATATTAAAGAAATTGTTAGTTCAAGACCTGCTGCAGGAGCTTACAGTGTGTCTTTTGTAAATAAAGTGATGGAAAAGTCACTTCCTGTGAGGTATTTAGATGAAAACAATAACTGTTGATTGGGATGGTCAAAAAGTAAATTTAACCTGGTTACCTAAATATCCATTGCAAAATCAAGATATTATTACAAGTGTCCATGCAATTTGCATTCAAAATGATACAGTATTACTCTCTAAAATTAAAAATAGAGGTTTTAACTACCCTGGTGGTCATATTGAAAAAGGCGAATCACCAGCAGAAGCACTTCATCGAGAGGTTTATGAAGAAGCCTATGTCAAAGGGGATATTACTTATTTAGGGGCAATAGAAGTCAATCATAAAGAAAATCAGTATTTTGATATCTTCGGGAAGTATCCAATTGTTGGATATCAGGCGTTTTATAGAATGGATATCAAAACCTGTGATTCATTTTTAAGGGAAAATGAGGCAGAAACTCGTATTTGGGTAGAACCTTCAGAAATTCCATTTGTAATCGAAGATCATGAGATAGCATCAATCATTCTTGAAAATGCTTTAACTGGAGGTAATTATGGAAGAGATTAATAATTATGAAGATTTAAAACGAATGCTAGATTACTTACTTCAAGATTCAGAAATAATTTGGAATGAATTTTATTCTAATCGTGAAAAGAACATACCATTCTTTGAAAATAAGCCAGATGAAAATCTAGTTAGTTATTTTGATCAAGGTATTTTAAATGTTGGGAATGCTTTAGAATTAGGATGTGGCCCTGGACGGAATGCGATTTTTTTGACAGAGAAGGGCTTTAAAGTAGATGCAGTTGATCTCTCTGAACAATCGATAAACTGGGCTACTGAAAGAGCGAATGAGAGAAATGTTAAGATCAATTTTATCAATCAGAATATTTTTGATTTAAATGTTGAAGAATACAAATATGATTTGATATACGATTCAGGATGCTTCCATCATATCGCCCCACATAGAAGGATGGACTATATTAATCTAATAAAAAAATCTTTAAAACCAGGTGGATACTTTGCATTAAATTGTTTTATTGAAAATGGGCAACTTGGTGGATCTGATATTTCGGATTGGGAAGTGTACCGAGTGAAAAGCTTGCAGGGGGGATTAGGATTTACCGAAGTTAAATTAAAACGAATTTTCCATGATTTCGATTGTATCGAGATTCGAGAAATGAGAAAAGTAATTAAAAATGATTCTGTTTTTGGGATTGAAGGATTATTAACAGCGATTTTTCAAAAAAGAGGCTAAAAATAAATTGTTTTTCAAACCATCAAAGCCATATTCAAGCAGAGGGGCTGTCCCAAAAGTATGAAATGAATGAATTCTACGCTGAAAATGTAGCTTGTACTAAGGAAGCATGGATAATTGATTTACAGCAAGGATATAAAAATTAGAGTGGGTTTATCAAACTTTAGAGAATCTAACAGAAGAAACATCCATTTGTTCAGAAGCAACTTATTCTTACTTTGAATGACTTTTAGAATTTTGGCTCATTTAAATCATCATCGAGCACAATTACATTAATACTTAGTTTTAGTAAATAAGAATATTGATGTGAAATTGTTTAATTAGATGTCCTTATAAGGTTATCAATAGAAATGGAGATGTAATAGATCGAAGCGAAAGAAAGAGTTATAAAACACTATAAAGAGTCAATTGAAATTGTAGAAAGTTTAAGGAATTTATCTAATATAACTTGGTTTAGACCTATTGCAGAGGGAAAATGGTCTATTTGTGAAGTGATAGGTCATTTAATCTATTGGGATCATTTCGTCTTAGAAAAAAGGTTGCCTTATTTATTCCTAGAAAATAAGAAGTTGGAAAGTGTAAATGTACAAGAAATGAATGCAAAAGCTGCATTTGAAAGTAAAGTAAAGATAAAAGAAGATGTGATAAAAGAGTTTGTTGAAGAGAGATTAAAGATTATAGAAAAACTTAATTTGATGTCAACTGGAGAATTCTTCAAAAGTTTTAGAATCGGCAATAATAATTTAACAATGGATAAATATTTTGAAGGTCTGATTGAACATGACTTGCATCATTTTCGGCAAATTCAAGATTTCTTAAATTATTTTGAAGAAGACACTATAGAAAAAAGATCTAATTTGTAGAGGAGAGACAAAATGAAGACGCTAGGATGTTTGCACGCTCATTATTCAAATATTCACTACATAGAAAAAGCCTTTTCAGAATATCCAATTACACTTCAACATTTTGTAGATCCTGGATTAATGATGCGAATTACAAATGATCCTACCTTCAAATCTGAAGAATCTAAGAAAAAGGTAATGGAACAAGTCGATTGGATAGTAGCAAGCGGAGTAGATGCTATCGTTATTACATGTACAAATTATATTGCTATATTAGATGATACAAATAAGTGGAGTATCCCTATTATTAAAATTGACGAACCGTTTTTTAAAGCATTTTCACATTTACCTTCGCCACAAACCCTAGTTTTTACAAATCCTAAAACTGTTGAGGGAACAACCGGAAGGCTTAATCACTACTTACATCGACTAAATAAACCCATTGACTATAGTATAGAAATAATACCGAATGCATTTGAATATTTGATGAATGGCAATATCAAAGAACATAATGAAATAGTTGTTAAGGAATTAACTGAATTTAAAAATAATAACACTGACTTTTTAGCTATTGCTCAGCTATCAATGGTAGAAGCGGGGAAAAATACTCATACCGGAATATTAAATCCATTAGACCCTTTAATAGATGAAATTCTCGTACAGTTGCATATATCAAAATTAAAGTAAGAAGGTAAATTCCTTAATCTCTCTGGAGGTTAAGGGATTTTTTGTTTGTTAAAGCGTTAAATAACTTCTTGGAAATTTATAGGAAATCAGCATGGTATTATAACTTAAATAATTTTATTTCAGGCTTTAATTTATATGAGATTCCTGAAGTGGCCATTGAGGCATTCTAAAAAAGTATTTAACTGTTTTTGGTCATAACTTTTAATGGAAATGAATATATAGAGGAGCGTAGAGTATTATGGAATTTCGAATTTATAAAATGTAGGAATTTATATTAATCAGGAAATCTCATGTACAAAAACATTCATAGCGAAGAGATTCCAATGGTTTTTTTAGTGTTATAAAAACATGAAAATAATAGCGTAATATAGATTTTTTTGTCCTTTTAGAGAAAAAATAATACATGTTATAGATTTTAGGTTACGAGAATGATATATTTTAATTGTAATATATGTGCTAATTTTTAGAAAAATCTATTATTTAACTAAATGACTCAATTTCATAATTCAAGAATTTGATAAAAAACACGAACATTAATTGGGCCATTGTTATATGCATATCTATTAGAACATAGTCTATTAAGCGCCATACTTAGGGAGTGATTTACGGATGGGGAGATATTTATGTCAAAGCAATCTGTAAAGGAACGTATTCTTGAAACAGCGTTAGATTTGTTTCAACAAAAAGGGTATCACGGTGTATCCGTTGATGAAATCGTTGAAAAAGCAGGAACATCAAAAGGGGGGTTTTACCATAACTTTAAATCCAAAGATGCCCTCCTATACGAAATTCATGATGTGTTTATTTCATTTGTTTTAAAACAAACAAAAGTAGCCTATGCCAAGTACGATAACCCGATTGAAAAAGTGTGTGCAATGTTGTATGCATTTACAAATGTATTTGATGTATACAATCGGCATATTACCGTGTTTTATGATGAAGGAACCTATTTACCACCTGCCTATAAATTGATCATTAAAGAAAAACGTACTGAATATCGAAAGCTGATTGAACAAGTGATTGAAGATGGTAAGTTGAGTGGGGATTTTCGAGCAGAAATTTCTGTAACAATTACGGCAATGGCGATTATAGGATTAGTGAACTGGACATATAAATGGTACAAGCAAAGCGGTCCGTTAACAATGGAGCAAATTACATTGCATTTTAATGATTTAATACTAAGAGGAATTGTGACAGATAAAGGTTATGAAGAAGCCTTATCATATCAACATTTACTTAGCTAGTGTAAGTAAGTTAAATAGGGAATGCTTTTTTTAAACAAGGGGTCAGACCGACTAGTCGGTACTACAAAATAGATGGGGAATTGAAAGGGGAAATAATCATGAATTTTGAATTAACGAAAGAACAGCAAATGATTCGTGATATGGTACGTGATTTTGCAAAGGCAGAAATTGAACCACACGCACGTGAACTTGATGAAACACATGCATTCAGAAAAGAAAGCTTTGACAAAATGGCTGATTTAGGACTTTTCGGTATTCCGTTCCCGGAACAGTACGGTGGCTCAGGTGGAGATACGATTTCTTACGCGCTAGCTGTTGAAGAAATTGGTCGTGCTTGTGGTGGGACAGGGTTAAGCTATGCAGCTGCAGTCAGTTTAGGAGCTACTCCTTTTAATAACTTTGGTACAGAGGAGCAAAAGCAAGAATTTTTAGTCCCAATGGCGCAAGGGAAAACGCTAGGATCATTTGGGTTAACTGAACCAAATGCCGGTTCTGATGCTGGTGGTACTAGAACCAAAGCGTACTTAGATGGTGACGAATGGGTGATTAACGGAGAGAAATGCTGGATTACAAATGCTGAATATGCTCGCCAAGTCGTTGTAACAGCTGTGACAGGTCAAAATGAAAAAGGAAAAAATATTATTTCGGCTATTATTGTCCCAACTGATACTCCAGGAGTAACAATTCGCTCTGATTATAAAAAAATGGGTGTTCGTGCATCGAATACATGTGAAATCATTCTTGAGAATGTTCGTGTTCCAAAAGAAAACGTGCTAGGTGATGAGAAAAAAGGATTTGGTCAGTTTTTAAACACTTTAGATGGTGGACGTATTTCCATTGCAGCACTATCGGTTGGGATTGCACAAGCAGCATTTGATAAAGCATTGGCTTACTCAAAAGAGCGCAAACAATTTGGTCAGTCTATTTCAAAATTCCAAGGGATTAGCTTTAAATTAGCGGACATGGCGATGGAAATTGAGTTAGCGCGCAATATGGTAATGAAGGCAGCTTGGTTAAAGGATCATGGTAAGCCATTTAAAAAAGAAGCTGCATTCGCAAAATTGTTTGCATCTGAAATGGGCTTTAGAACATGTAATCAAGCCATTCAAATTCATGGTGGATCCGGTTATATGGCGGAATACGATGTAGAACGTCATTTACGTGATATTAAGCTAATGGAAATTGGCGAAGGTACTTCTGAGATTCAACGGGTGGTCATTTCTCGTATTTTAGGTTGTTAGTTTTAAAACAAATGAATAAATAGGAGGACATTTGCATGGCAGAACTTGTTTATCAAACGATTGGCGATCTATTGGAAGAAAAAGTGATATTGGATCCTGACAGAGAAGCACTTGTTTATACTGATCGTGATTTAAGGATGACGTATGCACAGTTTAACGAACATGCTGATGAGGTGGCAAAAGCATTGATGGCAATTGGTCTAGAAAAAGGTGACCATTTTGCTGTTTGGACGACTAATGTACCAGAGTGGCCAGGTTTACAATTTGGATCTGGGAAAATGGGCGCGCCACTGGTAACCGTAAATACAAATTATCGTACTACAGAGCTTGAGTATTTACTGAAACAATCTGATTCACGTGCACTTGTGTTAATTGATCAATTCCGGGATTATTCATTTATCGAAACACTCTACGAAATATGTCCGGAATTAAAAACAAGTGAGCCAGGGCAACTTGAAAGTGCTCGTCTACCACTTTTAAAAACCGTTATCGTCATAAGCGAAAATCATTATCCTGGTACGTTTAGTTACGATGAGTTTCTTTCAACTGGTCAAAAAATTTCTGATGAACAACTAGCTGATCGCAAAAAGTCCTTATCCTATGAAGATGTTATTAATATTCAGTACACATCTGGTACAACTGGTTTTCCAAAAGGTGTTATGTTACGTCACTCTAATTTAATCAACAATGCGATTAATATTGCAGAGTGTATGAAGTTAACAAAAGAAGACAAGCTTTGTATTCCAGTACCGTTTTTCCATTGCTTTGGTTGTGTAATCGGAACATTAGCCATTGTTTCTGTTGGTGGAACGATGGTACCAGTGCAGGAATTCAACGCAGAAAAAGTATTACGTACTGTTGAAAAGGAAAAATGTACAGCACTTCACGGTGTACCAACGATGTTTATAAACGAGTTAAATTTACCGAATATTGAGAAATTTGATCTATCTTCTTTACGTACGGGCGTAATGGCTGGATCCAACTGTCCGGTTGAAGTAATGAAAGATGTCATTCATATTATGGGAATGAAAGATATAACGATTTGTTATGGTCAAACTGAATCTTCACCTGTATTAACACAAACAAGAACAGAGGATCCACTTAATTTAAAGGTGGAGACAGTTGGGCGTGCTTTACCAAATGTTGAAGTAAAAATTACAGAGCCTGGTACAAATACTGAACTTCCTCGTGGTGAGCAAGGTGAAATTTGTGCCCGCGGTTATGTTGTCATGAAGGGGTATTATAAAAACCCGGATGCTACAAGAGAAGCAATTGATGAAGATAATTGGTTGCATACAGGAGATCTTGGGACCATGGATGAAGAGGGATATGTACGAGTAACTGGAAGACTCAAAGATATGTTCATCCGTGGAGGCGAAAACATTTATCCACGTGAGATTGAAGAGTTTTTATACCAACATCCTAAAGTATTGGATATACAAGTTGCTGGTGTACCAGATGAGAAGTACGGGGAAGAGGCAGCTGCATGGATCATTTTAAAGGACGGTCAAACAGCAACTGAAGAGGAAATTCGAGCATTTTGTGATGGTGAAATTTCTCGTCATAAAATACCTCGTTATATTTACTTCGTCGACCAGTATCCAATGACAGCATCAGGAAAAATTCAAAAATTTAAGCTACGAGAACAATTCGAAGGATTTACAAAATCCCTAAAATGAGGAGGTTTCGCTATGTTTAAAAAAGTGCTCATTGCAAATCGAGCTGAGATTGCAAGAAGGATTATCCGAACGTGTGAAAAACTAGGAATTGAAACTGTTGCAGTTTATTCTGAAGCTGATGAAAATAGTTTGTATGTAAAAGAGGCAACAGAAAGCTACTGTATCGGGAAGCCACCCGTATCACATAGTTATTTAAATATAGAAGCAATTCTTGATGTGGCAAAAAAGACTGGAGCCGAAGCGATTCATCCAGGTTATGGATTATTATCTGAAAATGCCACATTTGCAAAGCAAGTAGAGGAAGCGGGGCTCATATTTATTGGTCCTAAATCAGAAGTTATTGAGGCAATGGGGAGTAAGTTAGAAGCGCGCAGAACAATGGCAGCAGTTGGCGTACCCATTGTACAAGGTGTTAATGAACCGATTGCGGATACAGACGAAGCAGCGAAAATCGCCCATGAAATTGGTTATCCCGTCATGTTGAAAGCATCAGCCGGTGGTGGCGGAATTGGTATGCAACTCGTCCGTGATGAAGTTGAACTTCGCAACGCATTTGAAGGAAATCAAAAACGTGCACAAAGCTTTTTTGGAGATGGCACGATGTTTATCGAAAAATTTATTGCCGATCCACATCATGTAGAGGTGCAAATTTTAGCTGATCACTATGGACATATTATTCCAGTTTTTGAAAGGGAATGTTCCATTCAACGTCGTAATCAAAAAGTTGTAGAGGAAGCACCTTCACCATTTATTTCACAGGAAACTCGTGAAAAAATGCTCGATGCAGCAGTGAATGCAGCGAAAACAATCGGTTATACGAATGCAGGAACGATTGAATTTTTAGTAGACGGTGCGCAAAACTTCTATTTTCTAGAAATGAACACAAGATTACAAGTCGAGCACCCTGTTACAGAAGAAATTTCAGGACTCGATTTAGTAGAAGAGCAATTAAAAATTGCAAATGATGAGATTTTAACAATTACGAGACAAGATTTAAAAAGAAATGGTCATGCGATAGAAGTACGAATTTATGCAGAGCATCCGGTTACATTTTTCCCTTCACCAGGAAAGATAACAAAGCTAGTTTTACCAACAGGCGATGGCATTCGCCATGAAGTGGCAGTCGAAACAGGTAGCGTAGTTACTCCATTCTACGATCCAATGATTGCCAAACTGATCGTATGGGCTCCGACTAGGAAAGAGGCTTGTGAAAGATTAATAGATGCACTATCTAACTATGTCATCGAAGGGATTCAAACGAATATCCCGATGCTATTAGATGTTGTAAAGCACGAACAGTTTAAAAGTGGCGTAACAACGACGAAATTTGTAGAGCAATTTTATATACCTAAAAATTCTACTATCAGTAAATAAAGTAGAACTGATAATTTGCAAAATGAATCAATTTAATAATGCAAAATTCATAAAAAATATACAAACATTTAATGATATCCAATGTTGTTCATTGTGGAGCGAAAGACGGCGACTCCTCGAAAATACATTCGCATTTCCTTCGTGCAAGGCTAATTCAGTGAGGTTCATTAGAGACCTACGGGAAAGCTTGAGCTGAATGCCCGACAGGAACGTAGTGCAGGCAGTAAAAAAGTAAAAATAGATGAAAATTTATTATAAAAATCTTGTCTAGCTATATTTGTAGATGTGGAATTAGCGAAGACTCCTGCGGGAAAGCGAGACAGGTGAGACCCCGCAGGGAACGAAGTGAGCGAGGAGGCTCAACGCTCACCCGCGGAAAGCGAAGCTAATTCCACATCACGCAGAAAGCGCCGTCTGTAGCGGAACATCCAAATCTGAGTAGTGAAAAGTTAATGTGCTTAAATGTTCATTTTCATAAATCAAAAATGGATTTATGAAATTGATTCAAATAATAAACAAATTTAGATGGAGGGATATATATGACCATAGTAAAAGCAAGTATGGCGGGTACTGTTTGGAAAATTCTTGTTGCTGAAGGGGATCAAGTAGAAGCCGGGCAAGATGTCGTGATTTTAGAATCTATGAAAATGGAAATTCCAATTGCAGCAGAAGAGGCAGGAACAGTCAAGCGAGTGATTGCAGCAGAAGGCGATTTTATTAATGTGGATGATGATTTAGTGGAGATTGAGTAATGATAGCACTTCCAATGAGCGTTCAAATTAAAGAAGTTGGTCCACGTGACGGTCTGCAAAACGAAAAAAGTTTTATCGAAACAACAGACAAAATTGCTTTTATTGATCGCTTAAGTGAAACAGGGCTCGATTACATAGAAGTAACGAGCTTTGTTCATCCGAAATGGATTCCGCAACTAGCGGATGCAGTTGAGGTGTTAAAGGCTATAAAGCGACAAAAGGATATTACATATGCTGCACTTGTGCCAAATCGTAAAGGTTTGGAGAGAGCTTTAGAAACAGGTGTAGATGAAGTAAGTGTCTTTATGTCAGCTAGTGAGGGACATAATAAAGCGAATATCAATAAAACCATTGATGAAACATTTCCTGTTTTAAAGGAAGTAGTAGAAGGTGCACTATCTGCTGGTAAGACAGTACGTGGTTATATTTCAACGGTGATTGGTTGCCCGTATGATGGTTTTGTAAAACCTACTCAAGTAGTAAAAGTGGCTGAAAGGCTATTTGATATGGGTATTACGGAAATTTCCCTTGGAGATACAATTGGCGTTGGTGTACCAACACAAGTTGATGCCCTTCTAACCGAGATGTTACAGCATTTTAAGGTCAATCAATTAGCCATGCATTTTCATGATACACGAGGAACTGCATTAGCGAATGTGATGACAAGTCTATCACACGGGATAACAAAGTTTGATAGTGCTATTGGAGGATTAGGTGGCTGTCCATATGCAAAAGGTGCATCAGGTAATGTAGCGACAGAAGATTTGTTGTATTTACTTCATGGGATGGGCATTGAAACAGGGATCAGTCTAGATAAAATTCAGCAAACAGCTTTATTGATAGAACAAAAGATTGGAAAAAGATTAGATTCAAAGCTAGTGGCAGTTGCACGAGGGGAGGAACATTGATGTTACAGTTCGTACAACTAGAAATTGACCAAGGTGTCGCCATATTAACATTATCAAGAGCTGAAGCGGCGAATGCATTATCTGTTCAAATGTTAAAGGAGATTAAAGATGCACTTGATACGATTCAATACCATCAAGGTGTTCGCGTCGTAATTGTCACAGGACAAGGAGAAAAGGCTTTTTGTGCGGGTGCAGATTTAAAGGAACGAAACGGAATGACTGAAATAGAAGTAAGGAAAACCATTGCAATGATTGGGCAAACTGTAAATATTTTTGAATCATTAGCCCAACCAGTCATTGCAGCCATCAATGGTGTCGCGTTTGGTGGAGGATTAGAATTAGCACTAGCCTGCGATATTCGTATAGCAAGCAGCAAAGCAAAACTTGGTCTTACAGAAGCTTCACTTGGCATCATTCCAGGTGCTGGAGGTACACAGCGTCTCCCGAGATTAATCGGTATTGGTAAAGCAAAAGAGCTGATTTATACAGCGCGTCGTTTATCTGCTATAGAAGCTAAGGATTATGGGATTGTTGAACACGTTGTAGAGCCTGAAGAGCTGCTTATAAAAGCAAAAGAACTTGCAAGTGAAATGGCAAAAAATGCGCCATTATCTCTTGTTCAGGCGAAGACAGCGATAAATCAAGGTATGCAAACCGATATTTCAACAGCACTGCAAATTGAATCTTTAGCATATAGTCGTTTGCTCCATACAGAGGACCGACTTGAGGGTCTTAATGCTTTTAAGGAAAAACGAACACCAGTTTATCAGGGAAAATAAAAGGGGGATGGGAGAAATGGCAGAATTAACAACTGAAAACAAACATGCGCAACTAAAAGATACAATTCTTAAAGGTGGCAAAGCAAAATATCACGAAAAAAATAAGGAGCAAGGTAAACTTTTTGTTCGTGAACGATTAGAGCTTTTATTTGATGAGGGGTTACTCGTGGAAGATGGAACGTTTGCCAATATACTTGCTGGAGATTTACCAGCAGATGGTGTTGTTACAGGGATTGGGAAAATTCATGGACGTACAGTATGTGTAATGGCTAATGATTCAACCATAAAAGCAGGATCTTGGGGAGCACGTACAGTAGAAAAAATCATTCGCATTCAAGAAACGGCTGAAAAGCTTGGGGTTCCGTTATTTTATTTAGTTGATTCTGCTGGTGCACGTATTACCGACCAAATCGACATGTTCCCAGGACGTCGTGGTGCAGGTCGTATTTTTTACAATCAAGTAAAATTATCAGGACGAATTCCACAAATTTGTTTACTATTTGGTCCATCTGCTGCAGGCGGAGCTTATATACCAGCATTTTGTGATGTAGTTGTTATGGTAGAGGGCAATGCATCTATGTATTTAGGTTCTCCTCGAATGGCTGAAATGGTGATTGGAGAAAAGGTAGACCTTGAAACAATGGGTGGCGCTAAGATGCATTGTTCTATATCAGGGTGTGGAGATGTGTTAGCAAAGACAGAACAAGAAGCTATTGCTTATGCACGTCAGTATATCAGTTATTTTCCAGACAATTTCAAAAATAAGCCAACAATAGAACAACCTAAATTGCCCGCTACATTTGAAAAATCGATTGCAGAATTGATTCCAGAAAATCAAAATGTTCCATTTAATATGTACGATTTAATCAATCGGTTTATAGATGAAGATTCATTTTGTGAAGTAAAAAAATTATTTGCTGCGGAGATTATTACTGGATTTGCACGAGTTAATGGACAATCTGTTGGAATCATTGCAAACCAACCACGTGTAAAAGGCGGTGTGCTGTTTCATGATTCAGCTGATAAAGCAGCGAAGTTTATAAGTCTTTGTGATGCCTTCCATATTCCTTTAATTTTCCTAGCTGATGTGCCTGGCTTTATGATTGGTACGCAGGTGGAGAGAATGGGTATCATTCGTCACGGGGCGAAGATGATTTTTGCGATGAGTGAAGCAACTGTTCCTAAGATTACAGTGATTGTGCGTAAGGCATATGGTGCAGGATTATATGCGATGGCAGGTCCAGCATTTGAACCGGATGTTTGCATTGCATTAACAGGCGCCCAAATTGCTGTTATGGGTCCAGAAGCAGCAGTTAATGCAGTTTATGCAAATAAAATTGCGCAGTTGCCAAAAGAAGAGCAAGCATCATTCATTGAGGCACGTCGCAATGAATACCGCGAGGAAATTGATGTGTATCGATTAGCATCTGAGTTAATTATTGATGACGTTATTGAGCCAAATGAGCTTCGGAAAACATTAGAGACAAGGTTAGAGGCTTATAAAACAAAGGAACTTACATTTACAGATCGTAAGCATGGTGTTAGTCCAGTTTAAGGCTTGTTTAAAGCTTAATTTAATCTACTTTATTTAAACAGGCGAAATGCTCAAAAAAAGCATTTCGCCTATTGTTGTTCGTTATAAGTTGTATTAACTATTAAGATCATATCTATGAAAATTATTTAAGAGTCATACAAGTACAAATTTATCAGGAATAGATAGTTCAAAAATAAGCGCGTCTACTGGCGGATTCTGTAAATATCCGTAAGGTTAATGAGCTATTACCAGAAAAATGACGCGCATTCCAAATTTGTCTATAATTCTTTGGCTAAATATACCTTCCGTATTTTCCTAGTAACTCTTTTGTTTTCTGTTTTCCAAGTATTTTTTCAATTTCTTTCATTACATGATCGGGTATACCAGTTAATACCCATTGGATCGAAAACGATGAAAGAAGTGGGCGGAGTTTTTGTATTTCTTTTTTCGAAAGTGGAATCTGATAAGTTTTGGCATACTCAGCAAGCTCCTTATCTGATTTACGATTAATTTCACTTAATAGAGCTAGGTAATCCATTTACTCATCCTCTCAGGTAATTGTCCTTTACAAAGCGTCCGTAATCTATTATACTAAGTTTTTGTAAATCGTAATGATTATGAATTAGAAAGAAGCGAAGTTTTATGGCACAACAGCCGTTAATTGAATTACAAGATGTTTCATTCCAATATGAATATACGCAAGTGTTAAACAATATTACTTTATCTGTTCGAGAAGGTGATTTTTTAGCGTTACTTGGCCCCAATGGCTCTGGCAAATCTACATTGCTGAAAATAATTTTAGGTCTATTAAAACCTACAAAGGGCACTGTTAAGTTGTTTGGCGAACCGAGTTCAACTTTTAAACAAAGAGAGTGGATTGGCTATGTTTCTCAAAAATCCAATTCATTTAATTCAGGATTCCCTGCCACTGTAAAAGAGGTTGTAGCGAGTGGGCTTACTAAAAAAATCGGCCTATTCAAAAGACATTTACCAAAACAGCAAGCACGTGTTATGGAGTCCTTACAAGCTGTTGGTATGGAGCAGTATGCGAATCGTAATATTGGTGAACTTTCAGGTGGTCAGCAACAACGTATTTTTATTGCTAGAGCACTAGTCGCAGAACCAAAATTGCTTATTTTAGATGAACCAACCGTCGGAATTGACCACGAAAATGTGCAGTCATTCTATGATATGCTTACAGAACTGAATGAGCAACTTCATATGACCATGATTTTGGTGACACATGATGTGGATACAGTATCCAATACGATTAGCCATGTGGCTTGTTTAAATCAAACCATCCACTTTCATGGCTATAAAGATGATTATGATTCCTTATCTGATGATCAATTAAATGCATGGTATGGCCATGCAGTACGTAAAATTCATCATGACAATAAGGAGAAACAAAGATGATCGAATCTATATTACATTATGATTTTTTGCAGAATGCCTTTTTATCGGGAATTATCATAGGGGTTATCGCCCCATTATTGGGCGTTTTTATCGTTGTTCGTCGATTATCACTAATCGCTGATGCATTAAGCCATGTTACTTTAGCTGGAATTGCGGGTAGCTTATACTTAAGCCAAAGTGTTGCAGCATTTGCAACATTAAACCCTATTTATCTAGGAATTATTTCTGCGGTAGGGGGTTCTGTCTTAATTGAACGGCTCCGCAGTTTATATAAACATTTTGAAGAATTGGCGATTCCAATTATCATGTCTGCTGGTCTTGGTTTGAGTGCAATTTTCATCTCATTAGCACAAGGTTTTAGTACCGATTTATTTAGCTATTTATTTGGCTCTGTTTCAGCAGTTAGTAGACAAGATATGTGGATTGTATTTGCAATTGCTGTATTAGTAATATTATTTATTAGTCTTTTTTACAAAGAACTATTCGTTTTATCATTTGATGAAGAATATGCAAAAGCAAGTGGGCTACCAGCCAAAACAGTCCATTTAATGTTTATGGTAATGACAGCATTAGTGATTGCTGCAAGTATGCGAATTGTAGGGATCTTGCTTGTATCATCTTTAATCACATTACCTGTAGCTGCAAGCATCCGAATCGCTAAAGGATTTAAACAAACCATTTTCTTTGCCATTCTATTTGGAGAATTAGCAGTAATTATTGGTTTAATAACTGGATTCTATTTGAATTTGGCACCAGGTGGTACAATCGTAGTAACATCAATTTTAATATTATTGCTTGTCATTATTGGTAAGAAAATCGTGATGGCAATACGCGCAAAAGATTGAAGGGAGTACTAGGGTAATGAATTTGACAAAAGCATGGGAAATTTTAAAAGATAGCGGCTTTAAAAAAACAGATAAACGCGAACAAATTTTAGAAATGTTCGAAGCTACGGAGAAATATTTAACTGCCCGCGACTTGCTAGCTGTGATGAAAAAAGATTACCCCGGTATGAGCTTTGATACTATCTATCGCAATTTAGCCACATTCGTAGACTTAGGTATACTGGAAGAAACCGAGTTATCAGGTGAACGTCACTTCCGTATGCAATGTGAAACCGAGCATCACCATCATCACTTCATCTGTATGGAATGCGGTAAAATTAAAGAAATCCACCTTTGCCCAATGGACATGCTCCACGAACAACTTCCGGAGTATGAGATTGAGGATCACAAATTTGAAATTTACGGTAAATGTCCCGAGTGTATAGAGAAAAGCCTGTCATAGCAACGTTTGACAGGCTTTTTTTTGAGCATATTATTAAATTGAGCATTTTTGGTGGTCAAATTGATTTTTTACTGTCATGTTCAAGGTATGTTTTCTGCAAAGGGGTTTTACAACCATTGGTGCGATGAACGATTAGAAGATGTATATAACTTATATATGCGATAGGAAGTGCATCATGAGTAATTTTACAATTAAAAAACACGCTTGAACGGCAATTCAAACGTGCGTACTAAAAGAATATGGAGAATTTTCGAGACGGTCCATTAAACCGTCTTATTTCCATTTTTACCAAAATGATAATAGATTATACACTTTAGAATCTTAAAAGATTCGTTTATTCAAAAAAATATTAAAGTGATGAGATAAATGATTTCTAGCTTATGTGATTTGAGGTGTCGGAAAGGCAAAACTTATTTTTCGCAAATAGATGCACTGGATGCCTATGCATAGTGAGATAAAGTATACTCAGAAGTTTTAAATAAAAAAACTATCAAAAAGGTAGCCTTTTTATTTTAGTTTTTTTAGAATTTTTAAAAGTAAACTAAAGATACCAATTAAAGATAGTAAAATACAAATAACAATAATAAGAATTAATACATCTCCACCATTAAATGCCAATTGAGTCACACCTCTTTCTTTATTATTTCATAGTAAAAGTTTGAACAACAACAGCGTTTTTCTTTGATCTGTTTAAAGATTTTTAATTTAATTGCACTAGTAATTGAATCACTTATATCAACTAAAGGTTGTCCCACAAAAGATGCAACAGCATGGTACTTTCCATACCCATGGGCCAACCTTTCTTGCTGTTTTGTCTAAAGTTTTTCCACTATGATCAACTGTTCCTAACACTATATATGTACCATCAGTTTCAACATAACGCATTGTTAAACCATTACTAGCAATAGTATAATGCGATCCTAGCTTTCTAACGTATACTCCAACGCCTTTAATATTTAATCCAGCAGTAATATTATATAATCTCTTTCCATAAGCTTTAGCTATAGTTGCTGAAAGTAATGATAATTTTCGGTTCAATCAACTGAATAGGTGAATATATATTACAATTTTCTACAGCCTAAAGAATGCATCAACCTCTGATCATTGGTTTTAAATACAAAAAAATAACAAAAGGTAACGAGAGAGCATTCCTCTCGAAACCTTTTGTCGACAATCTAAGTCTGTCTAGATAAATAGACGAACTTTGTATAACTACTCAAATGTTAATCTTCAAACGGAAATTCAATTAAATAACCTAATCGAATATCACATTCTTTTAGTACAGGTACTGATAAAATGACAATTGCGGAAATTACAAGGCAATTGATCAAAATTTTATTTAAAAGATCTTTCCGTGAAGTTTTAAAAAAGCTCAAAATATATTGAATAAAGAAGAGGAAAATAAAACAGTTTGCAAAGAGATTGATAATATATTGCCAATCCATTATTTTTCACCGCTCTCCTTGATATTAAAAAATATATTACATCAACATTATACAAAAGCTTCAGCATTTATAGTAGTTTAACTGCTCAAAAATGCAAAACAATACGATTATTACATCACAGCATAATTGATCAAGTTGTGACAAGAAAGGTTTGCCAAACTTGTTACAACTTGATGATCATTAAACGTATTCTTTTTTTTACAAGTATAATGTTAAAAGGGGAATTTATTGTAGGGAAAAGGAGAGTTTTGCTATGAAATTTTTGAAAACTTTATTATTATTAATAGCATTGGTAATTGGCTTAGTCGGATGTGATAATAGTAGTTCCAAAGCGAATACGAGAGAGATTATTATTCCTAAATCTGAATTTTATCAATATCTATACATTCAAAGTGTTAATGATCAAGGGGTTTCGACGAAAGAAACTGGGAAATTAATCAAAGACCCTGCAACAGTGCAGGATTTTATACGACTTGTAAATCGTTCTGTTGTTATGGTGCCAAAAACTGAAAAGCAAGCAGAGGTTGTTAAGCAATTGGACAAACAAGGTAGCTACATAATAGCTCTTGGTGATACTAAGTCTATGGATAAGATAACTTATAAAATTTATATGCTAAAAGATGGTACAATTTTCTTCCAAGATACAATGAAAAAAGAAATGACGTACATGACAGTCAAAAAAGAACCTGAAAAATTAGAAAAAGCAAAGAAATTGTTATCTATTAATTTTTAATATCATACAAAAAGCGAAAGACCACAATTATATGATCTTTCGCTTTTTTCTTATAATCTATTAAATACCGAATTCTTTTTTTACCCAATGTTCAGCTTCTACCCAGTTGTTTATGCGAATAACACCATTTGGGATTGGTTCACGATTGTATGGGGCATCAAATAGCAGAACGGGTATGTCTAATTCTTCATGGAGATGAACAGCATTATCGTGTTTATCCTCCATAAATAGTTGTACTCCGTATTTACGTCCAGCTATCACTTTATCAGTAGGACCGACTATATCAATCTTATCGTAAGGTAATTGATTTGATTTGAACCATTGGTCTGTTACTTCACGAGAATTTTCTTCACGAGCTGTTATATAGTTCAAGGCAACATTTGGATACCAACTAGATAAAATACGATGTGCATTTGATTGAACAGGAGGATTTTTGTAAATGTTAAGTTCTTCTTTTTTAAACCAATCAAAGAAATCCTTTTTTTCAACAGAAAGGGCTTCTGTAAGGTCATATTTTATAATATCATCTAAAATCAAATTCGTTTTAAATGCATTATTGATATGAGGTAAAAGGAACTCAGGTGTAGTGACTGTACCATCTATATCAATACCAAAACTATATTTCTTCGTCATTACAAAATCCCCCTAGATGCTAGTTTTGAGTGTTTGATGCTTTTTCTGCTTCTTGTTTTTTGTAATATTCTTCAGCAAGAATATCGATTTCTTTTTTCAATTCTTCAACCATTGTTTCTTCAGGTACTTTACGAACTGTTTTACCATGACGGAAAAGTAAACCTTCCCCGCGAGCACCAGCGATACCGATATCAGCTTCGCGCGCTTCTCCTGGTCCGTTTACAGCACAACCAAGAACAGAAACTTTGATTGGGGCTTTAATTGTTTGTAAATATTCTTCTACTTCGTTTGCAATCGAGATTAAGTCAATTTCAATACGTCCGCAAGTAGGGCAAGAGATTAATGTAGGCATGTTTGAAGCAAGACCGAATGATTTTAATAATTCTCTCGCTACTTTTACTTCTTCAACAGGGTCTGCGCTTAAAGATACACGTAATGTGTTACCTATACCTTTTGAAAGGATCGCACCTAGGCCGGCAGCAGATTTAATAGTACCAGAGAATAATGTACCAGATTCAGTAATTCCTAAGTGTAATGGGTAATCGAATGCACGAGAAGCTTTTTCATATGCTTCAATAGCAAGATTGATATCTGAAGCTTTCATAGATACGATAATATCATGGAAATCAAGATCTTCTAAAATTTTAATATGGTGTAATGCACTTTCAACCATACCATCAGCTGTTGGATAGCCGTATTTATCAAGGATTTTACGTTCAAGTGAACCAGCGTTAACGCCGATACGAATCGGCACACCTTTTGCTTTTGCTGCATTTACAACAGCTTCTACTTTTTCTTTTCGTCCAATATTACCAGGGTTGATACGGATTTTATCCACGCCGGCATCAATTGCTTTTAAAGCTAGTTTATAGTCAAAGTGAATATCCGCTACAAGTGGGATATGGATGCGTTTTTTAATGTCTGCTAGAGCATCAGCTGCTCTTTCATCAGGACAAGCGACACGTACGATTTGGCAACCAGCTTCTTCTAAACGAAGAATTTCAGCAACTGTTGCTTCAACGTCATGTGTTTTAGTTGTCGTCATACTTTGGATGATTACTTCATTGCTTCCGCCGATCGTTAAATCACCTACACGGACTTTACGCGTTTTCGAGCGGTGCGTGATTTCATTCATGAAAACTCTCTCCTTCATAGGCTTCTATAAAAGCCTTCACTGTAAACTATTTTAGCAGTGTTTGAAAGGAAATGACAAGAAAGAAACATTAACTGCCTAATCCGTACATGAATTAGCATTTTTTGTCCGGAATGGTAAGATAACTTGTTCATTTGGTTTAAAGCTTTGTTTTAAAAGGTGCGGATTGAGCTTGTAGACAAGTTCAAGTCTTTCAGCAAAGGTTATATCTTTTGCTGGATAAAGAGCAAATAATGATTCCCATGTATCTCCATCAGCTGTAGTGACAGTAATCGTTTGGATTTTATCTGTCTTCTCGCATTTCTGCTCCACTGTATAAAAATCAGCTTTCGAAATGGTTCCTTCTATTAAATCTACTTTTATAAAATAAGCACAAATTAAAATGATTAGTGCGGAAACTAGTATTTTCAAAAAAAATCCCTCCCTTTTCCACTAATATATGAAAAAGAAAGAGATTCAGACCTCATTTTTGAGGTTGATTTGGATATTTTGTACAAGCAATTGTCAGATAAACAGCTGTAATGATGATCCCAACAGTTGTACATAAACGAGCATTAAAGGGAAAAAAAACTAATAGCGTCGTGAAAATGGTCGATAAAGTGATAGCAATTGCAGTTGTTCGCCATAAATGGCGATATTCTCCACGTTTTTTCAGAAGCTTTAGAGTACCGATCCCGACAAATGCATAAATACTAATTTGAACAAATAATGAAAATGAATTAATAAGAAATAACAGTATAAAAGCAAAGGGATATATTAACCATTTAATGTCGTTGATGAATTCTTTAAGTCCTTCAATTTGGCTCGTTTCAAGACCAACTCCAGTAAGGAATTGAATAAAAGAAATGATTGTAACGAATGTGACAAGTAATAATACATATTGAATAACTTTTCCAATGGGGAGCAGTCGGTATGCAGCTAGTTTTTTTGGATGGATGAGGCTGTCTTTGAATAACTGCCAGTGTTTAATTTTCATATGTATAACCTCCATTAGTATATTAACATGGGAATCAAGATGATACGAATAGGCAACGTAATTAAATGTATACTTAATAAAAGAAAGTGTTAATCATTTGACGTATTTTTAATTTTAATGTGAAAATAAATTGTAGTGAAAAAAGGGTAAATAAGGTTAATAGAATTCTACATTAAAGGGGTTTGTTATGGAATATATTTCTTGGACACTTGTTATTTTAAGTTTTGCCATTGCTTTTATTGGTTTAATCTATCCGATTATTCCATCTGTTTTATTTATTTTTTTAGGGTTTATTATTCATGGACTATTTCATGGATTTGGAGAATTTCCTTGGTGGTTCTGGGTTATAGAAGTGCTATTTACAATTCTTTTGTTTGGTGCAGATTCATTGGCGAATGCATTAGGAGTTAAGAGATTTGGAGGAAGTAAAGCTGGAATTTGGGGAAGTACAATTGGATTACTAGTCGGGCCCTTTGTTATCCCGTTTGCTGGTATTTTAGTTGGCCCGTTCATAGGCGCAGTAATTGCAGAATTACTATTCTCAAAAAGCTCCATTAAGCTCGCTTTAAAAACTGGAATTGGATCACTGGTTGGATTCTTAACATCAATAGTAACGAAGGGAATCGTCCAAATTGTGATGATTATTCTATTTATAATGGTTGTATGAAATGAGTAGAAGTTCAGTCAAAAGACTGAAATTAAAAAATACAGTGAATAATATTTGAACGATTATCTAAATTTTGTTAACCTATGAGTTGTAGTTAATAATTACATTATTTCGAGGAGGAAATATTATTATGGCATTTGAATTACCAAACTTACCTTATGCATTTGACGCATTAGAACCACATATTGACGCAAAAACTATGGAAATCCATCATGACAAACATCATGCTACATATGTAGCGGGCTTAAACGCTGCTCTAGAAGGTAAAGCAGATTTCGAAGGCAAATCAGTTGAAGAAGTTATCGCTAACTTAGATGCAGTTCCAGAAGCAGTTCGCACAGCAGTACGTAACAATGGTGGCGGTCACGCTAACCACTCATTATTCTGGGAATCATTAGCTGCAAACGCTGGTGGTACACCAACTGGTGAATTAGCTGCAGCAATCGATGCAAAATTCGGTAGCTTAGAAGCTTTCAAAGAACAATTCGCAGCAGCTGCTAAAACTCGCTTCGGTTCAGGCTGGGCTTGGTTATCATTAGCTAATGGTGAATTGGAAATTTCTTCTACTCCAAACCAAGACTCTCCAATCATGGAAGGTAAAACACCATTACTTGGCCTTGACGTTTGGGAACATGCTTACTACTTAAACTACCAAAACCGTCGTCCAGACTACATTACAGCATTCTGGAATGTTGTAAACTGGGACAAAATTGCAGAACGTTTCGCTGCTGCAAAATAATCCAATAATATTGGAACAAAGCACACATCTTACGCGTCAGTAAGATGTGTGTTTTTTATTTTAAATGAGGAACTCGCTCATGTACTCTAACAATCAAATATTCTGTTCCCGAAGAGGTGATTGTTGCCGCTGAAGATAGGTTATTCGACCTCGAGGAGTTGGCGAGTAGAGTTGGAATTTGCAAAAGCGAAATCAGATCGTTCATCCACATTTACATAGGCAAGAAACGTGCTAACTCCCTATGATTTTGGAAACATGCAATTATTCATTTTCAACCAATAGTTTTATGTTTTTTGTGTTGAAAAATGATATACTACTAATTGTGATTTGAGCGGAAAGGGGGCTAAATGCATGCGCAAAAAAAACAAAAATACAAAGAAACGTGCATCAAGTGTCAAAGCGAAACAGCGTGCAAATTTATCTTTTCGTATGAATATACTTTTCTTCTCGATTTTTGTGCTATTTTCAATTCTTATTTTACGATTGGGTTATATGCAAATCGTAAAAGGGAGCGATTATGTTAGAGCATTACAGCAAACAGAAGAAGTAACAGTTAATACTAGTGTTCCAAGGGGACGAATTTATGATAGTCAAGGAAGAGTATTAGTCGATAATAAGCCGAAAAATGCGATTACGTATACAAAACTTCAATCGACAACGAGCGATGAAATGTTAAATACAGCAAGAAAATTAGCAACGCTCATTAAGATGGATACAAGTAAAATTGCATTACGAGATAAACAAGATTTTTGGATCAAGCTTCATAATAAAGAAGCTTATGCAAAGGTTTCGAAAAGTGAACAAGATGCGATTAATAAAAACCAGAAAATAGCTGCTACAGATAAGCAAGCTGAGATCGATAAATTAGTACGAGAACGTATTACAAATTCAGAGCTGAAAAGTTTAACGAAAAAAGACTTACAAGTTTTAGCGATTTACAGCAAAATGGTAGCAGGGTACAACTTATCTCCACAAATCATTAAGAGTGATAATGTAACAGATAAAGAGTTTGCTGTTGTATCAGAACATTTAAATGACTTGCCAAATGTCAACACAACTACAGACTGGGCTCGTGTTAAAAACTCTGATCTAAGTATTCTTGGCTCTACAACAACTCCAAATGAGGGTATTCCAAAAGATAAGTTAGACTATTATTTAGCACGTGGCTATTCTCGAAATGACCGCGTTGGGAAAAGTTATCTTGAAGCCCAATATGAAGAACTACTTCAAGGTCAAAAAGCCGTAGTGAAAAACGAAACAAATGGTAAAGGTAAAGTAGTTGATACGAAATCAATCTATAATGGTGCACCAGGGAAAGACTTGGTATTAACAATTGATAGTCAACTACAAACTAAATTAGAAAAGCTTGTAGAACAACAATTGTTGGCTGCAAAAGCATCTGGCGCATCTAGTCTATTGGATCGAGCATTCCTTGTGATGATGGACCCGAATACCGGTGATGTACTATCAATGGTTGGGAAAAAATTAGATACAGATAAAAATGGTCGAACAGTTGTAAATGATTATTCAATTGGTACTTTCACATCTGCCTATGAAGTAGGTTCTGTAGTAAAACCAGCAACATTATTGACAGGGTATAAACTACATGCAATTACTCCTGGTCAAGTCTTGGTTGACCAACCGATTAAACTTGCCGGAACAAAACCAAAATCATCTATCTTTAACCGTTCAGGCGCAATTCCAATGAACGATGTGACAGCTCTTGAACGATCTTCAAACTCTTATATGTTCCAAACAGCGATGAAGATTGCTGGTGTCAATTATGTACCAAATATGGCATTGCATGTACAACCAAGTGATTTTACAAAAATTCGAAATTCCTATGCGCAATTTGGTTTAGGAGTAGATACTGGTATTGACTTACCGGGTGAATTCGCAGGTTTTAAAGGGGAAGAACTCCTTCCAGGTAAATTACTTGACTTAGCAATTGGGCAATTTGATACATTTACACCACTTCAACTTGCTCAATATGTATCTACCATTGCTAATGGAGGAAAACGAATACAACCACATGTTGTAAAAGAAGTTCGCGAACCTTCAAAAGATGGTAAAAACCTTGGGCCACTAGTCGAAGAGGTTGGACCTACAGTATTGAATACAATCGATAACTCACAATATGAAATTGACCATGTGAAACAAGGGATGCATCAAGTATACTTTGGTAGTCAAGGTTCTGCTGCTTCCTACTTCCGTGATGCAAAATTTGATGCCGCTGGTAAAACAGGTACAGCACAGGTAGTATATTATGGACCAAAAAAAGCTGCATATGGGACTCAAACTTTGTCAATTACACATATTGGCTTTGCGCCGTATAAAAATCCGGAAATTGCCTATGCGGTAGTTGTTCCTTGGGTTACAACGAGTGAAAGTTACACAGCAATTAATAATATAATTGCACGACAAGCAGTTGAAACCTATTTCGATTTACAAAAGAAAAATTTAAATACCAATAAAGAATCCGTGAATCAAAAGATTACAAAAACACCATCTAAAGACTCAACAAATACAGCACAATAATATTTGCATATGAAACTATGAGTTTCTTCTATATTAAATAGAGCACAGTGATTATCAATCACTGTGCTTTTTTTTCTTTTAAGATATAGGTTATGCTTGTGTGAAAATGAAACTTCTGAAGTTGTAACAGAAAAAATCTCCAGCAGTAATAATAGAGGGAGCAATGGCCATAATAAGCAATTTACATTACATTTACAAAACGATAATAATTAATAACATTAAATTTATATAACCTCAACATTCCAGCTTTATAGTGAGTAATGTAATAAATAAAATAATTCCTTTGGAAGGCAATCTTTCAAATTGCTACTTTATTCGAGTTAAAACATTGGGAAATTTGATTAATAGGAGTAATACCCAAGGTAGTGTTTTTGATTTCCTGGGCAATTTTTCTTCTGGATTCCTAAAAGGCTGATATTCACGCAGCTACTTTAATCGATTCTAATTGGTGTTGCACCAGTTTCACTTTTACTCGGTGTTGGCGTAGCGTTTTATCTTGAAGAATATGCAAAAAAATAAAATGACAGATTTTATCAGAATGAATACTACAAACTTAGTAGGAGTTCGACGCAATCTTCATCTGATACAAATTCCCAAAACGCTATTAATAGTAGGAGGAAATATAATGTTGAAAATTCAAGTGAAAGAAACTGATGAAATTTCAGTAGAAGATTTAAAGGTACTTCAATCAGAAAAGAAAAAGACTGTTTACCAAACAAAAAATTTGAATCTATGGTACGGTGAGCAACAAGCATTAAAAGATATTAATCTTGATATTGTTGAAAATGATGTTACTGCTATAATTGGACCATCTGGTTGTGGTAAATCGACATATATAAAAACATTAAATCGCATGGTAGAACTTGTTCCTATTGTTCGTACTACTGGAGAAATTGTATATCGTGAACGTAATATTCTAGATAAAAGCTATAGAGTAGAAGAATTACGCACGAAAGTAGGAATGGTTTTCCAAAAACCAAATCCATTTCCAAAATCAATTTATGACAATATAGCTTATGGACCTAGAATCCATGGCGTTAAAAACAAAAAAGTATTAGATGAAATCGTTGAGAAAAGTTTACGAGGAGCAGCTATTTGGGATGATGTAAAAGATCGTCTTAACCAAAGTGCATACGGACTTTCTGGTGGTCAACAGCAACGTATTTGTATAGCTCGTTGTTTAGCTATCGAACCAGATGTTATTTTAATGGATGAACCAACATCAGCACTTGATCCTATTTCTACTTTAAAAGTGGAAGAACTTGTACAAGAACTTAAACAAAACTATTCCATTATTATTGTAACGCACAATATGCAACAAGCTGCACGTATTTCTGATAAAACAGCATTCTTTTTAAATGGTGAAGTAATTGAATTTGATGATACAAATAAATTATTCTCAACACCATCAGATAAAAGAACGGAAGATTATATTTCTGGACGATTCGGATAAGGAGGAAACAGAATGACACCTCGTGAAAAATATGATAAAGATTTAATTCGTGTGCAAGATCTGTTAGTAGACCTTTGTGAACGTTCAATTCAAGCATTTGAAAAATCACTAGAAGTACTATTTGGAAAAAATATTGATGGAGCTCTTGTCATTATCGAGCAAGATCGCTTTATCAATCGTCTGGAAGAACATCTGCACGATGAAATTATCTTATTAATTACAAAGCAACAACCAGTTGCAACAGACCTACGTCGATTAGTTTCCATTATTAGAGCTGCTCAAGATATGGAACGAATTGGTGATTATGCTGTTAGTATTGGAAAAGAAACTATTCGAATAGGAAAGAATCCCAATCCTTATCCTGAAAAACAATTGCGTGAAATGGGGCAATTAACTATTACGATGCTAAAAGAAATGCTAGACGCATTTGTTCAAGAGGATATCGAGAGAGCAAAAGAAATTGCTCTTCGAGATGATCAAATTGACCGTTATTATGGCGAAACGATGACGGCAATCGAACAAATGGCTTCAACTGAGAATGCAAGTAATCAGGCAATTCAATTAGCATTAATTTGCAAATATATCGAAAGAGCAGCAGATCATGCAACAAACCTTGCCGAAGCATTATTCTTTATCGTACAAGGTAAACGATTTGCCCTAAATTCATAAAAGGAGTTATCCAAAAATTACTTTTGGATAACTTTTTTATATTTTAATAAATCAATTTCATAATGCAAAATTCATATAAAATATACGAACATTTAATGACATCCAATCTTATTCATTGCTTCGCTTTTGACGGCGAGTCACGAAAATACATTCGCATATCCTTCGTGTAATATTGATTCAATGAGGTTCCACTCATAGTCCTAGCGGAACATCCAAACCTGAATATAGAAAAGTATATGTGTTGAAATGTTCGTATTTAAAAATAAAAATGGATTTAAAGAATTGATTCTAATAGAAATCTTTTAAAAAGAATATTCAAATCTCTTTATATGGCTTTTATGATGAAAATTGGTGTTATGAATTATATATAATTTAAAAAAGATGTTTCACAAGTGGATTGTTACACTTGTGAAACATCTTTCTTTATTTTGCCGTAGTAATAATTTTTAATATTTCTGCATTGGTCATATCTGAAGTAAGTTTATAATCACCAATCTGTATATCTTTTGCTTCATTTTTATTAATAATATATCGTTCGAATTCCGCATCGTCTTTTACAATGCCGCCAGTTTTCAACGCTTTACTAACCTCTGCAGTGCCCATTCCTCTTTTTATCATCAAAGTATATGTTTTTACACTGTCTTTTTTAGTTGTTTGATCTGTTTTTAAGTTATTATAATCCGTTTGTATTTTTGCTAATTGTGCTTTTGCATCAGCAGCTTCTTCTTTTAAAGTAGCAAGCTCTGCTTTCTTAATAACAACAGTGCCTTTTTGATCAGAATTTGTTGATTTTAAGGTAGTGATTGTATTTGCAGATGTGTTTTGATCGAAATGATTATTGATCGCTAAGATAGCGCCTGCGAAGAATATACCTATACCAAATGAACGCAATGAAGATTTCATCATAGGCGATAGCCCCCAGAAGCTATGATGGCTTTTACTTGATCGGATGATAGGGCAGATCGGTTACTTATTTCATCTGTGTTATAGCCTTGTTTATGTAAAGTTAGAACTTGGCTAATCAAGATTTGATGAATGCCATTAATTCCTACTTTCGCGTTTGGCTTTGGACTTACTTTCTTTTTTTGTTTTGCAAAAGTTTGTGGCTCAATTAATAATTCTTCTTCTACTACTTTTAAACGGCGTTTTAATTGGTGTGTCTCTTGATAAAAGTTAAGGGATAATTCTTCAACATCTTTTTCTAATTGTTTCGATTGATTTCCGACAAAAAAGGATGCGATGATGATGATAATCCCAACAATAATCAAAATGAGCGATAAGTCCATTTTTATTCACCTCATGATGGATATATAGTTGTATATTTAATTGTAACATATCAAATTCTAATTAGAAATGACAGTAGATTTTTTCGCAATATATGATATAATGGTCTAGTCGTATAAATCATGCTCACTAAGACATTTTATTCTTTATATAGAGTGGGAGGGATAACAATGCGCGTTAATATTACATTAGCTTGCACTGAATGTGGCGAACGTAACTACATTTCAAAGAAAAACAAACGTAACAATCCAGAACGTCTTGAATTGAAAAAATATTGTTCTCGTGATCACAAAATGACACTTCACCGTGAAACGAAATAATGCTCATTGCCAAAACCCTTTGTGGTTTTGGCTTTTTCCATTTTTAGAGAAAAGGAGTGAAAGACGTATGCATAAAAAAGAACTTCGTAAAATAATAATGAATGATTTAAAAAAACTTTCACAATCTACTTATAACGAAAAATCTAAACTTATACATAAACAACTACTTCAAGAACAAGCTGTGAAAAACGCAAACGTGATTGGTATTACACTTTCTGCATTTCCAGAAGTGGAAACGTGGACCTTAATCGAAACATTATGGAACGATGGAAAAAAGGTTGTTGTACCGA
This sequence comes from Rummeliibacillus sp. NPDC094406, assembly GCF_044763875.1. Classification (NCBI taxonomy): domain Bacteria; kingdom Bacillati; phylum Bacillota; class Bacilli; order Caryophanales; family Caryophanaceae; genus Rummeliibacillus; species Rummeliibacillus sp. NPDC094406. The sequence continues at coordinate 179,442 of NZ_JBIWGZ010000003.1, read as the reverse complement.
AATGCGATCCTAAAACAAGAATGATGACATTTTATGAAATTACATCTTTTGAACAACTAGAGAAAGTTTACATGCAGCTTTCAGAGCCAATTCCGCATTTAACAACTAAAATTACTAAAGAACAAATTGATTGTTTAATTGTACCGGGGCTTGCATATGATAGACAAGGCTTCAGACTTGGATTCGGTGGTGGTTACTATGATCGATTTTTGTCGAATTTTAAGAATCCAACGATTTCTTTGGCATTTCTAATGCAGGTAGTTGAAAAAATCCCGACAGATGATTATGATGTACCTATTGAAAAAATTATCACTGAAAATGAGATAATAAAATGTAAGTGAATTGAAAGGGGGCTTATTTACCCTTGGAAACAGTATATGATGTTATGCAGCTTTTAAAACGTTTCGGTACGTTTGTTTATACCAAAAATCGTATTGGTGATTTGCAACTTATGGAAATGGATTTAATGGAATTATATAAAGGTGGTATAATCGAATCACAAGAATTCCAATCAGCTCGCCATATTTTGAGAATGGAAGAAATGAGATTAGAAAAAGAAGCAAAGATGAAAGATTAATAAGTTTTTTTTTTACAATGAAACCTTCTGATGATGAATTCGTTTATATAGGGGTATCCATTAATATAGATTTACGATTTTAATGAATGTGTAACAAAATTGTTGCGTTTTTGTAAAAAAAGGATTAATATGAATTTTGTTTCTTTCATTTATGGAACTAAAATTGTAACGAAAGAAAGTAGGAGGATGTTAGGAATGAATCTCAAAAAACTACCTAAACATTCAATATTGGTGATCGCAATCGTCACCACTTGGATTAAGACATATATTACTTATCAAACAAGTTTTGATATGAAAATTGAAAATGCAATGCAACAATTCATATTAATTATCAACCCGCTTGCATTCTTGTTATTTGCATATGGGATTTCGTTATTCTTCAAAACAACAAAAGTACGAAATCGCTATATGATTACAGTAAGTATTATTTTATCAATAGTTAATTATGGTAATGTGGCATTTTATAGATTCTTTAATGACTTTATAACATTACCAGTATTGTTCCAAACTAGTAACTTTAGTGATTTAGGAAACTCTGCAGGATCTTCAATGTATTGGACGGATATCTTCTATTTCACTGATGTCGTGTTATTGATATTAGCTATTAAATTCTTGCCTGTTGCAAAAGAAGCATTTGTTGTTAAACCAAATATGCGTCGCACATACTTTGTGTTATCATTTGCAATGCTATTCTTAAACCTTGGCCTTGCAGAAACTGAAAGACCACAATTATTAACACGTAGTTTTGACCGTGAATTATTAGTAAAGAATATTGGTACTTACAACTATCAGTTATATGATGTTTTCATTCAATCAAAATCACATGTTCAACGTGCTTTTGCTGATGGTAGTGAATTAACTGATGTAACAAATTATGTTAAATCTAACCAAGGTGAAAATAACAAAAAAACCTTCGGTGTTGCCAAAAAACGTAATGTAATTATAGTTTCACTTGAATCTACTCAAAACTTTGTGATCAACAATAAGGTTAATGGTCAAGAAATTACGCCGTTCCTTAACAAACTAACAAAAGATAAAGATACATTCTATTTTGATAATTTCTATCATCAAACAGGTCTAGGTAAGACATCTGATGCAGAGTTTATTATTGAAAACTCTTTATATGGTACAGGACGAGGAGCTGTATTCTTCACAAATAGTGGAAATACATTCGACTCTATGTCGGAAAAACTAAATGATAATGGCTACTATACTTCTGTACTTCATGCAAATAATAAAAGCTTCTGGAACCGTGATATGATGTATCAAGCATTAAAGATTAAACATTTTTATGATGTAGATTCATACAAAGTAACAGATGCAAACTCAGCTAACTGGGGTCTAAAAGATATTCCTTATATGGACCAATCAGTTGATATTATGAAAACAATGCCACAACCTTTCTATACACGAATGATTACATTATCTAATCACTTCCCGTTCACATCAGATCCGGAAGATCAATTTATCAAACCTTATACTTCTGATGATAATACTGTAAATCGTTACTTCCAAACTGAACGATATACAGATGAAGCGATTAAAGAATTGTTTACTGATCTAAAAAAAGCTGGTCTATATGATAACTCAATTATCGTTATGTATGGTGACCATTATGGTATTTCTGAAAACCATAACAAAGCAATGGCTCAATATTTAGGTAAAGATTCAATTACACCATTTGACTCTGCTCAACTTCAAAAAGTACCATTCTTTATCCATATTCCACATTCTGGAGTTGGTAAACAAATGCATGAAGTTGCCGGCCAAATGGATGTACGACCAACAGTTTTACATTTACTTGGTGTTGATACGAAAAACGACTTACAAATGGGTACTGACTTATTCTCTAAAGACCATAAGGATTTCGTAACATTCCGTGATGGTCGATTCGTAACAGATAAATTAGTTTATGCTGGTGAAGTATGTTACGATAAGAAAAATGGTGAAAAAACAGATATATCAAAATGCCAACCTTACATTGATCAATCAAACAAAAAACTAGAATACTCTGATAAGATTATCAATGGGGACTTGCTTAGATTCTATGATAATGAAACAGGGAAAGCAAAATAGAAAAATAGTTAATTGTTATACTACTGACCACATGGCTTATAATAGCTATGTGGTTTTTTATTTATGAGATGAAGTTTTTCATTTCTCTTGACATAAAAAAATTTTATTAGAATGATAGCTTTTTATATAATTAATCGTATAATAGAATAGCTAGAAAGGATGTGGCAACTATGAAGAAAATTGCATATCTATTACTTATTTCTGCCGTTTTCCTTGCTGCATGCCAACAACAACACTTAAATTCAAAGGACGAACAGAAGCAGTCTGAAAAGAAATCAATAGAAACTGTAAAAACAATATCGAATGTTGTACCTTATCGATTAAAAACAGATGAACTACATAGTGTTGTTGGATTCTTATCTGAAATTGAAGTTCTTTTTATTAAACAGGATCAAAAAGGAGAACACTTAGTTAGATACAATTTATTAACGGGGAAAAAGAAAACAATCTACTCCACTAATGACGACATTATACAAGCGTTCATCCATCCTAGTATGAAGCAAATACTTATTCAAACAGCAAGTAACGAAAAAAAAGCAAAAGTCACGATACTGTCGGTTGAGGGGAAACCATTACATCATTTTGAAGTTACATCATCAGAGTTATCAATTGTATGGAATCCTAATAATGTAGACTTATTAGCATTTGCGTCATTTAGTGATAACTTTTCCTATAAAAGTTATGTCTATGAAAGTAAAAAAGAACAGCTACATGAATTTCAATCAGAAAATCCATTTTGGGTATGGTTAACAGATGATACTTTATGGATGAATAGAATGAGCAACAACCCTTTAAACGGCGGGACTTTGTCAAAAGTTGACTGGAGAAATAATAAAGAAACACCATTATCTAATCATCAAGTAGTTTATATGAATAGTTATAAACAATCCACATTAATTGTTTCAATGGATTTCAAACGTGAGGAGTTTCAGTATGTATTACAAAAGGGAACACAAAAGCAAGTATGGGAAACACCTGCTGTTACCAATTTCTCACAATGGTTTGTACCAGAAGTGCAATGGTTAGATGATCAATCAATTATTACATTATTACCGACAAAGAGTGGTAAAATAGATGAAGAAGAAAATCCATTTCAACTTGTACACGCCTCAATTCATAGTGTTCAACAAATAGGTGAAATGAAAAATTATGAACCCATTGTCTGTTCTTCAAAAGGTAGCGTGTGTTTAACCGGTTTTAACTATGAAAAAGTATTCACAACCAAGAAATTTAAGGTAAAAGATTGGCTATTGCTTCAAGGATAGAAATACCATTAATTATAGAAATGCTTCATTTAAATACTGAAAATTATTGATAATTGGAAATTTTTAGATAGAAAAAAGGATATCCAAAAGAGGATATCCTTTCTTCTACCAATTTTCAATTAGTGATGAAGGCTTGGTGGAAAACCTTGATGTAGGACAGTCATTACTACGAACCATCCAAACACTGCGAATGCTGCGAAGTTGAAGATTATTCCAAGAATAGCTTTTTCTTTAAGAGCTTGCACAGTGCCGACAAGACCTAGGATAGCTACTAGGCCAAAAATAACCATTAATAAGTTCAATAGAGACACTCCTTTCGACATCAGAAAATGAATGCCGTAAACATTATTCCTTCTCTATTGTAAAGCTATTTCCAGCTTTTGTCGAGAATAAAAAGTGACGGAAATTCGAACGTACTTGAAAATAATAACTTTTATATATGACAATACCTGACAGATTTCTGTGTCATTAGAAAGACTCACAAGATAGTAGCCAACAGTATTTTTATCTGTATAATGAAGAAGAGGTGATGAAAGTGTTGAATATACGTACATATCCGCTTGGACCTGTTCAAGCGAATTGTTATTTGATAAGTAATTCGGATAAGGAATGTTTAGTAATTGATCCTGGAGGTGAGGGTGACAAACTTGTGCATCAAATAAGAGCACTTAATTTGAAGCCAATAGCTATTTTATTAACACACGCTCATTTTGATCATATTGGTGCCGTAGATGATGTTAGAAATACATTTAAAATACCGGTATACTTGCATAAAAAGGAATCAAAATGGTTACAAGAGCCTATGAAAAATGGATCTGGACGGTACGCGGAAATTCCCAATATTCAAATTGAGCCTGCTGACTACTTAATTGACCAAGAACAAAGACTGGAGCTTGCTAATTTTACACTTGATATTTTGTACACTCCAGGTCATTCACCTGGAAGTATTACATTTTTATTTAAAGATGAAGGCTTTGCGATTGTAGGGGATACACTTTTTGAAGGTAGTATTGGACGCACTGATTTAGAAGGCGGGGACAGTAAGCAACTATTAGAGTCTATCCATAATAAATTATTAACCCTTGATGAGGAAACAATTATATACTCTGGCCATGGGGATCCAACTAGGGTTGATATTGAAATGGAACAAAATCCATTTTTAAATGGATTCTAATAGAGTAGCACCTGAACTTACGTTTAGGTGCTATTTTTTTATATATTTGATCTAATTATTTAACACCCTCTACTTAAAATAGGTATGTTATTGTTTACTCTCTTGGCAAACGTTTAAAACATATGAAACTCAAAAAGGATTTATATCCAATTTTGTTATTGTGGAGCGAAAGACGGTGACTCCTACGGGAAAAGCTTGAGCTGAAAGCCCCGCAGGAACGAAGTGACGAGGAGATTGAAGCCAAGCCCGTGGAAAGCGCCGCCTGTAGCGGAACATTCATATCTAAATATGGAAAAGTTAGTATGTTGAAATGTTCGTATTTAAAAATCAAAAACGGATTTATGAAATTGATTCAATAAAAAAATTAATATGATGTATTAAATGAAGTACATAAAAAATAGTAATTCAATTTATAGATAAAAACCGTATCCACGAGATGGATACGGTTTTGAAATCAATAATAAAGTTAAAAATCGCCAAAAAAAAGAGGCTTTATAGGCCTCTTAAGTAGAAGATATTAATCTTCATCTAGGGGATGTTTTCTCACCATATATAAATGGGAGGGATAAAGTTAAGCTACTAATATATCATATACGACCGTTTGTACTATGTCAATAGTGAAAACTATACAAAAGAAAAAGACAGCCGATTGACTGTCTTTTTTTACTATTAATGTTCTAAACCTGGTACGTGAATGAATGTAGTATAGTACGTGAATCCAGCAAAGAATACTGTTAAGTATGCACCGAAAATGTACAAATACATGCGTTCTGTAAGGTTTAAGAAACCTAATAGAAGGAAAAATCCTGTATTAGCTACGAATAATAACGAAACCTCTTTCATATCACCTAAATAAAACATAACTGCGAAAATACCTGTCCAGAAGCCAAGCATCTTATACATATTATCCATGTACGATCCCTCCTTTTCGACGACACAATAATCTCATAATCATTATAAATGATTATATTGATACATGTAAACCGCAAGTTAAAAGACTTTGTGACAATGCAGTGTAATATTTCACAAAGTCTTACCAGATATTATATTATACGTTAATTCTATAAGTACAGTAATCACAACTATTAGTCATACTTTCAATCTGCACAAAATCTTTGACATCGAAAAGCGTATCGAATTGACCTTTTAAGTAGGATTCGTGTAAATCGCAAACAAGTGTTGAATGCTTTTGTATCTCATTATTATATGGGCAATTATAAACTGCAAAAGATATGGTTTTACCATCTGGCGTCTCTTTAATTAAAGGGACATAACCGATTAGTGATGCTGCTTCAGTAATCAATTCTAATTTTTCATCAAATGTAAGTTGAAGTCGATCTTTACCATGGCTTAAGACAAATTTCTCCATGTCTTCCGTACCTTTTTTATAACAAATTTTCTTACCTACATTATTTGCTTCTTCACCAAATTCTGTTAGAATTTCAAGAGCCCATTCAAGTAATTCATCGTAATTTCTTTTTGGAAAAGATAATGTAACGCCTTTTTCTTCAGCTTTATATCTACGTCCAGGTCGCCCACCTTTACCAGTCTTTTCATATTCTGAGCTGATTACTGCAATTTCAGTTAGTTTTGTTAAATGAAGTCGCGCTACATTAGGGTGAATATGAAAGCGGTCAGCAATATCTTGAACAGAAAAAGATTTCTTTTCCTGTAACATAAATTGGTATATAGAGAATCTAGTTTCATCAGATAAAGTACTTGTAACTTTTAGTGAATTTAACATGTAATCTCTTCACCTCCTATTTGAATACTATTATTATAAAGCAATAATTCAATTGTAGCAGTAGAAAAAAACTTTTCTTCAATAAAATGTGATTTTTTTGTGGAAATTTAATGTAATTAACCCAAATAAATGTAGTTTAGTTGTCTAATTAAGGGAAATAGCACTATGATAAAAAGTGAAATAGGGAAAATATTACGAATAATTAATTGAAATAAATTCTTTCATTTCCAATATAGTCCATGTATAATATTCTTAACAAGTAAAGAGCGGTCATTACTTGTATGGTTGAGAGGAGGTACAATGTCAGTTACTGAAACGATTATCGAACAAAAATCGGTGCAACTATTACAAAAAGCTTTGCAATTTGGTGCATCAGATTTACATCTCATGCCTACAAATAATCAGTATGAAATTTATTATCGAAAGTTTGGGCAGCTAATATCGGCTGGTCACCTTCCCCTTGATATTGGAGATCGTATGATTTCCTATTTGAAATATTTATCCTCTTTAGACATAAGTGAAAAACGCAAACCCCAAAGTGGCTCATTCGAGCAAAAATTCAATGAACAACAAATTTCTTTTCGTGTTTCTACCTTACCTTCTGTTTTTTTAAGAGAAAGTCTAGTAATAAGATTAATGCTCCAAAATCGAACATTACCAATATCAGAATTAAGTGTATTTGTTGATTCTGCAAAACAATTAGTTCAACTTGTCGAACAGCCACAAGGAATATTATTTGTGACAGGTCCAACCGGTTGTGGCAAATCCACTACACTCTATTCATTAATTCATCATCTTGCAACAAACTTTCAAAAACACATTATTTCTTTGGAAGATCCTGTGGAAAATAACCAATCACATTTGTTGCAGATCCAAGTAAATGAAAGAGCTGGAGTAACTTATGCAGTTGGTTTAAAAGCAATATTAAGACACTCACCAGACGTTATTATGATTGGCGAAATAAGAGATAGAGAGACAGCACAAATTGCTATCGAAGCAGTACTGACGGGGCATTTAGTAGTTACGACTATTCATAGTAAAGATACAGTTGGGTGTTTATATCGATTATTAGATTTAGGCATTTCACTTGAGGAGTTAAAACAAACAGTATTAGGTGTCGTAGCACAACGTCTCGTTCATTTAACATCAAATCAAAAAGCCTCTGCAGTATTTGAAATATTATCAGAAAGTTATTTAGAAGAAGCATTTGAAGCAATCGATACAGGTATTTCCTATAAACTTCCGTCTGAAAAAACGCTAGAAGGTCAAATAGCAAAGGGGGTAAGATTTAGTGCAATTACCCTTAATCCAAAAGAAAGATTGGGTGGATAAGCTTTTTTTAAAGAGAAAAATTCAATTGAAAGAACCTGCACAGTTATTAAAAAAGATGAGTGTGTTGTTGGATGAAGGATATACATTTTCGGATTCTTTATTCATGCTTATGCCCCATCATTTAAAAAGTAAGTCAGAAATGGAAGATGATATTTTAAATCAGTTACGCAATGGGTCATCAATGACAGATGTATTAAATGTATTAGGCTATCCTAAAATTTATCTAATGACAATTTTAGTGGCCGAGCAGCACGGTAAGACTGTACAAGCATTAAAAACAGTTGCAAATCAGTTAGAAAAAAAACTACAGAATAGGCAACGTTTAATTAAATTGATGACATACCCAATTGTCCTTTTCCTATTTCTAATTATCTTATTTTTAGCCTTTAGAACATATTTCTTACCTAATATGTCTTTTATGATAAATAACCGCACAGCAGAAGGGAATTTAGATTTAACATTGTCTGCCTTATTTTTGCATTTACCAGATTTTATAATAGTACTAGCAATTGGGGTATTGGGTGTCTTAATTATCATCTGGCGGTGGCTATGTAAAAAAACAATTGAGGAACAAATTCATTTTTTAATGAGTATACCTTTAGTCAACCGACAATTTAAATTACAAATTACTAGGCAAATAGCTTATGAATTAGGTGGTCTCATAGAAAGTGGTATGCCGATGCAAGAAGGACTCGATATTCTACAAAAGCAGTCGTTACAACCTTATTTAGCAAAGATAGCAGAAATAATTCAAAATAGAATTGTCTATGGAGATTCACTTTCTACAGCTATAGAAAGAGAGAACTTTTTTTATAAAGGATTCTATGCACATGTTATTCATGGTGAACAAGGAGGGAATCTGGGACGCGAACTACAAATTTATAGCGAATTTCTCACTGATCGAACAGAAAATAATGTTCAAAGGGTATTAGCTCTTGTGCAACCTCTGCTTTTTGTCATTATTGCACTTTGTATTTTAGGAGCTTATCTTGCTATTTTACTACCAATGTACGAAATGTTGGAACTTGTATAAAAAGGAGCGGACTATGATTTTTAAACAAAACAATCAAAAAGGATTTACTTTAATCGAGATGTTAATTGTGTTGTTTATTATTTCGGTTCTGATTTTAATTGCCATTCCAAATGTAACAAAGCACTTCACAACAGTTGATAAGAAGGGATGCGATGCCTATGTCAAAATGGTACAGGGACAAGTAGAGGCTTATCGTATTGATTTAGGGCAATATCCGACGTCGATATCAGAATTAGAAAATAAAGAATATTTAAAAGTAAGTGATTCAAAAACATGTGAAGGGAAAACAATTACGATAGCAGATGGAAAAGTTGACGTTTCAAACTAAATGTCATAGTAACAATCAGAAAGGTTTTACTCTTATCGAAATGCTACTTGTTTTAGCAATTACAATGTTCATTTGCACAATCGGTATTAGTGTGGGAAAGAAACAGTTAGATCGACAAATAGAAAATCGTTTTATAGAACAATTAAAATTAGATATCGAGCTGACGCATGCGATGTCATTTCGTTATCAAGGTGCTGCAAGTCTATACGTATTTGATAAGATTGGAGAAATTCAAGTTTATGTACCTCAAATTAGTACGGTTAAACCTATTGTTGTTAGAAAATATCCAGAAAATATTGCATATAGATATTACAGTACGTTAGATCATGTGATTTTTACGGAAAGACAAACGGTTAGTAGAGCTGGGACGATGACGTTTTCTGTAAATGGAAGAAAAGTAGAGCTGATTGTATATCTAGGTGAAGGAAGGGTGAAAATTGTTCAATGAACGTGGGCACTCGTTGCCAGAATCATTATTGACACTTGTTATTTTGATCCTCATTTTTGGAACATTATTACCATTCTATTATCGTCTAGAGACATCGCTCTACAAAAAAAAGTTGAGTTTACATGCTGCAGAAGCGGCATTATATGCGGCTGGTAACATCAAAAAGCTTCAAAAATATGAAGGACAAATAACAATTGATGGAGTCACTTATTACTGGGAGGGGGACGAGTTTCAAATTTGTATCCAATACTCAGGAATTCAAAAAGAAAGACTTTGTGTCAATACAGATTCTTAAACAATAAAGATGAGCGTGGATTTACATTATTAGATGCATTATTACAGTTGATGATTTTAGTTTGTTTTGCTCATTTCTTTCTGTTGTTTTTTATTTGGTGTAGCCATAAAAACAATGGAATGTTTAATACTGATGAATTACAATGGGAACTATTTTCTTTTCAATTGCAGAAAGAGTTAACCTTTACAAAAGATTTTTATCGTAGAACTTCATATCATATTCAGTACTCAACAACGAGAGGGAATTTAGGCGTAAAACAAGCGTCTGGGGAATTAAGAAGGGAAGAAGGTTATCAACCTTTACTATTTGGCATTTCAATGGTCAACTTTGAATATGCCAACAATAGATTAAATACAACTGTAAAATTTATGAATGGCAAAGAAAGGAGTAGAGATTTTATTGTGCCGAATTCTAAAGAATGAGCAAGGCTTTATGCTTTTAACCGCTATGATTTTTTTGTTTTTTGTCACAAATCTAATGATGGCGGCGAGTTTTGCTTATGATTCACACTATCGAGCATATGATGCCTTACGAATTGCTGCAATCGATCAAACGAAGTTAGTATTAAACTCAATTCAGGAAGAAAGTGAGAAGTCAAATTGAAATCTAAAGATTCTTATTCGAAATGACTTGCAAATGTTGACATAATGTTCTAATTTTCTTTTATTTCTTCTCATCATCGAATGATTTATTGGAATCGACTAGTGTTCATGCTACTATTAATAAAAAGTGATATAAAGTTGTAAGGTAGTCGTTAGTCATAAGAAGGTGAGAAGATGAGAAAAGTTTATTTAGTGGGCTATATGGGCAGCGGGAAGAGTGCAATCGGAAGAAGACTTAGTTATTTTCTAAGAATGCCTTATTACGACATGGACAAAGAAATCGTGAAACGGGAAAAAATGACAATTCCAGAAATTTTCGAACAAAAAGGAGAAGCATATTTTCGTAAAATAGAGACGGAATTTTTAAAAGATTTTCGTGATGAATTTTGTATTATTTCAACTGGTGGCGGAGTTGCAATGAATGCAGAAAATCGAAAAATTATGAGACAAACTGGATTAGTATTATTTTTAGACGCAACATTCCCTGATATTTGGAAAAGAATCCATAAAGACAAAAATCGCCCTATTGTCCAACGCTCAACTAAACAAGAATTAGAAGATTTATTTTATCAGCGAAGAAAATATTATAAGAGTGCAGCACACATAAATATCCGTACAGAGGGTCGTTCATTGAGACAGATTGTTGAGTATGCTGCATTCCAAGTTACAAGATTGAAAGGCGAATAATCATGAGATGTATATGTTGCATCGTTCGCTTTTAAAACATTTTTCATAAAGTTATTGCATGTTATCACTTTCAATGTTAGGATATAGTCAAGCAATCCTGTTATAGAACATTGGAATGAAAATAGTACCAAGAATTATTCTTGGGCGGATGATTGTACGGGGAGAGAACGCTTATGTAGCGTCGCCGAAGGAGCAAATAGTGAGTGCTGTGAATCTCTCAGGCAAAAAGACTCGTACAGGACGCAACTCTGGAGAGAGCTACTTTATGTAGCCACCAAAGAGGCCAGCCGTAATGGTTAAACTTTCAGGTGCATGGACAGAGAAACCCTTAGATAGGGTTTCTCTGTCCTTTTTTTGTGAATTGATGATTAGGAGGAAGAAAAATGACGACAGAATTAAAACAAACACCATTATTTGATTCTTATGCGAAATATGGTGGTAAAACAATTGATTTTGGTGGTTGGGATTTACCCGTGCAGTTTTCCTCTATCAAGGCAGAACATGAAGCAGTTCGTACAAAAGCGGGCTTGTTTGATGTTTCGCATATGGGAGAAATATTCGTAGAAGGTTCAGAAAGTTTAGCGTATTTGCAAAAACTTGTAACGAACGATGTTTCAAAGGTAGCGATTAATCAAACACAATATACAACAATGTGTTATGAAAATGGCGGAGTTGTAGATGATTTACTAATCTATAGACTAGAAGAAAATCGTTATTTACTAGTTGTAAATGCAGCAAATATAGAAAAAGACTTCGATTGGATGAAAAAACAGGAAATTGGAGACGTGAAGATTACGAATTGTTCAGATGAATATGGACAATTAGCACTTCAAGGACCACTTGCAGAAGAAGTATTGCAATCCTTAACAGAGTCAAATCTTAAAGAAATTAAACCTTTCCGCTTGCAACAACATGTTTCAATTTGTGGATTTGATACGCTTATTTCTCGTACAGGGTATACAGGGGAAGATGGTTTTGAAATTTACGCATCTAAAGAAGCAGTCGTAGCTCTATGGGATCAAATTTTAAAAGCTGGTGAACCAAAAGGTGTGATTCCATGTGGTTTAGGTGCACGTGATACATTGCGTTTTGAATCATGCCTTCCTCTATATGGCCAAGAATTATCAAATACAATTTCACCTCTGGAAGCAGGTATTAATTTTGTCGTGAAACTTCAAAAAGAAGATTTCATTGGAAAAGCAGCTTTACTTGATCAAAAAGAAAATGGTGTACCACGAAAAAGTATTGGTATAGAAATGATTGATAAAGGCATTCCTCGTCATGGTTATAGAGTTTTTAAAGGAGATGAGGAAATAGGTGAAGTGACAACAGGAACACAATCACCTCTTACAAAACGTAATATTGGATTAGCACTTGTGAAAAGTGAATTTGCTGAGGTGGGCCAAGAATTAGAAATTGAAATTCGTAACCGCCGCTTAAAAGTGACGACAGTTGAAACACCTTTTTATAAACGTCAAAAATAAGGAAAAGAAGAGAGGTATTATTGCAATGAAACATCGTTATTTACCAATGACTGAACAAGATCAGCAAGAAATGTTAAAGGTGATTGGCGTATCATCTGTTGATGAATTATTCGCAGACATCCCAGAAAAAGTTCGATTTAAAGGTGATTACAAGATAAAATCTGCTAAATCAGAACCAGCGTTATTAAAAGAATTGGCACAACTTGCAAAACAAAATGCAAATAGTGACGAGTATGTATCCTTCTTAGGTGCAGGTGTATATGATCACTACAAACCGGTTATAGTTGACCATGTCATTTCTCGATCAGAGTTTTACACTGCGTATACTCCATATCAACCTGAGATTTCTCAAGGTGAATTACAAGCTATCTTTGAATTTCAAACAATGATTGCTGAACTTACTGGAATGGATCTTGCAAACTCTTCCATGTATGATGGTGGCACTGCACTTGCAGAAGCAGGAATGTTAGCTGCAGGTCAGACACGTCGTAAAAAACTTTTAGTTTCAGAAGCAGTACATCCAATCGCACAAGATGTTGTGAAAACATATGCATATGGTCAATCTATTGAAGTAGTAACTGTTCCATTAAAAGATGGCGTTACTGACTTAGAAGCTCTTGGAAGATTAATAGATAAAGACACTGCAGGCGTAATGGTGCAATATCCTAATTTCTATGGCCAAATTGAAAACGTTCAAGCGATTTCAGATGCTATTCATGCAGTAAAGGGATTATCTATTATTTCGGCAAACCCATTATCATTAGCAATTCTTACACCTCCAGGTAAATTAGGTGCTGATATTACGGTTGGAGATGCTCAACCTTTTGGTATTCCTGAAAGTTTTGGTGGACCTCACTGTGGCTATTTTGCAACAACAACAAAATTAATGCGTAAAGTACCTGGCCGTTTAATCGGTGAAACAGTTGATGAAGAAGGCAGAAGAGGATATGTTCTTACGTTACAAGCGCGTGAACAACATATTCGTCGTGAAAAAGCAACTTCTAATATTTGTTCTAACCAAGCATTAAACGCTTTAGCTGCTTCTGTTGCGATGACAGCACTAGGTAAAAAAGGTGTTCAAGAAATGGCTAAACAAAATATTCTTAAGACTCATTATGCGAAGGTAGCTTTCGAACGTGCAGGCTTTGAAGTAGCTTTCCAAGGATCGCATTTCAATGAGATCGTTGTAAAAGTAAAAGGTTCAGTAGAAGCTATAAATGAAGCTTTATTTGAAAAAGGTATTATTGGTGGCTTTGATTTAGGAAAAGTCAGTCCAGAATTTGAAAATCATGTACTAATCGCGGTTACTGAACAACGTACAATAGAAGAAATCGATGCACTCGTGCAAGAAATGGGGGCTCAACATGCATAAGGAAAATCAACCACTTGTATTTGAATTATCTAAAGAAGGTCGTGTAGGCTATAGCTTACCAGATTTAGATGTACCCGAATTAGAACTATCAAGCATTTTACCATCTGAATTTATTCGCGAGGAAGAAGCAGAATTACCAGAGCTTTCTGAATTGGATATTATGCGTCACTATACAGCATTGTCTCGTCGTAATCATGGTGTGGATTCTGGATTTTATCCATTAGGTTCTTGTACGATGAAATATAATCCGAAAATCAATGAATCTGTGGCACGTTTCTCAGGATTCGCCAACATTCATCCATTGCAAGATGAAAAAACAGTTCAAGGCGCACTTGAATTAATGTATGATCTGCAACAACATCTTATTGAAATTACAGGGATGGATGAAGTAACGCTTCAACCAGCAGCTGGTGCTCAAGGAGAATGGACAGCATTAATGATGATTCGTGCATTCCATGAAGCAAATGGTGAACACGAACGGACAAAAGTGATTGTACCTGACTCTGCGCATGGTACAAATCCGGCATCCGCTTCCGTTGCAGGTTTTGAAATAATAACAGTTAAATCTGATGAAAATGGTTTAGTTGACTTAGAAGATTTACGTAGTGTCGTAGGTTCAGATACGGCTGCTTTAATGTTAACAAACCCAAATACATTGGGCTTATTTGAAGAACATATTCTTGAAATTGCTGAAATCATTCATAGTGTTGGCGGTAAAGTATACTACGATGGCGCAAACTTAAATGCTGTTATGTCTAAAGCGCGCCCTGGCGACATGGGCTTTGACTGCGTACACTTAAACTTACACAAAACATTTACTGGCCCGCATGGTGGTGGTGGCCCTGGCTCTGGCCCAGTTGGAGTAAAAGAGGATTTGATTCCATATTTACCAAAACCAGTACTTGTAAAAAATGAACAAGGCTATCATTTCGATTATAATCGTCCACAATCTATTGGTCGTGTGAAACCTTACTATGGTAACTTTGGTATTAATGTTCGTGCATACACTTACATTCGCTCAATGGGACCAGACGGCTTAAAAGCTGTAACAGAAAATGCAGTTATTAACGCAAACTACATGATGCGTCGTCTGCAACCATATTATGAGTTGCCATATAACCGTCATTGCAAACATGAATTTGTATTAAGTGGAAGTCGTCAGAAAAAACTGGGTGTCCGTACACTTGATATTGCGAAAAGACTGTTAGACTTTGGCTATCATCCACCAACAACTTACTTCCCATTAAATGTGGAAGAAGGGTTAATGATTGAACCAACTGAAACAGAATCTAAAGAAACATTAGATGCTTTCTGTGATGCAATGATTCAAATTGCCAAGGAAGCAGAAGAAACACCAGAAATCGTGCAAGAAGCACCTCATACGACTGTTATTAGCCGTTTAGATGAAACTCGTGCAGCACGTAATCCAGTTTTGAAATACACAAAAGCTACTGCGCTTGTTGAAGCCTAATCTATAGGTATAAAAACGATTAAACAGGAGCTTTGGATTTTCTAACAATTTCATGACAAAGTAAAACGCACTGCAGTCTAAATTGGATTGCAGTGCGTTTTATATTTAATTTATAAAATCTTAGGATTTAGTTAGCTTCAAGATTTTTCATAGAATAATAATAGGTTTGTTCAATGAAATTAACGGAAAATCATTTTGAGTTTCTTCCTATTATATATGTTCAGGAAATGATGTGGGAAATAAAACGTTCAGCACCTTTCTAAAATTGGATTAGGAAAAAATTCTACGAAAAAAAGAAAGCCATTTCGTAATTGAAACGACTTTCCTTAATTAGAAGAAACTATTTCACTTTAATTTTACCGTGCCAGTTTTTGTAACCGCCTTCTAATTGATAAAGTTCATTGTAGCCCTTTTTCTTTAAGAATAAAGCAGCACGTGCACTACGACCAGCATTTTGGCAGTATAAGTATACTGGCTTATCTGGACGAAGCTCATGATATCGATTACGAAGTTGGGTTGTAGGTAAGTTACGTGCACCTAAAATATGCCCACCTTCAAATTCTTTTAATTCACGAACATCGATTAATTGTGCTTTACGATACCCTTTTTTAAATTCTTCTTCATTTAGAGTTGTAACTGCTTTTTTTAAGCGTAATGCATTAATAAGCGCGTAAATAATAATTACAACTAGGATGATTAGTATTGTATATAACCAGCTCAAGATGACTTACCCCTTTCTATCTATAAATAATATTATAAAAGAAGAACTAGCGATAGTCCAATGACTTTGATAAAATAGAAAAGTTGATATAAAAGGGAGACGATTAAATGACAACTAAATGGTATTTTATAAATTCAGGTCCATGTAGCCCTGCGTATAATATGGCTTTAGATGAAGCACTATTACATTGGCATAGCGAAGGGCTAATTCCACCAGTAATTCGTTTTTATGAATGGAATCCAGCGACACTCTCAGTAGGTTATTTTCAACGAGTACAAAAAGATATCGATTTCGATCAATTAAAGAAATTAAATTTAGGTTTTGTAAGACGTCCAACTGGTGGGCGAGCAGTCTTACATGAACATGAATTAACGTATAGTGTTATCGTTTCAGAAAAATACCCTAACATGCCTAAAACAGTCACAGAAGCCTATCGAGTGATCAGTGAAGGGTTATTGTTAGGCTTTCGCAATTTAGGCTTAGACGCTTATTTTTCTGTGCCTGATTCGGAAGAAAAAAGAGATATTTTGAAAAAGCCAAAAAGTGCAGTTTGTTTTGATGCACCAAGTTGGTATGAACTTGTCGTAGAAGGTAAAAAGGTTGCAGGTAGTGCACAAACTAGACAAGAGGGCGTAATTTTACAACATGGATCAATTTTAATAGATTTAGATGATGAAAAATTGATCTCTGTTTTCAAATTTCCATCAGAAGCATCAAAAGATCGTATGCGCAAACATTTACCACAAAAAGCGATCGCAATTAATCAATTAGCAAAACGTAAAGTAGATGTCGAAGCATGTGCTGAAGCTTTCCACAAGGGATTTGAAGATGCACTAGATATTGAATTAGTACCTTACGAATTGACACAAGAACAACAAGATTTTGTTGAAAATCTTGCAAAAACACGTTATGAAACGGATGAATGGAACTTTAGAAAATAATAGGTTTTTAGGCTTATTTTTTGTGATAAAAAAACCGAAAATACCTATGAATCGCGATATAACAACGTTTTTTTCTAAAAAAGCGCTATTTGCTTTTCCAATCAATATATAGTATCGTATTTAATTGTATAAATACTATATATTGTGTTTTGCTATAAGAAATAGGGAGGCGGATGGTATGGTACTTGCATCGCAGCATCATAATCAGACAATCGACATTAAACAACTAAACAAAGACATTCAACAATTTCCTCAAGTTCATCCAATCACAGAGGACATGCATTTAACGCACAAAGGTGTTTCTCGACTTGTGATGATCGACCGTTATTCTTTCAAAGATACTGAAAAGAAAACGTTAAAAGTTGGGGATTTTGTTGTTTTAACAGTAAAAGCAGATCCTAAGTTTCCTGCTCGTGGACTTGGCTATATCGTTTCAATCGATGAAGTTAAAAAAAGAGCAAAAATTCTAATCGAAGATGATTATCGTAGCGCAATCGATGATCCAGAAGAGCTATCAGAAGGAATTGTTACTCGCTCACTAGACGTCATTGAAAAGCCTCTAGAAGTTTTTTACGAACAAATAGCAAAACGTAATGCAACGGGATTAGCATCTGTCGAAAAGACAGAAGAAAAACGAGAAGCATGGTATCAAAAGTTTTATAAACAACTTGTAGGTCTGAACTTCATCCCAGCAGGACGTGTTATCTACGGAGCAGGATCAGGTACTGATGTTACGTACTTCAACTGTTACGTTATGCCATTTGTGGCAGATTCGCGTGAAGGGATAAGTGATCACCGCAAACAAGTAATGGAAATCATGAGTCGCGGTGGTGGTGTTGGTACAAATGGTTCAACATTACGACCACGTAATACATTAGCTCGTGGAGTAAACGGCAAATCATCTGGTTCTGTATCATGGCTCGATGATATTGCGAAATTGACACATCTCGTAGAGCAAGGTGGATCACGTCGCGGAGCACAAATGATTATGCTATCATGTTGGCATCCTGACATTTTTGAATTTATTATTTCTAAAATGCAAAATCCTCGTATTTTACGATTCTTAATCGAAAATACAACAGATGAAGAAATTAAACGCTTAGCAAAAGAAAAACTACAATTCAAACCTTTAACAGAGCAAGAAAAAGCGATGTATCAAGGTATTATCAATTATAAATCCATCCCTGGTTTCGGCGGATTCAATGAAGCCATCTTCAAAGATGCTGAAACAAAATTACGTGATGGTGGTACTTATAGCGTAAACAATCCAGAATTCTTAACAGGTGCTAATATTTCTGTTACATTGACAAACGAATTCATGGAAGCAGTTGAAAGTGATGCAGAATTTGATCTGCGTTTCCCATCTGTTGAAACTTACGATGCAAAAGAAATGGCAATTTATAACGATGAATGGCATGAATGTGGCGATGTTCGTGAATGGGAAGAAAAGGGACATGCTGTAAGCTCATATCGCAAAATCAAAGCACTTGAGCTTTGGAATTTGATCAATATTTGTGCTACTTACTCAGCTGAACCAGGTATTTTCTTCATTGACAATGCCAATGAAATGACAAATGCTAAAAGTTACGGTCAAAAAGTTGTTGCTACAAATCCATGCGGTGAACAACCATTAGCCCCATATTCAGTATGTAATTTAGCTGCAGTTAACTTAGCTCAATTTGCACAAAAAGATACAAAAACTGTTGACCTTGAAGCGCTAAAAGAAACAGTTCGCGTAGGTGTGAGAATGCAAGATAATGTAATTGATGCAACACCTTACTTCTTAGAGGATAACCGTATACAAGCTTTAGGCGAACGTCGTGTCGGTCTTGGAGTTATGGGGTTAGCAGATTTACTAATCTACTGCGAAAAAGAATATGGTTCAGAAGAAGGTAATATTTTAGTAGATGAAATTTTCGAAACAATCGCAGTTACTGCATATGAAGCATCTACAGAGCTTGCAAAAGAACGTGGTAGCTTCCCGTTCTTGATCGGTAAAAACGAAAAAGAAACTGCTGAGCTTCGCAAACGTTTCACAGAAACAGGCTATATGAAGAAACTGCCAGAACATATACGTCAAGCTGTTCTTGATGGCGGTATCCGCAACTCACACTTATTAACGGTAGCTCCAACTGGATCAACAGGAACAATGGTTGGTGTTTCTACTGGATTAGAACCCTACTTCTCATTTACTTACTACCGTAGTGGTCGTCTAGGTAAATTCATCGAAGTAAAAGCTGATATTGTTCAAGAATATTTAGCGGCACATCCTGAAGCAGACGAAGCAAACTTACCAGAATGGTTTGTTACTGCAATGGAATTAGCTCCT
Source organism: Rummeliibacillus sp. NPDC094406 (assembly GCF_044763875.1). Lineage (NCBI taxonomy): Bacteria > Bacillati > Bacillota > Bacilli > Caryophanales > Caryophanaceae > Rummeliibacillus > Rummeliibacillus sp. NPDC094406. The sequence goes on along the minus strand of NZ_JBIWGZ010000003.1, from coordinate 159,563 downwards.
GAAGCACATGCAGACGTACAGTGTATCATTCAACGTTGGATTGATAGCTCAATTTCGAAAACAGTAAATGCTCCTCGCGGCTATACTGTCGAGCAAGTTCAAAAAGTGTATGAACGTTTATACAATGGTGGCGCAAAAGGCGGTACAGTATATGTTGACGGTAGCCGCGATTCACAAGTATTAACTTTAAAAGCAGAAGAAAACAATATGGATGAAACGATGCAAGAAGAAAAAGTAATTGAAAAACGTCCAGTTGTTCTAGTGGATACAATCCAAGATTTACGTTCTACAAATGTAACAATAGGTTCTGAAGTGGGTAATACTTGTCCAGTATGCCGTAAAGGTACAGTCGAAGAATTAGGTGGCTGTAATACTTGCACAAACTGTGGTGCCCAATTAAAATGTGGTCTATAAGACAAAATAGAAAAAATCCAAGTGTGTAGTGATACATACTTGGATTTTTTTCGGATAGGGGTAAATAAATGAATATATTATGGGATTTTGACGGCACAATTTGTAATACATATCCGGCATATGCTACTCTTTTCTATCAAACGATTCAAGAAAGAGGGAGTTTTGATGAAGTCTTCAAACATTTAAAAGTTTCCTTTTCTCATGCTTTTGACTATTTTCAAATATCAGAACAAGAAAAAGAGAGTTTTATGCAATTAAATCGTGCACTTAAGATGGATCAGATGCCACCATTTCCAAATATAGAACTTGTACTACAACAAGCAAATTGTAATGTCATTATGACGCATAAGGATCGAGCAACTGTTGAAAAAGTCCTTCATCATTACAACTTAGCACATTATTTTAAAGAAATTGTCACTTTAGAAAATGGTTTTCCGAGAAAACCTAATCCGGGGTCTTATCAATATTTACATGATAAATATAATTTATCCTTGGTTATTGGAGATCGTGAGCTTGATTTAATTCCTGCAAAACAAGTGGGATTTGCTACATGTATGTTTCAAGGAGAATGTGAAGCAGCTGATTTTTCAATAAATGATTATAGAGAGTTTCCTAGTGCATGGAAACAATTTTGGAATAAGTATTAACTTTTGATATTAATACTTTTTGTAATCCTTTTCATGATAAAATAGAAGGAACTGCAAGGAGTGATTTCATGTATAGTAAAATTGCCGGTATAGTATTCCCAGCTTTTACAATGCTTACTTTAACGGTATTATCAATGTTTAAGGCCTTTGGTGAAGGAGATGTCAATAAATCTATTTTCATATTAGGGCTAACGATTATCTTCCCATTAGCATTTTTAGTACAAGGGATTTCATGTGCATTAAATAAGATTAATCCATTTATCGCTCTAATCGTTTCATACATGGCGTATGCTATTGTATTGTACACGTTATTAGATAAATCATATTGGAGCTTTACGATCTATTATTTGATTTTTTGGCTTGTGGGATTCTTGGGAATAAAAGTGATTCAAAAATGGCGCAATCGTAAAAAATAAAAATGCAAGGCACCTAAATTAGGCGCCTTGCATTTTTATTTAAATTTATATTAATAGATGTTGATAATTTTTTTCAAAGACCAGCATTATTTAAAGCAGGGATACTCTACTAGACTGCTTTACCTGGGATTTTTGAAGGATCTTTTTCAATTTCCAATAACTTATTAAATGAAGCAATTGCAACTTCAACTTGATCATCTTTTGGTTCTTTTGTTGTCAACAGTTGAAGCCATAAGCCGGGATAACCTAAGTAACGTAAGACTGGGATATTACGGCATGCGTTCGTTGCTTGCAAAACTTCAAAAGCAACCCCAAGAACAACGGGAATTAACAAAATACGGTCTACAATACGAAGCCAAAATGGATCTGTTGGAACTAAGAAATAAATAAACATTCCAACGAACACTGTAAATAACATAAAGCTACTACCACAACGATAGTGTAAACGAGATTGTGCTTGTACATTTTCGACAGTTAAAGGTAGTCCATTTTCGAAGCAATTGATCACTTTATGCTCTGATCCGTGATATTGAAAGACCCGTTTAATAAGTGGTGTTAAGGATACAATATATATGTAGCTTATTAGTAAAATTAATTTAAAACAGCTTTCTAGTAAAATTTGTGCTGTTTTACCTGGTAACCAAGTATGAAAAAGTTGTGCTAGAAAGACTGGAATTAAGGTGAAAAGGAATTTACCAAAGATAAAAGATATGACACCGACTGCAGCAACACCAAGCCACATTTCTAATTTTGAACCTTCTTTTGTTTCTTCTGTTTCTTCTTCTCCAGGTTCTACTCCATATCTTTCACCTGCAAATTGCAAATGCTGAGAACCATTTGCTGCTGATTCGATTAGAGCAATGATTCCGCGCACCAAAGGAATTTTCTTTAGTTTTTGGAGTTTTGGATTCTTCTTTCTCTCTACATAAAAATATTCGATTGAGTTGTCGTTACGGCGAATGGCAGATACAGTATGTTCTTTACTCCCCATCATGACACCCTCAACCAAAGCTTGTCCTCCGTATACAGGAAGATTAGGTTGATTTTTCAATACCAACACCGCTCTCTTTAGATGAATTAAGACTGCTTTTATCCCGCATTAACGAGCAGTAACACCCCCACCTCAAGATTGAGAATGAAGAAGATAGGTGGGGGATAACTGCCCGTAAAAGCCTGATTGGTTCGGTCCAACAGGATGTTGGACACTCAGTTGTTGCCACAGGACGTGGCGAAATTAAATTGAGTTCTTTTTTTCAGTGGGGAATGAAGAAAAACCCCCACTGATGGAGTTTCACTTTATTGTACTAAAAAATTTACCAAAGCTCTAGGAAAAGCATATTATTATGGTATTTTGTCTATCCTTTTTACAAAGGAGGCGTTCAATTGAGATTACGAGTGTTTTTCTGGACTATATTTTGTAGTTCCATTACATGTATTCTTTCATTAAAGTTATTAAAAACTTTTTCGTTCATGAAATTTTCACCGATTGGATGGACAAAAAAATATCATGTATTTAGTGATTCACATGTTTTGGTTAAGTGGTTTATGCTATGGGTATTATTACTTGCTATAGCTTCTATTTTATTTGCTTTGGGAGAATTGTTAAAGAAGATTCGAATGGATATGATGTCATTAGTCGTTGCAGTGATTATTGTTTGGGGAATTGAATGGTCTGTTCAAAAAACAGTCTATATACACAAATTCTCAGTACCTTTGGCTGTCATAGTTGCAATTCATCTTTTATGGATATTCGAAACGGCATCTTATCATGCCAAAATAAGAAATTTAGATTCCCGAAATAAGTTGCCCAATTCTAGTAATGTGCTAAAATAAGGATATTATAGATTTGGGAGGAAAATGGATGAAGTATTTATGCTTAAATGGACCTAATTTGAATCGTCTAGGTAAAAGAGAGCCAACAATTTATGGTTCTGAGACCTTGCAAGATATTGAATCCAAGCTTAAGAGTTTAGCTGCTGCGTACGATGCCGAAATTGAATGTAAACAATCCAATTATGAAGGGCAACTGATTGATTGGATTTATGAGGCTGAAGATTCGAGTGTGAGTGGGATTATTTTTAATCCTGGCGCATATACACATACAAGTGTTGCTCTTAGAGATGCTATTGCAGGTGTAGAAGTACCGGTTGTAGAGATTCATATTTCAAATGTACATAAGCGTGAGGAATTCAGACATCATTCTTACCTTGCTCCCGTTTGTGTAGGACAAATAACAGGACTTGGTACATTCGGCTATCAGGCAGCATTAAGAATGTTTTTAGAAGCTGAAAGAGGGGAATGACAACTATGGGAAAACTAGAAAAATTACGTACAGCACTTGAGATACAAGATTTAGATGCCCTTTTAATTACGAATGATTATAATCGTCGCTACATGACGGGCTTTACTGGAACAACAGGTGTTGCGATTGTCTCACAAAACGATGCAGTATTTATAACAGATTTTCGTTATACAGAACAAGCGAATGCACAGGTGAAAAGTAATGGTTTCCGCATTGTTGAAAACAAGGGAACAATAATGGAAGAAATCGCAAATCAAGTAAAAGTGATGGGTATAAAAACGCTTGGTTTTGAAAAAGATACAGTAAGCTACGCAATGTATGAAGTATATTCTAAGTTAATCAGTGCAGAATTATTAGCAGTATCTGGGCTAATTGAAAATATTCGCTTGATTAAGACTTCAGAAGAGATTAAAATTATAAAGGTCGCTTGTGAGATTGTGGATGCCACATTCGAACATATTATTCAGTTTATTCAACCAGGAAAAACAGAACTTGAAGTTTCCAATGAAATTGAATTTTTCATGAGAAAACAAGGTGCAACATCTTCTTCATTTGACACCATTGTTGCTTCTGGATTGCGTTCGGCATTGCCACACGGCGTTGCAACTGATAAAATAATTGAAAAAGGTGATTTAGTCACTTTAGACTATGGTGCTTTATACAATGGTTATATCTCTGATACAACTCGTACAGTTGCTGTTGGTGAACCTGCTGATCAACTAAAAGAAATTTATCAAATTGTTTTAGAAGCTCAATTACTAGGTCTTGAAAAATTTAAACCAGGTATGACGGGTATTGAAGCGGATGCAGTTACACGCAATTATATTAAAGAACATGGCTATGGTGATGCATTTGGTCATTCTACTGGTCATGGGATAGGTTTAGAAGTACATGAAGGTCCTGCATTATCACATCGTTCAAATGTAGTATTAGTACCAGGAATGGTTGTAACATGTGAACCAGGTATCTATTTGCCGGGTATTGGTGGCGTACGTATTGAAGATGATACGCTTATTACAGCGACTGGCAATGAAAAATTAACTCATGCCCCAAAAGAATTAATCATCTTATAATTTAATATTGGAGGATATTTAGAAATGATTTCAGTTAACGATTTTAAAACAGGTTTAACTATCCTTGTTGATGGGAACCTATTCCGAGTAATCGAATTCCAACACGTAAAACCAGGTAAAGGTGCTGCTTTCGTACGTTCAAAATTACGAAACCTACGTAACGGTAGCGTGGCAGAAAAAACTTTCCGTGCTGGTGAGAAAGTTGAAAAAGCACAAATCGATACTCGTAAAATGCAATATCTTTATGCATCAGGTGATGCATATGCATTCATGGATATGGAATCTTATGAACAAATCGAACTTACTCAAGAACAATTAGAATATGAATTAAAATTCTTACTTGAAAATATGGAAGTATTTATCATGATGTACGAAGGTGAAATCCTAGGTATCGATCTTCCAAATACAGTTGAACTTGAAGTAGCTGAAACTGAACCTGGTATTAAAGGTGATACAGCAACTGGTGGCTCTAAACCAGCAACAATGGAAACTGGATTAGTCGTAAACGTACCATTCTTCGTCAACCAAGGCGATAAATTAATCATCAACACTTCAGATAGTTCATACGTTTCACGTGCATAATTAAATTATTTCATATGATAATCTAAAATGTACCCTCTGTGAAGGGTATTTAGAAAAGACTATGAATTATTAAGAAGATGACTCCTGTATTGTACAGGAGTCATCTTTTTTTTAGGTATTTTTGAATTAATACACATGATCTTTGAGGCAGTATAACATTATTTACAGTTTTGTTGATAAAAGCGAAAATTCATTATTATTAATTAACTTATTTGAATGAATTTTATAATGCTAAATTTATGAAAAATATACGAACATTTAATGATAAATAATTTTGTGATTTGTGAAGCAGAAGAGGCGAGTCTTCGAAAATGCATTCGCATTTCTTTCGTTCGATGTTAATTCAGTGAGGCCTATTCATTGTCCTACGGGAAAAGTTTGAGCTGAAAGCCCTGCAGGAACGAAGTGAAGGCGCTGAAAAAGTAAAAATAGATGAAAATTTATAATAAAAATCTTGTATAGCTATCCTTGTTGATGAGGAATTAGCGAAGACTCCTGCGGGAAAGCGAGACAGGTGAGACCCCGCAGTGAAGCACGGTACGGGCTTCCGAGGAGACTCAATGCTCGCCCGCGGAAAGCGAAGCTAATTCCTCATCATGCAGAAACAGATTAATATTATTAATATTTGTTTTTAAACACTTTTTCAGTACTCAAAAAGTAGTGACGAGAAGATTGAAGTCAAGCCCGTGGAAAGCGCCGTCTGTAGCGGATTGTTCTTGCTTAACAAAAAAATGGATATATAAAATTGATTCATTTCATTAGTTTTTCTTTTAAACCTTTGGCATCTTTTTTATTTAAAGTTCCTGTTTTTTGTTCATTACAATCAATAAAGGTAACAGAATTCTCTTTATTAAACCAAATATTATATTCCTTCGATATTTTCTTCTTATCAGAATCTATGGTTAGAGTTGTAAAGACATCTTGTTTTCTAGCGAAGGTACTGAAAAAGTAAAAAAGCTGAAAATTTTATAATAAAAATCTTGTATAGCTATCTTTGTTGATGTGGAATTAGCGAAGACTCCTGCGGGAAAGCGAGACAGGTGAGACCCCGCAGGCAGTTCTCTGCCGAGGAGGCTCAACGCTCGCCCGCGGAAAGCGAAGCTAATTCCACATCATTCAGCAAACAGATTAATACTATTAATATTTATATTTAAACACTTTTTCAGTAATCTTATTTCTAACCATACTCGATTTTGCGGTTTCCCATGAAATCTTTACAAAATAACTTTTTAATAATTCCAAATGTAGTTCTTGATTTTCCGCTGTGCATCCTAATAATAGAGAAAAAATAGTATGCAAATAAACAGTTTCAATTTCAATTCCTCACTTTTTTCTCATAAATGGGCGACCAGAAGCAATTTATTCAATAGATTTATTTAAATTTGTAAATCTTAATGGGTAAATCCTTCATGGTGTTGTCTGTATTGTATTCTAAGAAATAACCCAAACAACAATTTCATAATAAATCAATCTAACATAATAGAAATAAGTCTAAGTCTTTTAAACAATTAGACACTTCTCTTTTTGCATATTTTTTTGTGCCATACATAAATTGAAGAGAAAGGAGGGGCGACTTCGGAACTTCAAGATTTGCTTCGTATTGCTGGGATTGGACTTGTCTTAGGATTATTGCATGTTTTCTTTGAACAAACAGGAAAAAAAGAGTTTTCCTTTTTCCTAAATTTCATTGCATATCTATATATAACCATCGAGTTACTTCGATTCTTGCGTCTCTTCTTTGATGAAATTATTACATTTTTCCAATGGCTGATGACGTCATAGATGACATTCCTATTCTATATATTACTATCACTCCTGCTTTTGGTAGGAATACAAATGACGTCTCCAGCATTACATCGCTTATTATCAATCGTGTTTTTTTTTATATTATGTAGTTTCCTAATGATGCAAGTTGTACTACCTTTTTGGCAAAAATTACGAACGTTTTATTTATTTGATTTGCCATATCTGCCATTAATATTAGGTAGTTCCTTGCTTTATTTATGTTCAATCATAGTTTCTCATTTATTAGAAGAAAATGATTATGGAAGCATTGCTTTTATTAGTCATCTTGCGATTAAAATTTGGATTGTAACACTATGGTTGGACGAGTTAGGTCAACTTTTAAAGCAATGGGAGAAGCTATTAGTACCATAGGAGGTTGTAAGTATCGAACAACTGACTACTTTCTTTTTAGAGCCATTTAAAGAGCAACTTTTTGCACTACGTTCTTTTTTTCTATATGCATTTCTATTTCTTTGTATCAATTGGCTGATTCCAACAATGAAAGAGTGGACAAGGTTTTTCTTTTTAATCGTAGTGATTGTGGTCACCATTCGTCCTGTATTTGATGCATTTCTTCAAATGCAAGATATTACAGATCAACTGATGCATATCTATGTTGTACTGTCACCATTATTAACATCATCTTTACTTCTTGGTTCGGGGCTATTTTCAGTATTGGCGATTAGTCCCGTTTTTTTATTGTTTTTACAAACAGTTTTAGTAATCGTTTCAAAATACCTTATTCCAATGTTAATAGCTTCTTTTGTATTTGATTTTATTACGAGGATGTTGCCTGAGTTATCCTTTGCTAAAATGGCGGATTTTTTGCGTATGTCTGTTCTTAGTATTGTTTCAGCTTCAGTAGTAATTTATGCGATGTTACTTGCTGCTAATGGTGTCATTATTGGCTCCTATACAGCAGATATATCTGAACCTATTAAAAGGTTAATCCAACAGAATATCCCGATTATTGGTTCGTTAGTTACGGAATCTCTTAATACTTTTAAAAAATATTCCTCAACTGCATTAGTAACAACTAGTACGGGATTATTAATCAGTGTCTGGAGTGTAACAATCCTACCTACAATAAATATTTTAATATTGGGTTTTAGTTATCGTTTTCTATCAGCAGTATTAGAACCTTTTACAGATAGTAAAGTAAATGGATTAATTGAAGATATTAGTAAAACTCTCTTTGTCCTCTGTGCTGTTTCGTTTTTAATTGCATTCGCGTATTTCTTTACTATCATGATGGTGCTACTAATGATACAAATGCAAATAGGAAAGGGAGGAACGTAGTGACAAGCTTTTTATTTGGCTTGTTAGCTTTTAGTATAGTCGGAAAAATATTACTTTTAATTTTGCCGAAAGATTATGAGGAAGAATCAACTCAACTTTTAAGAATGGTCATAGCACTTTATTGCATTAACTATTTCTTTTTATAGATTGCTTTGCATATTGAATACAATCAGTTCATAAGATGTACTAGTTGTTAATGTATTGAAGGAGGAGATGTCCTTGGAAAAGCACTACACTTTAAAAAGTCGCAGTATCTCATTGCAGGAATCATCATTGTACTACTTTTAGTTAGTGGTTTTTGGAGCCTATCAAAGGGAGCGAAAGATGATGCGAAAACTTCCACTAACAATACAGAACAATATCAAGAATTAACATCTATTCTTAGTTCAATTGAGGGCGTAGGAAAAGTGATGATTTATTTCTATTATGATCAGCCAACACCAGATGCGAAAACTGATGAATCATCATTAAGCCAATATTTTAGTTGGCAACAAAATGCTGAAAGCAAACAACAAAAAGTAACGGGCGTTTTAGTCGTGGCAGAAGGAGCTGATTCGATAACAGTAAAAAATGATCTCGTTACAGTTTTATCAAGTGTACTAGAAATACCAACCCATCGAATTGTGGTACGACCAATGGAAAAAAAGGAGGATTCAAATTGAGAGTAAAAAAGAAAGCAGTATGGTTTTTAACATTACTAAGTTTAGCTGCGGTAATTTCGGTATATTATTTATCTAATCCTGTGACACCATTTAATGGACTAGCAATTTTCAGTGATAACGCTTTAAAAGATACTAAAATTAGTGATATTGCTAGTAAAACAGGTAAAACAACACCAGTGACAACAGAAAGTCATCTATTTGAAGAAATGCGAATGGAATTACAAAATCAACGTAGTCAATTAAAAGATACTTTAAATAAAAAAATCGGTTCCTCACAATACACAGCTGAAGAAAAAAACGAAGCATTCAATCAAATTGATGCCATTTCAAAAAATGAATCAAACGAAGCTATGTTAGAAATGTTAATCAAAACTTTAGGATATCCAGATGCATTTGTAAAAGCTGAAAGCGATCGAATTCGTGTTACAGTACAGGCGAATGAATTGTCAAAAGCTAAGGCAAATGAAATTATTTATATGGTAAAAAAAGAGCTTGATAACTCTGGACAAATTGTTGTCGATTTCCAATCTGAAACAATTAACTGATTTTTGTGCGAATTTTCTTGAATAATGTTTATTTATAAATAAGTGTTTAAAAAATACATTAAACGAGATAAAATAGTAAATGTATTATACTACACACAAGTAAGGGGAGTAATGTATGTTGAAAATTCAAGAAATTCGCGAAATCATTAAACTAGTAGATTCTTCTTCAATCGATGAGTTCGTGTACGAAGTAGATGACACAAAAGTTAAACTTAAAAAGAATAGTGGTACAACAGTTATAGCTGAAGCTCCAGCGCAAGTTGTTAAAGCGGTTACAGCACCAGCAGCTCAAGTTGTTGAAGCTCCTAAAGCACCAGCAGCTTCAGTTGCAGAAAAAGCTGCAGCACCTGCACCAAAAGTTGAAGTTGCAAATGATGCATCTTTACACAAAATCGTTTCACCGATGGTTGGTACTTACTATCAATCACCAAATCCTGAATCTCCAGCATTCGTTCAAGTAGGGGACAAAGTGGGCGAAGAATCAATCGTTTGTATCGTCGAAGCGATGAAATTATTCAATGAAATTGAAGCAGAAGTAAAAGGTGAAATCGTCGAAGTTCTTGTTAAAGACGGCGAATTAGTGGAATACGGTCAACCTTTATTCCTAGTGAAAGAAAACTAAGGGAGGCCGTGTGCAATGAAAAAAGTATTGATCGCAAACCGTGGAGAAATCGCGGTACGCATTATTCGAGCATGTAAAGAATTAGATATTCAATCTGTTGCTGTATATTCAGATGCAGATCGTGAAGCACTTCATGTACAACTTGCGGACGAGGCATACTGTATCGGTTCTAAATTTTCTAGTGATAGTTATTTGAAAATTGATAGAATTCTAACAGTGGCAGAAAAAACAGGTTGTGATGGTATTCACCCTGGATACGGTTTCCTTGCAGAGAACGCTAGCTTTGCAGAAGCTTGTGAAGATGCTGGCATTACTTTTATCGGACCGACTTCTGATGCGATTAAAATTATGGGTATTAAAGATATCGCAAAAGACACAATGATTGCAGCAGGCGTTCCAACAGTTCCAGGTTCAAAAGGTCTTGTAGCAGATGAACATGAAGCTGTAGAAGTGGCAAAAGAAATCGGATACCCAGTTATTATTAAAGCTACTGCCGGTGGTGGTGGTAAAGGGATCCGCGTTGCACGTGATGAAGAGGATTTGATCAAAGGCGTTCAAATTACTCAAAAAGAAGCAGCAGCGGCTTTTGGTAATCCAGGCGTATACTTAGAGAAATTCATCGAAGATTTCCGTCACTGTGAAATTCAAGTGTTAGCTGATAGCTATGGTCATACTATCCATTTAGGTGAACGTGACTGTACAGTTCAACGTCGTATGCAAAAACTTGTAGAAGAAGCTCCATCTCCAGCACTATCTGAAGAACGCCGTACTGAAATGGGTGACGCAGCTGTTAAAGCAGCAATTGCTTGTGGTTATCGTGGTGCTGGTACTGTTGAGTTTATCTATGACTATAAAGAGGATAAATTCTACTTCATGGAAATGAACACACGTATCCAAGTAGAACACCCAGTAACAGAAGCCATCACAGGTATTGACCTAGTTCGTGAACAGTTGAAAATTGCATCTGGTGAAAAATTGGTGTATAAACAAGAAGATGTGAAAGTAAATGGTTGGGCGATTGAATGTCGTATCAATGCAGAAAATCCATCTAAAAACTTTATGCCATCTCCAGGTAAAGTTGAAAGTTATTTAGCTCCTGGTGGTATTGGTGTGCGTATTGATTCAGCGATGTACCCAGGCTATGCAATTCCGCCATATTATGATTCAATGGTAGCGAAATTAATTGTACATGCTGATACTCGTGAAGAAGCAATCGCTAAAATGAAACGCGCTTTAGGTGAATTTATTGTTGAAGGACCTGGCATTCATACAACAATTCCTTTCCATGAAAAATTAATGGATCATGAAGTATTTAAATCAGGGAAATTCAATACAAAATTCCTTGAAGAAAATGACGTTATGAATTCATAACACGAGAAAGGGGCGAACTCTATGGCTGATAAAGTCGTACAATCTCTACCACAAAATACTCCTTCTGGTAAGGATAAATTAGGTAAGATTGAGGTTGCACCTGAAGTCATTGAAGTTATTGCGGGAATTGCTACAACTGAAGTGGAAGGTGTCTCTAAAACTAGAGGTAATTTTGCTACAGGTGTTGTAGAAAAATTCGGTAAAAAAGTTCATGGTAAAGGGATAAAAACAGAATGGACTGAAGAAGGCTTAATCGTAGATGTCTATTGCTTCGTGCAATATGGTGTATCTGTCGCGAAAGTAGCAAAGCAAGTTCAAACTCAAATCCGAGAAGCAATTGCTAATATGACATCTCACACTACAAAAGAAGTGAATGTACATATTACAGGAATTCAATTTGACCAATTGAACGACGCAAAAACTGAATAATTTTTCTTATGAGCGTAGAAGAATGTATTTGTTACTTACAGATACATTCTAAGGCGTATCTATAGGGTGTCTTGAAAGTGTAAAATCACTTTCAAGACACCCTTTTTATTTTTCAGAAGTGCTCCTTTACTCTTGATTTAGTTACAAAAAGAACATCCTTTGAATCTCTAATCGTGAGAAGTAAAATGTTGAGAACGCAAGTACAATTCAAAAAGTTTTTAGTGCTTTCCACAATGTCTACATCCGATACATCAAAAATCGCTTTAAATAATAAATACTTGAACATACGAATTGGTGGAATCGCATTGCGTCCATTAACTAAACAGTATTCTGTTTTAAGTTCTTCTAGAATAAATGAAAAATCGACGAGTTCATTGATTTAGCGAATTCGGCACAATTTTATCGTACAATGCTATAAATGGGCTTAAGTTTAGGATTCTTGATTTGAAATCATGAGACACTACCTGTAGTTAGTTCCATTAGTTCCTTTAATTATAACGGAAATCAAAGGATATACATGCTAATCAGACATTTTCAGTCTCCTACACATTTGCTAGGTTCTTTTTCTTAGCAAAACAATGCTTCTGCAATGCTACGCTGCTCGTCCGAGAAAAATGGTTCAAAAGAGTTTTTGTATAATTTTTTTCTGATTTTTCAAAAGATGCAAGAATCCATGCGATGATATTTATTTTGTGATAAAATAAATCTAAATGTAAACAAATGAAATACTTCACATAATGGGTCACTTGTGCCGTTCTTTGCTATTTTATAACATTTAACAGTCCACAGTGTACCGATGTAGTAGTATAAAGGAGCACAAACAATAATGAAGCGACGAGAAGCGCGCGAAAAAGCGTTACAAACACTTTTTCAACTAGAAAATACAGAGTTAACAATTCAAGAAGCAATGGTGCACGTGATGGAAGAACAAACAAATGATTTCTATGAAAAATTAGTTTCAGGTACTGTTCAACATCAACCAGAAATTGATGCTGCATTAGCAGGGAAATTAGAAAATTGGTCATTCGATCGTTTAGCTAAAATTGAAAGAACAATTTTGCGCTTAGCGGCTTATGAATTGATGTATACACCAGAAATACCAAAAAGTGTTGTATTAAACGAGGCAATTGAGCTAAGTAAAACTTTCGGTGACGAAAAATCAAGTAAATTTGTCAACGGTGTATTATCAAAATTTGCATAATAGATAAAAAAAGCTGAATTTGGGAGTGTTAACAAGATGTCAGGCAAACTAATTAACGGTAAAGAAATTGGCAATACGATTCGACAATCCATTCAACAAGAAGTGAATGCTTTAAAAGAACAAGGTATTACTCCAGGTCTAGCAGTTATTTTAGTAGGTGACGACCCCGCTTCACATACCTATGTTTCAAACAAACAAAAATCATGTGAACAAATGGGCATTTACTCAGAGCTAATTAAGTTATCTGCAGAAGTCACAGAAGAAACATTGTTACAACATATTGAGCAATTAAACACTAACCCATCAATTGATGGGATTTTAGTTCAATTACCACTTCCAAAGCATATCGATGAACAAAAAGTAATCGCAGCGATCTCTCCAGACAAAGATGTCGATGGCTTCCATCCAATAAGTGTCGGTAAAATGTTATTAAAACAACCAACATTCTTACCTTGTACTCCATATGGCGTGATGAAACTTCTAGAACATGCTAATGTAGATATTGCAGGGAAACACGCTGTTGTGATTGGTCGAAGTCATATTGTGGGTGTTCCTATGGGACAACTACTATTACAAAAAGATGCTACAGTTACATATTGTCACTCAAAAACTCCCGATTTAAAAGCTATTACAACTCAAGCTGATATTTTAGTTGTAGCAACAGGGCGTGCAAAAATGATTGGTGCAGATCATGTAAAAGAGGGCGCTGTTGTAATCGACGTTGGCATGGACCGAGATGAAAATGGCAAACTTTGCGGAGATGTAGATTTCGATGCAGTCATCGAAAAAGTTTCAGCAATTACACCTGTACCAGGTGGCGTTGGTCCTATGACAATTACAATGCTATTATTTAATACATTGCAATCTGCTAAAAAAAAGTTATCATAAGACAAATCAACGTAAAACAGGTAAAATAGTAACGTCAAGGGCTGTTTTTCTAGCGAAAGACAGCTCTTTTACTTGGATGATGAAGTGGTCGATCGAAGGAAAATAGCCTAAATACACCGTAGCTTGAAACGTGAAGCTAATTACTTAACAAATCGCTACATAGCATACGCTAACAAAGCGAATAGATAAGGAGTTTGAGGTTTTGACAAGCACACCTTATTTAACAGTCCAAGCTTTAACAAAATATATCAAAAAGAAATTTGACGTAGATCCTCATTTACGTAATGTTTACGTAAAAGGAGAACTCTCTAATGTCAAACACCATATAGGTTCAGGCCATATCTATTTCACATTGAAAGATGAAAAAACACAGATTAAGGCAGTAATGTTTGCTACACATGCAAAACAATTGAAGTTTAAACCTGAGAGCGGAATGAAAGTGCTTATAAAAGGTGATGTTAATGTGTATGAAGGTGGCGGACAATATCAACTTTATGCTCAAACAATGGATCCAGATGGTCTTGGTAGTTTATATTTAGCCTTTGAACAGTTGAAAGAAAAACTTGAAAAAGAAGGTTTTTTTTCTGATTTATATAAAAAACCAATTCCAACTTTCCCAAGAAAGGTTGCTGTCGTAACAGCCACAACTGGTGCTGCAATTCGGGATATTTGTACGACCATCAAACAGCATTATAAATTAACTGATATTGTGATATTCCCCGCGCTTGTACAAGGGGAGCATGCTGCCAAAAGTATTGTAAAGGCGATTGAACAGGCGAATAATACGCCTGGTATTGATACATTAATCGTTGCACGTGGTGGCGGTTCTATAGAGGATTTATGGGCTTTTAACGAAGAAATTGTTGCCCGGGCAATATTTGAAAGTGATCTGCCAATAATAAGTGGTGTAGGTCATGAAACAGATACGACAATTGCTGATTTGGTAGCAGATGTACGAGCTGCCACGCCAACTGCAGCTGCAAAACGAGCAGTACCTAGCAGCGAGGATTTGGCCAAATATTTGCTTACAAGAAGAGCTCAATTATTCCAGTTAACTCAAGCAAGAATCAAACACGAGAAAGCAAAATTAGAGCGCTTACAGAAATCCTATCCACTAGCCTATCCTGATCGATTATTTCGACCTTTTATCGAGCATGTTTCGAGAATAGACGAACAATTACAACAAAGTATCGTGAACTATATAAAAAATCAAAAACTTTTAGTTAATCAAATGGATCATCGTCTGCAAATTCGTTCACCAATTCAACAGATTCGCTATGAAAAAAAGCGAGTAGAGAATAATGAGAAATTATTGAAAATAGCGGTCTTACAAATGATCAATCAAAAAAAAGAAGAATTTCGTTCCGTTATTCGAACACTAGAAGCATTAAATCCATTATCTATTATGACACGTGGATATAGCCTTACTTATCACAATGGACAAGTACTAAAATCAATCCAGGATATTAAGGAAAAAGATGAGGTAGAATTTCATCTACATGACGGCAAAGCAACTGCAACCATTACATCTATTACAATGGAAAATAAAGGAGTATAAGAGATGACTGGTAAAAAACAAACATTTGCGACATCGATTAATGATCTTGAAGAAATAGTACATCAACTAGAACAAGGTGAAGTTCCGTTAGAAGATGCTATTGAACTGTACAAAAAAGGAATGAAATTATCTCAGTTTTGCCATGAACAATTGACTAAAGCTGAAGAACAACTAGTTTCCGTTATGGATGAAAACGGAAATGAACAGCCGTTTGAACCAGCAGGAGAAGAGGGAAAAAAGTAAATGACGCAACAATTGAAAGCATTTATGAATGAGAACATTCCTGTCGTTGAACAACGTATGAATGATCTTGTGAAAGAGATTACAGCACCAGAAATATTAAAAGAAGCAATGCTTTACTCCTTAAACGCAGGTGGTAAAAGAGTTCGCCCGCTATTTGTATTAGCTGTTATGGATCATTTCAATGTAAAAGATGATGCAGCTTACACTGTAGGTGCTGTCATTGAAATGATTCATACCTATTCATTGATCCATGATGATCTGCCAAGTATGGATAATGACGATTATCGCCGTGGTAAATTGACGAACCATAAAGTATATGGTGATGCATTTGCGACACTAGCTGGTGATGCACTCAATACGATTGCATTTGGTATTTTAGCTCGAATGGAACAAGTTGACGCCGAAAAACGTTTAGAACTTATAGATAAGCTAAGTGTTGCAGCGGGTGCTGAAGGTATGGTAGGAGGACAAATCCTAGATATCGAAGGTGAAACAAAGCAATTGACATTAGAAGAACTTGAAAACGTTCATGTCAATAAAACAGGTGCTATATTACGATTTAGTATTGAATCTGGAGCTATTTTAGCTGGTGCCTCAAAAGAAGAAAAGGCTATTTTGGTTGAATATGCAAATCATATTGGTCTATGCTTCCAGATACAAGATGACATCCTTGATATAGTAGGAACTACAGAACAATTAGGTAAAACAGCAGGAAAAGATGTTGCAAGTGATAAGAGCACTTACCCTGCACTTTTAACATTAGATGGTGCAAAAGAAAAACTTCATACACATTATAATTTGGCTATTGAAGCATTGGGAAAATTGCCATCTGAAAGTAATTTATTGAAAGAGTTTGCTGAATATATTGTTCATCGTAACAAATAACAGCCCATTTAATTTTGTGCAATTGATTATCACTGTTATAATGGTAAAAAACATTGTGCGATGAATCTATAATGAAAAGGTGTGTGATGGCGATGGATTTAAACAGTATATCTAGTCCATCCTTTTTGAAAGAATTAAATACGAAACAGCTCAGAGATCTGAGCTATGATATTCGAAAGTTTTTAATTGAAAAATGCTCAAAAACAGGTGGGCATATAGGTCCGAACCTAGGGGTTGTTGAGCTAACAATTGCACTTCATCGTGCTTTTAATAGTCCTAAAGATAAATTTCTTTTTGATGTTGGACATCAAGCCTACGTCCATAAAATTTTAACTGGTCGTGCATCAGAATTTGATACACTCCGTCAATATAAAGGTTTATGTGGTTTCCCTAAACGTAATGAAAGTGATCATGATGTTTGGGAAACAGGCCACAGTTCCACATCACTCTCTGCAGCTATGGGCATGGCAGCTGCACGCGATGTAAAAGGTGAACACAACTATATCGTTCCAATTATTGGTGATGGTGCTTTAACAGGTGGTATGGCTCTAGAAGCACTAAATCATATTGGGCATGAAAAAAAGAATATGATTGTTATTTTAAATGACAACGAAATGTCTATCGCACCGAATGTTGGAGCTATGCATAATATTTTAGGTCGCCTTCGCACAGCGAACCAATATAACAAAGCAAAAGACGATTTAGAAGGTTTATTGAAGAAAATTCCAGCAGTTGGTGGAAAATTAGCTTCTACAGCTGAACGAGTAAAAGATAGCTTAAAATATTTACTTGTATCAGGTGTGTTCTTTGAAGAATTAGGTTTCACATATCTTGGACCGATTGATGGTCATAATTTTGAAACACTCGAAGCAACATTACAAAATGCAAAAAAAATGCAAGGTCCCGTTATTATTCATGTTGTCACGAAAAAAGGTAAAGGCTATTTACCAGCTGAAACTGATACAATCGGTACTTGGCATGGAACAGGTCCTTATAAAATAGAAACAGGAGACTTTGTGAAATCAAGCACGACTGCACCAGGATGGTCTAAATTGATTGCAGATACAGTTACAAGAATTGCTCGTGTAGATGAACGTGTTGTAACAATCACACCAGCAATGCCAGTTGGATCGAAACTGGAAGGTTTTGCAAAAGAATTTCCAAATCGTTTCTTTGATGTTGGTATTGCAGAACAACATGCAGCGACCATGGCAGCTGGAATGGCTGAAGCTGGAACGAAACCGTTTTTAGCGATTTACTCTACATTCTTACAACGTGCTTATGATCAAATGTTACATGATATTTGTCGTCAAAATCTAAATGTCTTTATCGGAATTGATCGTGCAGGACTAGTTGGAGCCGATGGAGAAACCCACCAAGGTGTCTTTGATATTGCATTTTTACGACATATGCCGAATATTGTGATTATGATGCCAAAAGATGAAAATGAAGGACAACATATGGTGAAAACGGCATTAGATTATAATGACGGTCCAATTGCACTTCGTTATCCTAGAGGTAATGGTTTAGGTGTGCCTATGGATGAAGAATTACACGATATCCCAATTGGCTCATGGGAAGTGCTAAGAGATGGAAAAGATGCAGCAATCGTGACATTTGGAACAACCATACCTCTAGCAGAAGACGCAGCCAATATACTTGCAGCTAAAGGGATTAAAGTTGAAATTATCAATGCACGTTTCATCAAACCAATGGATGAGAATATGCTTCACCGATTAATGCAAAGCGGAAAACCAATATTAACAATTGAAGAAGCTATGCTTGAAGGTGGATTTGGTAGTGCTGTATTAGAATTTGCTAATGATCATAACTACTCTACAGACATAATCGATCGCATAGGTATTCCAGATGTCTTCGTAGAACATGGTAGTGTCGATTTATTGCTTCGCGATTTGCATATTACAGACGAGGAAGCAGTAAAACGTATCGAAGAATTAGTAACCAAAAATTCGAATAAGCAAGCAGGTTTAAAAGCATAATGACAACAAAAATACCAAAAGAACGCGTTGATATATTATTAGTTCAACGTGGCTTATGCGAAACACGTGAAAAAGCAAAACGTACGATTATGGCAGGACTTGTGTTCTCAAAAGAAGTTCGTATCGATAAGGCGGGGGAAAAAATCCCCGTCGATTGCGAATTGACAATTAAAGGACATCAATTACCATATGTTAGTCGTGGCGGTTTAAAATTAGAAAAAGCATTGAAACTATTCGATGTTGATGTAAAAGATAAATTAATGCTAGATATTGGATCATCAACAGGCGGCTTTACAGATTGTGCATTACAAAACGGTGCAAAACATTGCTATGCATTAGATGTTGGCTCCAATCAGTTAGCATGGAAAATTCGTTCTGATGAACGTGTAACAGTAATGGAGAAAACAAACTTCCGTTATGTAACAGCTCCTGATTTAATTGAAGGTCTTCCGAATTTCGCAACAATTGATGTATCCTTTATTTCTTTAGAATTGATCCTCCCAGTATTGAAAACACTTCTATTACCTGGAGGAGATGTGGTAGCTCTTGTAAAACCACAATTCGAAGCAGGAAAAGAAAAAGTAGGAAAAAAAGGAGTCGTCCGTGAGGCGAAAACTCATTTAGAAGTATTAGATAAAATCGCAACTTTTTCTAAATCAATTGGTTTTGTTGTAAAAGATGCTTCCTACTCACCAATAACAGGTGGAGAGGGAAATATTGAGTTTCTATTTCATCTATATAATCCAAAGCCAGGAGAAGAAATTGAATCCTATACGGATTTTACTTCCTTAGTTAAAGAAGCACATCAACAACTGAAATAACGCGGTCCTAGCTTTGTCGGACCGTGTTTTTTCTTGTTAAAATAAAGAAAAAATGTTACGTTATTTATGAATGAGCATAATTATGCATAGAGGTGAAAACAATTGAATAAAAGCCAACGACATATTAGAATTCGTGATATGATTGCAAATAATGAAATTGAAACGCAAGATGATTTAGTCGATTTGTTAAAAGAAGCAGGATATCAAGTAACCCAAGCAACTATTTCTCGTGATATTAAAGAACTGCATCTTATTAAAGTACCATTACAAGATGGACGATATAAATATAGCTTACCAGCTGACCAACGCTTCAATCCAATCCAGAAACTACATCGTGCATTAGCAGATGCATTCATATCAATCGATGGAACAAGCCATATGTTAGTCATGAAAACATTACCAGGTAATGCACATGCTATTGGTTCTTTACTCGATCATTTGGATTGGGAGGAAATTTTAGGCACAATTTGTGGTGACGACACTATTCTCATTATTTGTCGTGCCGAGACAGAGCGAGATGCGATCAAAAATCGGTTAATTGAAATGCTGTAAGCTTATAAAGACGGGGTGAAATAGTCTTGTTAAAAGAGCTATCTATCAAAAATTTTGCAATTATAGAAGAGCTAACTGTTGATTTCCAAGAAGGACTAACAGTGTTAACAGGGGAAACGGGTGCAGGTAAATCCATTATTATCGATGCTGTTCAGTTATTAGCGGGTGGACGTGGTTCTCAAGAATTTATTAGACATGGTGCGAAAAAGGCTGAATTAGAAGGCCTTTTTACAGTGGCACAGGACAGCCATCTAGCGTATGAAAAATGTGCGGATGCAGGTATCGATATTGAAGAAGGAATGATTATCTTACGTCGCGATTTAAACGATAACGGTAAAAGCGTATGTCGCATAAATGGAAAACTTGTCCCGTTGTCCTTACTACGTGAAATCGGTGCGACTTTAATCGATATTCACGGGCAACATGAGAGCCAAGAATTGATGGATGATAAGCAACATATATCATTGCTCGATCAATTTGCAGGAGATGAAATAGAGCCTGTAAAAGCACGCTATTTAAATCGGTACGATGAATATAAATCATTGAAAAAAGAACTTGCAGCTATTTCCGTAAACGAACAACAAGTTGCTCAAAAAATTGACCTTTATCAATTTCAAATTAAAGAAATTGACGCTTGTAAATTCCAGCCAAGCGAGGAAGAAGATTTGACTGAAGAACGTCGTCGATTAATGAATTTCAACAAAATTTTTGAATGTTCGAATTCAGCTCATGAAGCAATCTTAGGTGAGTCAAAAGGACTTGATTGGATTGGACGAGCTATGGCGGATTTAGAAGATGTTGCGACAGTAGATGAAAGCTTTAAAGAGTATTCTGATGCAGTATCGAATGCCTTTTATAATCTACAAGAAGCTGCATTTGGTGTAAAAAATATTTTAGATGATCTTGAATTCGACCCAGAACGATTAAATGAAGTAGAGCACCGTTTAGCACTTATTCAATCTATGAAACGCAAATACGGACCAACTTTACAGGAAATTTTAGAATACCGCGAAAAAATTGGTGAAGAATTAGAATCCTTATTAAATCGTGATGAAAATATTCAAAAAAATGAACAACAATTAATTGAACTTCGAAAAAAACTTCAAGCTACAGCGAATGAATTAACAGTAATTCGTAAAAAAGTAGGCAATAAACTATCTAATGCTATTATGCAACAATTACGCGAATTGTATATGGAAAAAGCGGAATTTAGCGTTCATTTTGAATCATTACAAGAAGAACAATTTGATCATAATGGTTTGGACAGAATCGTATTTTATATTGCCACGAATGTTGGAGAGCCACCGAAACCACTTACGAAAATTGCGTCAGGTGGAGAACTTTCTCGTGTTATGCTTGCTTTGAAAACAATTTTCTCAACAACAAATGGTATTACATCAATCATTTTCGATGAAGTAGATACGGGCGTTAGTGGAAGAGTTGCTCAAGCAATTGCAGAAAAAATTGCCGCAATTTCGGTACATTCTCAAGTTTTATGTATTTCCCATTTGCCTCAAGTTGCAGCAATGGCAGATCATCATTATCATATCCAAAAACAAGAGGATACAAATCGAACTTTTACATCTTTAACTGAAATTTTTGGTAATGATCGAATCGATGAAATCAGTCGTATCATGTCCGGAGCGGAAGTAACTGAATTGACATTCCAACATGCTAAAGAATTGATTGAAATTGCTGATGAACGGAAAAAAGCAATGATTTAAATAAATGCAGAAGTGAAAATTAAATCCTAAATTTTAAGCATCTTACAAATATTTGTGAGATGCTTTTTTATACGTTCAAAGTGTAGACAAATATTTACCTTTCATAACTATTCAAATAGAAGCCATGATAAGTGAAAAGGAGGTGACATATGCAAAATGCGAAGCGCTCTTTTCTGAGCTTATTTATTTTATTTGTCGTTTTTGGATCCTGGACAACGATTGCAAGTGCAGCGAAAAAGGTTATCCCGATGGGAGACTCAATTGGTGTGGAATTGCAATTAACGGACATTACAGTTTCAAATGATGTGTTATTACAAAATGGAAGTTGGTTAAAAAGAGGAGATATTGTTGAAATGGTCAATGATACTTCCGTAAAAAAACTCGAAAACATTCATGAAATCGTTAAAACATCCAATAAAGACTCCATAACTTTAACCATTAACAGAGATGAAAAAGATAAAAAATTGGATGTAAAAAGAGAAGAAATGACATCCGTTATGAATTTTCTTCGCGATGAAACAGATGGAATAGGTACACTTACCTTCTTAGATCCTGATACCAAGCAATATGGTGCATTAGGACACCAAATCATCGATCAAATTTTACAAAAACCACCTCAATTCAATCAAGGCGCAATTTTTTACGCAAGGATTGAACATATTAAGAAAAGTATTCCTGGCGAACCAGGATACAAAATCTCTGCAGTTGAAAATACTCAAGGTCAAATCGGAAGCATAGTGTCTAATAGTGTATATGGAATTTTTGGAAAATGGCAAAAACCTATACAACCAGCTTTGCCAGAAGCAATTGAAATTATGCAACCTTCCGAAATCAAAAAAGGACCTGCTAAATTATTAACGACTATATCAGGAAAAAAAGTGGAGTCATTTGATGTTACGATAACAAAAGTGAATGAGAAAAACTTCCAAATTGAAATAACAGACCCCGTATTAAAAGAAAAAACAGGCGGCATTTTACAAGGAATGAGTGGTAGTCCTATTATACAAAACGGGCACTTCGCAGGGGCAGTAACTCATATGTTTATCGAAAGTCCAGAAAAAGGAGCTGCGTTACCAATTACTGAAATGCTCCAAAATCAACCCGCTTAATATGTAAATCCACCCATTTCGGGTGGATTTTCTCTAATTTATAAAGAAAATAGCTAAAGCATCATATTTTTTCGGATAAATATTTGTTACAATTAGGATAAGAAAACAGCAGGTATGAAATATACATAATTTTGTCGAAATCAAGAAAATATCTATTCCAACATACTCATTTTCAAAAAAATTGAAGGGCTAACCCTGAAGTTGTCGAATAAACCATTTTGTATCAAAAGCGTGTCTACATTCAGAGTATACTCAGATTTTGATCTTATTTTAGGAAGAACTAAGGAGGAACATTAATGGAGAAAGTAAAAGTTGCAATCGTGGATGATAATAGTGAATTAGTTAAAATGATGGAAGAATATCTTTCAAATCAATCTGAAATCGAAGTGATTAACACAGCAACAAATGGCAAACAATGTTTGAAAATGCTGGAAGACCAAATTCCAGATGTCCTATTATTGGACATTATTATGCCACATCTAGATGGACTAGCTGTTCTTGAAACAATGCATGAAAATCCACAATATAACAACGTTCAAGTAATTATGTTAACAGCTTTCGGTCAAGAAGATGTGATGAAGCAAGCTGTTGAATTAGGTGCTTCTTACTTCATGCTAAAGCCATTTGAATTTGATCGATTAGCGACGAAAATTCTACAATGTGCTGGTAAACGAGTTGAAAAACAAAAACGTGTCAGCATTTTACAAGGTTCTAAACCGCAAAAATTAGATCAACGTCAACTTGATGCCACAATTACAGCTATTATTAAAGAAATTGGTGTTCCTGCGCACATTAAAGGATATGCATACCTCCGTGAGGCGATTCAAATGGTCTATCTTGACGTAGAATTGCTTGGTTCGATCACAAAGGTGTTATATCCAGACATTGCGAAAAAATTCGATACAACGCCTTCTAGAGTGGAACGTGCGATTCGCCATGCTATCGAAGTCGCATGGAATCGTGGAAACTATGAATCTATTTCCAAAATGTTTGGCTATACAGTACACCATTTAAAATCAAAACCTACAAACTCTGAATTCATCGCAATGATTGCTGATAAAATTCGTATTGAGATGGTAGCGGTTTAAAGTGGTTTAAAATGTTGAAAACCTTGAAATATAAAGGATAATAGTGAATTGCAATTATCTGTAAAATGAAATTATATAATAATAAATTACTTTTTGAACTTATAACTAATTAAATATAATTGTGTTATATAGTACATTTCCATTTATTGAGTTTACAAATAAATTCAATAAATGGAGGTGTGCTTTTTTGTGTTCAATTGAAAATAATATTACGGAAATTGAGTTACAACTTGAACAATTCTTGTTTCCCAATGAACCTGATAAGATTACCAAACTTCTCAAAACTATCTGAGAAACTCGTTTTATCTGTTGGTTAGAAATTGATAAGCATTCAGCATTTGATAACAACTAGAACAAATGCTTATTTCCGCTTGCCAAAAATCCAAATGCCTAGAAGTGCCTAATAAGGAGGAGTCAATTTTATAATGCGTGAAATGCTTTTAGAGATTGAAATATTTAGAAATTGGGCTAAAACAGTAAATAAATCCTTTGCTGAATGGGAAACTGAATTTCTTCATTGGGAGAGAATATATCACTTTGTTAATGAGCTACTAGATCCTGTTAAAAAATGGAATGCAACCTTCTAAATGAATTTTTGTATTTTTTAGCGAGAGACAACGAATGTGAAATCATTATTGGATTTTTGATAGACAATCCAAAACAACTATTACCCATTGCCAAATACTCGATATCTTTTCCAGACAACGATGCAAGGTGGCAAATAGCTTATGGTCTTGGGTCAAATACAGAACAACAGATCATGCTCATACTCCGACATATTACGAATAAAATTTTATCCCTAAACCAAATGGAAAAAGGGTTTAATTAATTAACTAAATTCGACTGCTATAAGTTAAATTTCTTCGTAATTAACGATGCAAGAGGAATAAAATAGTAGGAAGAGAATATAAGTAGGTATTAAAGTATTTGGGGATGAAATGGTGGAATTCAAAAAAGTTAAGAAAATCTTTAGAGTTACAGGCATAAAAGGCAAAGAATCTTTTGCTAATTTTGGTACTGAGGTTCCAAAACTTGCCCAGCAGTTTCTAGCACGTTTAGACGAAATTGATAATCATTCGGATACAGAAATAGCTCTTTTCGAACCTAAAAGGGATGACAACCATTTGGAAGGTCATTATTATGTAGGAGTAATTGTTAAAGAGACTAAGAAAGAAGTTCCAATTGGAATGGATTATATCGAAACTACATTCGACTATGTCACGACTAGAGGGAAAATAAATGATCTCAATAAGCTGCATAACAATTTATTGAAATGGGCAAATGAACAGGGTTATAAAAGAAATCTAGAATCCCATATTGTTGAGACTTATCATCCAATGGAAAATAATGAGGAAGAGGTTGAGATTTATTTACCAATCTATAGTTAAAATCCATTGCTTAAAACCAGGGTCCCAACTTATATTATTTATCTAACGATGCGATTGTTCATTGTACAATAAGAGCAATCGTTTCTTTGCAAAAGGGCAGGTTTATCGAAAAATAGAGATGAAGAAAAAACTGCAAAAGATTAAATTAAGAGGTAAACAATGAAAAAACTAATAGTTACACGTATTTTGGAATATCGAGTAAAGGAGAAATAGACCATAGAGGCTTAGTTGCTTAGTTGCTTATGAAAAGGGTATTATTGATCCAGACGAAATAACAAAAGCACTTGGCATAAAACCCTTTAAATGTTGGAACTAAGGTGATATAAGGAAGAATGGGAATAATAACGCATTTTCATTTATTGAGATTATAGAAATTCAATAAATGGAGGTGCGTTTTTTTTGTCTATTGAGAATGTCGTACTATTATTTGTTAGTATTGTCAGGTGGGTTTTTAAAGGCGTTTTTGTTGCTAAGGAAAGTTGCCAAAATCCTGTTCTAGTATTAAATGTTAAATTAGGAAATGAAAATATCGTGTTTGAATTGAGTATATAAAAGGAATTGGAAATATTTATAGTATAATATATCTATAAAAGAAATGGATTAATTCAATCGCATTTTAAAAAAGGTCTTTGGATTAGGAGATAGCGTATTGAGTATATTAAAGATGATATGTTTGGTTGTAGTTTGCAATTGAAATATTATTCGGAAATTATTAAGAATGGAAGGAGCTGTAGTGAATGATTCTATTTGAATTTTGTAGAGTATTGATTATACTTTTTCTATTTTTTGCTATTTTCTACTATCCCATAAATAAGATGTATCATTTAATCGGAATTGAAACGGATCATTACTTATTAGTCGTTACATTTGCGTTGCTTCTTATCATCTTTGTGATTTATAGTAATAAATTCCAATTTACTGGATTTTATACAAAAGGAAGTAAGAAGTTACCGAATAAAGTAACATGGGCTATACTTTCAATCGCCTTTTTATTATTAGTGATTCCAATCATTATTCATTTTTTATAGTGTTTTTGAAAAAGGGTTTTGGTGTGGACTAGGGGTATATTTGCCTTCTTTGGTAACTTTGTATATTCAGCTTATATGAGAAAAAACCTAGTTGATGTGGCACTAATAGAATTTATTTATTTTCTTGATTTTTGAAGCTATTATCTATCCAAATGGCAAAGTGCCAAGTCTAGTGTTTTACTATATTAACATAGTGAAATCGTTTGAAAGAGTAAGTTGCCCTTAACGACTTTTTATCAATATTAATCAACAATTAACCAGTTTTTATTTCAATTGTTAGTATAATATATTTTACAAAACCATTTTTTTTATATAGAATAATTTGTAAAAGAATGGCTCTGTTGGAACTAAAAATAGTAAGTGATTAATTGTTGAATGAATAAAAAATAATTAGTTTTTTATAAGGGAAATTAAAATAATTCCAAAATATTACGATGATATAATACACAGACACAATGGGGAGGATGGAGTTTTTTTGCAAATTTATGAGAACGATTACATAGTATTAACAGAAGACCAATCAATTGTGTATATCGAAGTGAAAAAAGAGGGTTTTTCTTTAAAGGACTTTGATACAATTTTACAAAAATATAAAAGAATCAAATTAGCAAGCTTTGCTGTACTAAGAACTGCTTTGAGTTTAGGCTCAGATGAACGTGTGGAAATTGGTAGCTGGTTACCACCAATTGAGATTGAGATTTCGAAAGATTGTATGAAAGCTACAATGTATATCAACGAGGATCCTTCAACTATTTTTCATGATGAAGAAAGCATGAATCGTCAAATAAAAGAAGTCGCAGAAAATGCAGGGATTCAATTTGGAATTTATTCAGTATCCTTCGAAACGGCAATGTCAGAAAAATCAATAATTATAGCTGCGGGTTTACCAGCGAAAAAAGGTGAAGATGCGAAAATTACTTATATTAAAATTCCTGAAAAAAAGCCTCAAATTTTAGAAGATGGGCGTGCAGATTACTTAGATATGAATTTTATTTATGAGATTGAAAAGGATGCTTGGTTAGGAGAGAAAATACCTGCACAACCTGGAATACCTGGGAAAAATGTATTAGGAGAAGAGATCCCTGCCATAGACGGTGAGGACATTCCATTAAATTTTGAAGTTGCTTCCGTTTATGAACAAGAAGAAGATGGCAAAACGGTGATTAGAGCGATTGATAGTGGCGTAATTGATTATTCTAATGGAACTTTTTCGATACAAAAACATCTTCTTGTAAAAAAGGATGTTGGTTTAGAAACAGGTAATTTAACATTTGATGGTTCAATTACAATAAAAGGAAGTATATTGCCAGGTTATTCAGTTGTGGCAACGGGAGATATTCAAATAGAAGGCCAAGAAGGGGTTACTGGCCCTAAACTGATTGAATCAACTAGTGGAGATGTGTATATTCGTGGAGGTATTTTCGGGAATGGTGAGACAGTAGTACGTGCTTGCGGGAATATTTATGTAAAACATGCGAATGACAGTACATTGAAAGCTTTAAAGGATATCTTTATTGGCTCATATGCAATGGGTTCAGATATTAAAGCGCAAAATATCTATGTAAATGAGCAGCAAGGCAAAATAATAGGTGGTCGCGCAGAAGCAACGCATTCTATTCATTCAGCTATGTCTGGAAATCGATTAGAAAGAAAAACAGAACTCATCATCATGATACCAGATCGAATAGAGAGTGCGAAATTAATCAAAGAAAGAAGAGAGAAAATAATAAAATTGGAAGAAGAAATTGCTGACTTAGATGAAAAAGTATTTTCACTTAAGCCTTTGTTAGAGCATATGAACGAAGCACAACGAAAAACATATGATGATATTATAGAAAAAATCAACGAAAAAGAATCAGAATTTAAGCGTCTTGAAGTTGAGGTGAATGAAATAGCATATCAAATTAAAACCATGGGAGATGAAATAATTCATATTACAAAAGAAGCGTTCCCAGGAACCTATATTCAGATTGGGAAAAAGTCTACAACGTTGAATCATACAACTTGTGGGAAATTCAAATTGGAGAATGGTGAAATAAATGTCTAGAGCACTTGTATTCGCTCATCGAGGTGCATCCGCAAATGCGATTGAAAATTCTCTTGAAGCTTTTGACCTTGCACTTGAAATGAAAGCTGATGGAATAGAACTTGATATACAAACGACAAAGGATAATATTCCAATCGTCGTACATGATCTAAATCTCAGACGTCTTACCGGAAAGAATGGATTAGTCTCCAGTTTATCTTTAGAGGAAATCAAACGGTTAAGAGTTGGAAAACTATTTGTACGTAGATTAAAAGGACCTAGAATATTAACGCTCGATGAATTATTAGCTTGGCATAAAAATCATTTAGTACCCTTAAATGTGGAGCTAAAGGAATCATTTTTGGAAAATGAAATAGCTTTGAAAATTGCAGTTGAAAAATGTAAGAATATTGATGGATTACATTTTTCGTCATTTCATTCGGAATTACTAGAAAAAGCCAAAAGATTTGCACCAAATATTGAAACGGCATTAATCGCAACGAAGTTTCTCAATTGGGATGAAATAGATCAAATCCCTTATATTGATACAATTCATGCCAATAAATCTCGTTATTATAAAGAAAGATATTTGGATGCGTGTTTGCGCCAAGGAAAGAGATGTCGTTTCTATAATATTAATGGCAACGAAAAATATATTGCTTCTCCACATAAAGCAGTGATTGGATGGATTACAGATTATCCGCAAATTGTTCGTGAAGCACAAAAAACGGACGGCAATTTCTAAAATGTGTTTTTAGTCAATTGTTGATGTGAGAAGAAGGGGCAGGAGAACGGATATATTTATTTATTCGAATCAATTTCATAATTCAAAATTCATATGAAATATACGAATGTTTAATGATACCCAATTTTGTTCATTGTAGAGCGAAAGACAGCGATTCCTCGAAAATGCATTCGCATTTCCTTCGTGAGAAGCTAATTCAGTGAAGTTCATTCAGAGTCCTACGGGAAAAGCTTAAGCTGAAAGCCCCGCAGGAAGAAATTCTTTTGTTAAAAAGAATTTCTTGCGACGAAGCTAGCGAAGCGATGCAGGTGTGGATTGGTTTCTTATGGTAAAGGTAATAGATTATGCAGCAAATGGTCCATTTAATGGAATAAGGGCAGTTAGAGGTTAATCTGGGGAAACATCAGGTTAGCACATGGGGGCCACTGATTGGCTTTGGCTCCAAGTTGATATTATGGGCAACGAGCGTTGTAATTTTATCCATGGGTAGAAAGTTACTTGGGATGGCACAGAATGAATAATATTTCCAAACGGGTGCTTTTCTTGCATAAGGAAGCACCTATTCTCTATTTAACGTGGATTTGTTTTTCGTAGATCCCTTAATCCACCTTATCGAGAAGTCGGGCAAATACACCCAATATGGTAGATTTTATGGGTGAAGAATTAATTGATTAGGAGGGATACTAGTGAAACAAATGCTTAAATTCTCGTCTTTCTTACTGTTGGTAATTTTAATTGTAAGTGGGTGTAATATAAAAAATGGGGAAGAAGATATATTTAAATTTAAAGATTCGTATGTTGGAGATAACAGCGCAGTAGGGAACATTGTAAGTAAGTTGCAGGGTGCAGAACACTTTAAAGGATTTGAACTTAAAACAAAAGAGAAGCCGTATGGCATTATTTTGAATTATGATTGGTCAGACTCAGAAAAGAACTATAAAAAAACAGCTATTTATAACGCAACATTTTTATTTGCATTAGTTCAGAATGCAGATTGGATAACGTTTAATTTTGATAATCAAGAATACAAAATAACAAAAGAAAATCTACAAAATTGGTATGGAGAAGATTTTGGTGAATTGAAAAATGAAGATGAACTAAAAAAACTTGCACAAAAATATATGGAAGATGAAAGCGTAATAAATCAATTATTCAATTAACGGGCGCGATTGTTACAACTCACAGCTATGAAATGATCAAACTTTTTTATAAAAAATGTATACTAATTCACAAGAGAAAAATCCGTTTTGATCAATCTTTTTTCAAAACGGATTCTTTTAATTTTGGCCAAAAATGTGGGTTTGCGATGTGTTATTGATCAAACTTTAATTTAAACCTACAGCAGGAGCACATCTTTTAAGGAACAAAGCCTAAGAACGGCACGTCCTGTAGCAACGGCTTCGTGACCAACATCGTGTTGGCCCGAGGAGATTGAAGCCAAGCCTGTCATTCAAATCTGAATATTAAAAAGTAAATGTGTTGACATGTTCGTAATGAAAAAACGAAAATGGATTTATGAAATTGATTCATTCAAAAATAAATAGAGATTAAAAACGCAAGGATCATTGTGATCCTTGCGTTTTTAATACAATCATTTTCTAGTTTTCTTTGTTCTTAGTGTATTTTGGCGCAACTCGTCCGTTTTTACGGTCTCGATTCAATAAAAAACCTGCAAAGAAGCCAAATCCCAATAGAAACAACACTATTCCTAAAACAAATTGCAGCCATAGATATGGAATTGGATCAAATAGTTTCGCGAAAAAGGTATCACGCATTAATTTAATCCCAACGGCAGCCATTATTGCAGGAATTGCCAAAATGACAAAAGCTATAAAACGACCCATTTTCGTCCACTCCTCTAATCTATTTTATTCTCACGTGTAATGCTTTGATTGTCAAGGGCTGAAACATTGGTTAAGATAATATCAATTAATTCTTGAAAAAAATTGCATTTAGTAGATAGGAAGTGAAAAAATTTGCATAGAATAATGATTGTTGGTGCGGGGAGCGGTGGGACAGCTATATTAAAGCTGTTAGCCCATTCAACAAATTTGCAAACTGTTGCAGTGGTAGATATAAGGGAAGATGCGCCAGGAATTGCAGCAGCAAGGAAAGCCGGCATTGAGACAGGTAGTAATTGGCGCGACTTTTTGCACTATCCGTTAGATATGGTTATTGATGTTACAGGTGAAAGTGTGGTTTTTAATGATCTTTTAACATCGTTATCAAAAAAAACAATACTAATACCAGGTGGAATAGCTGAGATTATCGTTCAACTTTTACAGGAAAAAGAATACTATATTCAAAAACTCCAAAACTTTTCACGTCGTCAGCAAATTATTTTTAATTCAATTGAAGAAGGTATGGTTAGCGTAAATCCAGAAGGTATGATTACATTTTTTAACCAAAGTGCTGCAAGAATGACGGAAGTTTCAATTGAAGATGCAATAGGAAAGCATTTTACAACTGTGATTCATGATCGTGGTATAGAGCGCGTAATGGAAACAGGAATTGCAGAAACAAACCAAGAATTTCTATTAGAAACAGGGAAAAGATTAGTGACTTCCCGCATTCCAATGATTGATGAAAATTCTCAGCAAATTGGCGTCTTAGCGATTTTTAAGGATATTTCAGAAGTTGTAGCCTTAGCTGAAGAAATAACAGATTTAAAAGAGATCAAAACGATGCTAGAAGCGATAATACAATCTAGTGATGATGCTATTTCAGTTGTGGATGAAAAAGGACGGGGGATAGTAGTAAACCCCGCATATACTCGGATTACAGGATTATCACCAGATGAAATCATCGGCCAACCAGCTACAACGGACATCTCTGAAGGGGAAAGTATGCATTTAAAAGTAATTGAAACAAAAAAACCGATTCGTGGTGTGAATATGCGACTTGGACCTCATAAGAGAGAAGTAATTGTTAATGTTGCTCCCATTATAGTTGAAGAGAAACTAAAAGGTAGTGTAGGTGTTATTCATGATGTGACAGAAATGCGTAGGTTAGCAAATGAGTTAAATCAGGCAAAAACAATTATTAGAACGCTAGAATCTAAATACGTTTTCGATGATATTATCGGAGATTCAGATGAAATGAAATTAGCTGTTGAACAAGCTAAATTAGCTGCTAAAACGCCGGTCACAGTATTTTTAAGAGGCGAATCAGGGACAGGGAAAGAACTCTTCGCGCATGCGATTCATAGTGAAAGTAATCGTCATTACGAAAAGTTTATCCGTGTAAATTGTGCTGCAATCGCTGAGAATCTTTTAGAAAGTGAACTATTTGGTTATGAAGACGGGGCATTTACTGGAGCCAAAAAAGGGGGGAAACGCGGGTTATTTGAAGAAGCAAATAAAGGAAGTATTTTTTTAGACGAGATTGGTGAGCTTTCGCTAAGTACGCAAGCGAAATTATTGCGAGTCCTACAGGAAAAAGAAATTGTTCGGGTAGGTGGCTCAAAACCGATTCCAATCGATGTACGAATTATTGCGGCGACAAATGTCAATATGGAAAAAGCTTTGCATGATCATACATTCCGCGAGGATCTTTATTATCGTTTGAATAGAATGCCGATTTATATTCCATCATTACGAAAACGTTTAGAGGATATACCCCAACTTGTAGAACGGCTTCTTTCGAAACTAAATCGTGAGTATGGAAGAAATGTTACAAGCATAACACCAACTGTTTTACAAAGATTAAAGTCCTACCGTTGGCCAGGGAATGTACGTGAATTAGAAAATGTAATTGGACGTGCAATGATTTACATGCCGATAAATGAAACAGAATTACATGAAAGGTATTTGCATATTTCAACAAATCAAAAGGATATGGATGTAAAAAGGCTAACAAATGATTTGAATGTTGAAGGTACATTAGAAGAACGGATTAATCATTTTGAAAAACAAATCATATATCATGCATTAGAAAGTTGTCAGCATAATAAAACAAAAACCGCAAAAATGCTTAATATCTCTTTAAGAAGTTTATATTATAAATTAGAAAAATATGAACTTGCATAAAATGGCGCGCAAAAAGTTGCATGGTGTGCAAAAAAATGCATAATATAAAAAGCCAATCATTAATGAAAATCATTTTTGATAGGCTTTTTTCATTTGGCATACATCTTGCAATTAATATAAGTAACTGGGTTATCTAAGCAACCAGAAAAGGTGGATTTTTTCACAACTTCAAAGGGGGATTTACAAATGGAAATTTTTAAATACATGGAGAAATACGATTACGAACAAGTGGTGATTTGTCAGGATCAAACATCAGGATTAAAGGCAATAATAGCTATTCACGATACAACATTGGGGCCAGCATTAGGTGGAACACGGATGTGGACATATGCTTCAGAAGAAGCGGCAATCGAGGATGCATTGCGATTAGCACGTGGTATGACATATAAAAACGCAGCAGCAGGTTTAAATCTTGGTGGTGGGAAAACA
Organism: Rummeliibacillus sp. NPDC094406; assembly: GCF_044763875.1. NCBI lineage: Bacteria > Bacillati > Bacillota > Bacilli > Caryophanales > Caryophanaceae > Rummeliibacillus > Rummeliibacillus sp. NPDC094406. The sequence continues at coordinate 125,703 of NZ_JBIWGZ010000003.1, read as the reverse complement.
GTAATAATGGGAGATCCTTTCAAAGATAAAAACGAAGAAATGTTCCGTGCGTTAGGCAGATTCATTCAAGGGTTAAATGGTCGCTACATTACTGCTGAGGACGTGGGTACAACAGTTGCAGACATGGATTTAATTCATGAAGAAACAAATTATGTTACCGGGATTTCTCCAGCATTTGGTTCTTCAGGTAATCCATCTCCTGTTACTGCATATGGTGTTTATGTTGGAATGAAAGCTGCGGCGAAGGAAGCCTTCGGAAGCGAAAGTTTAGAAGGTAAAAAGGTTGCAGTTCAAGGTCTTGGGAATGTTGCATACACTTTATGCAAATATTTACATGAAGATGGAGCGCAATTAATTGTTACAGACATCAACGAAACTGCAGTTAAACGTGTTGTAGAAGAATTTGGCGCAACAGCTGTTGATCCAACTGAAATTTATGCACAAGACGTTGATATCTTTGCACCATGTGCCCTAGGAGCAATAATAAACGACCAAACCATTCCTCAATTAAAAGCAAAAGTTATTGCAGGTTCTGCAAATAATCAATTGCAAGAATCACATCATGGTCAAATAGTGCATGAATTAGGAATTGTCTACGCACCTGACTATGTTATTAATGCTGGAGGCGTGATAAACGTAGCAGATGAACTTTATGGTTACAATAGAGATCGAGCGATGAAAAGAGTCGAAGGAATTTATGACAGTATCGCAAAAATAATTGAAATTTCAAAACGAGATGGAATTCCGACTTATTTGGCTGCCAACCGATTAGCAGAGGAAAGAATTTCTAGGGTTTCCAAATCAAGAAGCACATTCTTGCAAAATGAAAAGCATATTCTATCAAATCGCTAAAATAGAATAAGATAAAAAGATGATTTTTTCTGAGAGTATGATATAATTTAGTACCAGGTAATAAAAAAGAAGCTGTCACTTTTATCTAAATGTCATAGAGAAAAAGTGACAGTTATCAGGTTTGAGATATACTATTAAGTGGTATAAATAATATGGAAATATAAAATGGGAGCGTGTTCTTATGGCTAAGAATTATGACCTTGTCATAGTAGGTGGCGGTCCGGGAGGATATGTCGCTGCAATTCGAGCTGCACAATTAGGCCTCTCTACTGCCATCGTGGAACAAAGTAAACTAGGAGGTACTTGTTTACATAAAGGTTGTATACCGAGTAAAGCTTTGTTACGCAGTGCTGAAGTTTATCGGACAACAAAAGAGCAAGCTCACGAATTCGGTGTAGATGTTCAAAATATTACATTAAACTTTGAACAGGCTCAAAACCGTAAAAATGGGATTGTTGACCAATTGCATAAAGGGATTCAAGCATTGATGAAAAAAGGGAAAATTGATGTTTATGAAGGGTATGGAAGAATTCTAGGCCCATCCATCTTCTCACCAATGCCAGGTACAATTTCTGTAGAATTTGAAGACAATAGAGAAAATGAAATGCTAATACCTCAAAATGTAATCATTGCAACGGGTTCAAGACCCAGATTTTTAGAGGGCTTGACACCTGATGGAAAAAGAATCTTAACTTCTGATGATTTAATGACACTTGATCAATTACCAAAATCATTAATCGTTGTTGGCGGTGGCGTTATTGGGATTGAATGGGCTTCTATGCTACATGACTTTGGTGTAGAAGTAACTGTTGTTGAGTATTCAAACGCTATTTTACCTACTGAGGATGAAGACATTCAAAAAGCGATGGCTAAATCCTTTAAAAAACGTGGTATTAAGGTAGTGACGAATGCCAATCTTATTGCAACTTCTCTTCAAAAGTTGGAAGATCGAGTTGAAATTACAGCTGAAATCGATGGAGAACAACAAACTTTTTCAGCGGAAAAATTATTATTATCGGTTGGCAGACAGGCTAATACTGAAAATATTGGACTTGAAAATACAGATATTCAAGTAGTTCGAGGTTTTATCGAAGTAAATAATCATTATCAAACAAAGGAATCACATATATATGCGATTGGAGATGTTATTGGAGGCTTACAACTAGCACATGTAGCATCTCATGAAGGGATTCATGCAGTTGAACATATCGCAGGCTTTGAACCAGAAACGTTAGAGCTTCATAAAATTGCTCGCTGTATTTACGGTAGTCCAGAGGTTGCGAGTATTGGTTTAACTGAAAAACAAGCGAAAGAACAAGGAATTGAAATAGCGGTAGGGAAATTCCCGTTTGCAGGAATAGGTAAAGCACTTGTCTTTGGTGAAACAGAAGGTTTTGTCAAGATGATTGCAGACAAAAAAACAGAAGACCTTGTTGGTGTGCATATAATTGGTGCGCATGCGACAGAACTCATTTCTGAAGCTAGTCTTGCGATGCTAGTAGATGCGACACCATGGGAAATTGCTTCACATATTCACCCACATCCGTCGTTATCGGAAGCAATAGGAGAAGCAGCTCTAGCTGTTGAGGGAAAAGCTATTCATCAGTAAGGGAGAGATGAAAATATGACTGAAAATAGACACGCTGCATTAGGCTTATCAGATGAAGTAGTACTTGAAATGTACAGAACAATGCTATTAGCACGTCGATTAGATGAAAGAATGTGGCTTTTAAATCGAGCAGGTAAAATTCCATTTGTAATTTCTTGCCAAGGTCAAGAAGCCGCTCAAGTCGGTGCAGCTTTTGCACTAAATCGTGAAGAAGATTTTGTGGCACCATACTACAGAGATATGGGTGTTGTATTACACTTTGGGATGACAACAAAAGATTTAATGTTATCTGCTTTTGCGAAAGCAGAAGATCCGAACTCTGGTGGTAGACAAATGCCAGGGCATTTTGGTCAGAAGAAAAACCGTATATTAACAGGCTCCTCCCCGGTTACAACACAAGTACCACATGCAGTGGGCGTTGCGCTTGCTGGTAAAATGCAAAAGAAGGATTTTGTAACGTTTGTGACTTTAGGTGAGGGATCATCCAATCAAGGAGATTTCCATGAAGGAGCTAATTTTGCAGGTGTCCATAAATTGCCAGTTATCATTATGGTGGAAAATAACCGTTATGCTATTTCCGTTCCATTAAATAAACAAATTGCCTGTGAAAACATATCAGATCGCGCAATTGGTTACGGAATGCCTGGAGTAACAGTAGATGGAAATGATCCAATAGAAGTATACAAAGTAGTAAAAGAAGCTGCGGACCGTGCAAGAGCAGGTGAAGGTCCTAGCTTGATAGAATCTGTTTGTTATCGTTTAACTGCACATTCTTCCGACGATGATCAACGTCAATATCGTACTGAAGAGGATCTAGCCGAAGGTAAAGCTAATGATCCAATTATAAGATTTTCAAGTTATCTAAGAGAACAAAACATCTTAACTGCTGAAATTGAAGAAAAACTACAAGAAGAAATTATGGCTGAAATTGATGAAGCAACTGATTATGCAGAGCAAGCTCCTTATGCTGCACCTGAGGACGCACTAAAATATGTCTATGCAGAACAAGAGGAGGTGTAACAAATGGCTATTTTATCTTATATTGATGCGATTACATTAGCAATGAAAGAAGAAATGGAAAGAGATGAACGCGTCTTCGTACTTGGTGAGGACGTTGGTCGTAAAGGTGGCGTTTTTAAAGCAACCCAAGGACTGTATGAACAATTTGGGGAAGAAAGAGTCATCGATACACCTTTAGCTGAATCTGCTATTGCAGGGGTTGGAATTGGTGCAGCAATGTATGGATTGAGACCAATTGCTGAAATGCAGTTTGCAGATTTTATCATGCCTGCTGTTAACCAAATTGTCTCTGAAGCTGCAAGAATTCGCTACCGTTCAAATAATGACTGGACTTGTCCAATGGTGATCAGAGCACCTTTTGGCGGAGGTATTCACGGCGCACTTTACCATTCACAATCAGTAGAAGCTGTATTTGCCAATCAACCAGGTTTGAAAATCGTCATTCCTTCTACACCTTATGATGCAAAAGGTTTGTTAAAAGCAGCAATTCGTGATGAAGATCCTGTATTGTTCTTTGAACATAAAAGAGCCTATCGTTTGATTAAAGGCGAAGTTCCTGATGATGACTACACAATCGAAATTGGGAAAGCGGATGTTAAACGCGAAGGCGAAGATATTACGGTGATTACTTATGGATTAGCCGTTCATTTTGCATTACAAGCTGCAGAACGACTTGAAAAAGATGGGATTTCTGCTCATATTTTAGATTTGCGTACGATTTATCCACTTGATCAAGAAGCAATTATTGAAGCTGCGAAAAAAACAGGTAAAGTTTTACTTGTAACAGAAGATAACAAAGAAGGTAGTGTCATAGGTGAAGTGGCTGCGATCATTGCGGAACATGCGCTATTTGATCTTGATGCACCGATTAAACGATTAGCAGGACCTGATGTACCTGCAATGCCATATGCACCAACAATGGAAAAATTCTTTATGATTAATCCAGAAAAAGTAGAGCAAGCAATGCGTGAATTAGCAGAATTTTAATGCTGAAGCGGCTCGTCTTAAGGAAGATAGCCTAAGCGCGCCACGGTCTGTGGCAACGGCTATCTGACTCATATCCTGTGAGCTGCTGAAACCGGATATTTTCTAAAAGGTAAAGGGGGTTATATGATGGCAACTCAAAACATCACAATGCCACAGTTAGGTGAAAGTGTAACAGAAGGAACGATTGAAAAATGGTTGGTTAAGCCAGGCGATCAAGTAAAAAAATATGATACTTTGGCTGAAGTACAAACAGACAAAGTAACAGCAGAACTTCCTTCATCTTTTACAGGTACAATAGGAGAGCTGATTGCAAACGAAGGCGACACAATTGCTGTTGGCGAAGTTGTTTGCAAGATTGAAATTGAAGAAGCTGCAACAACTAAAAAGGCACCTCAAAATAGTCCAAGTACCAATGTTGCTACATCCACAAAACCAACAGATCAATCCATGAAAACAAGATATTCTCCAGCAGTCGTACGCTTAGCTGCAGAACATAAAATTGATTTGACTCAAGTGGAAGGTAGCGGTACTTCAGGGCGTATTACGAGAAAAGATATTCAAAGAATACTGGAAGAAGGATTTATTCCAAAAGCTTCTACACAAACAGATGAGAAGCCTGTAGTAGAAGTGAAACAACAACCAGTTGCTGAATCCAAAGTGGAAAAAGAATTTACGCCAATCAGTTCAGGGGATATTGAAATTCCAATATCCGGTGTGCGTAAAGCCATCGCAAAAAATATGGTGACAAGTACACAAGAAATACCGCACGCATGGATGATGATGGAAGTTGATGTGACAGACTTAGTAAGTTATCGTGATTCAATCAAAGACGAATTTAAAAAGAAAGAAGGATACAGTCTTACTTACTTTGCTTTCTTTGTAAAAGCTGTATCGCAAGCTTTGAAAGAATTCCCGATGATGAATTCACAATGGCAAGGTGACAAAATCATCCAGAAAAAAGAGATTAACTTGTCTATAGCTGTTGCGACGGAAGATTCATTATTTGTACCAGTCATTCACAATGCTGATGATAAATCCATCAAAGGAATTGCTAAGGAAATTTATGAGCTAGCAACGAAAGTAAGAAGTGGCAAGCTAAAATCTGAGGATATGCAAGGCGGAACATTTACTGTCAATAACACAGGTTCGTTTGGTTCTGTACAATCTATGGGCATAATCAATTACCCTCAAGCTGCTATTTTACAAATTGAATCCATTGTCAAACGTCCTGTTATTATGAACGGCGGAATGTTCGCTGCACGGGATATGGTAAATATTTGTTTATCAATTGATCATAGAATTTTAGATGGATTTATTAGTGGGAAATTTCTCGCTCGCGTGAAGGAAATTCTCGAAAACATCTCAAATGACAATACTTCAATTTATTAACAGTAGTCTGAAAACCGTTATATTACGGTTTTCAGACTTTTTTTACTTTTACCAATCCACAATGTTGTGTAAAATAGTTAATAGAATCACCGAAGGGGGGAAGCGTCATCGCGTCCGTATGACAAAAATGAAAGAAGTAGAATTTACAAATCCTTCTTATGATGAATGGAAGGAAACATCGATAAAAGCTTTGAAGGGGAAACCTTTTGAATCATTATTTACTAAAACAATTGAAGGTATCACACAAGAACCTTTATATACTGCTGAAAGCCTATTAGCAAAAGTTGATGGCAAATTAGAAGAACAGGTTTCTACTATTCGAGCAATGCAAACTGAAGGTGTATTTGGCTTAGCACAAGAAGCTTTCGGTGATACAATTGAAGAATTTATAGCACAAGTAGAAGATTCTTTTGAGCGTGGTAATCAATATGTCACAGTTGGTAAAGTGAATTTCGAATGGAATGAATTTGCACTAAAACAATTGGCGAAATTACTTGAAAAACATCCATTTTGCATCAATGTAGTGGATCCAGCAGTATTAAATGTATTTAATTACATTGAAAATAAAGAAGTAACAGGATTTATCAAATCAAGAGAAATATTTAATATTTCTGATTTTCCGAATGTTCGAAAGTTAAACGCTTACATTTCTGATGCGCATTATGAAGGGGCAAATGCCGTTCAAGAATTAGCCATTGCACTTGCAAAAGCGAGTGAGTTAGCTGGCAACATAAGTTTTGAGGAATTCGAAAAACAATTCTTTGTATCATTTTCTGTTGATACAAAATTCTTTATGGAAATTGCGAAACTTCGTGCATTTAGAGTGTTATGGAAAGCATTTGCTTTAGGACATGGTGTTAAAAAACCACAACCTGTGAAAATCCTTGCAGAAACATCTTTGCGTAGTTTTTCTAAATTAGATGTGTATGTAAATCTTTTACGTGCTGGTAATGAAGCTTTCTCCGCTGTTTTAGGTGGAGCGGACGTGGTGACAGTACATCCTCATGATGTATTAACAAAACCAACAAAACAATCAATTCGTATCGCACGAAATGTTTCACTAGTGATAAAAGAAGAATCTCATGTAACAAAAGTATTGGATCCAGCTGGTGGTTCATATTACATCGAATCATTAACGCATGATCTTGTGAAGGAAGCTTGGGCGAAATTTGTCGAAATCGAAGAAGCAGGCGGCTATAGTGCTTATGTTGCATCTGGCAATCTTCAAAAAGAACTTGAAGAAATGATGGCAAAACGGATCCTAGATGTTGAACGTCGTAAAACAGTTTTAGTTGGTACAAATGATTTTGCAAACGCTCAAGAAGAATTACCTACAGAATCCTTCTATGAAGTGAATCGTATCGCAAAACCATTCGAAGATCTTCGACATGAATTCAAAAAATCACCGATTAATGTTGCAATTCTAACTTATGGTTCTTTCAAAAAGATTAAACCACGTACAGACTTTGTAAAAGGTGTATTCGCTACTGCAGGTATTACAGCTGAAGAAACAGAACCATTTACTGATGTAGAAAAAGCACAAGAGTGGTTAGCAAACACTTCTGCAGATTATGTCGTATTTAGCGCAATCGATGAAGATACAAAAGAAGTCATTCCAGCATTATTAGCTGCAAAACCTGGACATGTAATCCTTGATGCAGCAGGTAAATTTGATGAAGATTGGGAAAGCCAAGGCTTAAATGGCTTTGTCTATGCTGGTCAAAATATTATCGAGAAATTACAAGGCATCCAAGATACCTTGAAGGAGGTTCAACGATGAGCAAGCCAAACTTTGCAGAGATTTCAATAGAAGATGTATTACAACAAGAACAAGTACCCACTTCAACTGAAACATTCAATACAAATGAGAACATTGAAGTGAAAAATGTTTACACAAAAGAAGATTACAAAGGACTAAAACATCTAAATGATGTTGCTGGTATTGCTCCAAATACTCGTGGACCATATCCAACAATGTATGTAGGTCGTCCTTGGACAATCCGTCAATATGCAGGTTTCTCAACTGCTGAAGAATCAAATGCATTCTATCGCCGAAACCTTGCGATGGGACAAAAAGGTTTATCAGTTGCATTTGACCTTGCAACACACCGCGGTTATGACTCAGATCACCCTCGTGTAACTGGTGATGTAGGTAAAGCCGGTGTCGCAATAGACTCAGTAGAAGATACGAAAATTCTATTTAATGGCATTCCACTTGATCAAATGTCTGTATCCATGACAATGAATGGTGCAGTTCTTCCAGTTCTTGCATTCTATATTGTTACTGCGGAAGAACAAGGCGTAACACCTGATAAATTAATGGGTACAATCCAAAATGATATTTTAAAAGAATATATGGTTCGTAACACATATATTTACCCACCAGAAATGTCAATGAAAATTATCGCTGATATTTTTGAATATACTTCAAAATTCATGCCGAAATTTAACTCTATTTCAATTTCTGGTTACCATATCCAAGAAGCTGGTGCTACAAACGATATCGAACTTGCTTATACATTAGCGGATGGACTTGAATATGTTCGTACAGGGTTGAAAGCTGGTATTGATATCGATAAATTTGCACCACGTTTATCATTCTTCTGGGCAATCGGTATGAATTATTACATGGAAGTTGCGAAAATGCGTGCAGCTCGTCGAATTTGGGCACAAATGATGTCTACATTTAATCCAGAAAATCCAAAAACGCTTGCATTACGTACACACTCACAAACTTCTGGTTGGTCTTTAACAGAACAAGATCCATTCAATAACGTGACACGTACGTTAGTCGAAGCTAATGCAGCAACAATGGGACATACGCAATCCCTTCATACAAATGCACTTGATGAAGCGATTGCACTTCCTACTGATTTCTCTGCTCGTATCGCACGTAATACACAATTGTTCTTACAAAATGAAACAGGTATGACAAAAACAATCGATCCATGGGGCGGTTCATACTATGTTGAAAAATTGACAGATGAATTAACTGAATCAGCATGGAAATTGATTGAAGAAGTCGAAGAACTAGGTGGTATGGCTAAAGCAATCGAAACGGGTCTTCCAAAAATGAAAGTCGAAGAAGCAGCAGCGAAACGCCAAGCGAAAATCGACTCAAAAGCAGAAACCATTATCGGTGTAAACAAATATCGATTGACTGAAGAAGAACCAATCGAAATTTTGGATATCGATAACACATTAGTACGTCAATCTCAAATTGACCGTATTAACAAAATGAAAGCTGAACGAGATGATGAAGAAGTGAAACGCCACTTAGCACGATTAACAAAAGCAGCACAAACTGGTGAAGAAAACTTACTTGCTGTTGCAGTAGACGCTGCTCGTGCACGTGCAACACTTGGTGAAATTTCTGATGCTATTGAAGAAGTATCTGGACGCCATAAAGCGGTCATTCGTTCAATTAGTGGTGTATATGCTTCAAACTATTCAGATACAGAAGCTATTACTGAAATTAAACAAATGACAGATGAGTTCTTAGAAAATGAAGGTCGTCGCCCACGTATTTTAGTTGCTAAAATGGGCCAAGATGGTCATGACCGTGGTGCGAAAGTAGTTGCGACTGCATATGCTGACTTTGGCTTTGACGTCGATATTTCACCATTATTTATGACACCAGAAGAAACAGCTCAAATGGCTGTAGAAAACGATGTTCACGTTGTTGGCGTATCTTCACTTGCAGCTGGCCATAAAACATTAGTTCCTGAATTAGTCGCAGAACTAAAAAAATTAGGCCGTGAAGATATTATCGTAATCGTAGGCGGTGTAATACCAGCTCAAGATTACGAATTCTTATATGAAAATGGTGCAGCGGCAATCTTTGGACCTGGTACTGTATTGCCAATCGCATCACAAAAAATGATTGAAATCATTTATGAACGACTAGGCTACGAGGAAGCTTAATGACTGATAAAGAATCAGCGCTTTTTGTACAACCAGGTGTTAAAGCGATTCACGATGGTATGGAGCCTACAAAGCGAAAAAAGTTTGTCAAGAAAAAGAAAGTGAGTCTTGACTTAGATGCATTAGCTAACGAAGTGAGAGAAGGCTCACGCCTACATCTGGCAAAAGCAATTACACTTCTTGAAAGCTCAAATGTTGATGATAAAGTGGAGGGGCAGGAGTTATTAAAAAAACTCCTCCCCTATACAGGCAATTCCATTCGAATTGGGATTACCGGTGTACCTGGTGCAGGGAAGAGTACATTTATCGAAACCTTCGGGAAAATGCTCTGCAGTCAAGGTCACAAAGTAGCGGTACTAGCCATTGATCCAAGTTCAACCGTTACGGGTGGCAGTATTTTAGGGGATAAAACAAGAATGGAAGAACTATCTCGTGAGAAGAATGCTTTCATCCGACCATCTCCGTCTGCCGGTACACTTGGTGGCGTACACAAAAAATCACGTGAAACGATGCTTTTATGTGAAGCTGCCGGTTATGATATCATCTTGATTGAAACAGTCGGCGTTGGACAAAGCGAAACAATCGTACGTGGTATGGTTGATTTCTTCCTGTTACTTGTTTTGACAGGAGCAGGAGACGAGCTACAAGGCATGAAAAAAGGAATTATGGAACTTGCCGATACGATTGTTGTGCATAAAGCAGATGGCGATAATGTCCGTAATGCCAAAAAAACAGTTGCAGAATATAAACAGATTCTGCACCTTTTACAACCAGCAACACCAGGCTGGACAACGCGTTCTTTATCAGCATCATCTTATGAAAATAAAGGACTCGATAAAGTTCTCGAAACCATTTTAGAATTCCAAAAACAGGGACTTGAAAATGGGGGCTGGGACAGTCGCCGAAGCAAACAAACAACAGACTGGTTCCAATCCATGATTCACGATTATCTAATCGATTCCTTCTACGGAAATCCCGAAAGAAAGAATCAGGTACAAACATTAGAACAACAAATATTACATGGACAAATAACTGTCGCACAAGGTGTAGAGAAGTTGTTTCCCAAAGAGACTGAGTGATTTTTACTCAGTCTTTTTTTGTTTTGAGAGGATGCCAAAATGTATTCGACTCAAAACCTTTATCCGCGGAAGATAACAAAGAAAATGATTAAATTTTTGCTACGAATGAGTTGAGAAACCAAGGTTATAAAGACATAAAATGCAAAGAACGCAGATACAATTCAAAAATACGTGGATATTAGAGTGAAACCCGCTGATAGTAACCCAAAAACCGCGGATATTACACCAAATATCCCGGGAATTTTACTTTATGAAATCATGTGTAGAAGGGTTTGAGGAAAGTTGTAGAGAAATACTATTAACAATAGGGGAGGGAACATTTAATGGAAAATAATATTAAAGCAAGGGAAGCTCTTCTGAAAAGCGTAAGTGGTTTATCGGATGAACAATTAAATAAAGAAGTGGAAGAAGGAAAGTGGACGATTGCGCAAGTATTAGAGCATCTTTATTTATTAGAAGTAGACGCTAGTCGTGTTATACAGGAAACTCTATTAAAAAACGAATATAATCCAACAAAATCAAAGCCAGTTCATTTAGCAGTTGATCGTACTCATAAGGTGAAAGCAATAGAAGGATGGGTTCCATCGAACGAATATCAAACATTAGAAAATCTGAAACAAAAATTAAAAATTTCTAGAGAGGCTTTAGTCAAGAGTATTCAAGAAGTAAGTGAAGAAGACTTATATCAAAAATCGTTACCTCATCCAGCGTTCGGTCCGCTATCCATCAATCAATGGGTGTCTTTCATAGGCTATCATGAACAACGCCATTTAGGGCAAATTGAGGAAATTAAAGAAGCATTAGAAAGCTATAATTTTTAATGAATTAATAAATAGAGGCAGAAATTACAAAAGAGGCATTTGTAATTTTATGTAGAATTAGTATATATATAGGGCTATTCAGTTTTTATAGCCGAAACTTAAGGAAGGGGTGACATATTGAAAATGATAGAATTTCAAAATAGCATGCTAATGAGAGGGATAACTTCTTAACTAAGGTTTAATCCTCTCAAAGGTAATGGGAGGAAAAATAAAAGATGATGAATTTAGGAAACATGGTAAGAGGATTAGCTTCTGATGCAGTAGCTCAGAGTCTCGTTCAATTCTGGGAATATGACGAGGGAACTTTGGAGTTGTGGCGTGCAAGTTCAAACTTTGTGTATGCTTTTGAAGGTAATCAAGTTCAATATTTTTTGAGATTTAGTTTTGAGCAGGATAAATCTATTGAACAAATAAAAGCTGAGTTAGAGTTTATGCAATATTTACAATTAAATGGATTTCCATCGGTAACTCCAATTCAATCAATAAGTGGAGAACTAATTGAAACACTAAAAACACCAGAAGGAACGTATATTGCCGTTGTCTTTAGTGCAGCTAACGGAATCAATTTGGATGCCGATACAATTACTGCAAAACAGATGGAGAAATGGGGAGGATCACTTGCCTCACTTCATTTTTTGTCAAAAACTTTTGAGCCAGTGTCTGAAAGAAGAAAGAGTTGGCTGGACACAGTACAATTCATGGAAAGTGTATTTAAAAAGCATCAAGGAGAACAAATAGCCCTTCAAGAGCTAAGTAGGGTAACGAATTGGCTTCAATCGTTACCTACTAACAAAGATGTGTTCGGATTGATACACTATGATTTTCAATTGGATAATATCTTTTTTGAAGAGGATAAGGACCATAGTTTCAATATAATCGACTTTGATGATGCAATATATCACTGGTATGCACTTGATATTGTAACAGCACTTGATGATTTTATTGACGATGACAGTCCTCATTCAAAATTACTGATTCAATCTTTCTTGAACGGATATCATTCTAAAATGGATTTAGAAAATGATGTTGTGGCTCAATTTCCGCAGTTTCAAAGATATGCAAACTTATATAAGTTCTCCAAAATATTAAAGTCGTTGGATTATGGTGAAATAAATGAAACGCCATCTTGGTTTGTTGGATTAAGGGATAAATTAGTTCGTGTTGCAGATGAATTAAGACAAAGCTTTCAAAAACCATGGTAAAAGGATAACATGAAATAAATAAGCCGCTCCAAACTTTTGGAGTGGCTTTTACTTTTATCTCATAAATAACTGTATAGCTCGAAAAATAGAAAATTGAGTTCTTTTTAATAAATGAATAATAAAGTAGAATTATTTTATTTGGATAATCATGTTAATTTTATTTAGGGGTTGTGAAAAGATGTACTTAAACTAAAGGGTGCTTTAGTTGAACAAGAAAGTTAAGTTAGCCTTGTTAAAAATAATTTAACAAGGCTATTTTGTATCTTATATTACAGAGTATAAGGGACTCTTTTTTTTGTGGCAATCGAATTAGAAAGGAGACTATGATGAATTAACAGAACATTATCATGCGCAACATCTAGCCAGTCTTGTAGGATGGCCAGATGGCACAAGCAGATCTATTTATAACACTTCCATCGAATGATTTTATCGCTGGACAAAATATTACAATTAATGATGGCATGACGAAGAAAATAAAATATGAAGAGTAAAAGTACTAATTTGAATTCAATTGTGAGATTTAATAATAATAATCTTCATTACAAGTGATTAGAAGTACCTTACAAAATGCGAAAAACTCTATCGATAGAACTGATTTTCTTATATTAATAGGAAATGGAAATAAGAATATTGAATTCTTATGAAGAGCTAGAATATTCTATTGCAAAGGGGAAATCGTATGAAGAAAAAAGTCAGTATGTTTCTAACTTCTTGTATTGTTGCTTTCGGATTGTTTGGTGTACATACATCAGCAGAAGCTAGTACATCCCAAATTCAAACGCTTGATCAATCCGTCCAGAAAATTGTTAGCGAGAAAATGGCTGATGCTGATGTCAGTATTGCGATTAGAGATGAGAAAGGCAATGTCATCTATGATTTAAATGGAAATCAGAAGCAAAAACCTGCATCTAATATGAAGTTGCTAACAAGTGCAGCGGCTTTAGAGATTTTAGGAGAAAACTATCGTTTTAAAACAAATGCTTTTTATACTGGGAAGATAAAAAATGGTGTCTTAAAGGGGGACATATATCTTCAAGGTACAGGTGATCCAACTTTAAATAAAGAAGATCTAGAACAGTTTGTTGGAAGCATTTCAGCTCTAGGAATTAAACAAATCGATGGTCGTATTGTGGCAGATGACTTTTGGTTTGACCAAGATTTGTTAACGCCGGGTATTGATGAAGACGATGAATCTTACTATTATGCAGCTCCGATAACGGCATTGACTACTTCACCAAATAATGATTATGATTCTGGTACGATTATAGTAGAAGCGAAAGGTGAGAAGGTTGGTGATAAGCCTACTCTCACAATTACGCCTGAATTAGGAGATTTGGTTATTGAAAATAATTCAAAAACTGTTGAATCTAATCAGCCAAATACAATTACAATTGAACGTCAATTTAGAACAAATAAAATAGTTGTAAGTGGAAATGTGCCGATCAATAAAAGCTTAAAAGAATGGGTAACGGTACAAAATCCAACAACTCACACGATAACAATGTTTAAACATTTACTAGATCAAAAGAATGTCCAATATTCAAAGGACAAGCTGTATCGTGCAAAAACTCCTAATAATGCAAAACTGATTGCCCAAAAACAATCAATGCCACTCTCTCAATTGATGATTCCTTATATGAAATTAAGTAATAATGGAATTGCTGATATTTTAGTAAAAACGATGGGGAAAGAAAAAATGCATCAAGGTAGTACAAAAGCGGGCTTAAAAGTATTAAGGGAGTATGCAAAATCCCGCCATTTGAATATAGATGAATGGTCGTTTGAAGATGGCTCAGGTATGTCACATAGTAACAGAGTATCAAGTATCAATTTAACTCAACTTTTGTTCACTGTTCAAAAGGAGAAATGGTTTAACACATATTTTAACAGTCTACCAGTTGCTGCAAATCCAGAAAGAATGGTAGGAGGTACACTACGCAATCGTCTAAAATCACCACTTACAGCTGAAAAAGTTATTGCAAAAACAGGATCATTGAGTGGTGTAAATACATTGAGTGGTTATCTGATTGGAAATAGTGGGAAACCTTATACGTTTAGTATTTTAGTGCAAAATAAATCGGGCACAATTCCTGCAATTGATGCAATTGTAGAAGTCATGGCCGGGCAATTATAATTCGTAAAAGGAAGATGATATCTCATTCATCTTCCTTTTGCATTTTCTAAATGGAAAGGTAACTCAAAACGGGAAAAAATCTATTTTAATAAATTTTCGACCTTGATTCTCCAAATCATATGATCATATCCATCGTCCCAATAATCCTTCAACAAATAATCAGGATATCCAAATTTCTTTTTCCAGATATTTTGTGCACGAATATATCCACTATCTAAACAAAATTCTTCGATGCCCCTTTGTTGTAAAGTAATATACATTGAATTCAAGAGTAAATTACCTACCCCATTACTCTGATAGTCAGGATGAACAAATACTGTACCAATTTCAATTAGATTTTTTAAAGCATTTTTTGTACAATTACATATCAACTCGCTTGCTGGACCATATTCGATCGAACCAATAATTTTATCATCATATAAAGCAATCAAAAAATATCGATTTTCCCCATTACTTTCAAAATCACTTTCTAAGTATTTTTCCTTAGCTTCGATTTCATCTTCAATGTCATCCAACTTTTCTCCGATACCTTCTTTAGTAAACGTGTCTGTAATCACCAGCCTAAAGAAATGATTTAACTCTTTAATGTTCTCAATTCTTGGCCTTTTAATCTCAACAGTAAGCACTCTGAATTCCCTCCCACTAGCAATTATAAATTCAATAAATCCCTATTCCTTAGTTTAAGGAAAGCTCACAAAATTCCAAAGAAATATTTCAACTTAAATCTACGTTTGCTTTAAAACGTTCTTCAACAATCTAAACAGATTGTTGAAGAACAATGGGTATTTTTAAATACCTTTATTTGGATATTAACAACTTTATTGTCAATCAACAAACAAAAAACGTTCGATTTCATTGATTGAGTTCGGATGTTTTTGTTATGGTTATAGTAGAGAGAACCTATAATTATAAAATATTTCAATTAAAACAATCTTTTTAAATTAAAAGGGGGATATATTATGTTTGAAGAGTATATTAATTCAATTGATGATAAATGGAAAGATGCATATATTCGACTTATGAATGAAGTTGATAACAATATTCCAGAGGGCTTTGAAAAAGTAATGCAATATAACATGATTTCTTATGTTGTGCCATTAACGACTTATCCGAGTGGTTATCATGTAACGCCGAATACACCATTGCCATTTATCAGTTTAGGTGTACAAAAAAGACATATTGCACTTTATCATATGGGGATCTACGGAAATGCAAAATTACTACAATGGTTCCAAGACGAATATAGTAAAAGAGTGCCGACAAAATTAAATATGGGGAAAAGCTGTATTCGATTTACAAGTACCAAAAATATTCCTTACGATTTGATAGGAGAGTTAGTAGCTCGAATGTCTATGGAAAAATGGATCGAATGTTATGAAGTAAATAAAAAATGATAATTTTTCTTCCGATGTAATTTTGTTCTTTAAAATGGGCAAAATAGTCGTGTTAATTCCTAACTTCCAAATCCACAATTGAAATATCACCTTAAAAGTTAGGATATTCTACCATCGAGGAGAGATCAAATGCAAAAAAAGATAAGCATGCTTCTAGTTTCGTGTATGCTCGTTTTTTGTTTGATAAGTGTACATACATTAGCTGAAGCCAATACTTCAACAATTCAAAGACTCGATCAATCAGTCAAGAAAATTGTAAACGAAAAAATGGCTAATGCTGAAGTAAGTATTGCAATTCGAGATGATTTTGGAAAAGTCATTTATGATTTCAATGGGAATAGGCAGCAAAAGCCAGCTTCTAATATGAAGTTGTTAACGAGTGCTGCTGCATTAACTGAATTAGGTGGAAATTATCGATTTAGGACGAATATTTATACTACTGGTAATGTGAAAAATGGAATATTGCATGGTGATCTTTATATACAAGGTACTGGTGACCCTACATTAACTGTTGAAGATCTTGATCAATTTGCTTCTTTTTTTGCTGATCAAGGAATCAAGAAAATAGATGGTCGAATTATTGGTGATGATTTCTGGTTTGATCAAGATTTACTCACACCAGACATTAAAAAGGATGATGAGTCTTATTATTATGCAGCGCCGATTACGGCATTAACACTTTCACCAGATAGCGATTACGATTCTGGTACAGTTATTGTTGAAGCACTGGGTAAGACAATTGGAGAGAAACCAAGCCTTACTATTACACCTGAGTTGGGCGAATTAGTCATTGAAAATCATGCAAAAACAGTTGCTGCAAATCAATATACTACGTTGAAAATTGAACGTGAATATAGGAAAAATAAAGTGGTGGTTAGCGGAAATTTACCTATCAATAAGAGTTGGAAAGAATGGATTACGGTTCCCAATCCTACAATGCATACACTTTTGTTATTTAAACACGCACTTGAAAAACAAAATATTCAATATTCACAGGATAAATTTTATCATGGAAAAACACCAACAGACGCAACACTAATTGTACAAAAACAATCCATTCCACTCGCTCAATTAATGGTACCTTATATGAAATTAAGCAATAACGGTATCGCAGATATTTTAGTAAAGACAATGGGGAAAGTAATGCTGGATCAGGGGAGTACAAAAGCAGGGTTAAGGGTTTTGAAACAATATGCAACATCCAGACAGCTAAACATTGATGATTGGTTTTTTGTAGACGGTTCAGGTATGTCGAATAATAATAGCGTTTCTAGTATTGATTTAACACAGCTATTATTCATTGTCCAAGGAGAAAAACAGTGGTACGGTACTTTTTTCAATAGTTTACCGGTTGCTGCAAACTCAGATAGAATGATTGGTGGCTCGCTTCGAAATAGATTGAAAACACCATTCACTGAAGGTAGAGTCTTTGCGAAAACAGGCGCAATCGAAGGTGTCAATACTTTAAGTGGATATTTAATTGGAAGCAGTGGTATGCCATATTCATTTAGTATTTTAGTGCAAAATCAAAAAGGTACGGTTCCTGCTATTGATGAAATTGTAGAAGCGATGGCGGAGGAATTGTGATGAACTCCAAGAAGTAAGATCATTTTAGCCCCTAAATCTGAGGCTGAAATGATCTGATTTCTTTTTTGGGAGTTTTAGAATTTTATTTTATGACTCTGTTAAATATTGACGTTGATTTAATCTTTTATTTCTAATTTTTTATAATAATCTTCTATGATTGGATATATTTCAGGTTCGGTGTCATAATACGTTTTACCAATTTTATCTAATGTGAATTTAAATTCTTTATCCCCATCATAAAGAGCAATACTATATCTCCAACCTTCCCGCTTTTCTTGATTGTCTTGAGGAGAAAATTCAATATCACGAATAAGCCCAAGCAATTCATTGATTTGTTGTGGTTTTGTTATTGTTTTAGAGGAGCCAGTGCTTCCATCAGTTAAGATGATCTTATCTACGTTTTTAATTTGTTCATCTGCATAAAACGCTTTGAGAGACTGTGTTTTAGCACTACAAGCTATTAAGAAGAATAAACTCAAAATTAAGCCTAAAAACATATATTTTCGCAAAGTCCCACCACCTAAACGGGTTTATTTGAAGTACCTTTAAATAATATCTAAAATTAGAATTTGTTAAAATTATTCCTTCTAGACAATGAATTTCAAGTTCTGACGTCGAATATAAATACATAAGATTATTTTCAGAGGTCACTTAAAAGTAATAGTAAATGAATTTTTTAATAAAATCTTGTATTGAGCTTTATTGAAGTGGAATTAGCGGAGACTCCTGTGGGAAAAAGAGCTAGACGAGACCCCACAGCGCAGCGAGGAGGCTCGTCAGTTCGCCCACGGAAAGCGGAGCTAATTCCACTTCATGCAATATTAGATATATATTATTAATATTTGTATTAATTTATCAGTACTCTCATTCAGTAACTAGGGGGAAATTCTTTGAATCAGAGATTACTATATATTGTCATTGTTCTAATGCAATTCGTAGTTCTAACAAATGTAACGCTGTTTCATAGTAAATGGAATGGTTTTATGATGTTTATTTGCACGGGTTTATTTATTCTTGGTACCTATTTTTATTTAAAGGGAACTGGAAAGTTAGATCCGCATGATGATTAGTTTACGAACATATTCCGATTAAATTGATGTGATTTTAAAACAACTACTTTGAAAACCTTTGTTACACCTGTTATAGTATTAATTGAAGCTGAAAGGAGCGATTTTCTATGAATATGGATTATGATTTATTTATGCAAGATATGTTACGTCAAGCACGCGGTGAAATGACTGCGAATGGCTATGAAGAATTAAAAACAGCAGAAGAAGTTGACGAAGCAATCAAAAGAAAAGGTGTTACTTTTGTTATGGTTAACTCTGTATGTGGTTGTGCAGGTGGTATTGCACGTCCAGCAGCTGCTCATGCGATAAACTACGACAAACGTCCAGATCATTTAGTAACTGTATTTGCAGGTCAAGATAAAGAAGCTACTGCGCAAGCACGTATGCACTTTGGTGAAGATCACATTCCGTCATCACCATCATTCGTATTATTAAAAGATGGCCAACTTGTTGCAGAAATCGGTCGTCATGAAATTGAAGGACATGATCCAATGTCAGTTATTACTTCGATTCAAGCTTACTTCGAAGAGTATTGTAAAGAAGTTTAGCCATTTTAATAAAGAGAGCGCTATTTTACTATAGTGCTCTTTTTTTAGGGGTGATAATAGTGAAGAGGTATCATATTGGCTCTCGAATTTTAAAAACTGCGCTAGGTGCAGCGATATCAATTGGAATTGCCCAATATTTTCAATTGGAGTTCTTTTCATCCGCAGCGATCTTAACGATACTTTGCGTACAATCTACGAAACGAAAATCTGTTCATGCAGTATATACAAGGGTTATGGCAACTTTAATCGGTATAATCATGTCTGTTTCCTTCTTTGAATTATTTGGGTATCATTCATGGGTTTTAGGGTTAATGATCTTATTCTTCTTACCGATTCTCGTTATGATTAAAGTAACACCTGGATTCGTATCTTCTGTCGTTATTATTTTACATATATTTTCTACTGCAAATTTCACATGGAGTTTAGTATCTAACGAATTATCTTTAATGCTAATTGGTTTTGGTACAGCCTTAGCAGTGAATATGTATATGCCGGATATACGACATAAATTAGATGAATATCGTTTGAAAATAGAGGTACAATATAGTTCGATTTTTAAAGAAATTGCTAAATATTTGCGTAATGGGGATACGAGCTGGGATGGGAAAGAACTTGTTGAAGCGAATAATGTGATTAATAAAGCAAAGGCACTTGCATATCAAGATGTTGAAAATCATCTCACTCGACATGAAAATCTCTACTATCAATATTTTGATATTCGTGAACGACAGTTAGAAATTATTGAAAGGGTATTACCGAAGATTACAACCTTACCCGTAATTGTAGAACAATCTGAACTTGTTGCAGATTTTATGGAAGAGTTATCTGAAAATGTCCATTCAGGAAATACTGCAAAAAAATACCGCAGTAAATTAGAAGACGTAAAGACAGACTTTGCAATATTACCACTACCATCAACACATGAGAAATTTTTAGCAATGGCATCACTTTATCAATTCATCGAAGAAATGGATAGATACCTTGCGATAAAGCAGGATTTCAAGGGGATAACCCCATCATATAGACGTTTGGCGAAAAAATCCAAAGTTGAAAAACAGGATGGTCCCCCAAAAAGTTCCCCAAATTGAATCAAAAATAAAAAATGTATCACAATTGAAGTGCTTTTTTGAATACTTCAAGTGATACATTTTTAATTGCTTCACATGCAGTCCGTATACCTTTTAATATCGTTTCTGAACTATCACCCAAATATCGTAGAGTTACTGCTATACAAACAAATTTCCTAGGCCTTACGTAGATAAACCAAAAAGTATGTTAATCATTATTAAAACAAATAATAAACTACCGGAACATATTAATGATGAATAAAAAAGGATGAAGAGTAATGATTAATATACTTATTGAAAATTGGTATGTATGGACTATAATTATTGTGATTTTTATTATTTTAGGGATTTTTTGTTACAAAGATAATGCATAGAAAGCGATTTTTTGTTCTTAACCTTATTAAAAGGTGGTTTCCAAGTGAATGTTAGAAGTAACGGTATTACAATAGATGCCGGAACATTCAGGGAAATGAAGTCTCCGAAAGTGAAAGTTCAAAAGAAATGCAATAACAAACACTAAGGGATATGTAATATACTTCCTATTCGCTATTTAATATAGTCGAGTGGGAGGTGATATTAATGAGTACACTAGAGATGATAAATCATGCTACACAAAACAAATTGAACCAAAAATGAAAATGTATCACACGGAAGGATCTAGAATACTTCCTGTGATACATTTTTATTTTCTTCGGTAGAGTAAGCATTTTCTTTTAAACATAATGGTCATTCTTCTTCAACTAGAACGTTAATTGAATAGAGTTGAGTTAAAACTAGAATGATTTTAAAAAATGAAATATCCAGTTACTTTAAAAGAAAATATCACTTGATTTTTGTATTAAGATACATTATAGTGAAGTTAACTTCACATGAAGTTTGTTTCACGTGAAATAAACTTCATAGAGTATTTTGGTTAGGAGAGGTATATTTGAAAAATCTATTCATACAGCGAATGCTAGTATCAACCTTGTTGATAATATTTGGAAGCATTCAAATAATTCTTGATACATCAGCAGGAATTAATTATGGTTATCTCATGTTATTCTCAGGTGGAATAATTTTGTTGTATTCAATGATTTCTTACATTAAATCAAGAAAGAACAAATCACTAGAAAAGGAATTATCGAAGGAGTATGACGAAAGAGATGCTTTAATTGATGGAAAAGTTGCCTACTTTTCTTTGCAAATTTTGGTGTTTGAAATTTTAATTATTTTGTTTCTATTAAATTTTGTGGTAATTTCAGCAAATACTTCTTTAATTATTGTTTTAATATCTTTAATAATTTGTGAAATCTTATCTAGAAAATATTATAATCATATTCTTTAATTGGGTGTGAATTAATGAAAAATAGAGTAAAAGAATTGCGAATAGAACATGGAATAACACAACAAGAATTAGCAGAGAGAGTAAGTGTATCTTCAAGAACAATCATCTCATTAGAAAAACAAAAATATAATCCATCTATCCTACTTGCGTATAAAATAGCTTCAGTTTTTAATTTATCAATTGAAGAAACTTTTATTTTTGATGAGGATGATAAATAACACATTTCAAAAGATGGACCTATTAAAAGAACAACGGAGGAATAAAATGCATCATTTATTATTAATTTTTGGGATAGTTTTAATAGTTTGGGGGCTTTATCGTATGAGAACAGACGATGCCTTATTTGGGAAAACTCAAAAAAGAAAAAACATCTTCAATTTATTGCTAATGGGAGAAGCTTCAGGGTTAGGGCAATTTTTGGGCGGAATTCTATGTATTATAATATGGATTGTTGCATTTTTTATAAAGTAAAATTAAGTAAAGAAAAAGTCAGCTCAGCTGGCTTTTTTTAATTTGTATTAGGAACAAGTAGTTCACTAATAGAACTTTTTTTAACTATTTGTATGACAAAGATTTTGTTATGAAATTCCATCTTACTTGAATATAATAGGTAGAAACTTTAGATGGAGGTCTGTTTATGGCATTTGTATCAATTTATACTGTTGGTAAACTAGATAAACCCTATGACCACCCTGCATCTCGTGAATTTTTTGAAGTGGGTGATGAAATAGTACGTCAAGCAGCTAAATCTGGCCAACTTATAGAATTGATTGCACCAAAAGGGGCCCATTTTAATGAAGAAATCAAAAAGCTGGAGGGTTTCCCTACTCTTACACTAACGATATGGAAAAGTCTTCAATCCTTATATCGTTTTACTTATTCAGGGCAGCATAGGCAAGCATTGAGAGATAGGAGTAAATGGATGGAGCCTTATCAAGAGAAACACCTATCATATGTAGTCTGGTGGACAGAGAAGCAGACGGATGTCTCATGGAAGGAGGCATTCAAGAGATATAACTACTATATTCAGCATGGACCTACTCCTTATGCGTTTGATTTTAAGCACCCGTTTAATGAAAATGGAGAGAAGTGCTTGATTAAGTAACGGTGGGCAATGCAAATTTTATAAGTGAAAGAATGTTCTTCAACAAAGGGGACAGGATAATCCAATTAAAAGTAATTAATAGAAGGAATTATATATATATGAATAAATATGGTAAAATTTATATACGTAAATAAAAGTGGGGGGCGTTTATAAATTTGGATAAGAGAAAAGTAGGAAACATTTTAGGTGTTACATCAATATTACCTGAATAATAAGTTTTATTGTTTTCTATGCACTAAGAGGACCAAATGCTGATGTTTATTTTGGTATCACCCTTTTTAGTTCTTTATCAGTTATTGGTTTTTTTCTCGCTATACTCTCTTGGGTAATGTCTAAACGACGTATTCCTTTAATTATCGGTTAATTAGGAAATGCCTTTGTTTTGACCAGTGCTTTTCTATTATTATTAGCAATGGGAATTGGCGAACAATAAAATATTTTTTAATTAACGAGGGCGTTGATCCAAAACAAGGATTTAACGCTCTTTTTGCTGAACTTATTGTACTATCAGAGCAGATTAGTTGAAAATAACAAATATAAAATACTCTTTACTCTGTACTATGGTACAGGGTCTATAATTTATACGGGGTGATTAGTTGGGATATCGTATTAGTGAACTAGCTGAGAAATGTAGTGTTAATAAAGAAACAATCAGATATTACGAAAGGATAGGGTTACTTTCTGAACCATCTCGTACAAATGCAGGGTATAGGGTTTATTCAGAAGATACTGTTGATCGTATACATTTTATCAAACAAATGAAAGAATTAGGGTTTTCTTTAGCTGAAATTAATAAATTGCTTGGAGTTGTTGATAAAGATAATGAACGATGTAGGGATATGTATGACTTTGTAATTCAAAAAATTGATGAAGTACAAAATAAAATTAGAGATTTAAAACGAATCGAACACATGCTTATAAATTTAAAAGAATGTTGTCCTGACGAAAAGTCACTACATGAGTGTCCTATTATTGAAACTTTAATGAATGATAAGTAAAGGTGGGAGAACGATGGATTGTTGTAGTAGCAACCTCAAAGAAATAGAAACTGAAAATGATGGTATATGTCCATCTTGTAAAAATAAAGCTAAAAATGTAAAGTTAATTACACTAAAATCATTACTTAAACCAACCTCATTAGAAACATTAAATGTGAAAATTGATCACTATTTTTGTTCAACTGAAGATTGTGAGGTAGTTTACTTTGATGCCAATAACGAAAAGTACCTTGTATCTGACATAAAAGTAGCAGTACATCAAAAAGATACCTCTACAACTACTTCTATTTGTTATTGCTTTGATTGGACAAAAGAGAAAATTGGGGAATATATAAAACAAGAACTTTCCCCTAATCCACTTGAACATATCCGATTAAACATAAAGGAAAACAGATGTGGTTGTGAGGTAAATAATCCTCAAGGTAGTTGTTGTTTAGGGAATGTTACAAAGCATATAAAAAGCATAAAAAAATGATATGAATATACAACTAATCGACGTTTTATTTTAATAAAAAGGAAAAAGTCAACTGTAGGAATGAACTGCCCCGTAAATGTTAGACATGAAACTAACATTTACGGGGTATTTTTATGTTGCAATTGGACCAATACTTAAAAGCTCCTGATTAAAGTTGTCCGTATTTAATTCTCCATGTAGTCCTCACTTAGTATGCTATACATTTCTAAATCTACTATCCCTTTTCCGGACCATAATGTAGCTTGTCTTATCAATCCTTCTTTTGTAAAACCATTTTTTAGAAGGACTTTTTTGGAAATCTCGTTTGCAGGCATAACTTCTGCTTGAATACGGTTAATACTAACTTCTTCAAATAAAAATTTTATTACTGTACGAACTGATTCTGATGCAATACCTTTTCCCCAATATGCCTCTGCTAAAAAGTATCCAATAGATACCATGTTTACTTTTTTATTGAAATCCATACATTCAATTATTCCCACCAATTTATTGCTCTCGTTTTTTACAAATATTCCCCACTTGATCCTACTTTTTTTATGAAAATCCCTTTCAAAATGACCAATCATTTTCCGTACTGTATGTATGTTATGTTTTGGAATAATTCCACAGTATTCAAATACATTTTTATTGTCATAGATCATAAATACTTCTTGTAAATGGGGCTCTTCTATTTTTTAAAACAATAAATTTTCAGACGCTAATTCAGGGAAGTCTCCAAAAACTATGTCAATATTCATATTATTCTCCTTTGTCGTTATGAAATGGCTATTAAATTTTCATTTTATGGTAATTGATGGATTTTTAAAATTTTACACTAATAAACCTTTAGTATCAACACTTTCATTTTAAGAACAATTCCTGATGGATGAATGAGTTCTTTTTGTGACGATTTTTAGAAATACACCTATCTTAATGCTAGGTTCACTTGAAAAGAAATAAAGCTTATTTTTTATTGTTTACAATACTGAACGAAAATAGGATATACTTTTATAGTCCTATGATTTACAGATGAAGTAGGAGCTTAACATAACAGAAAGTTTTATTGGAGGTTTATTATGAATTATAAAATCATGAACAAACAAGTATTTGAACAAGCACAGCTACGTTCAGTTTCGGACGTTCCATTTACTGAAGAAGAACTTCAAAGTGGTATGCAGTTAGCTGTTTCTAAGGCGGATGAGACACTTGCTTTATATTTAGTGGATGTAAACGGTCAGAAGAAATTCGATGTCCGTTGGGATGATTCATCCGAACTTTTTAACGGCTGGTACTCTGCTTGGGATAATTTTTCTTGGTGCTTAGATGTAGTGAGTCAAAAAAAATAACGATTCCAACTTTTTAATGATTATAATAAATGAACCGTGTGTCGAGTGGAGAAAAGCGAATATTAACCATTATTACAGTGCATTTCGTAATTTATAATCTAATAATAATATAATTAAAAACCGTAGCTAAACAAAATACTGTTTAGACTACGGTTTATTTTTTGTGCTTTATAAAGCGCTTTTGTAAAGCTTCTTGTTTCCCCTCTAAATTGATAAATTATTTTAACATTAATTAGACAAATGAAATCTTACCTAATACAGTAAAGGGTTAAAAGTATTTATAGATTTTAATAAAAGAACTTAGTTGAATCAATTTCATAATGCAAAATTTATACGAAATACGAGCATTTAGTGATATCCAATTTTGTACATCGTGGAGCGAAAGACGGCGACTCCTACGGGAAAAGCTTGAGCTGAAAGCCCCGCAGGAACGATTTTAAGGAACAAAGCCTAAGAACGCC
This sequence comes from Rummeliibacillus sp. NPDC094406, assembly GCF_044763875.1. Taxonomy (NCBI): domain Bacteria; kingdom Bacillati; phylum Bacillota; class Bacilli; order Caryophanales; family Caryophanaceae; genus Rummeliibacillus; species Rummeliibacillus sp. NPDC094406. Next base: position 99,329 of record NZ_JBIWGZ010000003.1, on the reverse strand, counting down.
ACGTCCTGTGGCAACGGCTTCGTGACCAACATCGTGTTGGCCCGAGGAGATTGAAGTCAAGCCCGTGGAAAGCGCCGTCTGTAGCGGAACATCCAAATCTGAATATGGAAAAGTTAATGTGTTGAAATGTTCGTATTTATAAACCGAAAACGGATTCATGAAATTGATTCAGTTAGTAATGGAATTTAATTTTTCATATGGAGCATACGCTGCATAAACTTTAATTTACTTGTTAAACATAGGGTATATGATAGTTCAAAATGTCCTTAAAGTTTATCTTTTTAGGTGGTATTATTTATTGGGTAAAGTGGTAAAGTAAGTAGTCAACTTTATAATGAAATAAATTGTGAGTGATGAGTTCTATCTATGTACAAAATTCTAAAAATTATCCATCATACTGCTGGCTTAATAGGATCTATCTTAGTGTTACTTATGGCCATAACAGGAATTTTACTAAATCATCGTTCTCTTATTGGTTATTCTTCAAATAGGGAAATGAAGTTACAAGAGTTTATTTTTGCTTTACACTCAGGACACGTTGGAAATACATCCATCATATTTCTTACCGATTTAGGAGCAATTTGTATGATTGTTCTAAGTATTTCGGGGGTATGGATGTGGGTGAAATTAATAATAAAAAAAAGGAAGAAGAAGAAAAAATGAATAAAAAAATATATGCGATAATTATTGGTTCAAGCCTAGCATTTAGTCTTGCAGGTTGTGGAACAACTCAAGATAATAATCAATCACAAAGCAATACGCAGACCCAAAGTAATAATACTTCAAAATCCACAAAAGATGACTCAATGAAGGGTATGGACATGGAGAATAACCAAGCTTTGGAAAAGGCATTCAAAGATGAACTTGATGGTTTTACAACAATTGAACAAGATATAAAAAAAGGAGACTATAAATCTGCGAACACTATTGCAGGTAAACTTCATGATGAATTTCATGCTGCCATTCTGCCTCCATTGAAAGCGAAAAAAGGTGAGGCCTATGCAGAAGAAATTCATGGGAAATATGATGCTTTACAAGATGCCATTACAAGTAATAACAACACAAATATTACAAAATTAATAAAAGTAAACCGAGATAACCTTAATAAAGTAGCTGAAATTTTGGGTGTTTCATTAAAATAGAAATAGCTATCCTATTATTTTTCAAAGGACTGTTTGCATAATAAGCAAACGGTTCTTTTTAATATTTAAGAATCATTCAGAAGTAATAATAAATAACGCTTATTAAAATTGCAATTGAGTTAGTGTTAGAAAACGGTTTTCCGTCATCCAACTTCCTTTTTGAACAGTATCCTCCATGTGTAGGATTAAATCATCGTTGAATTAATCTTTCTGTTGTGGTAAATTTTAGTGGCTGTTCCAAAATACAAAAAAGGAGTTTTTGTTTGAAAATTAAATTTGCAACGATTGTTATTATTCTCAGTCTGTTTTTAAGTGCATTTGTTGGTTCTGCATTTGCTTCTGCGAAAATGAAGGATAGCCCTAACAAAAACTATTATGTAAGGTTAGCTCAAAATGCATCCTATTATGATAAACCTAATGGGAAAAAACAAGACGAAATAAAGAAGAGCTTTTCTGAAAAAGATTCTGAAGGTAATGAGCACATCGTTTTAAATCCTGTGAAAATCATTCAGTATACAAATGAAAAATGGATTAAAGTGAAATTTTCAAATAAAAAATCTGGAAAATCAACTCAAATCAAATACATTAAAAGTGATAATATTAGAGCAAATTATTATTCGCTGGATTATGTAATTATTGCTCCTCAAACAGGAGTTAATTTAAGAGAAAGTAATTCTGTAAAATCGAAGATACTCACAACGATACCTATGGGAACATTGGTTGAAGTTTATTATAAAAGTAATAGCGTAGAAAGCCCTATTAAAGAAAAATGGGTAAATGTACAATATATAAAAAACAATAAGAAATATATAGGCTATGTCTATGAACCATATGTAAAGTATTAATTTCATTCAAGTGGCTGTCTGAAAAAAGCTTCTTTTCAAAATAGTGTTCTAATTTAATAACAAAAATCTGATCATCCTTTGATGGGGCAAAATTTTTAGTATAATTCACTCTGTTGATTGGAGTAGAAGGCGGCAACTCCTGCGGGAAATGCATGATGCCACTGAAAAAGTAAAAATATCTTGTATTGAAATCTTAGTTGAAGTGGAAATAGCGTAGACTCCTGTGGGAAAACGGACTAGACGAGACCCGCAGGAAGCGAAGCGCACGAGGAGGCTCGTCAGTTCGCCCACGGAAAGCAGAGCTAATTCCACTTCATCCAATAGCATATATATACTATAATTTTTTGTATTACTACACTTTTTCAGTGGCCTCAAATGCGTGAGCCTTGAGACCCCTCACGAAGGGGGAGGCTCAAGTCACGCTCATGGAAAGCGTCCGCGTGGAACGGAAATCAACATATTCAAACATGCCAAAAAGTGCAAAATTCAATTACATTGATTTGCACTTTTTTACTTTTGGGAAAGACTTCTTGCATTTAAGAAGTCTTTTCTTTTAACGTTTTCGTCCGTTTTTTAGTTGTTGGTTTCTTCGTCTTATTTAACGATGCTTGTAACGCAGACATTAAATCGGTTACGTTATCTGGAAGTTCTCTTTCCACATTATTCGTAGTTACAGTATGCTCTGATTTTTTCTCTTCAATTAATTCCATTAACGCAGTTCTGTAATCATCTGTATATTTGTCCGGGTCAAAAGCAGTTGTTAATTGTTCAACTAACATTAAGGCAGTATCAAGTTCTTTTTGTACTACTATTTGTTCTGCAGGGATATTCGGAACATCGTTAATGCTTCTTACTTCGTCAGGATAGTGAATGGTCTCCATCACCAATGTGTCTTTATATACACGCACGACGGCAAGTTGTTCTTTAGAACGGATAATAATTTTGGCAATACCTATTTTCCCTGATTCTTCTAGCGTTTTTCTTAAAAGTGTATATGCTTTGTTGCCAGTAGTGTCAGGAGACATATAATAGCTTTTCTCAAAGTAAATCGGATCGATTTCCTCTAATTTTACAAAATCAACAATTTCAACTGCTTTATCCTCATTTTCTTTTCTTAAATTCTCTAGATCTTCCGCATCCAATACAACAAACTTATTTTTCGCATATTCATATGCTTTTACAATATCATCTTCAGTAACTTCTTTACTGCAGTTTTCACAAACTTTTTTATAACTAATCGGTGTATTGCATTCTTTGTGAAGTTGTCTAAGTTTTACATCTTTATTTTCAGTGGCAGCGTGTAGCTTAATTGGAATATTTACTAAACCGAAGCTAATACTTCCTTTCCAGACTGTGTGCATGAACGATCACCTTCTTTTTCTTTTTATTATTCAAACTTTGTCTGTTTTTATGTATTAGTAACAAACATAAATCAAAAGATAAACAAAAATGAGAAAGTAGGATTGTATGAAACCCATGCTTTTAACTCCTGCAATGGAAATACCACAAGGAGAAGAATGGCTGTATGAAACGAAATATGATGGATTTCGCTGTTTATTAGAGTGGGAAGAAGAACCCGTATTAATAAGTAGAAATGGGAAAGTTCTTAATCCAAACTTTCCTGATATTATCGATTACCTTGATGAAATAAAAGAAAAGATAAGTGTCTTCTTACCTTTACAGCTTGATTGCGAATTAGTTTTTTTAACAAATAATTTCAGAAGTAATTTTTCTGTTGTTCAAACTCGAGGTAGAATGCGTAGTCAGGATTCGATTGAAAAACATGCTCAGGAGTTCCCATGTCACCTAGTTGTATTTGATCTGTTGCAACTTAAAGGGAAGAACCAAACAAACTTACAATTAACTGAGCGAAAAGATAGGTTACAAAAAGTATTTAAAACGGCCAATCTCCCAACTTCCATAAATTATGATGATATAAATCGATTACAAATGATTGATGTTTTTTATGATTCGATGGAATTGTGGAATAAAATGGTATCTGATAATGGAGAAGGGTTAATAGCAAAAAGAAAGCATAGCAACTGGATTAGCGATACAAGAACTACGAGCTGGCTGAAAATTAAAAATTGGAGATATGTGAATGTTATTTTAACCAAATTTGATAAAAATAACGGTTATTTTGATGGGGCAGTTTATCGAGACAATATACTGATAGACGTGGTTTCTTTTCGGCATGGTCTTAAAGAAGAAGAATTCAAAACGCTGACCATATTGTTTGAATCGAATGGAACAAAGTTAAAGGGCGAGCTTTGGAGCTTGCAGCCATCTATCTGTGTTGAGATTGCCTGTATCGATTTCCTTGGAGGTATGTTGAGAGAACCTAGATTCCATGCGTTTAAGCTAGATAAAGAACCAGAAGAATGTAATTGGCGACAAATGGTACATCAACTTCTACCGATACCTGAATCTGTTCAAATTACGCACCCTGAGAAATTAGTATTCCCTTCAATCGATATACGAAAAAATGATTATCTATACTATTTACAAAGCATAGCACCATTGATGTTGCCTTTCCTTCGCAACCGGCCATTAACGCTTATTCGTTATCCTCATGGGGTACCTGGCGAAAGTTTTTACCAAAAGAGCAGTCCGGAAAATGTACCTGATTTTGTTACTACGACAAAGATAGAAGATACGCACTTTATCGTTTGCAACAATGTTGAAACACTACTATGGCTTGGAAATCAATTAGCAATCGAATTTCACATACCATTTCAACCGATTCAGACAGATAAGCCGACAGAAATTGTTTTTGATTTAGACCCACCTTCAGTTGAAGAATTTTCTCTAGCAGTTGAAGCGGCACTGCAAATGAAAGTGATATTTGACCAGTTTGAGTTGAAATCATTTATCAAAACATCGGGTGGAAAAGGGATGCAAATATATATCCCATTACCAAAGGAATCATTTTCCTACGAAGAAACAGGTTTGTTTACTAAATTTGTATGCGTTTTTTTAATCGAACAAAATCCAAAATGGTTCACTATAGAGAGATTAAAAAAGAATCGTCACAATAAATTGTATTTAGATTACGTCCAATATCGTGAGGGGAAAACAATCATTGCTCCGTATTCAACAAGAGGAAATGAGAAGGGATTAGTTGCGACACCTTTAAGTTGGGATGAAGTGAATGCCTCTTTAAAACCAGATTTGTTTACGATTCCAGCTGTTGAAGACCGAATAAAGACACATGGTAATCCTTTTTTAAAATTTAGACTCGTTCAAACTGTTAATGGACAATCCTTTACAAATTTACTTAATCAGTTACATGAATTAAAAAAGAATAAATAACGTGAGTTCATTCTAAATGACGAATAAAGTGAAAAAAGAAAAGCAAACTAATACCGTAATTTAATAATGAAGAAGGAGGGAAGAAAATGTCAAATAAAAATTCACCGAAATCTCATGGTAGGTTTGGACATGAGGAAATGGGGATGGATATTACAAAACAGGGAAAAAACAGTGCTGGCTCAAAAATTAATATAATTCAGAAATTATTTAAGAAAAATAAAAAGAAAGCAAATGAAGTAGCTCGACAAAATTTAGAATAGGTAAAGAATTGGCGGTCAAAAAGAGTATTTATACCTCTTTTATGACCGCCTTTTGTTTAGTCAACTATAAAGAAAATAATTGACACTCTTCATTTATAAATAGCTCTATGCTAAATGAAATGTTTAAATAAATTTCGCAATTTTTTCTAATGGTAAGCGTGAAGAGTTGTGTGCAGGTACTGCTGCTTTACCAATTGCAATAAGTAAAATTGGTTTAATATGTTCTGGTAATTCAAATCGTTTAGCAAATGCATTTTTATCGAATCCACCCATTGGGACTGTATCGTATCCCATGTCTTTTGCTAACAACATTAATTGCATTGAAATTAAGCCGGCATCAAAAGTAGCGATATTTGTTAATACTTCTTCTGGAAGATTTGAATATAGATTTAACGAGTTTTCAATCATCATATTTTTTGTGGCTTCATCCATATAGCCAAGTTCAAAGTTTTGATTATAAACTTCTTCGACATTTTTATACATTTCGATATCACCTAAAACAGCAATGATCGCTGAAGAAGTTTCTACTTGTTCTTGATTAAATGCAATTGGGAGCAATTCTTTTTTGATGGCTTCATCTTGAATTACAAGAAAACGCCAAGGTTGTAAATTGCTTGATGATGGAGCAGATGTTGCTTCTAATAATAATTCCTCTAATTGTGATTGAGGGATTTTAAATTGTGGATCGTATTTGCGTACAGATTTACGTTCGTGCATTACTTTATTTAATGTACTTTGTGTCATTGTCAATGTTCTCTCTCCTTGAAATATCATGTTGAGACTATACTATACGACAAATTTTTTTTAAATCCAAGTAAATTGCCTGTACTAATACACTTAAAGATTAATAGATATCATGTCAGAAAATATTTATTAAGCGTTTCGCGAATAAATTGTCTATCAAATAAATAATCTAATACTAGATATTTTTTATGATAGGAGGGGTGTTCATGGTAGACGTTAATGGAATAACAAAAGACACAGCAACTTTATTAATTGAAGAGATTGAATCTAGCATCCAGCAATTTGCTGAGGAATCCGTTCAATCTTTTGATAAGCAGAGGAATTTAGCACAAAGAAGGCAACTATTAATTAATGCTTACGCGAAAACTAGTAGCGGAATGACACAACTCATAATTACGGATATGATTAACGAAATCGATCAAGAAATTGCTCACCTCAATGAAAATGTTCGTAATTGTGAAAATCAAAAGGGGTTCTATACAGAAATTTTAAGGGTAGTAAAAGAAACAGTGGACGAATTAAGATTAACAAAATAATGCATCATTTAAGCATCTCTAATGAGGTGCTTTTATTTTGCGAAACAACTGATATTTAAGAAAAAGTATGTAAAGTACATAGAAAATAAGAAGATTGGAAAAGCTGACAAAGAAAACTAATAGAAAATGCAGTAGTTAATCTAGTGATTCTTGGATCGAAAGGAGAATAATATTGGGGTTTGCTGAATCTTTAACCATAATTTTAATCGTATTAAAATTAGTAGGAGTTATTTCATGGTCATGGTGGCTTGTGTTGATACCAGCACTAGTGGCAATGTGTATATATATAATTGTTTGGATAGTTTGGTTATTTTATTCTGTTAAACTTCACAAACAAGAAAGAAAATGATAAATGGATTCTTTCAGATAATGAACATCTAGAATGTTTCAAAGACAACGCTAACTTTCCTCTATAGTAAGAATTATTAATCTGTAAAGAATAAACACACCAAGATACGAACCAGAAATCAAGAAAAATGGATTAAGAAAAATACCGTGAATAGTAGTCATAAATACAGCATGATCAATAATGATTTGATAAATAGAAGTAGAAGCAATACCACCAAAAATAACTGTTGTTATAACAGCTATCACATTAAAGATGATTCGGAAACTTTTCATTTTAATTTGGAGATAGAACATAAGAATAGGAATCACAATGCTAAAAATAACTAATAAAATTTTCAAAATGCAACTCTCCCATAAGTATTCACAACTTTTTTAGGTAATTATGACCTATTATGTAGTTAGATATACAAAAAAGAGCGAAGTTAAAGAATTATGTTTTGTTTAACAAAACTGTTGATATTTCATCAGTTTCGCTTTCATCGTGGATGCATTCCGCTCAAGTAAGATGCATTAAAAAAATCAACAATTTCATATAACAGAGCCAAGAATTAAAAAAACACCTTTCCCATCAATAATAGATAAAGAAAGATGTATTATTTATACAAAAAGTAATTACTAGACTTATAAAGCTTATAATAAAAGATTTATCAGAAAACAATAAGTGTAACAGCAGACCTATTAGTGACATAATAGATCTGCTGTTTTGTTATTTAAGCATTGAAAGTCCGAATGTTAACATAGACATTACCATAATGAGGGCCATTAATATTACGACAATTTTCTGTATCTTCTTATTACTCATTTCTCGTTCTCTCCTTTTTTTCCTTAAAAATAATTTTATCAGATATTATTTATTTAACAAGTACTAGAGTTTTCAGAAAAATTTATGTACAATTGTGTTATACAACAAAGAAGGAGTTGGGGGATGCATGGAGAATGTTGATCATATCGGTATTGCGGTCAATGATTTAGATGAGCGCGTTACATATTATACAAATGTATTAGGAATGAAACTTATCAATGTTGAAGAAGTAGAGTCTGAGCAAGTCCGTGTTGCGTTTATCGATGCAGGAAATACACACATTGAACTCTTAGAACCACTCACAAAAGAAAGCGCTATCTATAAATATTTGGAAAAACGCGGTGAGGGGATTCATCATATCGCGTTAGCTGTTACTGGTATAGAACAAGAAATGGTGAAAATGCAAGCAGAAGGTGCTCGTCTATTATCTGAGCAACCGAAAATTGGCGCAGGTGGAGCTAAAGTGGTTTTCATACACCCTAAATCATCTTATGGTGTGCTTTACGAATTAGTAGACAGAAGTCAAGTAAAGGAGTAATTAGCATATGGATATGTACGATAAAATCAATGAATTATATGATAGAAAACGTGAAATCGAACTTGGTGGCGGTGAAGCACGAATCGACAAACAGCATGAAAAAGGTAAATTGACTGCTCGCGAACGTATCGAATTATTACTTGATGAAGGAACATTCGTAGAGATTAATCCTTTCGTTAAACATCGCACAGTAGACTTTGGTATGGCGAAAAAAGAAGGCCCTGGTGATGGTGTTGTAACGGGTTACGGTAAAGTTAATGGTCGCCCAGTTTACCTATTCTCACAAGATTTCACAGTTTTCGGTGGTGCTCTTGGAGAAATGCATGCAAAGAAAATTGCGAATGTTATGGATTTAGCTGCGAAAAACGGTGCACCATTCATCGGTATTAACGATTCAGGCGGTGCGCGTATCCAAGAAGGTGTATTATCACTAGATGGATATGGTCACATTTTCTATAGAAACTCCATTTATTCTGGTGTAATTCCACAAATCTCAGTGATTATGGGGCCTTGTGCAGGGGGTGCTGTATATTCACCAGCAATCACTGATTTCATCTTAATGGTTGATAAGACATCTCAAATGTTTATCACTGGACCAAAAGTTATCGAAACAGTAACAGGTGAACAAATTTCATCTGAAGGTTTAGGTGGTGCGAAAGTTCATAACTCTGTAAGCGGTAATGCACACTTCCGTGCAGAAGATGAAGAAACTGCAATTGAACAAATCAAACAATTACTTAGCTACTTACCACAAAACAACACAGAAAAAGCACCAATTGTTGAAGTAGAAAAAGATTCTGAAGATGACAATTATCGTTCAGAACTACTTGATCTTGTTCCAGTTGATCAAACAAAAGCTTACGACGTTCGTAAAGTGATTGAACACATTGTAGATGCTGATTCATTTATGGAAGTTCAAAAAGAATTTGCGAAAAACATTGTCGTTGGTTTCGCTCGTATCGATGGTGAATCAGTTGGTCTTGTATGTAACCAACCAAAAGTACTTGCAGGTGGCCTAGATATCAATTCATCTGATAAACTAGCACGCTTTGTCCGTACTTGTGACTCGTTCAATGTACCAATCATTACATTTGAAGACGTTTCTGGTTTCTTCCCAGGTGTTAAACAAGAACATGGTGGAATCATTCGTCACGGAGCAAAAATTCTATTTGCTTATTCAGAAGCAACTGTTCCGAAAATCACAGTTATTCTTCGTAAAGCATACGGTGGTGCATATGTTGCACTTAACTCAAAATCAATAGGTGCAGACATGGTTTATGCATGGCCAAATGCTGAAATTGCAGTTATGGGTGCATCAGGTGCAGCGAATATCATCCACGCAGGCGAAATCGCAAAATCTGAAGATCCAGAAGCTACTCGTGAGCAAAAAATTGAAGAATACAAAGAAAAATTCGCAAACCCATATGTTGCAGCATCTCACGGCTTAGTAGACGATGTAATCGATCCTCGTGAAACTCGTATTAAACTAATGCAATCACTAGAAATGCTTCGCACGAAGAAAGAATCAAGACCATACAAAAAACATGGTAATATTCCATTGTAAAAAAGGAAATGCCAATTTCATAGTCAATAAAGTCTATAATCTACTATCTTAATATTCATAATACTATTTAAAAACTGACAAAGGCTATCTCTACCGATTAACGGTATGGGATAGCCTTTTCTTCTTTCCAATAAGTGGTAATTAGTTTATTTGATAACTGTTAGTGTTAACATTTATATTTTGATTTTATCGAATTGTTGCAGCGATTTTTTTCAAAGCCGCATCATTGCATTGCTTTCTAAGATTAATTGCACGAATCGTGATACAATTCAACAATTCGTGGGTAGCACACCAAATTACGTGTAGAGCCACATTCTAATATAGTTTGAATAGTTTCTAAAAACTTATTTATAAGAATCAATTTCATAATGCAATATTCATATGAGATATACGAATATTTATAGATACCCAATTTTGTTCATTGTGGAGCGAAAGACGGTGAGTCCTCGAAAATGCATTTGCATTTTCTTCGTGCGGTGCTAATTCAAGGAAGCTAATTCAATGTCCTACGGGAAAAGCTTGAGCTGAAAGCCCCGCAGGAACGAGGAGGGCATTGAAAATGTAAAAATAGATGCAAATTTATGATAAAAATCCGGTATGGCTATCTTTGTTGAAGTGGAATTAGCGGAGACTCCTGTGGGAAAACGAGCTAGACGAGACCCCGGAGCACAGCGAGGAGGCTCGTCAGTTCGCCCACGGAAAGCGGAGCTAATTCCACTTCATTCAATAGCAGATGTATACTATAAATATTTTAATTACCGTATTTTCCCTTATACCTCAAACGAAGTAACGAGGAGATTGAAGCAAAGCCCGTGGAAAGCGCCGTCTGTAGCGGAACATCCAAATCTGAATAGTGAATAGCTAATGTGTTGAAATGTTCGTATTTAATAACCAAATTGGATTTATGAAATTGATTCATAAGGAAATAAATTGGGACATCCGATAAGTTATTTCTCAGATTTTATGATAAAATTGACTAGGAATAAGGTGGTAAAGTTACCACATATAAAAGGAGTCTTGGATGATGACAAGTCGTATTGTTGAAGAATTTTTAGAATTAGTACAAATCGATTCAGAAACATACCATGAAGAAAAAATCTCACCAGTTTTAGTAAATAAATTAGAAGCTCTAGGCTTTGAAGTATTCGAAGATGATGCAGCTAGCCGTAATGGGCATGCATCAGGTAACCTAATTGCAACTTTAAAAGGAACATTATCTGATGTGCAACCAATTTACTTTACATCACATATGGATACTGTCGTTCCTGGTGTAGGGATTAAACCAATCATCAAAGAAGATGGCTATATCTACTCAGATGGCACAACAATTCTTGGCGCAGATGATAAAGCAGGAATTGCTGGTTTGTTGGAATTAGCAAAACGTCTAAAAGAAGAGAATATCGAACACGGTGACATTCAATATGTCATAACTGCTGGAGAAGAATCTGGCCTTGAAGGTGCTAAAGAATTAGATCACAAAAAAGTTTATGCAAAATATGGCTTTGCCGTTGACTCTGATGGTAAAGTTGGAGAAATCGTCACTGCAGCACCTTACCAAACAAAATTATTTGCTACATTGAAAGGCAAAACAGCTCATGCTGGTGTTGAACCTGAAAAAGGCATATCTGCAATCACAATCGCTGCAAAAGCTGTTGCACGAATGAAATTAGGACGTATTGACTCTGAAACTACTGCAAATATCGGTCGCTTCGAAGGTGGTAAAGCTACAAATATTGTATGTGATGAAGCGTCTGTATTAGCTGAATGCCGTTCATTAAACGAAGCAAAACTTGCGGAACAAGAAAATCACATGAAGGAAGCTTTCGAATCAGCTGCAAAAGAATTAGGTGGTTCAGCAGAAGTTGAAGTAAAACGTATGTATCCAGGTTTCAAATTTGGTCCTGAAGACTTAGTCGTTAAAGTGGCTCAAGAAGCAGCTAAAAATATCGGTCGCGAACCAAAACTTATGCAATCTGGTGGCGGTAGTGATGCCAACGTAATCGCAGGATACGGTATTCCAACTGTAAACTTAGCAATAGGTTACGAAAAAATTCATACAACAGAAGAACGTATTCCGGTTGAAGAATTAGAAAAACTAGCCGATCTATTAGTGGAAATTGTTAAGTGTGCAGCAAAAGTTAAATAACCCATCTACGAAAAGAGAGTGAGTTTATGCCAAATGTGAAAGTTGTCGTTTTTCGATGTGGCCAAGAGGAGTATGCCATTCCTGTTGAAAAAGTAGTTTCAATTGAAAAGGCTGAAAGAGTAAATCGTATTCCTCATTTACCTGATTATGTATTAGGTTTAACACGAATTCGAAACGAATTGCTTCCAATTCTAGATTTTGAACAAATTTTATATCGCCAACCTGCCAATTCATCTGAAGCTAAAATGATTGTCTTACAATCAGATGATTTTATCTTCGGACTATTAGTTGTAGAAGCGAAAGAAATTTTAGATATTGAAGAAGAACAATTAAAGCAAGTCGGACTTGTAAATTATGCAAAAACACAATATTTCAGCGCTGTTGCAAACCTTGAACAGCGTATGATTACAATAGTGTCACCAGATGTATTAGTAAATACGTTAGATGGCATCAAAGAAATCAAAGCATATATGAAATCTCTTTCTGAAGAAGAATTGCAAGTAATAAAATAATACTGAAAGAGGCAGAAGTTTATATTGTTTCTGCCTCTTTCTTTTTTAAATGGCTCTGTTTAACTTCATTGTTGATTTTATTCAAATTAAGAAGCATATTCGATTTATATTTCAAATACGCTTCTTGTTTCGAGTAACGAATATTTATAATAACTGCCGAATGAAGACTAGATATAGTTTTCAATCAATTTATGCATGTTACTTTAAAACATTTTGAATCATCGAAAGTGTATACAATAAGCCGCTTCCTTAGTGATGCTCAAACCAGGGTCGCGACTGCCACGCTTTTGAGGGCACTGAAAAAGTTAAAATAGATGTAAATTTATGATAAAAATCTGGTGAAGCTATCTTCGTTGAAGTGGAATTAGCGGAGACTCCTGTGGGAAAACGAGCTAGACGAGACCCCGGAGCGCAGCGAGAAGGCTCGTCAGTTCGCCCACGGAAAGCGGAGCTAATACCACTTCATTCAATAGCAGATATATACTATAAATATTTGCATTACTACACTTTTTCAGTGGCTTCCCACTTTTTCCGTAGGAGTCACTGTCCGCAGCGAAGATCAACTGAATGTGAATTGAAACATAGATAAGCTCCTGCCTCTTTCTTACTAATTAAAAATAAAGCTTAAATAACCTTAAGCTGCAGATGTTTTCGCATCTAATTTTACTTGTGTATGCCTTTTACCAAATAATAGCAAGCATAAAGCAAAGGCAATAACACTACCAGCGAAAATGAGCGCACTATTATAGCTACCGAAATATGTAACAAGTTTTCCTGCAATAAGTGGGCCTATTATTTGTCCAATCGCATAATAAGTGGTAAGAGTTGAAACAACACTGGCACTTTTGGTTGGATAAAGCTCTCGACAATAGGAAGTTGTCAAAACAACAATCCCAACAAAGGTTATGCCGAATAGGAGTGCAGAGATCATGACGCCAATAATAGTAGGGGAGATAACAGGTAATATAATGCCGATAATTTGTAAGATATAAGCGGAAGCAATAATGATAATAGGTTTATATTTTGACATTAATATACTCCAGATCGGTGCTGAAGGTATAGCACCAATACCCACAATAACCCAACTATAACTCGCGTATTTTTGTAAACTTGGCAATTCATGAATCATATCTACTAAAAATGTCCCCGTAACAATATATCCTAGTCCTTCTAATCCATAGGCAATCGTAATCCAAGGCATAAAACCAGTCCAGAATTTTTGAATGGGACCTTTCATTTTTTCTAATGATGGATCCTCTAATTTCTTCCATAAGAAGTGGTTTAAAATTATAAAAACAGTAGATAAAATACTAAGTCCTGTAAAAGCTCCTTGCCATGAAAAGTGTTTTTCAAAAAATGGTACCAAGATTCCTGATAAAGCAATGCCAACTCCAATACCGCTAAAAACATAACCAGACCATTTAGCTAGAAAATGCCGAGCCAAGTAATCCAATAACATACTAGAAGTTAATACAAATATAATTCCTCCGGTAATTCCATTAATTAATCGTAAAAATAACCATACATAAAAGTTGTTTACAATACCCATCCCCAATATGGAAATAACACAAATCCAACCATTCATGTAAAGCTTTTTTTTCTGATTTTTTACGATAAAGCCTGCCCATAAAGCACCTACAAAATAACCAATATAATTTGCTGAAGCTAACCATCCACCTTTTTCAACAGACAATCCCTCAGCTTCACGTAGAAAAGGTAAAATTGGTGTAAACGAAAAACGACCAATTCCCATTGCAACTACTAAAAATAAAACAGCCCCCACAATGATCCCTGCATGGTGACGATTCATAAAAACACCCCCATTAAGTAGAAAAAAATGACTTGAACGATAAATATAGTATAACTTAAATGGAATGATATGGTATATATTGGATTGAAATAATATGAAAAAGTTATTGGATAATGTATTTGAATCATTTTCATAATTACTCAAAACTTAGGTGCATTATTTATGCCATTCATCAGCCAATATTCCATAAACCGCATGGTCAACATAATGGTCATAAAGCCATTCATTGCTCCGAAGTGTACCTTCATGAACATAGCCTAGCCGTTCAGGGATACTTCTACTTTTTTTATTTTCAATGGCAGCACGTATTTCAACTTTATTCATGAACAGTTCTTTAAAAGCGTATTCAGTTAAAGCATGAACGGCTTTTGTCATGATCCCATTTCCTTGATATTCGCTACCTAACCAATAGCCTATAGCAGCGAAACGGTTTATACGATCAATGTTGTTGAAACCGGTGATTCCAACGACCTTTCCTTTCCAAACAATAGCCAAGTTTAATAATGTTCCATCTTTTTCACCTTTTTGACTAAAAGTAATATAGTTTAGTGTATCTTCTACCGTCTTTGTGCCATCCACCCATGGAAGCCATTCTCTTAAATATGCTCGATCCTTTTCTGTTAATGAAAATAATGCCTTTGCATCTTGTGGATTTACAGGTCTTAAAATAAGATCATCAGAGACTTCTAACATATATATTTACCACCTTTCGAAATATTCTTAATATTTTAATGGATATTACTGTAAGTTAGCAATACTTTTTTAATTTCTATGGAATTATTGAATATTTAGTCTTACGAATATTTTTGTTATACTAAAGGAGAACGTTTGGTCGATTAGGGGAGGGGAAGATATGGCTGCTCAAGGGAGAATTTTATTTCATATTGATATGAACTGTTTTTATGCTTCAGTTGAACAGGCACATAATCCCGAGCTGAAGGGAAAGGCACTTGCTATTGCAGGAAATCCAAAAGAACGCAGGGGGATTCTTGTCACTTGTTCTTATGAGGCAAGGGCAAAGGGCGTTTATACAACGATGGCTGTTTGGGAAGCAAAACGTAAATGTCCAGAACTTATCCTTATGGCGCCAAATTTTGAACGCTATCGTAATGCTTCAAAGGCAATGTTCGCAATATTACGCACATATACGGATCTTGTTGAACCTGTTTCCATCGATGAAGGTTATATGGATGTATCAGATATTGTACATGGAGAAGAAGCAATTGAACTTGCAGAATCAATCCAAACTCGTATTTTAAGCGAATTAGATTTACCTTGCTCTATAGGTATTGCCCCAAATAAATTCCTTGCAAAAACTGCTTCTGATATGAAAAAGCCAATGGGTATTACAATTCTAAGAAAAAGAGATGTTTCGAAAATACTATGGCATTTACCGGTTATTGAAATGCATGGAGTAGGGGAAAGTACGGCAAAAAAACTTGAGGGAATAGGAGTTCTCACAATTGGGAACCTTGCAAATATAGAGGATTATGTAATCAAATCGAATCTTGG
This sequence comes from Rummeliibacillus sp. NPDC094406, assembly GCF_044763875.1. Classification (NCBI taxonomy): domain Bacteria; kingdom Bacillati; phylum Bacillota; class Bacilli; order Caryophanales; family Caryophanaceae; genus Rummeliibacillus; species Rummeliibacillus sp. NPDC094406. The sequence goes on along the minus strand of NZ_JBIWGZ010000003.1, from coordinate 83,258 downwards.
AAAAAATGGACTTCGCCTAAAAAATCGTGCAAATGGTATCGATCATCGGGATGTTGATCCAAACTCAATATATGATACAAAATCGATTGGAAATTCGATGACTTTTCCGGTTGATTTGGTTGAATTTTCAGAGTTGGAAAGTGCAATTCAAAAGCTTTGCGAAAAAGTAGCAAAACGATTGGATGCAAAAAATCTAGCAGGGCATACTGTTTCAATTATGATTCGTGATGCAGATTGGCATAATAGCAGTAGAAGTAAAACAATTTCAAATGCAATTTATAAAAAAGAAGAGATTGAATCAATTGCAATAACTCTAACCGAAAAGCATTGGAATGGTTCACCAGTGCGATTACTTGGCGTAACCGTCAGCAATGTTGCGGACAAAAAAGAAACAGCGGAGCAATTATCCATCTTTACTTTTGAAAAATACGTAAAAGAAGAGCCAGTATTGAAAATTGTTGAACAATTACAACACAAATTTGGCAAAGATATTATTACAAAAGGGATCAAAGATGTGAAGAAAAAAACTTACGAATCACAAACAAGTTTTAGCAAAGATTTTTTGGATGATCATAAACGTTAGGAGGAGAACAATTGCATATTCAATTTTTAGGTACAGGTGCAGGGATGCCTTCTAAATCGCGAAATACAAGCTCATTAGCTCTAAAATTATTAGATGAGAGAGGCACAATATGGTTATTTGATTGTGGAGAAGCAACACAACATCAAATTTTACATACAACAATCAAACCTCGAAAATTAGAAAAAATTTTTATCACACATTTACATGGGGATCATATATACGGATTACCGGGTTTACTAGGCTCTCGCTCATTTTTAGGTGGGGAAAAGCCATTAACAATTTATGGACCTAAAGGATTGAAAGAATGGATTCAACTTACCTTACAAACATCACAAACACATCTAAACTATACAATCGAATTTGTTGAAGTTGAAGAAGGAGTCATCTTTGAAGATGAAGATTTTAAAGTGACAGCAATGCCTCTGCAACATGTTGTCCCATGCTTTGGCTATCGTCTTGAACAAAAGCCATTACCAGGCGCTTTACAAATTGAAAAGGCTAGAGCATTTGGTGTTCCAAAAGGTCCATTATTAGGGAAATTAAAAAATGGCATGGATGTAACATTAGATGACGGTACAATTATCCGCAGTGAAGAAGTCACAGAATCACCGAAAAGTGGATTTACAGTCGCAATTTTAGGTGATACACGCTATTGTGAGAATGCTATTACACTAAGCCATAATGCAGATATCGTCATTCATGAAGCAACTTTTGATCATACCACAGAAGATTTAGCTGCTAATTATGGACATTCCACGAATATTGATGCAGCAAATGTAGCGCGGATATCAGGAGCCCAAAATCTATTGATCAATCATTTAAGTGCTCGATTTTTCCCACAAGATATTGAAAATATGCTGAATGAAGTTAAAGAACTAATCCCAAATACATTTATCGTGAAAGATTTTGATGAATTTAGTTGGCAACAAGGAGAGCTAAAAATTTTAGGAAAATAAAACAAGCAAGGGAATTTAGGTCCCTTGCTTGTTTTAGATAGTAGAGGAAATGCCATTTCATAATTGATTTCAGACTAGATGAAAGTTCTATGCAGACGGGGCGTAAGCAAAGGAAGGAAAATTTTTCACCAGTCTGAAATTAGGAGGATTCAACCTCAAGCTTTAACTCTAATGATTTCACCAAGGATCATTTTTGTTAGAGCTTGGATTGTATCATATGCTTTGGCTAGAAAATCAGCTTGTGCGAATAACACGAAATGTAGATTCTAACGGACTATAATTTTAAAATACGAAACAATCGATTCATTTTTAAAGTTTACATTGAATAATCAAGCTTCTTTTTCAAAAAGTGATATACTGAAATAGAGTATATCAGAAGGGATCTGTGAAACGTGAAATATTCAAAATCACAAATGCAACAACTAGTAAATGACGATAAGAATTTACAAAAACGCTTAAAAGAAATCATGAAATCAATGGAACTTGAAAAAAACTTTGCCTTAAAAGCTCTTTATCATTCAGATGTAGCTGATGGAGGTAAGTACCAACAAGCGTATCAAGAATTAGATCAAACAAAGAAATAAAAAAAATCCTACTCAGGATTTTTTTTTTCGAAGAATTCTGCAATCAGTTCAGAAGTCTTTTTCGTATCCTGTTCAAAGAATTCCATTTTACTAAAATAACTATGAATTAGCCCAGGCAACATAATATGTTTTGCTTCAACGTCAGCTTCGTGAAGTCTAGTAACATAAGCAATCCCTTCATCCAACAAAACATCATATTCTGCAGCAATCAAAATGGTACGAGGAGTTTTGTGTAAATCTTGTGCGATTAATGGAGAAATTGATGGGTTTATTTTCTCCTTTGAATCTTTAATATAATGATTTGCAAACCAAATCATTCCATCACGATCCAAACCATATCCTATTCCAAACTTTTCGTACGAAGCTGTATTAAAATTAACATTTAATACAGGATAAATCAGTGCCTGTGCAGTAATTTTTGGACCTCCTTTTTCAGCTGACCAATGCGAGACAACAGCAGCAATATTTCCGCCAGCACTATCACCAGCAACATAAAGTTTTGTAGAATCACCGTTTAACAATGTAGTGTTTTCTGCCACCCATAGAAATGCATCATAGCTATCTTGAACAGGGGTCGGAAAAGGGTATTCAGGAGCAAGACGATAATCAACAGATACTACGATGGATTTGGCAGAAGCAGTTAAGTAACGGCAGCCTCCATCTGCATAATCAGGGTTTCCGAAAACCCATCCACCACCATGAAAGTAAACAATTACTGGAAATGGACCATTACCTTCTGGTGTATAAATTCGTACAGAAATTTGTTCACCATCAGTTACAGTAATAAGACGATCTTCAATTTTTGATATTCCTTCAACAGTTACTTGATGAATAGGGGAGGTAGCTCTTTCAGCTCTAGCCTCTTCAGGTGTTTGTTCATAATATTGAACGCCTTTATACTCTTCTATATAAGCTAATGATCCTTTAGTTAATGTCATTCGATCGCATCCTTTCAGTAAAAATATTAAAGAAAGTATACCATAATAAATACATTAAACCAATAGAGTAACTAGGGATTTAATAGAAATTAGGCTAAAAATAAATACAAACTTAAACGCAGAGTATAATAACCCTGCGTTTAAATATTCTTTATAGAAATTATTTGAAGGAAAGTATCAATTAATTTGTATGTGCTTTCAATTTTTCGTAAAATAGTTTGCTTATAAGTATCAAATTCTTTATTCTAGGACATTAAACCATAGAGGCGATTTATCATCAATTTCACCATTATAATTTATAGTTAATTCCTCACCTTCTTTAATATCTAGTAAAGCATAAAAGTCTACTGATGAATTTTCTTCATTATTATAAAAGGTGATATTCGGTGTGTATGAATGATTAAAAAGTGATCCAAGACCTAGAACAATAGCTGTATCGTCATCTCCCCAATAAAAACAGTAGTAGAAGAGAACAGTCTTTTTCAAATATTTCCATTCACGATTTGGTGATATTACTGCAGGAGAAACTTCAATGAGTTCATCCTTATTAATATCACGTGAAGCAAATAACCCTCTACCATATTTACCTGTATCCTTCAAAATAATTGGCCCCACAAACGTAACTCCTTTCTATAATCCTAATTAAGAAACCAAAGCTTAGACGAGTAATTTTAACTGATTTTTCAAAAAATCATTACGCGATCGAATAAATTGGAAAATGACGTCCGGTTCTCTATCAAATATCTCAATCTTATTTTTTTTATAAGGATCTAGGAGCAGGTGGGGGCGTATTGATTGATGCAAAGTTAATACTTTGTCTTCCATATAATCAACTGTGAATTTTGTTTCGAGAATTTCTTCTAGTTTTTCTTTATAAATTTTCCTTAATTCAGGTACTTCCAAAAGAAGATAACAGAGTTTGTTACCTGCTTTTCCACCAATTGGAACATAAGTATGATCCATGATACCACCACTTACTTTTCTTCCCCAAGTAGCGTCATAGTCCCATGGGAGTATTTCAAACTTGCAAGTTTCACTATTACGATAAAGAGAGTAGTTGTGAGTAAAGCCGTCATTATTCATCGTACAAACTGCTCCAGCTTGCCAAGAAAAGAACTTGTCAAGATGAAGATGTTGTGAGATGACATCAGTGAATTCAGTTGGAGGAGTAGTATTAATAATTGTGATAAATTCTCGAACTAAGTCATCATCAGATGGTGTTCCAAACGCTTGATAATAGCCAGATAATCTTGATTTTTTAGGTTTATCGTCTCTTGTTAAGGAAAAGTTGGCATCATTGTTTTCTGCATAATAAATAGGACCAATGGGCAACTTTCTTTTTTTCAAAAACAGATCATCAACCGACTCCAATTGTAAATAAACACCCTTTAATTCGCCGTTTCGGTAAAAATTGATATGTTGAGTATTTGGTGAAAGTACACCCAAATCTTGAAAAAAATCAAGGGAAAGTTTATTACGGATGAGGGATGGATCTCTGTATTCTGCATTTAGATGAATTTTACGAGCTCCATTGAATTTTTCTTTATCATCAAAATCAATCGTATAGGACCTTTTTCTAAACTTTCGTGTATATGAACCGCGATAACTAATATCAATTTGGTGTAAAGTGTTCCCGACCCTCAATTTTGCAGGAACAGATTCATCATATAATAGATTTTCTCTTAAAGTATCTAAGTCATCTCCTTCAATTATTAAGAAATAAGATGGAATTGAATTCGACATTTATTCACCTTCTTGTTTTTATTCGCTTGATAGAGTTTTTATTCCTAAAATAGCCGACAACAAATATGTCCTTATGATAGCAGGGGAATGTAAGGGCGACATTTGTTGTCGGCTAAAGAAATGAAGAAATTAAGCAATTGTTACTTATATTTATGGATAAAAGCCTTCCATAATCTTTTCATTGACTAAGGAAAGGCTTTTATTATTTCTTTTAGTATGATAAGTGTTAATAATTATCTTATTATTAACGTCGTCTTTTGCCAGTAGTAGTACAATCAGTAGAACTGTGTTTTGAAGAAGAGTGACTAGTTGATGAACTGCTAGAAGAACAAGAACAAGTTGATGAACTGCTAGTAGAACTGTGTTTTGAAGAAGAGTGACTAGTTGATGAACTGCTAGAAGAACAAGGACAAGTTGATGAACTGCTAGTAGAACAACGTTTTGAAGAAGTATGACTAATTGATGAACTGCTAGAAGAACAATGCTTTATAGAACAATGACTAGATGAATCGCTGCTAGAAGATGAGCTATCAGAAGACGAGCTACCAGAAGACGAACTTGAAGACATCATTTTTTTACCTTTTTTACCCCTGCTATTTGAAGACGAGCTACTAGAAGACGAACTTCCCGAAGATGAGCTATGGGAAGATGAACTTCCAGAAGACGAACTTCCCGAAGATGAGCTATGGGAAGATGAATTTCCCAAAGACGAGCATTTGGAAGACGAGCTACTAGAAGACGGACTTCCCGAAGATGAGCTATGGGAAGATGAACTTCCAGAAGACGAACTTCCCGAAGATGAGCTATGGGAAGATGAATTTCCCAAAGACGAGCATTTGGAAGACGAGCTACTAGAAGACGAACTTCCCGAAGATGAACTTCCCGAAGATGAACTTCCCGAAGATCTATGAGAAGACGAGCTTTCTGAAGATGAGCTATGGGAAGATGAACTTCCCGAAGACGAGCTACCAGAAGATGAACTTGAAGCACTCATTTTTTTACCTTTTTTACCTTTTTTGCCCCTACTGTTTGAAGACGAGCTACTAGAAGACGAACTTCCAGAAGACGAGCTATTAGAAGACGAACTTCCCGAAGATGAGCTATGGGAAGATGAACTTCCCGAAGATGAGCTATGGGAAGATGAACTTCCAGAAGACGAGCTATGGGAAGACGAACTTCCGGAAGATGTGCAGTCATGAGATGAACTACCAGTAGACGAACTAGAAGACGTTGTATTTAAAGCGTTTTCCTCTTTCATTAAAGGACCTCCTTAGTGCATAATTAATTTTATAATACGCAGAACAATCTTTTTGGTTTAGTCTAATACCTAAAAGAACGGTATTTTTTTAATAGCAATAAACAATGGAATTAAGGAAGATAAAATTTATTCTCTTATTTCATTCATTATTAATTTAGACTTTTTAGCTGCATTTTTAAATAATTGTTACGATCTTGAATGAATTGAAAAATCATTTCAGGTTCATAATCAAATATATCGATATTATTATTAATATATGGGTCAAGAAGAAAGTGTGGCCGAAGATTATGATGAAGTGTTAATACTTTTTTTTTCATATAATCAACTGTAAACTTCGAATCAAGAATATCCTCTAATTTCCGTTTGTACAGTTTACGGAAATCTGGAATTTTCAATAGTAGCTCTCTCAACTTGTTACCGGGTTTTCCTTCAATTGGAACATATTTATGATCCATTATTCCGCCACTGATTTTCCTTCCCCAAGTAGCATCATAATCCCAGGGCATTATTTCGAATAAACCGGTTTCGCTATTTCGATATAATGAAAAATTATGGTTGAACCCATCATTATTCATCGTACAAACTGCGCCTGCCAGCCAACTAAAATATTTATCGATATTAATAAAATTTGTTATTACATTATCGAATTTGTTAAGTGGAGTTGTATTAATGATTGTAATTAGTTCAAGAAGGTAGTGATTATCAGATGGAGAACCATTTGCTTGGAGAAAGCCAGATAGAAGTGACCGCTTTCTTTTGCCATCTCTCTCAAAGGAAAAGTTAGCATCATTGTTTGTAGCATAGTAAATGGGACCAGGAGGGAGTCCTCTTTTTTTCAAAAATAAATCATCTACAGATTCTAATTGTAGATAAACACCTTTAAATATGTCATTTCTATAGAATTTAATATGTTGACAATCTGGTGCAAGCACTCCTAAATCTTGAAAAAAGTCAAGGGAAAGCTTATTGCGAAAAAGTGAGGGATCTTTGTATTCAGCATTGAGATGAATTTTACGAACACCTAAAGCATTTTTTGAGTTACCAAAATCAATTAAATAAGATCTTTTTCTGAATTTACGAGTATATGCTCCCCGATATGCGATTTGAATTTTGTAGTTTATATCTTCAATTTGCACTTGTGCTGGAACAGATTGATCATTCAATAAGTTTTTCCTCAGTAGATTTAAGAGCTCTTCTTCAATTATTAAGAAATATGAAGGTATTTTATTTGACACATATTCACCTCCTTCTGTACTTAAAGAAATTGCTGTGTATGATAATTTGATCAAGTACATTGAATTGTGTCTCTTTCGCTCTTATTTAAATGAGCTATGATTTGAAGATGAAGAAGATTCCTCGGATGAACACGAGCAGCTACAAGATGATGAAGAAGATTCGTCGGACGAACTTGAGAAGCTACAAGATGAACTAGATGAAGAAGATTCCTCGGATGAACTTGAGCAGTTACAAGATGAACTAGATGAAGAAGATTCGTCGGATGAACTTGAGAAGCTACAAGATGAACTAGATGAAGAACATTCGTCGGATGTACTCAAACAACGACAAGATGAACTAGATGAAGAAGATTCGTCGGATGAACTTGAGAAGCTACAAGATGAACTAGATGAAGAAGATTCGTCGGATGAACTTGAGAATCCACAAGATGAACTAGATGAAGAAGATTCGTCGGATGAACTTGAGAAGCTACAAGATGAACTAGATGAAGAAGATTCGTCGGATGAACTTGAGAAGCTACAAGATGAACTAGATGAAGAACATTCGTCGGATGTACTCAAACAACGACAAGATGAACTGAATGAAGAAGATTCGTCGGATGAACTTGAGAATCCACAAGATGAACTAGAAGAAGAAGATTCGTCGGATGAACTTGAGAATCCACAAGATGAACTAGATGAAGAAGATTCGTCGGATGAACTTGAGAAGCTACAAGATGAACTAGATGAAGAAGATTCGTCGGATGAACTTGAGAAGCTACAAGATGAACTAGATGAAGAACATTCGTCGGATGTACTCAAACAACGACAAGATGAACTGAATGAAGAAGATTCGTCGGATGAACTTGAGAATCCACAAGATGAACTAGAAGAAGAAGATTCGTCGGATGAACTTGAGAATCCACAAGATGAACTAGATGAAGAAGATTCCTCGGATGAACTTGAGAAGCTACAAGATGAACTAGATGAAGAAGATTCCTCGGATGAACACGAGCAGCTACAAGATGAACTAAATGAAGAAGATTCGTCGGATGAACTTGAGAAGCTACAAGATGAACTAGAAGAAGATTCGTCGGATGAACTTGAGAATCCACAAGATGAACTAGATGAAGAAGATTCGTCGGATGAACTTGAGAATCCACAAGATGAACTAGATGAAGAAGATTCGTCGGATGAACTTGAGAAGCTACAAGATGAACTAGATGAAGAAGATTCCTCGGATGAACTTGAGAAGCTACAAGATGAACTAGATGAAGAACATTCGTCTGATGAACTTGAGAAGCTACAAGATGAACTAGATGAAGAACATTCGTCTGATGAACTTGAGAAGCTACAAGATGAACTAGATGAAGAAGATTCATCTGATGAACTTGAGAAGCTACAAGATGAACTAGATGAAGAACATTTGTCAGCTGAATTATGCTGATTCCAATTTTTTTCTTTCAGAATAATCACCTCCTAAAGGAATGGAATACCTGTATAGTACGCAAATTCGAGTCTAATGCTTGGATTCAAGCCTTATTAAAAGAATACTTTTTGAAAGTCACTATTTTATTTCGATAAATTTATCATAGTAATAATATTTTGGGACAACTTAAGTAAAAGAAAATTTGCAGAGGTGATAATCTTGATTATTGAAAGGTCGCCTGATTGGGAAGAAGGTTTTCTAAATAGATTAGAAAATCAGAGTGAATGGGATAATTGGAAGCTTTACAATATGAGTTACGAAGTTGTAAAAGCTAACCTCATTACAGAATTTACGGGTCTTCAATCTCCTAAAAATTTACCCAATCTAACTCCTCTTGCCCATCAATTAGAAGTCGCAGAAAAAGTTATAGAAAGGATGAATGGAAAAGCAATTTTAGCAGATGAAGTGGGACTTGGTAAAACGATTGAAGCAGGTCTAATCCTGAAAGAATATCTAATCAGAGGCCTTGTGAAAAAAGCATTAATATTAGCTCCAGCTTCTCTCATAAATCAATGGATTGAAGAATTGAACAATAAATTTTATATACCCGCTATTCCTTACACAAAGAAATCCTCATTAGAGCATATCGATATTGTCGTCATGAGTATGGATACTGCAAAAAAAAGCCCTCATAAAGAGCTCATTTATGATCAAGACTATGACATGATCATCATTGATGAAGCTCACAAACTAAAAAACCACAAAACCAAAATCTATGAGTTTGTACAAAGTTTAAAGAAAAAGTTTTGTTTGTTGTTAACTGCAACGCCAATTCAAAATAATGTTTTTGAACTTTTTTATCTTATTTCCTTACTTAAACCAGGACACTTAGGAAATTTTGATGTATTCCAATCCGCTTTTTCAGCGAGTAAACATGATTTAGAGAATGATGAATTTTTAAAAGAATTGGTAAATCAAGTGATGGTAAGAAATAGAAGACAAGACACTGGAGTAGAATGGACAAATCGTTGTGTACAAAATATCCCAGTAGAGTTTACAAAAGAGGAAAGAGAAGTCTATGACATGATTTTAGAACTGAAGGATGTTTCGCCAGTTTTCTCTGGTTCTTTCTCTATGATTACTCTTCAAAAGGAAATGTGTAGTAGTAAGGAAGCTACATGCTTGACTTTAGAAAATTTACTCCAAAATTGTAATGAGCTAGAAGAGGTTAAATTTATAGAGGAACTTATTACCAAATTGATGGCCCTTCAAACGAATTCAAAAGCAGAAAAGGCTTACGAAATTATACATCAGGCAAAGGATAAAGTTATTTTATTTACTGAGTACCGTGCGAGTCAAATTTATCTCCAGTGGTATTTGCATACGAAAGGAATTAAAAGTGTCCTTTTCAATGGAAAATTCAATAAAAACAAAAGAGATTATATGAAGAAACTTTTTCAGGAACAAGCTCAAGTACTAATCGCAACCGAAGCTGGAGGAGAAGGAATTAACCTACAGTTTTGTCATCATGTTATCAACTATGATCTACCATGGAACCCCATGAAATTAGAGCAAAGAATCGGGCGTGTCCACAGATTAGGACAAGAACATGATGTCCATATCTACAATCTAGCTATTGCTGATACAATCGAACAAAACATACTGGACTTGCTTCAAACTAAAATTGAAGTATTTGAAAAAGTCGTGGGTGAATTAGACGATATTTTGGCTATCAAAAGAACGATGTAAGAAAATTGTATTAAGGATAAGGAGGATGGTTATGCTCCCGCAACAAGTTCACGGCTATTTACGTAATTTTTTTCAACAAACAGATTGTCCAATTATTGAGGATGAAGGACATTATATGACCGTACAATTAACGATTGAAATGGACAAAAGGATCATGAACCGTCCTTTCTATTGGAAATACATTGAAAGTACAGATGTTGTTCCGTGTCCTGCACAACTTACACTCATTACGAATCAAAATATACTTAATGAAAATGTAAAAGGTGAAATTGTACACTTTGGTTCATATCGCCTTAATCAATTGTTTCAAGCTACTAAAGAAATGGGTGCATATGTACAGATGTTTGAGAGCATAGATACGCATGAATCTCAAACCATACTGACTCCTTTCTTATGCGTGAATTACAAAGTATCGTATTTTTGTGATCAAACGAAAGAGATGCTTTATTCTCTTGGAATAAACTTAATGACAGGTAATATTAATGAAGATTTTCAAGTGATTTTAGCTGAAGTTGATTTAGTTTCAGAAATGCCAGATAATGCATTTCCATTGCAATATATTATTAAGCCGATTCGTGCATTAAAACGATTAGATGATTTTATTGAAAATATCATTCAACAGGATGATCACACATGGGCAGAAAAGGCAAAAAAAAGATGGCAAAAGGATCAAAGGGTATTAGATTATTTTTATGAAGAGGTGGAGGAAAAGCCAGAATCCTACGAAATAGAGAAGAAAGCATTAGAAGATCGGTACGGTGCTAAAATAAAAATTGAAATTATTAATGGAGGATTGTTTTATTTAAAATGATGCTTACAAGTGAATAAATTACAATCTTTACTAGTTGAAATTACTAAGGAGCCGAACTGACTTATGTTTCATCATGCTGTAGTATCTTCCGGAAATATGGAAGATACAATTGAAAGGTTAAAGGAGAATTTAAAAAAGAACAATTTGGTGTTCAATTGATCTTTAATATAAATGAAAAATTCGAGGCTAAGGGAAAGAAATTGCTGGATCGATTGAAAAACACCTAATTCACTGTATTGAACAAAGTTTATAATGGGAAGCATTTGTGCTAAACCTTTTTCAATAAGATCAAATAATGAAAAGATAAAAAGCTGTTTCAAGGTTTATTAATGTACCTTTGAAACAGCTTTTTGAATTTATTTTGATAAGAGAATTAATTTCATAATGGATAAAAACACGAACGATAAATGAGACATTGTTATTTGCCATATCTATTAGAAGATTGTCTATGAAGCGGAAGATGGCGACTCCTGCGGGAAAGTGAGATAGGTGAGACCCCGCAGCACAGCGAGTAGGATCAACGCTCGCCCACGGAAAGCGCCATCTGGAGAGGCATACTAAGTAAATACTGGAAGTGAATTATTATCCGAATTATTGAGTTGTTTATTTATAAAATCTTCGTATTTTTTAACTAGAAAAGTAAGAAATTGATTCGAAATGATTAAGGTTAGAAAAAGATTAAGTTAGCTTTTTTATATTAAAATTATCAAGGAGTAATGCCCAATTCTGTGGGAAAGGGAATCCTAATGCCCAGTAACTGACACCTCGAAGTTTGAATCTCTTAATTAAATCAAATTTAGCTTGAGCACTTCTTGCATCTTCAAACCAAACTTCGTGTTGTTGACCGTTTTCATCTACATAACGGAAGAAGGGAGATTGAGTAGCTGTATCATATTGAATAATCGTGCCATATTTTGCTGCTCGTCGTATGGCTTCCTGAGGGCTAAAGGTCTCAGCTTCTTGTCCTTTAACATGTGGTAATTTCCAATCTCTTGCGTAAATTTGGAAGCCTAAAAATATTTTGTTTGCTGGCATAACAGATAGGGCATATTCCACGACTTTTTTCATCTGGTTAATTGGAGAGATAGATTGTGGCGGCCCGAGGCGATAGCCCCATTCATATGTCATCAAAATTACGAAATCAGCAATTCTTCCATGAGCTTCATAATCATGAGCTTCATATAACAGACCACCTTGAGTAGCAGACGTTTTTGGAGCAAGTGCTGTTGAAACAAAATAGCCTTTTGGATGTAGTCGATCAACAGCGAGTTGGAGAAATGCATTATAATTCTCGCGATCTGAAGGTTGCACACTTTCAAAATCAATGTTTAAGCCTTTATAGCCTTTATTATCCATGATTTTAAGTACGTTATTGATTACTTTTTCCTGTAAAACTTTACTAGATAATATAGTATGAGCTAAATTCGATCCCGTTTGGGTTGCTGTGAAATTTGTAATGGACATCAGCGGTACCACATTTTTTGATTGTGCTGCAGAAATCATTAATTCATCTGGAAATGGCTCTAATGAGGCATCCTCTTTTACTTTATAAGCGAACGGGCTCATATAAGTAAGCAGATTTCCAACATCTTTAATAGATTGTGCACCTTCTGTAGGAGATTGATACGTATATGCATTTACTTCAATGGTAGGTTTTGATTTTGGAATAACTAAATTCATACCAACGTATAATCTGGATGCATTTGAAAGATGATTTTCACTCACAATTGCTTGCACTGTTGTGCCATAACGATTAGCAATTTGCCATAATGTATCTCCAGGACGGACTGTATGGGTTATGCCATGCGTTGGGATCACTAGTGATTGGCCAATTACCAGGTTATTTGGATTGGGCAATTGATTTAACTGAATTATGGAATTGATGTCTACATTGTAATGATTTGCAATTTGCCAAAGTGTTTCGCCTCTACTAACAATATGTATCTCCAAAACATTCTCCTTCCAAAATATTTTCCATTCTGTAATGTATATGATGAAAAGAATAAGATATGCATATAAGTCGAAATGTTTACATGATTGATAATTAAAAAAATGTAGCTCTAAAAACATATAGATACCCGTTTCAGCGTTTCATAATTAAAATAAAACAACCAGTCTTATTGCTACAAATCTAGTCTATTTATTAATCGAAGTTGATGATGGCGTCATCAAATGTAAATGGACTATTAATATAAATACTAAATAGTAAAAACCTAGATTATTTATAAATCTAGGTTTTTTTTCTTTGGTATCGGATAAAAGGCATTATATCCATATCTGCTTTATTGAAAAATAATACTTTTGCATTAGATGTGCTAGAACAATAGAATCACACTTATTTACAAATAATCTATAATAAGCTTACAAATTTAGTAAATTAGGTTAATAAATATTCCTTATAATAACAATTGTGGATAAGAAATTATGCACATTTGAAAGGAGGATTTTTCGCAATACTGAAAAATATAGCGACTATATGGAGGATGTAGAATGAAACATCAAATTTCAAGTTTATTAATTGCATCAACAGTTCTAGCTACAACAGCTTTTACTCCAATTGCTTTAAATGAAGTAAGCGCAAAAACTGTTCAGCAGCAAAAGGTAGAAAAAGGATCAATTATTGTGGATGGTAAAGCTAAATCAATTTCTTTTTCAAAATCAAACAAACAAAAACTTTATTCAGCTGAACAATTCTCAAAATTAATAACTGCTAAGTATAAATACAATAGCAAAACAAAAACATATGAACTATCAAAACAAGTAAACAAAAAGCAAGTAAAGGTTTCTTATAAAGCTAATGTTAAAACTGCTGTTATTAATGGTAAGAAAACGAAAGTCAATGTGGCACCTAAATTGATTGGAAAAAAATTATATATTGAAGCTGGCGCATTAGTTAAAGCTTTTGGTGGAGATTTTGATGGAAACTTTTTATCAACTACTGGATTAGTAAGTGGAGATGCATTTGAACCACAATGGGTAAATAATTCGACTATTCTTGTTTCAAATGAGGATATTCAAGATAGTAGAACACTTCTACTAAATACTACTACTAAAAAAGTAGTACATACAGTAAATGGTACAGGCTTAGTAGTTTCTCCAAATGGTAAACAAGCTATTTATTCAGATGAAAATGGCTTTGTTTATCTAGTAGATTTAATGTCTAAACAGACAAAGAAACTAAATGCAGAAGATGATTCAGTTAAAACTGAATTTGTATGGTCACATGACTGTGAAAAAGTGTATTTCATTCAAGGTGATAAGAGTGAAAAAATTGGTTCAATCAATATTTCAGATGGAGCAGTTACCACTATTTTTGCTGATAGTTTGAATTATAAAGCAGATCTACATCTATCAGTAGATGGTAATAAACTTCTATATACAGTAGGTAAAGAAGGTAGTACTTCATTTACTGATGGCGATGATCCAGAAGTAGAGAACATCGATACTACTGGAACAGAACCGCAAATCTATGCCTTAAACCTAACTGAAGCTACACCAGCTGCAGTTGCAGTCACAACTACAACTGACAATAAGGTTTTCCCTGGCTTTGTATCAAATGGGAACATCGTGTACTTAAGCACAGATCCAGAAGACGATCAACTTCCTAAGTTGAAAATGATTGATGAAAACAACAAAATAACTACACTTAGTTCTACTAAAGATATTGTTTATTCTTTAGTAACACCTAAAGGTGAATTAATGATTTTGGTAGCAGAAAGCAATGGTTCTTCTACAATTTATAAAGTCAATACTGCTACAAAAAAATTAACGAAGTTAGTTTCTACGAAATTAAAGCTGTCTTCATTTAGTGCTTCAAATGACAAGTTAATTGCTGGTACCACTTCAGACAAAAATGGTGAAAAAGTGGTTGTATTGAAAAAAGGATCTTTTGATTTCCTAACAAAATAAAAAATAAAGGGGTAAATTAATTATGAAAATGTTTAAACGTATAACAATTGCAGCTTTATCTACAGTCGCGGCAGTAGGATTCACATTTGGTAGTATTTCATCAACTTCAGCAGCTTCATCAAATAAGATTGTTGTAGCAGGCTCAACTGCATTACTTCCAGTCACACAACAAGCTGCAAAGGAATTTAAACGTTCTAATCCGAAAGTATCTATCTCTGTTTCAGGTTCATCTTCTGTTGCTGGTCCACAATCTGTACAAAAAGGTTCTGCAACAATTGGAGCAGTGGACTGGGATGCTACAAAATCAGTACCTGGTTTCAACGCATTTAACGGATTAAAAGCACATAAAATTGCAGTTATTCCTTTTGCAACAATCGTTAACAAATCGAACCCTGTTAAAAACTTAACATCTGCACAACTACAAGGTATTTTCTCTGGTAAAATTACGAACTGGAAACAAGTAGGCGGAAAAAATGCAGATATCGTTGTAGTAAACCGTAAATTTGGTTCTGGTACACGCGTTAACTATCAAATGAAAGCCTTAAACGGAAAAAGCTTTATGACAAAAGGTAACTACAAAGAAGTAGGTAAAAGTGGAGAAATGGTTACTTCTGTAGCAACGAATCCAAATGCAATTGGTTATGTAGACTTAGCATACGTAAAAGGTGATATTAAAGCTGTAAATTTCAATGGTGTAGCAGCTACAACTTCTAACGTAATCAACGGTAAGTACAAAGTATGGAGCTATGGTTACCTTGTAACAAAAGGAAATCCTACTGGCGCTAATGCACAATACATTAAATATATTCAAAGCAGCAAATTCCAAAATGGTTCTTTAAAGAAACTAAAATTCATCCCAGTTAGCAAAATGAAATAATTTCTACTTTTCTAAAATATGAAATGATGCCAGCCTTTAATAAGGCTGGCATTATGTTAGTAGTGGAGGATATTATGGCAAAAATAGAATATGAGCTACAAGAACCTAAACTTCTAATCAATAGAGACAACGTAGTAAAGAGAAAGGTGTATGTACAAAATCGATTGTTTAAGCTTTTTTGTTTGCTAAGTGTCTTGTTTCTAGGGCTTGTCCTTCTTTCAATCATTGTATTTATTGGTCGTACTGGATTATTAGTGTTTAAAGACGTTTCATTTAAAGAATTCTTCTTTTCAACTACATGGGAACCTTTTGAAGAAAAATATGGAGCAGCAACATTTATTTTAGGTACTTTAGAACTGACAGGTTTAACCCTTTTAATTGCCGCACCTATATCGATTGCTGTGGCAATCTTTACCGCTGAAATAGCACCTGACTGGCTTAAACGAATTCTTCGTCCAATTTTAGATTTATTAGTAGGCATTCCTTCTATTGTATATGGCTACTTAGGATTAACTATACTCATTCCTTTTTTAAGAAAAGTGACAGGAACTATGATGGGTGATGGTCTATTAGCCGCAGCTATAGTATTAGTGATCATGGTTTTACCAACGATTTCTAGAATAAGTGATGATGCAATCTCTGCAGTATCTTCTGATTTAAGGGAAGCAAGTTATGCTCTTGGAGCAAGTAGGATGCAAACCATTTTTAGAGTAGTCATCCCACATGCAAGTTCGGGTCTGTTAACTGCTATTATTCTAGGAATGGCTCGTGCGATTGGTGAAACAATGGCTGTTGTCATGGTGATTGGAAATACCCCTCAACTAGCACATGATTTATTGACACCGACGGCAGTTCTAACTAGTAATATCGTAAATCAAATTATTGATGTCGAATTCGATTCTACCTGGAATTATGCTTTATATATGATGGCATTCTTATTACTGATCCTTTCAAATGTGCTGATTATTATTATTAGAAAGCTTCGTACCAAAGGAGTATAAGAAATGAATAAAAGTTTACCTGAAAATTTATATAAGAATGGTAATAGATTAAAAGATAAAGTATTCACAATTGCAATATGGACGATTGCTTCCTTAATTTTCATCCTAATTATAGGGTTACTTCTTTATATTTTATCTAAAGGATTACCGAAGATTACACCTAGCTTTTTAATCGATTTACCAGATGAAATTGAAAAAGGTGGAGGGGTAGGGCCATTCCTATTTAACTCTTTTTATGTATTACTTATTTCGCTCGTCATTTCAATTCCGATTGGGATTGGATCAGGTATATATTTAGCTGAGTATGCGCCTGTCAATCGATTTACAGAATTTATCAGAACTTGTGTAGAAAGCTTAGCATCAGTTCCTTCCATTGTCTTTGGTCTATTTGGTTACATGTTATTTGTAGATATATTCGATGTGGGATTAACTATTTTAGGGGCTGGAATAACTCTGTCACTTCTCAATTTACCAGTGATTACTTCTGTTACGGAGGAAGCAATAGGAGCTGTAAATGATGAATTAAGAGAAGCTTCCTTAGCGATGGGTGCGACTAAATCTCAAACTATTTTGAGAACTGTAATTCCTGCAGCTATGAGTGGAATTATTAGTGGTATAAGTCTAGCTACATGTCGTGCGTTTGGAGAATCTGCGTTGATCCTGTTAGTAGGAGGAACCGGAACCTCAGGTGAAATGTGGGATTGGAATCCGCTCTCTCAAGGAGGAACACTACCTGTGCAGTTATGGTATGTTCAATCAGAAGCACTTGTAGAGGATGCACCGGAGATTGCTCAAAAAGCATCTGCTTTGTTGGTATTAATCACACTTTTATTAAGTATCGTATTAAGATTTCCAATATGGTTAAGAAATTTTCGTTTTAAAGTACGACCTTCAAAAGAGAATAACTCTAAGTAATCGATTCTATAAGAATCGGTATATTTATTGAAATAGATTTAAACTTTAAAACGGACTTAAGATACATTATCTTTCGTCCGTTTTATTTTTTGTTGAGCACAAAGAAGGGAATATCTTCATTTCCTAGGCAATATATTTATATGCCCCTCCAATTAAGGAGGTGATGAATAAAGAAGGTGGTGAAGAAATTATGGGTATGCGTTTTCTAAAGATTGCAGCTGTCTATTTTATCATTGCCGTTTGTCTTGGTCTGGTGATGGGAATCATCCACAACTTTGCATTTGCATCTGTTCATGCACACCTAAATTTACTTGGGTGGGTTTCAATGGCTATTTTTGGTATTATTTATCTACTTTTCCCAACTGCAGCTGAAACAAAGTTAGCTAAAACACATTTTTGGCTCCATAATATTGGTTTGCCAATCATGCAAGGTGCCTTATTTATCATGATTCTGTCGGGAAATGAAGCATTTACAATCGTAACAATTATTGGATCTTTAATGGTAGTTCTCGGTATATTGTTATTTGTGATCAATTTATTAAGATTAAAAGAAAAATAAATTCCTACAAAATGATTTGTAAATTTAGTTCCCATTTTGGGGACTTTTTTTTGCGATGAAGAAGATAGTGTAGAAGATTAAAGTAAGTTGAATAAAATAAAAAATTGAAACTATTTTCCTTTTTTATCGTAGAAACATAATGGGAGGGATGATGAATGAAATATTTAAAAATTTTTTCTTTGATGATTGTTTTGCTATTGATAAGTGTAGGCTGCTCAGAACAAAATGGTACAGAAGAAATCGAATCATTCTTAACTGCATATTACAGTGTCTCATACGAAGAAAGTAATCAAATAATGAATAAATTGTATGAAGAATTGAACAAACAACTTGAGGGAAAAGGTGAAGAAACAATAATCACGATCGATACTCCAAAATTTGGAGAAATTTATCCGAAATCCTTTGAATCATATTTCACAAAAAAAGAATTTGATATATTATTAAGAAATAGAATATTTAGTTTTTTGCCACAACTTGCTATCGTGAAAAAAGCTGATTATGAATTACAGTCGTTAAAGCAATTGACTTTTGCTGAAAAAGAAGACCATTTGGAGTATACCTACGAAGTAGAATTAAATGAAATAATAGATGGTAAAAAGACATCATATACCGATGAAGTACGTTTTTATGTGGTAGATGAAGATGGCGAATGGAAGATTTCTAACCTTCGTTTCTTTAATCAAGAATATGCAAAATAGAGTACTTAATGTAATTATTTATTTCAAGAAAGAAACAAGAAGCGTATTCGACTTAAAGGATCGAATACTGTTCTTAAGAGGCTTCATACTTGCTAGAGAAGGAGTATGAATACTAACTTATTGGAGGAATAGAATTGATAGTATTCTTAAATATAGTGTATATAATTGTAATCGTGTACTTCTGTTGTAAGTTTATTCGGCTTTTAACAAAATTGAAAAAAGATAAGATCTTTCCAATTACGAATGCGGACTTAATCGGAATAAGAACATATCCCCAGAAAGTTGTGGGCTTACCAACTATTTCAAAACAAAAAATTGAAATCTTCCTTTATGTCTTTATATTATTATTCGTAATAGGTATGTACATAATAGATGTAGTTTATAAAAAATTTGATGCTTCCTTTTATTTACTAGTACTTTTTCCTTTATACTATTCACATAATCTCTTGAATTTATTTGCAATAATAAATGATGGAGTGTTAAGTGGAAGTCGTTTTGTCCGTTGGAAAAAAATAAAATCATTTCAATTTGTACCTATTAATCTAAATCATAGATATTATGGATATTCAAAAGAGGTCAATGACGGCTATGAAATGATAATGCAAGAAAAATTTTCAACTATAAGATGTATCGTTACTACAGACGAAGCAAAAGAAAAATTGACGAAGATATTATGTGATCATGGATTAGAAGAGACTGGAGTAAAGGGGGATGAGCAATGTCAGATTATTGGAAGAGACCAAAAATAACTATTTCAAAAACCAAAAGTGAATGGGTTTGGGATATCATTGGCTATATTATTTACGTAAGCTCAATACTATTATTGATCTTTAATTGGTCAGTACTTCCTGAAAAGGTGCCCGCACATTATAATGCTCTTGGTGAAGTAGATCGATATGGATCAAAATGGGAACTTATTATCTTACCGTGTATAGGTATTTTTTTACTCGTTTTTATGCAGGTATTAGAAAAACATCCTGAGGCCCATAATTATCCTAGTCGATTAAATGAATCAAATGCTCAACAGTTTTATTTACACAGTCGAAAGCTAATGAATAAAATAAAAAATATTTGCCTAATCATTTTTTCCTGCATCATATTCGAATCCATTTCCTTATCATTAGGTTGGGGATATGATTTTGGTATGTGGTTATTACCGATCATCTTTATTGCAACTGGAATTCCAATTATTTTAGGAATTATGGGGCAAAGAAAGATTAAATAGAAAAGGGTGCCCACTGAAAAATCAAAATGTATAAATTTTAATAATAAAATTTTGTGATGCGATTTTTGTTGAAGTGGAATCAGCGAAGACTCCTGCGGGAAAGTGAGCCAGAGAGACCCCACAGCGAAGCGAGGAGGCTCGTCGGTTCACCCGCGGAAAGCGAAGCTGATTCCACTTCATGTTATAGCAGATTTGCACTATAAAAATCATGGCCAAAATTGTATTCAGTGCCCTCTAGAAAAAAGTGCTCTTTTTTCATTCATCAAGTTTAAAAATACTTTTTTATATTGAATCATTTGTATACCCAGAGAAAAACTTTAAATGTGTCACGTCTATCAAAAGAGAGTCCTCATTTTGAAAAGTTTGTTTAAAAACTTACATTTCATATGAGAATCTCTCTTTTTTGTGCCTTTTTTAGGAGAAATAGGATAATAAACTTTATTATTGTTTTATATGAATCAATTTCATTATGCAAAATTAATATAAAATATACGAACATTTAGTTGTATCCTATTTTCTTAATTGTGGAGCGGAAGACGGTGACTCCTACGGGAAAAGCTTGAGCTGAAAGCCCCGCAGGAACGGTTTTAAGGAACAAAGCCTAAGAACGCCACGTCCTGTGGCAACGGCTTCGTGACCAACATCGTGTTGGCCCGAGGAGATTGAAGCCAAGCCCGTGGAAAGCGCCGTCTGGAGCGGAACATCCAAATCTGAATATTAAATAAGTTGATGTATTCAAATGTCTGCATTTAATAACAGAAAATGGATTTATGAAATTGATTCATATAAGAAATTATTTATGGAGAATTGTTTTATTCAAAAGGGTTGCATATTCCTTTGGTGTCATTTTGGCGTACCTTTTAAATTCTTTATAAAAATGAGATTCATCATAAAATAATCCTTTCATTAAAAATTGATTGATATCAAGTAAATTATGAGTTGCCATTTTTTGTACGGTTATTTGAAAACGATAAAGTTGTAAAAATTGTTTAGGAGATAGACCGACATATTCGCTAAATAAGTTACGTAAATATCTTTCGGAAAAACCAGTGTATTGTTCTAGCTCTTTTAATTTTATGGCCCCTTGATTACATGTGATTTTTTGCATACATGCTTGTACAATGTCAAGTTTTGAAACATGTTGATCATTACATTTTTGAAAATAAGAGCTAAATAACTCTGCCTTTTCTTTAAGACTTGGTGTTGAAATCAATTGTTCATATAAATCAAATGGAAAATCGATGACATCGAATAGTGGTAAGGTGAAATTTTGGAAGAGATGTTTTAAAGGTATTTGAAAGCTGAAAATTCTTTGTTGAGGTAACAATCGGATCCCTGTATATATAACGTTAGATTCGAACGTTCTGAATATTCTATAAGGCGGGCTTGCCACAACAAGATTACTTTCTATTTTTCCATTGGAGCAAAAAATAAGATCTGTGCAAGCATCTGGAATGCCTGGAATGGAAACATCGAAGAGAGAGTTGATCTTGAATTCATACATATAAGCAATATGCTGACTTGCTGGAAAGGGTAAATTGATCTGTCGATAGTATGAAAACACATTCTGCCATTCTGGTTGAATCGGGTAAAATGCAATTTGGTTGTTCATCTTCAATTCCCTCCATTATTAGGTTTCCACTATTATTCAGTTAATCGTTTTATGTTAAAAATTATAACATTCTATTAAATTATTTAAACTAAAATCGATAGAAAATTTGGAAAATTCCGTTTTTTACAATGTAAATAGTGAAAGCGTTTTCTATAATATCCATATAAGAGAGGGGCTGGTAAAATGATATCAATTATTAAACATAATAATGTAGTAGATCATCCGTTATCTCCGTTAACTGAAAGTGAAGTAAAATTATCTGTAGATATTATTCGAAAAGAAAAAGGATTAGACCCAAGTGTTCGATTTGCTTCTATCACATTAAAAGAACAAAAAAAAGAAGTCGTTTTAAATTTTAAAAAAGACGATCCAATTGATAGAGAAGTAGCTATGGTTTTGTTGGATACCAAAACTATCAAAACGTATGAAGCAGTTATTTCTATTACAAAAAGTAATGTCCTACGATATGAAGAAATTCCAGATGTTCAGCCAAATATAATGTTAGAAGAATTTGAAGCATGTGAAAAAGTAGTTAAAAATAGTCCTGAATTTATCGCAGCACTAAAAAAAAGAGGAATAGAGAATTCGGATCTAATCATGGTAGATCCATGGTCGGCTGGTTACTTTAACATACCAGAACATGAAGGGAAACGTATTGCAAGAGCAATCTGTTGGGAGAAAAAATTCGAAAATGATAATGGATATGCGTATCCTCTAACAGGGATTGTCGCGTATGTTGATCTGAATAAAATGGAAGTAGAACGTGTTGAAGATTATGGTGTGCGTAAGATACCTACCCATGATGCTAACTATTATCCAGAGACGAATGAAGCAATTACTTTCCGTAATGATTTAAAACCTCTTGAAATTATACAGCCAGAAGGTCCTAGTTTCACTATAGAAGGAAATTTAATAAAATGGCAAAAATGGAGTTTCCGATATGGCTTCACCCCTCGTGAAGGTCTTGTACTTTATACAATTGGTTATGAAGATAAAGGAAAAGTTCGTCCAATTTTATACCGTGCAGCATTATCTGAAATGGTTGTACCATATGGGGAAGCATCATTTGCGCATAATACCCAAAATGCCTTCGATGCAGGTGAATATGGTATGGGACAATTAGCAAACTCATTAGAACTTGGATGCGATTGCTTAGGAGAAATTCAATATTTTGATGCTGTTTTAGGAGATTCAAATGGCGTACCACGTACAATTAAAAATGCTATTTGTTTACACGAAGAAGATTATGGAATTGGCTGGAAACATACGGATTGGCGTACGAATCATGTAGAAGTTCGTCGTTCTCGACGTCTTGTCATTTCTTTCTTCTGTACGGTAGGAAACTATGATTACGGATTTTATTGGAGCTTCTATCAAGATGGAACGCTTGAAGTTGAAGTGAAATTAACTGGAATGTTGAATACTGGAACATTTGACGAATCTGGAAAATCTAAATATGGTACAGAAATTGCACCTGGATTAAACGCAGTGCATCATCAACATTTCTTTAACTTCCGTTTGGATACAACATTGGATGGGATGAAAAATTCTGTAGTTGAAACAGAGACCGTTGCTGAACCAGAAGGCCCAAATAATCCACATTCTAATGCATTTTATCCTGTATCAAGAACTTTCCAAACTGAACAAGAAGCAGTTCGTATATTAGATATGCCTACCCAAAGAACTTGGAAAATTGTTAATAAAAACTCCCTGAATTTTGTCAATCAGCCTGTTGGCTATAAAATAATGCCAGGTGAAAATTGTCTACCATTTGCACATGATAGTGCTAGCGTTATTAAGCGTGCAGGATTTATTAAAAACCATTTATATGTAACAAAGTATAACCCAGAAGAGATGTACGCTACTGGTAAGTATCCAAACCAACATAAAGGTGGAGATGGATTACCAAAATATGTACAAGCCAACCGTGCAATTGATGATGAAGATATAGTTGTATGGTATACAATGGGACATCATCATATTACGCGTCCTGAAGATTGGCCTGTTATGCCAACAGCGTATATTAATTTCCAATTAAAACCTGTAGGATTTTTTGATGGTAATCCCGCTCTTGATGTACCACGACCATCAAAGGGATCAAGTTGCAAAGCAAAATCAAATTCACATTGTAACCATTAATTTTTACCCTTGCTTATAAAAGCAAGGGTAACTTTGAATATTCAAATAAAAGTTTCTTGATTTCACTTTAGGCTAAAAAGATTGGAGTCGGTAAGAATGCCAGAATTAAAAAGAAGATTAGGTTTTTGGCAAGCATATGCTACCGCTACTGGACTTGTAGTTGCAGGGTCAACAATGGTTTCATTGGGAAATAGTTTTGGAACAATTGGCCCTGCTTTTATCGTTTCTGCATTCATTGCCATGCTTGTAAGCATTATGATTGCAATGTCATATGCAGAGTTATCTTCAATTATGCCGGGATCTGGGATGGTAGGAGATTATACGGCCGTTTCGATGGGGAGATTTATGGCAATTGTAGCTTTACTTGGTGGATACTTAGTTCTTACAGCTGCAGTTGGTCCAATGGAAACCATGACGACCAGTATGGCAGTACACTATATCTTTCCAGGTTTTAATCCGGTAGTTATTGCTTTTTGCATTTTAACAGTATTTCTAATTATTAATCTTCTCGGTGTAGAAATTTTTGGTTCGATTCAATTAAGTCTTGTTGTAATTCTTATGGTCATGACAGCGGGGATGGGACTATTTGGATTATTTGACCTATTTACAGTTAATAAGTCAGTACCATCCACATTTAACCCACATGGGTGGTCTACGGTCTTTCAATCTTTAGCTCTTGGACTTTGGTTATTTATCGGGATAGAATATGTCATACCATTAGGAGAAGAAGTCAAAAATCCCGAAAAGATAATTCCAAAAGCAATGATTTTCGGATTATCGACAATCTTTGTCGTAGATATGTTATTTGGAATAGCTTTAACTCGTCATATCGATTTAACCAAGCTTTCCAGTGCGGATATACCTCAAATTCTGGGGGCAAAATCTATGTATGGTCATACTGGTGCTATTATTATGGCTCTTCTCACACTGTTAGCAGGAGCTAGTACAATTAATTCGAATTTAGCTGCAATCCCTCGAATGTTTTATGGATTAGCGAGACAGGGGTTATTGCCACGAATATTCGGATATATTCATCCAACATTTCGTACGCCTTGGTTTAGTATTATCTTAGTATATTTAATGTTTGCGTTACCGTTACTGGTCTTAAAGGTGAATGTTAATATTATGACAACTATGTTAATGTCTGCGAGTGTCACTTGGTTAATTTCTTATATCATAACACAGGTAGATTTATTGATTATTCGTAAGCGCTATAGTCATATAAAACGACCGTTTAAAGCCCCATTTACTCCTTTTATTCAGATAATTGGAATTTCCGTGTGTTTATATATGATCTTGACCATTCATCCTAATCCAGAAACTAAAAGAATTGTTTATTATATTTCAGGTGGCTTTATGTTCTTCATTTGTCTGTATGCTTTTTGCTGGTTGAAATTTAAGAAGATGCCGTTATTTAAACCTGTTTCTTTAGAGGAGTTAAAATCACAATCGGTGTTTATTGAACAGCCAATACCACAAATTCAACCAGACCAAATGGAAAAGAGTTGGTAGTCAATGCATCTGTCAGTCGGAGAACACAAAATTAATCGATTTTTGCATTCAATTGTTTCACAGTTTAAATATGATTTTAAAAGGGAAAATCCGTATCACTATATTCATGAGAATAATGGAAATTATATCACGATTCAATATGTAAAAAAGAAAAAGCTATTATCAAGTGTTTATCATTTTACGTTAAAAGTAGAAAAGCATACTACCGTATGTAATCCCGAAACGAAAGAAGCTATATATAACTTTCGGAAAGGTTGTTGGAATGAAAAAATGGATTCTGAATTTGGGAGGATGTGTAATCAACTTTTCCAAAGTAATTATTGGAAACTGCTAGATATTGAAATGTTGTGTATACGGCAGCTACAAGGTAAATATATTTTTGAGATGAATCTTTTGCCAGGTAGTTATACTTCACTCATTTTGCCTCCTATGGCACAAGGAATTCCAATGTATCATTCAGAAGTTCAAATGCTTGAAAACATTATCGAAGGAGTATTAAAACAATTTGAAATACTCGAAAGCTATGTGGAAAGGGGAGTAGATTATGCTTGAAGCGGCATGTTTTTTAATAATTATATTACTGACATTTGTAACAGGAAATGTATTACGTAAACAGTATAAAAAGAATACTTCTATTAGCTGTCTTTCAATGGCAATTGCTATGACAAAAAGTACTTTGATAGGCATCCTTATGACAACCTGGATACATGATTTGGTTTTATCTACTATTTTATCAATTATAATTAGTATACTTTTAATAATCATTCTTACTTATTCTCTTCCAGTACGCATAGTTACAGAAGCGCTATCTTCTGCTTTTATGGGGGGAATGATGGGTGCCATGCTTGGCGTTATGATCAATCAATATATGATGATTTGTATTCTCTTCTTTATGGTTTTATATTTATTGAGTACAGTGGTGGCAATCGTTTTATGGAATAAAGAGGAATATCCAACATTCTCTAAAGCAATTCCTAAAAGAATTTTAGTGTTCCTTGCACTATCAGTGATAATGCTTGGTGTCTCCGTTTTAGTCGACTATGAGAATAATTCTGAACCTAAGCAAGTAGATATGAAAATGCATCATCACAGTCACTAAAGGAAATTTATAAAGTAACTACAATAATTGTTATCAAAGGAGAAGTTAAAAGTGATTACTACACTTTTAACTTCTCTTTTTTACTTTGTTAATGTAATTTTATGTATTTGTAATTATTTATTGACATTATAAGTAGAACGTTATATAGTTAGTTACACAAGTAACTAACCAACTAAGTAACTAACCAAATGTGAGGGGGGATATCTTGAAGTTAGATGTAAATAGTGAAGTACCTATTTTTCAACAAGTAGCAGAAATCATTTCAAATGAAATATTGAATAAACATATTAATGAAGGAGAGCAAGTACCCTCTACAAATGAAATTGCTGATTTTTATCAGATCAATCCGGCCACTGCAAGAAAGGGCTTGAATTTATTGGTAGAAGACGAAATTTTAATTAAAAAAAGGGGAATTGGAATGTTTGTAAAAGAAGGTGCAAGTCAAAAAATCCTTATGCAACGAAAAAATGAATTTTATCAAGGTTTTTTAAAGCCTTTGTTAGAAGAAGCAAACCGTCTTGGGATATCGCTTGAAGAAGTAAAGCAACTAATTGACAAACAGGGGGAATAAGAATGACTGTGATTCAAATGCAGAATGTTACAAAAAAGATAAAAAGCCGTGTCATATTAGATAATCTAAACTTTAATTTTGAAGAAAATCAGATCATTGGATTTCTTGGGAAAAATGGATCTGGAAAAACATCGCTCATGAAAATCATTGCAGGTGAATGGAGCACAACTTCTGGTGATGTCTTTGTAAATGATCAAAAACCTTTTAACAATCAAGATGTGTTAGGGGAAATTTGCTTTATTCAAGAAGGGAATAATTTTCCTGGTCTTATGAAAATCTCAGATTTACTGAAGTTATGTAAAAATTTCTATCCAAATTGGAATCATGAAATTGCTGAATCTCTTCTTACTCTTTTTGACTTAGATAGTACAAAAAGAATAAGAGAACTATCAAAAGGGATGGAATCTGCAGTAGGTGTACTAGTAGGCATTGCTAGTCGCAGCGAAATCACAATTTTTGATGAGCCTTACATCGGGATGGATGCTAATGCTAGACAGAAATTTTATCAATTTCTACTGAATGATTATATGGAAGTGCCAAGAACCATCATTTTTTCAACACATTTAATTGATGAGGTTAGCTCTTTATTCCAAAAAGTGTATGTAATTAATAAGGGCAAATTACTATTAGAAATTCCAACAGATGAATTAAAAGAGATTGTTTACGCCATTTCAGGGCCAATCGAAGAAATTGAGAAAATAAAAAGTAATTTCTTTGTTCTAGAAGAGAAACGTTTTATGGGGAATGGTGAAATCATCGTTTTTGATCAAGAACAACGAAACAATCAAGAATTACCTTTAGGCTGCAAGAAAAATGCATTAAACATGCAAGACATTATCGTTCATGTAACAGAGAAAGGGGAACACATACGATGAATCGAGTTCTTTCGGCAAAAAAGATTATTGAAATAAAAAACTTACAATCAATGATGACTTTTTGGGGATTCTTAATTTTCTTTTTAATTCTAAATTTTACTCTTGCCACTTCTTTCAATTACTCTGTTACGACGTTTACGACTAGTTTAGCAGTTTATATTTTCTTATTCATATCGAATCATATATTGATTAAAAATAATTTTCATTATAGTATCCATTTTGGCGTAACACGAAGTGAGTTTATCAAGGCAAGTTTTGTAAGTAGTTTTCAAAGAACAATCGTAATGGTACTAATTAATATAATCTTGCTTTTAGCTGTAAATGGGTTCACTACTGCATTGAATATAAGTTACTTTTCTATATTTAGCTGGAGCGATGTATTTACAAGTCATACTTTAATTGGATCGAATATTTGGATAGATCTTTGTATCGGTACTTTCGTTAGTAGTATGGCTATGCTGAGCGGTGCACTTCAGTATAAATGGGGACTATTCGGACCGTTAAGTCTTGCAGTGATTCTTCTTATAACTGTCACTTTACCTTCAATTCGTAGCCACTTATTTGAAGTAGGCAAAGATGTTTTTATGCACCAATCATTAGGTTCTTTTAGCTGGTTGTTGGTTGCATCCGTAATTGTATGGGGTTGTATTTACTTATTGCTACAAAAAGTGGACTTAATTAGAAGATAACTTAGTAATTTTGATATTAATCTGAAGCAACATTTTACAGTGGAAATCGTCTATAATTCTTAATGAGTGAAATAGGTTAGGATGATATTTATGAAAAAACTCATTAAAATTGTGGTCGCATTAGGTGCTCTTGTTGGTTTTGTATATATCAATCAGCAATGGCTACAGCTCACGAAATATGCCATTGTAGCAAAGAAGCTACCTAAAAAAATGGATGGTTTACGTATTGTCCAAATATCAGATTTACACCACGCTCGATTTGGTGAAAAGCAAAGCCAGCTCATCCAACAGGTGAAGAAGCAGAAGCCGGATCTTATTGTTATTACAGGTGATTTAGTCGATCGCTATAATTATGATTTGGATCGTAGTTTAGATGCAGTAAGAGGCTTTGTGAAAATTGCTCCTGTTTATTATGTAGTTGGTAACCATGAAGTATCAACAAATGATGTAAATCATATCAAAGAGAAGCTAACAGAGCTTGGTGTACATGTATTATCAAATAGTGCTGAAAATTTCTCAATGAACGGTGCAACCATTCAAATTGTTGGTATTGATGATCCTCTCAGTGGTAAAACAACGGATGAGATGCTTAATTTGGCTTTGAATGGAGTAGATAAAACAAAATTCCAAATTTTACTTGCACATAGACCAGAGTATTATGAAAATTATGAGCAACATGGGATAGATTTAACGTTTAATGGTCATGCACATGGTGGACAAATTCGAATTCCAGGGCTTGGTGGATTGGTTGATCATCGACTCCATTTATTCCCGTCGCATATTGATGGCGTCGAGCAAATTGGTAATATGACGCAAATCATTAGCCGTGGTCTAGGTAATAGTGGATCGACTATACGAATTTTTAATCGTCCTGAAATTGTAGTAACAGACTTACATGCCAAATAAGAAATAATAGGGCTCTTCTGAAGTATATTTTTAACTTTTGAAGGGTCCTATTTCTGCTTGTATATAAAAAATATTCTCCTGCTTCAATTGTTAATTATTCGAGAGGCTCATTCAGATAATATTTCATTTCCAGTATTTACTTAATATGCCGCTCCAGATGGCGCTTTCCGCGGGCGAGCGTTGAGCCTCCTCGGAAGCCCGTACCGTGCTTCACTGCGGGGTCTCACCTGTCTCGCTTTCCCGCAGGAGTCGCCATCTTCCGCTTCATAGACAATGTTCTAATAGATATGGCATATAACAATGGATCATTTAATGCTCGTGTTTTTTATCAAATCTTTGAATTATGAAATTGATTCAAATTATTAATCTTTATTTTTAATAATCAAATTTTATTTCAAAGCCACTTACTAATCACACTATCTTATTTATACCAAATTGGTCTTATTAACTCGAAGTTTTTATGATCATCCAAAACAACATTTATACGTTCAATCATTTGATCAAGTTGTTTTGGGGAATTTTTTATTGACCAGACGACACTAGAAAAGATAACCATTGCAACATAAACTGCATATAGTCTCCAAAAATCTTCTGGAAGACTATGATTGAAGTACCCCTGAATTTGCCCTATAGAATAGGGAACACTTTCTTCTCTAGTAAACATAGCTACTTTTACAAAATCATGAATTGGATCTCCCCAATCAAAATTATTAAAATCAATTACTCCTACATATTCTTTATCTTTTAATATTATATTTTCTAGATGAAAGTCATCATGCTGAAAACGATTTGGTCGAGTTCTTAGTATATTTGCATTATTAACAATAAAACTCATCACTTTGTCAGCACCATCGATTTTAATACCACATTTTTTATATTCATCTAAATATCGATAGTGTTTTTGCATGGCTCTTTCATACCAATGTTTTATATTAGTAGGAGCAGGGTGTAAATGCATTCTTGATAATTCTCTACCTGCTGAAATCCCAATAGTATATTGATCTTGAGCTGATAGGGTAGGCATGGCCTCTTTCGCATCTTCTCCTTCAATATAAGAATGAATAGTATAACAAATACCTAAATCTACATAAAAACCAATGTCAATTGGTAAAGGAGATTTGACCATATACTTTTGAATATCTTTCAAGATTTGAAATTCTGTTTTTTTTCTTTCGTAATTTTTGATATCACTAATTCTTAATATATATTTTTGTTGATGCTGATCTACAATCAGATATTTCTTATCTGGAGAATAACCTTTTGTAAGTTTTTCTATATTCGTAACACTGTGAAGAAACTTTATCCTATCCTGAAGAAGCTGAATGGTGTCTTCCATATGTACCCCCTGTTGTATTTTTTATTAAGATTTGTATTAAACGAATTTGCATTTTGATATTTCAGTGGTCTCCAATATGTTCCTGTTAGCATAATCGTAATTACATAAATCTGAATAACAATTAATTCAGTTTAATATCATAATTACTATCGAAAAAATATATCCGCTTATATATATAAGTTGTAATTAAGTTAATAATTTACAATTGTAGTAGTATTAGTGTACCTTAAAAATGTGAATGTAATATAAAAAAAGAAGTAGAGAAGTAAAATATATAATTTAATGAAAGGTGACCAAATATGATTTCAAAAATAAAAAGATCAAATTTGATAATTTTTATATGTGGTTTGATTACAGGGTTTATTGTAATTTCATTATTGCGTAATTTACTTTTTTAGTTCTAGTGAAAATAGAAAAAACTGTAGGCAAACTTGAGATTACTAAAGTTTGTCTACAGTATGAAGTGCTGAGAAAATCCTTCTCGGCACTTTTTGAGTGAAAACTATTTTCTTTTCTTATCAACATCATTAAAGACTATTGGCTTTTTCTTTTTTTCAAAGATCAAATGAATTTGAAATTTATTATCATCCACTTGAACCACATTAAAAATTTTGCCTTTACGACCTTTAATTTTTAATTCCTCGTTAACTGATGGAACTTTTCTAAGAAGCTGACTTAAAACAATTTCTTTATTATCCAAAAATTGAACAGTAAACATAAACTCTTATCTCCTTTTTCTAAAATTTAAAAGGTAGAATCACCTTGTTTACGTTCATTTTATGAATAGATTCGTAATATAGAACAAATCTGAAAGACTTATATAATTAGTTGAAAATATTACTAAGTGTATGATTTTTACTTAATACTTTCAATAATCCATATCCCATAAGTGCACCTGTAAATGAACTAATTGCAAATGCAGGGACTAAGCCAAATAGTGTTGCTTCTTGACCTAAAAACAAAACAGCTATTGGGTAAGTGGCCATGGCACCTAAGACCCCAGTGCCGAAGACTTCTCCTAATCCTGCAATCTCTATTCTCTTTGTTTTTGCATATAGGATGGACGCGAGTAGTGCGCCTATCATACTTCCAGGATAGGCAAATACTGTTCCTGTGCCCATCATAATTCTTAGTGTAGAGGAAATAAATGCCTGCAATACAGCGTACCATGGTCCGAGCAGTACTGCTGATAAAATATTGGCGAAATGTTGGATGGGGAATATCTTTACGAAGCCTAAAGGAATATAAATTAAACTACTCGAAATCGTTGTAATTGCTGCGATAATCGCTGTATAGGTAAGCTTTTTTGTTTTATTCATTTCACGCATCTTAATAAACCCTCCTTTTTCTATTTAGAAACAATATTTTCCATCACTTCATCTGGTTTAACTTGTTTCTTAATAACTCCATTTTTATATAGCCAATTTGAAGCCTTTTCCCAGCTAGCTTTTTCTTGATAGCCGAATGGTACTCCTTTTTCCTCCATTAAAGGTAGTAGTATTTCTAGGCTTTTAGTTTCTACATCTTTTTTCAATGGGAAACTATCGTTTTCATGATCTAGTAAAATTTGAAGTCCTTCTTTTGGATTTTGCTTAACTGTCTCTTGGCCTTTTGTGACTGCTTTCCAAAATCTTTTGATTGCATCTTCTTTTTGATCTAACGTTTTTTGTCCTGTAACGAGTACTAATTCGTAATTGTCTGGTACACCATAATCACTATTTTTGATTGCACGCATATCGTAGCCTTCTTTGTTTAACAGAACATATTCGTGATTGATATAGCCACCTGTAATAGCATCTACACGATCTGTAGCAATTGCAGGAATTAAATCCCAGGCTACATCCGTCATTTTAACTTTACTAAAATCTCCTCCATCAGCTTCAACCATTTCTTTTACAGTCTCTTCGCTTATTTCACTTGATGAATAACCTACATTTTTTCCTTCTAAATCTTTAGGCGTTTTAATGCCAGATGATTTTTTGACCATTAGAGTATCTAATGAATGTCTAACAAGTGCTGCAACTGAAACGATTGGTATCCCTTCTGATTTTGATAGAATGGCTTGTTTTTGATAACTAATCGCTAAATCCACTTTTCCAGTAGCAGCAAGTTTTAAAGGATCATTTGTATCAGCGGGCATTTCAATTTTTACATTTAAACCTTCATCTTTGAAATATCCTTTTTCTTGTGCCACGTAAATAGCAGAATGCACTGCGTTAGGATACCAATCTAGCATGATACTAAGATTATCTAATTTCTTACCATTTTCATCCGTAGTTTGTTCTTTCCCATTACATCCTGTAATTAGTACAGCTAGTGATACTAGCAAAATAATACTTATCCATTTTTTCATTATTTAACATCTCCTATTAGTAATCTTTATTTTGCGTTACTCCATTTATTCGTTACTTTCTTTTCAATCCAAGAAGCTATTGCAAATAACAGAATGCCTACGATTGTTAACACGGTGATCGCTGCAAAAACACCTTCTGCATTTAAGTTTCCAGACATCCTACGACTATAGTATCCTAAGCCTTCACTAGCTCCGAGCCATTCGCCAATGGTTGCCCCAACGAGCGCAAAAACAATTGCCATCTTAAATCCGGAGAAAAAAGAGGGGAGAGCCATTGGAATATGTAGCTTTTGAAAAATTTGAAAACGTGATGCCCCCATTGAACGTAATAATTCGATATATTCCTTATCACAAGACTTTAATCCATCGTAAGTTCCTACGACAATTGGGAAGAAACAAATAAGGATTGTCACGGCAACCTTACTCCAAATGGTATAGCCAAACCACAGAACAAAAATAGGGGATAAGGCAATAATCGGAACCATTTGAGATATGACGACTGCAGGATAAACAATTTTCTCGATTGTTTTTGAAAAAAACATACTGACTGCTAAAATAACACCGCCGATAACGGCAATGACAAAGCCGATGGAAAATTCAAGCATGGTGGCACTTAAATGTTCAACGAGTAAAGGTCGCCAATTATCGATTATCATTCGCACGACGTTAGTAGGGGCGGGTATGATAAAGCTTGGTATGATATCAGTTCGAACAAGCCATTCGACAATACCAAGAAAAATAATTGAAACAATCAAAAATAAGCTATAGGTTTGCAGAAAGTATTTAATCTGTTTCATTTGAAATTTTCTTCTCCAATTCTTGTCGTAATGTTACTATCTTTTGAGAATGAATCATCTCAGGTTGGCGAGGCCTTGGTAATTCAACCGGTATTTCTTCTATTTCCTGATTTCGATGTAATAACAGAATGTGATCGCTTAAGTAAATGGCTTCTTCTAAATCATGGGTAATAAATACAATCGTTTTGTTTAAATCTTGCCAAATGGATAATAGCCATGCTTGCATTTCTTTTTTCGTTAACGCATCAAGAGCGCCAAACGGTTCATCGAGTAGTAGCACATCTTTTCCAGTTAATAGTGCTCGTAAAAAAGCAACACGTTGTCTCATTCCTCCAGATAATTGTTTTGGGAGAGCATTTTCATAGTCACTTAATCCGACCCGCTGCAACCACATTCTTGCTTCTTCTTTTGAAATATATAAGTCTTTTTGAATTTCGGAAGCAAGCATTATATTTTCAAGAATGGTTCGCCAAGGAAGTAGTAGGTCTTTCTGAGGCATGTAGCCGACATCTCCTAGGGAAATGTCTTTTTGATTAATCTGAATTTCCCCTTCATCTTGTTGAAGAAGCCCGGTAATAAGTCTTAAAATTGTACTTTTTCCTGTACCGCTTTGACCGATGATTGAAACAAATTCACCTTGCTGCACTTCCAAGTTCAAATTGGAGATGACATTCTTTTTTTGTTTGTCTTCGTTTGTAAAGCTATAGGATACATTTTTTAAAATAAGTGCCATTTTTCGTTTCCTTTCTAAATTGAATCAATTTCATAAATTCATTACTTATTAATATTAAAATTTGGGTGTTACGCTACAGACGGCGCTTTCCGCGGGCTTGGCTTCAATCTCCTCGTCACTATGTTAAAGGTGCGTTTAAAGCTGATAGCAGCATGATGTGGAATTAGCTTCGCTTTCCGCGGGCGAACTGACGAGCCTCCTCGCTACGCTGTGGGGTCTCGTCTGGCTCGCATTCCCGCAGGAGTCTTCGCTAATTCCACATCAACAAATTTAGCAATACAAGATTTTTATTATAGATTTTTCATCTACTTTTACTTTTTCATTGCAATTACTAAATTCCTGTGGGGCTTTCAGCTCAAGCTTTTTCGTAGGGGGTGCCGTCTTTCGCTCCACAAAATTGGATATTAATAAATGTTCGTATAATTTCTTGGGATTTTGCATTATGGAATTGATTCAATTAAATAAAAAAACTGCTCTCTAAGAATAGAAAGCAGTTTTGTAAATAACATCAAACAAGCGATGCTAAACTACTTTCCTACGCTAGAATGATCTAGATCAGGTTCAAAGGGTACAATCTCAGCCAATAGGCGCCCCTAGTAGATGTAAGCTATTTAATTTTATTCTAGTAATTAAAATACTTTTGCCTTGTAAATAAAAAAACCCACTCGAGGTAGAGTGGGGATGCATAACAAATTTCATTAAACACGACTCACTTCCCTCCGCTAGTTTGAACTAGATCAGGTTCAAAGGGTTTAGAACAATTGTTCAGTCTCAGTCCGTTAATGGACACCCCTAGTGTTATTTAGTTTCCATATTCAGCTTAACATGTAATTTATATTATGCAAGGCTTTTCACAAAATTAATATGTAAGAAGGAATTTCTCTACTAAAAAAGAATTAATTATATAATACTTTCTTTGTTTTAACATTATATTTGCTAAATAAATTTATTTAAAGGGTTATTTTCAAAAAATTCCTGCATAAGTTCTAATTTGATCTTATATTTCTTACAGTATAAAGAAGACAGATGAGGAGGGGATACTTTGCTCGTCGACGGTGTATTTTCAGGTGGAGGTATTAAAGGTTTTGCATTTGTCGGGGCTCTTCAAGTGTTGGAGGAAAACGACATTCACTTTGAACGTGTTGCAGGCACGAGTGCAGGAGCCATATTGGCGGCTTTTCTCGCTGCAGGTTATTCAGTTGATGAAATTGAGACGATGTTAGATGAACTCGATGTTTCTACATTTCTTGATCCGCCAAAAACTGTATTACCATTTCCATTTATGAAATGGATTAATCTGTATTTTAGAATGGGACTATATCAAGGAAAAGCACTCGAAAAATGGTTTTATGAAAAGCTTTCGGATAGAAACATTTATACATTTGATGATTTACCTACTGGATCTTTGAAACTAATTGCATCTGATTTAACTAATGGTACAATGATGGTTCTCCCAGATGATTTAATTAAGTATGGGGTGAATCCAGGAACATTTTCAGTTGCTCAAGCTCTTCGAATGAGCTGTGGTGTTCCTTTTTTCTTTCAACCTGTGAAATTGAGGGTCTCACAAGGAGAATCAATTGTAGTCGATGGCGGTGTATTAAGTAATTTCCCAATGTGGCTATTCGAAGATGAAAGTGGTAATAAGGAACGTCCTGTTCTCGGATTAAAGTTAAGTAGTCCAAGAGAGAATATGGAGCCGCATAAAATTAATAATGGACTCAATTTATTTGAAGCACTTTTTAGTACGATGAAAAACGCACATGATGAACGTTATATTTCACGTATACATGAAAAGAATATAATTTTCATTCCTGTTGAAAACTATAGTGCGACCAAATTTGATCTAGATGATGAAACGAAAGATCATTTAATTGAAATTGGAAGAAGTCGAACGACTCAATTTTTGAAAAGTTGGGAAGCTACTACTAATAAAGATAAATTTATAGTCGAAACTTGAGATTGGATATTTCCAATCTCTTTTTTTGATAATTTTGATTTATGATAAAATTTAATAGTATGTAATTACTAATTTCGTAAATTCATAAATAGAGAAGGTGAAAAAATGGAATGTAAAATCAATGAACTTACGATAGTTTTTCTTTAATTTGGAAAGTAAATGTGTGATTTGTATTTAATGTCATGTAAAAGGGAGGAAGCCTAAATGAACTGTTTAGGTTGTAATTTAGCAAATAAAAAAGAAAATGTTTATGTAGTATTTGAAGACGATTATGTTTGTTGCATCTTAGACCACGAACCTTATAACGAAGGTCACGTTCTAATTTTGCCTAAAAAACATATTCGATACTTTGATGAACTTGACGAAAATATTGCAAACTCGGTAATTCAGGCATCAAAGATTATATCAAAAGCTATAAAAAAATTGTTTAATCCTGATGGAATAACTATATGTCAAAACGGTGGAGTTTTTGATGAATTAACACATTTTCATATGCACGTTGTTCCAAGATATGAAGGACAAAACTTTGCAGAATTCTATACAGAAGATGGAGAAACACACATTGAAGAAAAAAATAAATTAGAAGAGACAAAAAGAAACGTCATTAAAGCTATAAAGGTATTGGATTAAAATCCAATACCTTTTGTTTTCTACTTCAAAACTGAACTACTTAGAGAATTACACCTATATTATCAAATCATCAAACTTTTTTACCGAGAATAACCAAATCTCTTTTAACACCATCCAATTCAGCCACTTCTGGTAAATGAGCCCATTTTTCAAATTGAAAACTTGAGAATAGTCGTATGCTAGGTTCGTTATGTGCAAATATAAATCCTAATAAATTTTTGATCTTCAGTTTAGGACAAGCTTCGATCGCGTGTTGTAAAGTGATTTTACCAAGGCCTTTTCCTCTAGAATCTTCACTGAAATAAATACTTAATTCAGCAGTTGAGTCATATGCGGGTCTTCCGTAGAATGATTGAAAACTAATCCATCCGCATATAGTACCCTCATATTCTACAACCCATAATGGTCGTTTCGAAGGATTGTGTTCGTTAAACCAAGGTAAACGATCTTCAATGGATACGGGTTCAGTATCTGCAGTTACCATTCGACTTGCAATGGTCGAATTATAGATTTCAACGATTTTTGATAAGTCTTCTATTTTTGAGTCTCTAAATGTTATTCTTCCGTCCATTTAAATTACCCCTCACTAAATAAATTTTATGATAAGTTGTTTATTTCTTGTTAACAATTTTAATGCTTCTCTTAAATTTTTTGAATTAAATTTCGCTTGATATAATGAATTTGAAATAATAGTAAGTGTATAATGATATTTACTAAATTTTATTTTGTTTCGTAAATTTTTTCGTAGAATTTTCTGAATATTTGTAAGGGGGTAAGAATCAATGGAATCTGTAGTTAGTAAAATACTGGATGATCTGGATATTCAAATATTAGATATTTTGCAAAGAGATGTACAAGTAAGTAATTCTGAAATCGCTAAGCGAGTTAATTTGTCACCTCCAGCAATTCATGCACGGATTAAACGACTAGAAAATGAAGGCTATATTGATCAGCAAGTTGCTATTTTAAACCAAGAGAAACTTGGATATGAATTATTGACCTTTATCTTCATCAGTACGAATATCCATCAAGCTGAGCAGCTAAAATCGTTGGAGAAAGAACTGGCTTCTTTGCCAGAAATATTAGAATGTCATTGTATAACAGGTGAATATGATTATCTGCTAAAGGTAGCAAATAAAGGACGCAAAGAATTAGAGAGCTTCATTAGAAAGTTAAATTTGCTAGGTGTATCACATATTCAAACTAGTTTAGCTCTAAGGGAAGTAAAATATTCCACAGTTTTGCCTATACGAGAAGATACTGACGATTGATTTTCCACAGTTT
Organism: Rummeliibacillus sp. NPDC094406; assembly: GCF_044763875.1. Classification (NCBI taxonomy): domain Bacteria; kingdom Bacillati; phylum Bacillota; class Bacilli; order Caryophanales; family Caryophanaceae; genus Rummeliibacillus; species Rummeliibacillus sp. NPDC094406. The sequence goes on along the minus strand of NZ_JBIWGZ010000003.1, from coordinate 44,313 downwards.
TCGCGTACGTTCAATTGCGGCGGCACATCTGCCTAGATTTCTAGCAGGAGTCGCCTTACGCTCAAGTATGAATGCATTCTAAAAAGCAATCCAAAATTGAATGTGTCTACTATTTTATCTTCTTCTTTTTTTAGGATCAAATGCTAAAGGCTGTTTTTTCTTCACTATTTCAAAAATCACATAGACATTGATTTTGTTTTGATCAACGAATTCTACATCGACAACTTTTCCTTTCCGGCCTTTTATTTTTATTGGATCATCGATTAGGGGAATGCTTCTTAATAATTGACTTAAGACGACGGTTTTCTTTTCAATAAAATGGACAGTGAACAACATTTCATATCTCCTCCCTCTTTTAATCATTCATGTAATAACAATTTGAACTGTTTTTTAAGATGCTGAAAATTCTATTAATCTGATTTCTTAAATTTTAATTACAAAAAGATAGATTCAGCTTGTATATTTTATGATTACGACAAAAACATTGAACATTGTCCCAATCGCCTAAGTAAACTTTACACCCTATAACAAATAACAATCCGGAGTTCTGAAAAGAAAAGGAAGGATACGTCTATAAAAAAACGAATATTGTTTAAAGAGTAATTGGAGTGGATTGAACAACTTAATTTAAAAGCGGAATGGGTCACTATCATTTTTTGTGAGTATGATCGAGAAAATTGGCTTCAATCGGATAAGTTACATTCATTAAAACGGGGACGGTGGTAGAATGAGCGGATAATTATTAAGGGTGGGAATTTCGTGTATTCCAGTATCAAATGTTGAACTTTCCTCCGAATGGTATGTAAATAAATTGGGGGCAGAGTTAAGTTATAAAGACGAAGATAAAGCTATTCTTAATTTTGCAAATCAAAGCATTTTTCTTGTTAAATCTAAAAAAAATCAAAGTGCCAATTTCTATGATATTTACGGTGAAGAACATTTTTCATTAACTTTTGAAGTAGATGGGTTAAATGCTTTAATTGCTATTCATAAGGATTTTATAGAAAGAGAAATAAAAGTAGGGGAGATAGAAAACAGAGGACATGCTGGAAGAAATTTTGTTTTCTACGATTTAGATGGAAATAAATTTGATGTATGGAGCGAATTAAGTCAATCTTTCAAAGAAAAATTCCTTCTTCTTTAAAAAGAGCCTTAATGCACATTGGCATTAAGGCACGGAATTTTTAATATCGAAGTCTGACTATTATTTATTTGTATTCTTATTAGAATGTTGCGTCTTGTCATGGTTGGTTGAATTATTTTTGTTTTTGGCTTTTGAATCCCATTCTGCAGAAAATTCTTCATATAGGTTATTTTTAGGGTTGTTGTTATTACTATTGGTGTCGTCATTGCTTACACTTCTGTAAAGATCGTAAGGGTTATGAGTTCGTACATTCATTGTCTTTTTGCTATTTTTATTACCCATGGATGTTCACCTCCTAGACTTTAATGTGCTCAGTAATGGAATGTTTATTCTTAATGACTTTTTGAATTCGATATTCAATTACGTATAAAGTGCATGAAGAAAAACAAACTAGAACTGTGCTTTAAAATTGAACTAGGAGGTACGAGAATGGCAAATCAAAAACAAAATTCTCCAAAACCAGATGACCGGTCAAATAATGTAGAACGTATCGATCAAACGATCAAAAATACGAAAGAAAATATCCATAAGGCAGAAATTAGTATGGAATTTTCAAGTCCAGAAGAAGTGCAAAAAATGCAAGAAAAAAATAAACGTCGTGAGCAAACGATTAATGCCTTGGTTGAGGAAAGAAATGACGAAGCTCAAGATCGTGAGAATGGTTATAAATAATTAAAAATAAGGCTGTAATTAAAAGTTTTTAACACATTTTTCATAGCCAGAAGAAGTCCTTGTGATGATTTAATTTCACAAGGATTTTTTCAATTAGTAAAGAGTTGGAGTAGGATAACAGGAAACGGCATCAATAAACCTTGGATCAATTCCATAATAATACCAGAAAGCACCACTCCATCTATATCCAGACACTTCACCATACTCAACACGAGTAGGATAAAACCAGAAACTTTCTCCATTAATGAGCCAAACATAAGTGTTTTGATATACACAATCAACTATATAGGATACAGAAGGTTTAGATGGAATAAATGTAGGAGGAGGGGATTGTGGTTGTTGTCCAGATGGCCCTTGAGGTGGGTAATAAACCATTTAATTTCACTCCTTTTAATAGGTCCTCAACAATAATATATGTTGTATGAATTAGAAGGGGATACATTAGAGTGAAGAACTAAATCATATGTATTGAATGCCACTAGTTCTGAGGAGGAGTTATTCAGAGGAAATTTGAACATTCGAGATAACTAAAAATGAAAAAGCCTTAATGCACGATAGCATTAAGGCATAGGATTTAACAAGACTGATTGTTGTTATGACTTGCTTGATTTTTTTCTGCTTTCGCATCCCATTCAGAAGCAAACTCAGTTTTTGAGTTATTGTTATTGTTTGGGTTGTCCACTTTGGTTTTACCTTTTGAATTTGGAAAATTATTATTATGTCTATCATTACCAGTTTTTTTTGTCATGGATATTCACCTCCCAAAGATTAATGTGTTCAATTTCGGATGGTTTATTCTAATAACTATTTAGTTTTAAGCAAAAAAGATAAGAATAGTGGCGTATAAGTAAACAAAAAAGAAAAGGTCTTGCTGTTCATAATTATCTGATGCCAAATGTTTGTTTTGATAAGATTAATTATTCAATCAGTGAAATTTTGTCAATAAAAATTCAATTTGAAGACATTTATTTCTCATTTGTAAACTTTGTAAATTTTGCTGAATTTTGTAGAACTTTGTTGGATGTTGTTGAACATCAGAAAAATTTTTTGTATGATAAAAAAGTATCAGGTGATATTTTAGGTATAAAGAGCTAGGGAGGAAAAATGATGAAGTGATAGGTTATATATTTGTTTATGAAGTAAAAATTTACACTTTTTAAATTATATACTCCAAGATTATTTACTTCGATATTTGTAAATTTCTATATCAAAAGAGAAGAATTAGAGAAGAGGATGTTTAGTGCGAAAATTCTTTAGCAGTATCGGAAATTTAAAAACAAAATTAATCATTTCATTTTTATGTATATTAATTATTCCTTCTATTTTCATTGGAGTCCAATCCTATTCAACTGCAAAAAAAGCAGTTAAAGATGAAATGTTAGACGGATTTGCAAAAACGACAAATGTATTAAATCAATCGATTGATAACTTGATAAAACCTAAAATACATGATGTAGAGTATTTTGCCAATAATATTACCTTAAAGCAGTTCAAGGGAGATAATAGTCATAAGTTAAGCCAACAATTTGATGAGTATGTAAAATTACATCCTGAAGTACTAAATATTTATGTTGGTAGTAAGACGGGTGCTTTAATTCAAAAACCAGATAGAACAATATCTGCTAACTATGATCCAAGAGAAGATGATTGGTATAAAGTTACGATGGATAAACAAGGGGAACTAGCAATATCAGAGCCCTATCAAGATGCCGATACAAAAGAATGGTGTATCACTATTTCTCAAATCAATAAAGACGGATCAGGCGTGGTAGGTGTAGATATCTATTTAAGTTATATACAAGAACTAATCGGTAAAGTGAAGTTAGGTAATACAGGATATGCATTTCTGTTGGATCAAAATAAAAAATACATAGCACATCCTACTTTAAAAGCAGGAAGTGTACCAAAAGAGTCCTTTTATGATCAGATGTATAAAAAAGAACAAGGAAATTTTGATTACGTATTTATGGGTAAAGAAAAAGTAATGGATTTTACCACAAATAAACTAACGGGTTGGAAAATAGCAGGAAGTGTACCTTCATCAGAAATTAGTGATGCAGCTGCACCTATTTTTCTAAAAACGTTTTTAGTTATCTTAATCGCTCTGATTATCGGAGCTATAGTTATTTTCTTTATCATAAAATCCATTTTAAGTCCTCTAAGAAAACTAAAGGAAAATGCCAATACCATTAGTAAAGGAGATTTAACGGAGGAAATTAATGTACAATCCAATGATGAAATTGGACAATTAGGACAAGCATTTCATGAAATGCAAAAAAGTCTTATCGGTTTAGTGAAAGAAGTTGATCAGAATGCCGAACAGGTCGCTGCTTCTTCAGAAGAGTTAACTGCAAGTGCTGAGCAGACAAGTGCTGCGACTGAACAAGTTGCTACTGCTATCCAAGAAGTAGCAAGTAGTGCAGAAAAACAAACAGATGGGATCAATAAGAATTCTGAATCCTTACACGAAGTTTCTCAAGGTGTGACCAGAATTGCAGAGAATTCTATGAAAGTTTCAGAGCTTGCTTATCGTACAACTACGCAGGCAGAAGAAGGCGGTATAGCTGTTACGAATACCGTTAACCAAATGAATTCAATCCATAAATCCGTATTAGAGTCAAATGCAATGGTTGAATCTTTAAATGAACGGTCTAAAGAAGTAAGTTCAATTTTAGATGTAATTACTGGAATAGCAGATCAAACAAATCTTCTTGCTTTAAATGCGGCAATTGAAGCAGCAAGAGCTGGTGAACAGGGTAAAGGATTTGCGGTTGTTGCTGATGAAGTTCGAAAATTAGCTGAACAATCGCAACAATCTGCGAAAGAAATTCATGAAATCGTTCAAAAAATCCAAAAAGATACAGCGAGTTCTGTTCAAATCATGGCTAGAGTTACAGAGGATGTTCAGACTGGAGTACAAGTATCAACTGAAGCGATAGAGAAATTTGATCAAATACTCCAAAGTACAAAAGAAATGACTCCGCAAATGGAAGACGTTTCTGCAATCGCACAACAAATGTCTGCTTCTATTCAAGAGATTAGTGGTACGGCACAAGAATTATCTAGTATTGCAGAAACAAATGCCGCAACTTCAGAAGAAGTAGCAGCATCAACACAGGAGCAATTAGCATCAATGGAAGAAATTTCTGCATCAGCACAATCTCTTTCAACTATGGCAGAAACATTAAAACATTTAATTTCTAAATTTAAGTATTAAAAGATCTCCTCAAATTTATGTCAATTAAAAATAGGCTTGGTTCATTAGAACCGAGCCTATTTTTTGCACTGGTATAACCATGCTTTTCTAGAGAATAATTGTTCAAATTAGAATCATTTATTCTTATAACATTTAGTGAATCAATTTCATAAATCCCTTAAAATTAATTCCGTTAAAAAAGATATGAAAATAACGTATAAAGCAAACAAAGAAAAACAAACTATAACAGTGATTTAAAATACATGACTTTGGAGGCTATGTAATGTCAAATCAAAATACACCAAAACCTGATGACAGATCAGACAATGTCGAGCGTTTGCAAGAAATGGCTCAAAATACGAAAAAGAATATTAAAGAGGCAGAAATAAGCATGGAGTTTGCAGGTCCAGAAGCAGCCCAAAAAATTAAAGAAAAAAATGACCGACGAAATAAAGCACTCGATGCTTTCATAGCAGAAATGAAAGACGAAGCAGAAGCTCGTAAAAAAGGGCTAAAATAAAAATAATGGTGATTAGGTTGTAATAAAAGTGTACTTTATACCTTTTGTTGCAGCTTTTTCATTGTTGATTACAGTATAAAGTGAACAAAGAAAAACAAACTAATAAGGTAAGAAAAAATAAAATTTTGGAGGGTAATGAATGAAAGATAAATTTCGTGGTCAACATAGTCCAGATTCTAACGATAGATCAACTAGTGGGTTAAGAGTTCAAAGTATGATTGAAAATACAAAAAAGAATATTCGGGAAGCCGAAATCAGTATGGAATTTGCAGGTGAGGAAGAACTCGAACATCTCCAAGAAAAAAATCAACGTCGTAAAAGAGAAATTATGATGAAAGAAAAGGAAATAGCAGATAAAGCTGCAAATGTAGCTTGGAAAAATAGTTTTACAGGAGGATCGAAAAAGTAGCTGTGACTGTGATGAACATCACAGCTTAGCTTTTGCAAATCGTTCATAAAATAATGCTACTTAATTAGAGACTATAATTTACAATTAAAATAGAAAAATGAAAAGCCTTAATGCATACTGTCATTAAGGCTTTCAATAAAAAATTATTTATCAACTTTATCCTTTGATTGTTTATTGATATTTTCGATGGCATTTTCTCGCCATTCAGCAGCAAACTCTGCTCTAAAGTTATCTGGGTTATTATAAGGGTTATTCGTAGATCTCGTATCTTTTACGCTTTTAAAATTGCTGTTATGATTCTTTTTGTTTTTAGCTTTATAACCATTTTGTTTTGGCATGGATGTTCACCTCCCAAAGAATAAGGTGCTCAAATCATTGGAATTTATGCTCTGTTACATACTGTAGTCAATTTTATAAGTGCTTTTCTAGTTGAAAAATACGAATATTTTCTAAATAAACAATTCAATAATTCGGATAATATTTCATCTTCAGTGTTTACTTAGTATGCCGCTCCAGATGGCGCTTTCCGCGGGCGAGCGTTGAGCCTCCTCGGAAGCCCGTACCGTGCTTCACTGCGGGGTCTCACCTGTCTCGCTTTCCCGCAGGAGTCGCCATCTTCCGCTTAATAGACACCGTTCTAATAGATATGGTATATAATAATGGCCCTTTTAATGTTCGTGTTTTTTATCAAATCATTGAAATATGAAATTAATCCAATGAATAAAATAAACAAAGTATTTTAAACTAATGCTGCAAAATTAAGGGGGAATATAAAATACCAAATCAAAATTTCTATACATCAAAATCTGTCAATTTGGAGCGTTTACAAAAAATGGTCTGAAATAAGTCAAAGAATATTCCAAGGGGTTTACATAACTACTTGAATTAGGAATATCTTCGAAGAACTTGAGATTTTAATTTGAATCAGTGGATTAAAATTTACACGATTATATGACGCCTTCAATCGTGTTATTTGACATAGCATTTTCATGGAAAACTGAATCTACAATGTCCTATTGGAGGAGAAATTAGTCTCTTTTCTAAATAAAGAGAGCATAATGTTCAAATTAATGTTACAGTTAGAAAGACTATTTTAAAAAGTGAGAAGGCGAACAACATGATTGAGGTAAAAACATCTCCAATAAGTGATGGAGAATTTAATAGAGGGGTATTTGCTACATGTGATATCAAAAAAGGGGAGCTTTTCCATGAAGCACCTGTCATTGCTTATCCAAACGAAGAGCATCAATACATTGAACAAACCCTACTCGCAGATTACGCTTTTGAGTATGGGATAGGTCGATCTGCTATCCTTCTTGGTTATGGAATGTTATTTAACCATTCTTATGAACCGAATGCAAATTATGAGATTAATTTTAGAAATCATACATTTGACTTTTATGCTTTCACAGATATAAAAGCAGGAGATGAGATTCTAATCAATTATAATGGCGATGTCGATGACAAAGATCCATTGTGGTTTGATCAGGACTAAAAAGATAGGGCGATAAACCCGAACTTTTCCAAGTAAGTGTCCGATATTCAACAATCTCATAAAAATAAACAAGATAGAGGTAAACAAATTGTTTACCCCTATCTTGTTTTTATTTAGGAGTCATCTTTAACTGTTGAATTATACTGAACATAAGCAAAATTAAGGTGGTAACTTTATATGAGCTTTATTGTACAGAGATAATAAAGTTGTTTAAAAAACGCCAGTCATGTTATTCAACAATCGGGCAATTATCTTTTAAATGTGGATTTGTTTTCGGAAAATCCCTTAATCCACCTTTTCGAGGGGGGAGGCAAAAACCCCCGTCTTACCACCTCTCCAAGTAAAGTCCTATCGTTGTTTACGTTGAAAACTATATTTACTTACTGAAGTTAATAAGTAAACAAAGATAGAAAAGAGGCTATTTTTGTTTCGTTATTTATGATGATTACGGTCAAAAATCATACTATATAACTGTTCGTTAGTAAGTGCATTTTTTCAAAATTCCTTTCTACCCTAACATAAATATATCTATTTCTCTTCTCATAAAAATCCCCATAAACACACCTTTACCCGTCATTGTTGATTGCCTATATTTTTTGACATTTACCTATTCATACATTATTATCTTATAGTGTAAGGTAAATTAGGAGGTAATCATCATAGATTATAAAAAGTTAGCAGAGGATTTATTTGAATACATGGCAAGATGTCCTAAAATACCGATGCAAGAACCTCAGGAATTTACTCGCGGGGAAATGGGGATTCTTGTTTATTTACAATTTAAAAGTGACGGTGTAACCTCTGGAGATTTAAGCGAAAGTTTATCTGTTAGTACTGGCCGGGTGGCAACAGCCCTAAAAGGTCTTGAAAAAAAAGGATTCATTATTCGCCGAACAGATCTCTCCGATAAACGGAGGGTGAATGTATTGATAACGGAAGCAGGTAGAAAGCTTGTGCTTGAAAAACATCAACTTGGAATTGAAAGAATGGTGAAGGCTCTTCAGAAGCTAGATGAGGAAGAGGCAATAGAATTTGTGCGCCTTGTGAAAAAGATCATCGACTAAATATTAATGAAAATGGAGCTCCAGGGGAACTCCATCTATTTTGCTCAAGTTCCTTACACTATAAGATAAACAAAATGGAAGAATGAGTTTTTGATATTTTCAGTATAGGTTGGGTATCAACAGCCTTTAAAATAAAATTCGGGCTACAAATAACTCAATTACAAGGGGAGAAATTATGTTAAAAATCTTCAAATATTTAACAAGGAATGAATGGCTACTCGTACTAGTTAGTATTGTCTTTATCGTCACCCAAGTATGGCTTGATTTAAAGCTGCCAGATTATATGGCTGAAATTACGACATTGATTCAAACAGAAGGAACAAGGACTTCGGAACTTATGGTTCCAGGTTTATATATGCTGCTATGTGCAATTGGGAGTATGATGGCCGCCGTTATCGTTGGTTTTTTTGCGGCAAAAGTTGCAGCTGGATTGTCAATGCGCCTTCGTGGAATGGTATTTAATAAAACATTATCATTTTCCATGGAAGAAATTAATGGATTTTCAATATCCAGTTTAATTACGCGTTCAACAAACGATATTACCCAAATTCAACTCATTGTAGCGATGGGACTGCAGTTAATCATCAAGGCCCCCATTTTAGCCGTTTGGGCCGTTATCAAAATTTCAGGGAAAAGCTGGGAGTGGACGGCTGCAACAGGCGGGGCTGTTGGTGCCTTGATTATCATGCTTGTTACTATTATTATTTTCGTCATGCCAAAATTTCAAAGCATCCAGCGTCTGACCGATAATTTGAATCGTGTCACTCGTGAAAATTTAACCGGGCTACGTGTTGTTCGTGCCTATAATTCTGAAAGATATCAAGAAAGAAAATTTGAAAAAGCCAACGATGACTTAACTAAAACGAATCTTTTTGCCAATCGACTATTAGCCATTTTCAGTCCAGGAATGACTTTTATTATGTCGGGTTTAAGTGTAGCCATCTATTGGATTGGTGCTTACTTAATTAATGCGGCAGATATTTCTGATCGCATTGGGGTTTTTTCGAATATGGTAGTCTTCTCATCTTACGCTGTACAAGTGGTCATGGCGTTTATGATGGTCAGTATGATCTTCATTATGTTGCCTCGAGCCGCCGTCTCTGCTAAGCGGGTTATGGAAGTATTAGAAACAGAGTCAAAAGTTATTGACGGAAATGTAACCGAAGGCCAAAGTGGCATTGTCGGAGAAGTAGAATTTCGAAATGTAAGCTTTAAATATCCTGATGCAGAGGCACCAATCTTGCAAAATATTACTTTTAAAGTCCGAAAAGGGGAAACGGTTGCTTTCATCGGTTCAACTGGAAGCGGAAAAACAAGTGTGATCAATTTAATTCCACGATTCTATGATGCTACCGATGGGGAAGTGTTGGTCGATGGTGTCAACGTAAAAAACTTTACACAAGAAGCTCTTCATAACAAAATCGGTTATGTACCGCAACGTGCCGTTTTATTCAACGGAACGGTAGCATCCAACGTAGTATATGGAGATAATGGGAAAGCGAAATCATCAGAGGATATGATTAAACAGGCGGTAGAGATTGCACAAGGTAAGGAATTTGTCGAAAAAATGGAAGGACAATATGAAGGACATATTTCGCAAGGCGGTGGGAATATATCTGGTGGACAAAAGCAAAGATTGTCGATTGCCCGTGCCATTTATCGAGAACCGGAAATCTATATTTTCGATGACTCTTTTTCAGCTCTTGACTATAAAACGGATCGCATCTTACGCACTGCACTCAAAAAAGGAACAAAAGATGCCACTACCCTAATTGTGGCGCAGAGAATCGGCACCATTAAAAATGCGGATCGAATTATCGTACTGGAAGAGGGGAAAGTGGTCGGAAACGGTACCCATGAGGAATTACTAGAAAGCTGTAAGACCTATCAGGAAATCGCGTATTCACAGCTTTCGAAGGAGGAACTATCACATGGCTAAACAAGAATATACCATTGGGGACCATAATAAAAAGTCTCAGCATGCACGTGGACCTGGACGGCATGGGATGGGGACCGGTGAAAAAGCGAATAATTTTAGTCAAACGATGAAAAAGCTTGTGGCTTACTGCAGCAATTATATACCAATGATCATTATTGCCTTAGTGCTAGCCTTTGCCGGCGCAGCCTTAAATGTCATTGGTCCTGATCAGTTAAGTGAAATCACAGACATCATTCAAAAAGGCATGATGACGGAAATTGATCTGGATGCTGTTAAAAAGGTTGGAATGCTATTAGCGATACTATATGGATCAGGCCTTTTATTTAACTACATCCAAGGCTTTATGATGGCTACGGTCACACAACGAATTACCAAAAAAATGCGTACAGATATTTCCTCGAAAATTAACAAAGTTCCTTTAAAGTATTTTGATTCTACGAGCTACGGGAATGTCTTAAGCCGTGTAACAAACGACGTCGATACCATAGGCCAAACATTAAATAATAGCCTCGGAATGTTAGTTAGCTCTGTTGCGACATTTATTGGAGCGATTATTATGATGTTTTATACGAATTGGATTATGGCCATAACAGGGATAATTTCAACAATGATTGGTTTTTTATTAATGACATTGATTATGAAACATTCGCAAAAATATTTCGGAGCTCAGCAAAAAGAACTGGGTCTTATCAACGGACATATTGAAGAAGTTTATGCTGGTCATAATGTGGTGAAGGTTTATAACGGTGAAAAAGAAGCCAAGGAAGTTTTCCATGGCATTAATAAAAGACTTTACGAAAACGCATGGAAATCTCAATTTATGTCAGGTTTGATGATGCCTGTGATGCAGTTTATTGGGAATTTTGGCTATGTTGCCATCTGTGTAGTTGGTGCTGTACTTGTGACAAACGATATGATTACTATCGGTACCATTGTTGCCTTCATGGTCTACATTCGTCTGTTCACTCAGCCACTTTCACAATTAGCGCAGGCAGCAAACAATTTGCAATCTACTGCTGCTGCAAGTGAACGGGTATTTGAATTTTTAGCAGAAGAAGAATTAGAAGATGAAAGTGAAAAATCAGTGAAGCTTCAAGATGTAAAAGGCGATGTGGAATTTAAAAATGTCCAATTTGGCTATAATGAAGATCAATTAATTATTAAAAACTTCAATGCAAAAGCAAAGCAGGGCCAGAAAGTTGCAATTGTCGGTCCAACAGGTGCGGGTAAAACCACAATCGTAAATTTACTGATGAGATTCTACGAACTAAACAGTGGAGAAATCTATATTGATGGCACACCAATTAATCAGTTAACACGTGACAATGTCCATGATTTGTTCTGTATGGTGCTGCAGGATACATGGCTGTTCGAAGGGACGATTCGTGAAAATATTGTTTTCTCAAAAGAAAACGTTACTGATGATGAAGTGGAGACTGCTTGTAAAGCAGTGGGACTGCACCACTTTATTCAAACATTACCGCATGGATATGATACCGTGTTAAATGACAAAGCAAATCTTTCAGCAGGTCAAAAGCAATTAATTACCATTGCCCGTGCAATGATTGATAATGCTCCGTTGTTGATTTTGGACGAAGCAACTAGCTCCGTTGATACTCGTACGGAATTATTGATTCAACAAGCAATGGATAAATTGACCGTTGGCAAAACATCCTTTGTGATTGCCCATCGTTTATCGACCATTAAGAATGCTGATTTAATACTCGTGATGAAAGATGGCGATATTATTGAAACAGGTAATAATGAGGAGCTATTAGCAAAAGGTGGCTTCTATGCAGATCTTTACAACAGTCAGTTTGAGGAAGTTTCTTAAACATTTAGAAAGAACTCTTGCATAGATCTGGAATTAGAGTATCTAATATCGAAAATTAAACACGATATTTTAACCCCGTCCTAAATTTAGAACGGGGTTATGCTTGTTTTAGGTTTTATTATTAAATAACTTTATTGTCTTTTTACAATTATTAGTTTGAAAGCTCGCTATATACAGAAGTTTGGAGAGGTAAATGTATGAAATTAGCGATATCCTCCGTGTTTGGTGTTGGTGTATGGTACGAGTATTTAATGGTTCTATTAATTAATAATTGGCTATTATTGAATACCTATATTATGATTAAATTACACTAGGAATTTCTTCTTAGTAAATACATAAGATGTTATTTGTAACTAAACAAATTAAAAATTGGAGATGATGAATATGTTAGTAGTGACAACAGAACGAATTGAAGGGTATAAAGTCGTTGAAGTAAAAGGGCCAACTTTTGGTTTGATTGTAAGAAGTAGAGGACTAGGCGGAGACATTATGGCAGGTCTAAAAGGTTTAGTAGGAGGAGAAATCAAGCAATATACTGCCATGCTTGAAGATTCCAGAAAAGAAGCTATGGACCGAATGATTAAAAATGCTAACCAAATGGGTGCAAATGCCATTATCATGATGCGATATGATTCTGGTGAAATCGGTAATAACATGAGTGAAATTGTGGCATATGGAACAGCAGTAGTGGTGGAAGAGCTATAATGACAACGATTTTTGGCATAGGTATTTATGTCATATTTGAAATTATAGCTGTTTTAGTATGTATTTTACTTGGATATTTTGTATATGACAAACGCTATAAAAACAATAATGAGACTAAAGCCCCTGCAGGTTTTGAGTTAACAAATGAGGTGAATCTGGATCCTGTTACGGGTGAGAAAACAAGAGTATATTATAATCCAAAAACAGGGGAGCGTTTTTATAGAAAGGAAAAGTAGTATTTGTTGTATCTTGTCTTGCGGTAATTTCACCTTGGTTGGTAAAGATAAACTGTATTGATAAAAAATATGCTCATTGCAAATAATTGAATATTTTACCATCAAACTGCTATAATAATGAAGAACAAGCGAGCAATTTTGCATAGAAATATGCGTTGTTTGTTGCTAGATAATTTATGAAAATAATAAATCTGTTGATTAAATCGGAGGTAACAATGGGAAGATTAGTCCATTTTGAAATTCATGTAGATGATATGGATCGTGCAAAGAAGTTTTATGGAGAGGTTTTCGATTGGAAGTTTGAAGATTGGACTGCTTATGCAGGTATGCCTTACTTTGGCGCAGTCACTGGTGATGAGGGTGAAATGGGAATCAATGGTGCTTTAATGCAACGACAAGGTGCTTCACCAGAAGCAAATCAAAGTGTAAATGGATTTGTTTGTACAATGGGCGTGGAAGATTATGATTTAACAGAACAGAAAATTCTGAGCCACGGAGGCAAAGTCGCATTGCCAAAATACGCATTACCAGGAATGGCGTGGCAAGGTTACTATATTGATACAGAAGGAAATATAATTGGAATACATCAACCAGATGTAAATGCAAAATAAAATTTAACAATGATTATTTTCATTGACTGAACGCCAAAACCTTTGAATTAAAAGGGATGAGGCGTTTTTTTGTTGTTTTAAATTGGAATGGAAGTAAATATAACCGATTGAGTAAATAATTGAATTTTGAGATAATTATTATTAAGAAAAAAGAGTTTAAATGCAATACGATTGCTCACTAAAAGAAGTAATGAAAATATGACTTACAAGGGGAAGCGTTATGAAGCATAAAATATCAGAAAAATTATTTAGGATAGATTGTGGAGATATTTATCTTCAAGAGTTTTCAATTGAAGATGCTGATAGTATATACAGAATTTCAAATCAACCAGAAATATTTAATTTTTTACCAGACTGGAAATCAACAAAAGAACAACGGGTTAATTGGCTTACCTATGAGGATATACCAGCAAATAAAGCATTTCTTGATGCCGTTGTAAATACATCAAATATAGATGATCATTTTTTAAGACTAGGGGTATTTATCAAGGAAACGGATGAATTTATTGGTTGGTGCTGTACAGGTATTAAAGACGAGCTTCCTATACCGAATAGAGAAATTATGTATGCCATTTCAAGTGAGTTTCAAAAGAAAGGCTACGCAACTAAAGCTTCTAAAGGATTGATAGACTATTTGTTTACAAATATAAATTTAGATGTCATTAACGCAGTAGCTTTAATTAACAACGTTTCATCAAATAAAGTTATTAAAAAATGCGGATTTACTTATCTAAGTCAACAGACGATAGAAAACGAAATATATAATCACTATATATTGAATAAATCAGAGTGGACGAAAAATCATTAAATGAAAATGTTGTTGTTCCAGAAAAAAGCAACGATTGTGAAACAAGTAAAGAGGGTGATACATATTAGTCATGTATAATATGTGTCATCCCTTATTTTTTTTACGATTTAGGTCTAGATAATTTACATTAAAGACAACTTTTAACAAAACCATTACCTATCTGAGAGAATAAGTAATAAAGTGAAAAGAAGAAAATAATAAAAAAAACATTCAGAGAACTGACCCTTGAATGCTTTTTCGCTACTTTTAATTAGAGTGAATTACCTGTACACGTCCAATTTGTCCATCTGTTAGTCTGACTTTAATACCGTGTGGATGGGTGCCTGATTTGGTAAGAATATCTTTCACGATACCTCTTGTAAGCTTTCCCGTTTTTTGATCTTTTTTTAAAACAATATCAACTGTTATATTTGGTAATACGTCTTTCCGATTTTGACCGTTCATTGATTAGCCACCTATTTTTCTGCGGGTACTGGTTGCTTTTTTCGCTTGCTGGCTTTTCATTTTTTTTGTTGAAAGGTCTGCATTCGGTTTCCCTTTATTAGCGGAGGACTGGTTCTTTTTGTTTTCAAGCTGTTGCTTCACTGCTTCTCGCAGGCTGATTTTCTTTTTTGGTGCTTGAGATTGATTATTCTCTGTCATAGGAAATTCCTCCTTTTGAGTCTGATATTAACTACAGTATAATCTATTTTCGCTTATTTGTGAAAGAATGTACTTAAAGTAACGGTGGCTTTAGTTGAGCAAGGTTCAATTAGAATTTTTGTGTAGAGATAATAACGGCATTTAATTTTATCATTATAAAGCCAATCCCTTTCTAACGATGAAATGATTTGGAAGGGTATAAAAGTTAATTATATTCACGATTATTATTCTAAAACAGAAAAATAAAGTTGTTTAATTTGAAAGCTGAATACCTACGTTTAGCCCAAAAATTATAAATTAACTTTTCCCCCATGATAACAATAGTAAGTTTCAGCTTTAAGATTTTTAATCTTTATCAAAGACTGTTGTGCTTTCTTAGTATTTAAACAAAAGTGCGGATTAGCAATGATCAATTCATGATCCTCATTAACAGCTGCATCACCTGTAATTACACTTTTTAAACTTGGAAAATACAATGAAATATGACCTGAAGTATGACCTGGTGTTGCTACTACTCTACATTTGTCATCTAGAATCAAATCACCATCATTTACCTTTTTATCAATTGAAACATGCTTCAAATTCTTTAATTGTTGTATAAACCATTTACCAAATTCGATATCTTTATTTGTCATGTTTTCTAGCATTTCCTCGGCTTGAGCCAATCTCTCTGACTTCATTTCACCACTAATGTATTTTGATTCACATTCACTAGCAATAATGTTAATCCAAGGATACTTTTCTTTGAAATCATATAGGGAACCTATATGATCATCATCATAGTGAGTTATGATTATATTCTTTAAATTCTTCACTTCATATCCATTTTTTAAAATTTCATTTTCAATTAAAGGTAAGAAATTTGTATACCCTGTATCGACCAAAGTTAGTTCATTATTCAATATAATTAAGCTAGGATAAATGTAATTTTTTTGCCCGTTAAATTCAAATTCAATTGGTAGCTCTATTATCTTCATTTTTCCTCCATACTGCACGTTTATGAAACATGCGATAACCTAAAATTCCATACACTTATTATACATGATATGGAAAAAGTCGATATAACCCTTTCATATCGCCCTAATTTTGTTGCAAAAGAGTAATTAACCATGGTAAATCATATTATAAATATAGGTTAAATTCTTTGATACGAAAAGGTTTAAACGTTTTTTATTGTATTATATTGGAAAGGAAAGTGCGATTAACGCTACTTCGGGTAGCAGGGCGTTTAAGTCCGTCATTTCCTGATGGGACATTGGATAGGGAAACTGTTATTTCTGCACTAGCTTTATTAGATGAGAATAAAGGTACTAATTCTAAAACATCTAGAATGGTTCTGGTGAGAAAAGAAAGAAGTTCTCTTAGTGTTAATGAGTTAATAGAACAAACTGAGAATGAATTAGAGGCTATGTATCTGGATATGTATGAATCAGAATCTAATCTTTCTCCAGTAGTTCGTGTTGAATTAGATTTTAACAAAGGGGTAGACAACGATAACATCGTAGAAATGCTTTTTAGAGTGGATATTAGTTAATAACTTAATGGTGAAGTAGATATTTTTTACTACTACTATAGTTAAATGTGAGTTTCTTGAAGTTTCGATCATAACGATGAGGTTATTCATTCTTAAGAAGGAACAATAAGAACTTCATTTCACTTTTAATCAGATAAAAGCACACCTGCTTCTCTAAAAGTTACTTTTAACTTAGTACCATTATTTAATAAAAAATATCTCAAATTGAATATTAAGAGAAAGATAATAAATGAGTAATAATACTAAAAAAGTTATTTTAGCGCTAATAGTGATTATCGGAACAACATTAGGTATTAAACATTAACAACTATCACAAATTACATATATTTTTGATGAATTAACTAGTGATAGTGCTGCTGCAAAATCGGAATTTACTTTCGTCAAACACGTTGATGGTGATACGAGTAAGTTCAAAATTAATGGTAAAATCACGACCGTGCGCTACCTGTTAATAGATACACCCGAAACCGTTAAAGAGGGGGCGTACTAATGTTAGGTGGAATTTATTGGGATGACATATTAGTTCATCTTATTGTCATATGGCTAATAGTTTTAATCACAGTACTTATTAGAAGAAAATCTTTGAATTCAACAGTTAAATATTTTATTAATATTTTGCAATTATATTAGTTTTTCTTACTGTTCTAAATTTTTTAGGATATCAAATATCTATAATTTTTAGATTAATCGAATGGGCTACCAAATTTGTTTTACCTTGGGTAGCTCTGTATTGGCTAGTTAGATCAATAAAGGTATTAGACAGAAAAAGCTAAGTCTTTTTTTACTAAAGGGGGCTTTAGTGAAGAATTATGTGATTTTATGATTGAGATCATATTTTATTTATTCCATTATAGAGCGCTTAACCTTAGCAAGAATCGGAGGGGATTATTTTGATAAGATTTGTTGAAGATTTAGCTGGGGCAATCTATGATTTCTTTAAGTTTATATTAACAAGTTTGAGTTACGTTTTTGCTGGGATGATTATTGTCGGAGTACCACTGTTCCTTCTAGCTATGTTGTTTAAATGGCTTTTCTAATAGGGGCTATTATTTAAATATCATTAAAGAAAGTAATGGATGGCTAACAGTGGGCTTTATTTTAATAAGGACTTTAAACGATATTCAGCAATCGGGCGCTATTCTTGAAAAAGAATTGTGCCTTCTTTAACTAAAGGGCCAGATTGTGAAGGATGTAGTTCAGCATTAATAGTGGTAAATCTGGTAAATGAGGTTTTTAAAAGACGTTCAAAACAGACTTCGCAAAAAGTAGACCTAAAAGCAGCTTTTCGTGATAAGCTTTAGTGTCTATGAGAGATTATTTTAAGTTCCAAAATTTAATAAAAGTAATACAGAATATATTGAAGATAATAGCGTAAGATTACTAAAGAAAAAAGGCATCCAAACGGATCCCTTTTTCCTTTAACCAGATTTTTAAAGTTAGAATACGGAGTCAGTGTCACGGAGTGAATGAGGCCAATCTCCTTCCCAGCGGTATCTGTCTCTCAAAATTTTAGCACTTAAATCTAAGCAAATATGAACGGAAGCTTCAGGATAGAGTTTTTCCATTCTTTCGATTAACTCAGCAGAATCATTTGATTCTTTAAGATTAAACATGAAATCTTTTAAGTAACGGCGTGTAAATTCAATCCCATTTGGATTGTAGGGTCTATCGTTTGGAGCGTGTCCAGGTATGATCACCTCTGGATTCAAGGCTTCTAATTTATCAAGATTATCAAGCCAAGCTTGTCGATCTTCCGGGAATCGAGCATCTGCTACCCAAACATGTGCGTCAGAAAATACTAAATCACTTGCAACAAGAGTTTTTATTGATGGAATCCATAAAGGAGCTACATGCTCAGCATCGCCTCGCATAAGGTCAAGGATTTCAAGTTTCTCTCCATCTACCATAAGATATGGTTTGTCTATGCTTTCTATATCTACGACTATTTTCGATCCATTATTACCTAAGACTTCAGTACCCCAATAATCAATTTTGAAGCTGAATGCTTCGTTAGCCTCGTCGGCAACTTCTTTGTATGCCATTACACGTGCTTCTGGAAATGCTTCTTTAATAATACCCAAGCCTAAATAATGGTCGGGATGAAAATGACTGATAAAGATTTGTTTAAGTTCTCGTCCTGTTTCAAGAATGTCTGCAACTAAACGGAGTGCATTTGAGCGGCTGAATTGAGCATCAAACAGTAACGCTTCAGTAGGACCATAAATAATAGTGGAAGATACTCCGAACCCCCCGTGTTTATCACTACTTATAAAAACTTTGGTTTGCAATTTGTTTGACATGATAAAATCCTTCTTTCAATTGTATAGTATTATTAATGAGCTGTTTGACCAGCATCTACTGTAAATACTTGGCCTGCTGTGAATGATGCTTCATCTGATGATAAGAAAACTACCATATTAGCAATTTCCACAGGTTTTGCAGGGCGACCAATTGGTGTTTGCGCAAGTACAATCTCTTGCATTTTAGGATCATCTAACCAACCTTTTGTCATTGGTGTTTCTACTAATCCCGGAGCAATCGCATTAACACGAATACCTTTTCCGATATATTCAATTCCTGCTGCCTTCGTTAAACCAACAACACCATGTTTTGCTGCAACATATGGTGCCATACCTGGGTCGGCTACTAAACCTGCAACAGAAGCCGTATTAACAATTGTGCCTTTTCCTACCTTTTCGAAGTGTTTTAATTCAGAACGCATTGTATAAAATACGCCTTTTAAATCGACGCCTATAGTAAGATCAAAATCTTCATCCGTCATAGCAGTAAATTCCTTTGTTCTTGGAAGGACTCCTGCATTATTAAATGCATGGTCTAAACGACCAAATTTTTCAATTGTAAAATCTACTAATGCTTGTACACTTTCTGCATCTGCAACATCGGTTTTCTTAAAGAGGGCTTGCACACCTTCTGCTTTAACTAGTTCTACTGTTTTTTCTGCTCGGTCATCAATATCGCCAATGACTATATTTGCTCCGCGTTTTGCAAATGTAAGAGCAGCAGCTCGGCCAATACCTGTAGAACCACCTGTAATTAATACAACACGATTTTCAAAATCTTTATTTGTATGCATAATTCCATCTCCCTATTTGTTTATACTTCCGTAAATTTTTTGTCTATTTTGTGACGACATCTTACATCGAAATTGTAATTCCTTTTGCAAACGGATACAATATCTATAAAATACTAAAGTTATTCCTAAATGGAATAAGGAGAGGTTATTCATGCAAATCACTCAACTTCAATATTTTTTAACTGTTGCACGGCTTGAACATATGTCAAAGGCAGCATTGGAATTACAGATTTCTCAATCTTTCTTAAGTAAGACGATTGCTCGGTTAGAAGATGAAATTGGAGTTCCTCTTTTTGATAGGAAGGGTAAATCCATCCATTTAAATGAATATGGACTTATTTTCTACCAAAAGGTAGAAAAGATTTTATTCGGCTTAGGAGAAGCTATAGAGGAAATTCAAGAGTTGGCAAATATACGAGAGGACAGTTTATCCATCAATGTGATGAATTCAAAGTTATTGCCATCGCTATTTTCCACCTTTTATAATAAGCGTCCACATATAAAGATTCATCAATATACGTTGCCGGATGCTGTTGCCCTTCAAAAATTATTAGATGGAACACTTGATTTAATGATTGTTCCGAATCCAATCATAAATGACAAAATTACGTGGATGCCTTTGTTCAACGAAGATGTTTATTTGCTTGTTCCCAAAGGCCACCTTTTTGCTAATAGGAAAAGCATTTCTTTAATTGAAGCAAAGGATGAACGATTTATTATTTTTGAAGAAGGACAAAGTATGCGTATAACAACGGATAGGCTGTTTCAAAGAGCGGGATTTACACCGAAAATTTCTTTCGAAGGTGACGAATTGTCAATTATCTTGCAGCTTGTCAATGAAGGCGCAGGAATTTCCTTTTTTCCAGAATACTCATTTCTCGGTTCATATTTAGAAAAAACTAGAATGCTAAAAATCTCGGATTCTGCCAGTTTTCAAACTGTCGGTATTGCATGGTTAAAGAAGAGGAAAAGCTCATTTATAGTGAATAGCTTTCGTGATTTTGCTATTGAATATTTACGAAATGCTGGAGAATGGGGGAAAAAATAAAATAAGTTTGATTCTTTTTAGTGGATAGAGCCAGACTCATTCCAACCATTTAGATGCGTTACGGTGAACCGTAATGCATTATATCACAAGCGTATATTAAAACATGCAATATTAAACGTGTAATTATTTACATGTTGTATATTACGTAATATTAAAGGAGTGAACTATTTATGAAAGAACTTAACGAATTTTTAGGAAGCCATTACATTTATACTTATGAAAATGGTTGGGAATATGAACTTTATATTAAAAAATGAGGATACTATTGACTATCGTATTCATAGTGGGATGGTAGGAGGTCGCTGGGTTCGTGACCAAAAAGTTGATGTTGTTAAAATTACTGAAGGAGTCTGTAAAGTTTCATGGACTGAACCAACAGGTACCGATGTTTCCCTTAATTTTATGCCAAATGACAAAAGAATGCATGGAGTTATCTTCTTCCCGAAATGGGTTCACGAACATCCGGAAATCACAGTTTGTTATCAAAATGATTTCATCCCATTAATGGAAGAGTCTCGTTTAAAATATGAGACTTATCCAAAGTATGTTGTTCCTGAGTTTGCTGATATCACGTTTTTCAAAAATGAGGGTGTCAATAATGAAAAAGTTATATCCCAAGCTCCTTATGAAGGTATGGCCGATGATATCCGTTCAGGAAAATTAACTTTTTAATTTGATATGGTAATTTTGGAAGTCATCAACTAAAAATTAACCAGAAGGCAGTCCTTATAAGGACTGCCTTCTATTTTAATGAACAGATTGATTATTTAAAAAATGCAAGAATATGAAGGTATACACTTAACTAACGGGTTGCTAGAAAACAGATTCTTCCGCTACGACCTTTATCTTGATTTTGGAACACTATCAATCCTCGTATAAATTAATCTTCATAATATCCTAGCATCATAGAAATTTCCTTTGCCCCATTTTTTAATTCCGATATTACCTCTTCATATTGTATATCCTTAATCTGGTTGGAGTCTCCAATTAAAGCAAGTGATGAGACAACCTCACCTGAATAATTCTGTATAGGGACTGCTAGACTTATATAACCTAATGCAAACATATCTTGTGTGATAGAGAAACGATCATATCGAACTTGATGAATGAGCGTTTTTAATTCTTGCGGGTCTGTTATTGTATATGGAGTATACTCTCTTAATGGTTGATTAATAATGTCTTCAATTACTGGGTTACTTTTGAACGCTAAAATCGCCAATCCTTCTGCAGTACAATGTACATCATTGAAGCGTCCTCTTTTTGTGATAAGCTTCGTTGGAGCATCACCCATTGCTCTTAGTAGATAAATTACTCGATTATATTCCATAACACAAATATGTGCGGGTAAATGAAACCGATTTGCAAGGTTTTCTAAAATAGGATTTGCTTCCTCATAGATCTCCTGATGTGATTGTATGATT
Source organism: Rummeliibacillus sp. NPDC094406 (assembly GCF_044763875.1). Classification (NCBI taxonomy): domain Bacteria; kingdom Bacillati; phylum Bacillota; class Bacilli; order Caryophanales; family Caryophanaceae; genus Rummeliibacillus; species Rummeliibacillus sp. NPDC094406. The sequence continues at coordinate 21,941 of NZ_JBIWGZ010000003.1, read as the reverse complement.
CCTCCGAGGGAAATAACGGAAAACCCAAGTCTATATTGTTTTGTAAAAGGATTTTGAATAAGAAATCCCTCTTGTTCGAGCTCTTTAACATAACGATGTACAGTACTCGTAGATAAGTCGAGCAAATTTGCTATCTCTTTTATACCGAGTTCAATTCTATTTGGTGTATATAGTCGTAATATTTGAATAGCTCTTTTAACAGAGATAACAAAGTGCGCTTCATTTAGTGAATATTTCAAGTAAAACATCCTCTTCTTTCCGCTTGATAAAATTTGTAATTTTATCGCTTTCCTGAATAAGTGCTTCAATAAATTTATGAAGGTTAATCATAATCCGATTGATTGGACCAGTCACAGTAATTGAAGCAATGACTTTCTGTTTAGTGTTAAAAATTGGGGCCCCAATTGAAATGATATTTTCAGTGTATTGTCCTTTTGAAATGGCATATCCTTGTTTCCTGATAACCTTTAGTTCCTCTTGTAGTTCTTCGAGTGTAGAAATTGTATGTTTTGTATAGGTTGGTAACTGTTGTGGGAACATGTCGGAAATCGTTTGTTCATCTATAAATGCTAACATTGCCAAACCCGAACCAGTACAATATGCGGGGTTTCTTCTTCCGATATGTGAGAGCATTTGTACACGAAAAGGACTATCTTCTTTTTTTATATAGATAACATCTTTGTGTTCCAATAAGGCAATATATGAGGTTTCTTTTGTATAATTAGTCAAATTTTTTAAAAAAGGGGTCGTCTCTTTTAAAAAAGTAAATTGATTAATAGCGGTATGGGCTAAGGATAATAGAGACGAGCCAAGAAGATACTTATTATCGATTGCATTTTGGTGAATAAATCCTTCACTTTCAAGTGTTTGTAATAAACGACAGGCGGTACTTTTTGAAATGTTTGTATAGTTTGCGATATCACTTAATGACAATTCAGGGTGATCGATTGAAAAACATTTCAGGATATGTAGCGCGTTTGTAATCGAACTGTTTGGTGTACGTGTCATAATGAACCTCCATTTTATACAGTATAGATAAATATTAATTAAAGTAGAAAAAATAATCAATTTACGTAAATTTTTAATCTATAATCCCACATAGCGGAATGCAAACCTTTTCATCATAAAACCTTTTTATTATGATTTACAAATAAGTTATTGAAATATTTAGAGAAATATAAATAAAAAAGTGGGAGGACTGTATGGAGTATAGAGTAAAAGTTCACTGGGGCGATACAGATGCAGCAGGAATTGTATTCTATCCAAATTATTATAAATGGATGGATGAAGCGACACATGAATTGTTTTCGAGAATCGGTTATCCAACACAACAACTTTTAGAAGAGCAAATTATCATCCCATTATTAGAAACACACTGTGTATTTAAAAAGCCTGTTCAATATAATGTAGATTTATCAGTTCAGCTACATGTAGATTATGTCAAAGATAAAATTTTTAAAGTAATCTATAGTTTTTTTCTTGAAAATAATCTTGTAGCTGAAGGTTATAGTGTTCGAGCATGGGCGACATTAGGAGAGAACTTGAGGGCAGTTTCAATCCCAAATCAAGTGCGTGATTTACTATTAGAACAGAAATTAGGGGGCGGAAAATAATGAATTATAAGAATGTTTTAATTATAGGGGCAGGGCCAGTTGGAATGACAGCAGCATTAGCACTTCATCATCATGGTGTAAAAGCGACAATTATTGAAGCGGAGAAAGAGGGTCGCGAGCGTGCAGGAAGTCGAGCAATTTACATTCATCGAGAAACATTAAAATTACTTGAGAGCATTTCACCTGGATTAGGCTTTCAATTGGCAGAAATCGGCATTGTATGGCCAGTAAAGAAAACCTTTTATCGTGGAGATGAAGTATACAAACGTGTTTATGAACCTCCAAAACCGAATACATTACCGGCATTTTCAAGTTTACACCAACATGAAATTGAAAAAGCGTTATTTAAAGCTTGTCAAAAAGCGGGTGTTGAATTTATTTGGGATGAGCCAGTAACGAATCTGACAACTTCAGATAAAGGAGTGGAAGTTGTAACATCAAAACGAATTTGGCATACCGAATATCTGTTAGCAGCTGATGGTTCTCGTTCTTCCGTTCGTCAAGCTTTAGGTATCGAATTTGAAGGACCACGAACATCAGATACATTTATCGTTGTAGATGTGAAAGAGGATGAGGCAAATCCCCCTCCAATTGAGCGAATCTTCCATTACCATCACCCATTAGTGGGGGGCCGTAACGTCATGTATGTGCCGTTTGCAGGAGGTTGGCGTATCGATTTACAGCTATTTGCTGAAGACGATAAGGATTATTATGCTTCAGAAGCAGGTGTAAAAGACTGGTTACCGAAAGTGATGGATCCAAAATATGCAGAAGATATTACTTGGATTTCAAGTTATACATTCTATCAAGCAGTTGCAAGTAACTATACAGACGAACATAAGCGTGTCATTTTAGCAGGCGAGGCAGCACATTTATTCGCTCCATTTGGCGCACGTGGTTTAAATTCTGGTGTTCCGGATGCCATTATCGGAGTAAATGGCATTGCAAAAGCTCTACAGGCAGAGACGCGAGAGGACGCACGAAAAGCAGTTGAAGTAGCAGCAAATGAACGTCTAGCTGCTGGTCGCTGGAATCGTGAATGTTCAAATCTGGCACTTGAACATATTCAAGGAACGAGCGAAGAAATTCATCTAAAACGAGAAATGAGTGCTTTCTTAGCGCCACATATTCCAGCGCTTGGTAAATGGTTGGATGAGGGTCCGTTTGGTCCGAAAACAGGTCATCCTCAATTATCTACAAAATATTAAACTCAAATGTCAGCTCGGATAAAAGGGAGGGTTATTCTTTGAATAAATTAATCGAGGCTAGTGAAGTAAGAAATTTAGTGAAAAACCGAGATACATTATTAGTTGGCGGTTTTGGCTTGTCAGGCAGTCCTTTAACGCTAATCTATGATTTATTAAATAGTGATGTAGAGGATTTGACGGTTGTTAGTAATAATTTAGGAGAAGATGGTCAGGGACTTCATAAATTGTTTGAAGCAGGAAAACTAAAAAAAATTATTGGGTCATTTTTTACAACGAATAAACCAGTAGTACATGCATGGCAGCAAGGGGAAATTGAGATTAAGCTAGTTCCACAAGGCACTTTAGCAGAAGCGATTCGTGCTGGTGGTGCAGGTATAGGTGGGTTTTATACAAAAACGGCAGTTGGAACAGAACTAGCGTTTGGAAAAGAGGAACGACTGATTGATGGGGAACGGTATATTTTTGAGCAAGCCATCAAAGGAGATGTTTCATTTGTTAGAGCAGCAAAAGCAGATAAACTAGGAAATCTAGTTTATCATACAACCGCTCGTAATTTTAACCCAATGGTTGCGACAGCAGGAAAGATTGTCATTGCTGAAGTGGATGAAATTGTGGAAGTAGGAGAATTAGATGCAGAACATATCGTTACGCCACATGCCTATGTAGATTATATTGTCAAAACAAATTTCATAAAGAAGGGGGGCGAATACGTTGGCACAAAATACACGATTTAAGATTGCCAAACGTGTTGCGCAAGAATTAGAGGAAGGTCAAATCGTTAATTTAGGGATTGGAATTCCTACATTAGTGCCGCAATTTCTTGGAGATAAACGAGTATTTCTTCAATCTGAGAATGGTTTGTTAGGAATCGGACCATCGCCAACAGAAGAAGAATTGGACATCGATTTGATTAATGCAGGGAAAGAACCGGTTACTGCAATAAGTGGAGCATCTTATTTTAATAGTGTGGATTCATTCGCATTGATCAGAGGTGGTCATGTAGATGTGGCAATCTTAGGAATTCTTGAGGTTGACGTAAGAGGGGAAATCGCTAACTGGGCAGTACCTGATCAACCGATTTTAGGTGTTGGTGGAGCAATGGATTTGGTAGCAGGTGCAAAAAAGGTTATCATTGCTGCAACGTTATTTGATAAAAATGGAAAATCTAAATTAGTCCAAAATCTTTCATATAAAACAAGTGGAGTTCGGAATGTAGATCTTTTTGTCTCAGATTATGCAGTCTTTCAATTCGATAATGAAGGTGTAAAAGTTTTGGAAATACTTGAAGATATGACATTAAAAGAACTAAGTGAAAAAGTAGGGATCCAGCTAGAATATGTAGATTCTATATTAGGAATACCTAAATAAGATGTTTTAAATATGGAGGAAGTTGAGATGACAAATATTGTTTTAGTAGAAGGAGCACGCACTGCGTTTTCTGAAATTTCTGGTTATTTCCGGGACATTTCTGCTACAGATTTAGGCGTTGTGGCTTCTAAAGCAGCAATTCGAAAAGCAAATATAACATCCGAGGATATTGATCAAGTTGTGTTTGGAAACGTTCAACAGTCAAGCAAGGATGCGCATTTTTTAGCACGGCATATTGCATTGAAATCTGGAGTTCCAATTCCAGTACCAGCTCTAACAATTAATCGTTTATGTGGAACAGGTATTGAAGCAATCTTAACAGGCGCACGCTACATTTTAACAGGTGAGGCGAAAGTGGTATTAGCAGGCGGAACAGAGAGTATGAGCCAAGTTCCTCACGTTATTCGTGGCATGCGTTGGGGTAGCCCACTAGGTGGTTCACAAATTGAAGATTGGGTATGGGATGGTTTATATGACACTTACAGTGGCTGTTCAATGGGCGTTACCGCAGAAAATATAGCCAAAAAATATGGTATTACTCGTGAAGAAATTGATCAACATGCATTATCTAGTCATGAACGAGCATTAGAAGCAAGAGCAAAAGGATACTACAAAAATGAAATTGTTCCAATAGCAGTGAAAGGAAAAAAAGGTGAGCATATCGTAGATGAGGACGAGCATGTTCGAGAAACAAGTCTTGAGAAACTATCAAAATTAAAAGCAAAATTTATAAATGATGGTGTTGTTACACCAGGAAGTGCAAGTGGGATGGTTGACGGAGCAGCAGCAGTTATTCTTACAACAAGTGAATATGCAGAGGAGAAAGGATTAAAACCACTAGCGCGATTAGTCTCTTGGGATGTGGTAGGTGTCCAGCCCCAATATATGGGGATTGGTCCTGTCCCAGCTATACAAAATGCATTAAAAAAAGTAGGTTTAACGATAAATGATATGGATTTGTTAGAAATTAATGAAGCATTTTCTGCACAATACTTAGCTTGTCAAAAAGAGCTTGGATTTGATTTAGAAATAGGTAATGTAAATGGTGGAGCAGTTGCAATTGGTCATCCATTGGCAGCGAGTGGCACTCGTATCACATTATCATTGATCTACGAATTACAAAGACGTCAAGGCAAATATGGGGTGTCAGCAGTCTGTATTGGCGGAGGTCAAGGTATAGCAAGTGTTTGGGAAAGAATCTAGTTTTAAATAGAGTAGACGATATCTTGAATTGAAAGTGGGGAGTTGTTTATGAAAGGTTATAAAATAAGAGGTATTGAAGTAGATTTACAGACTTTCCAGTTACAAAGGTTAAATGAATTACTTGTATATGTTTCTAGGTTCAATGAATTTTATAAAGAAAAATTAAAAAATATTCATTTACCGATTATCTCCATATCAGAATTGCAAAACATACCTATGACTACAAAAAAAGAGCTTGTATTAGATCAGCAGCTACACCCACCACTTGGAAAAAATCATACTTATCCACAGGGCAGCTATATCCGTTACCACCAAACATCGGGTACGACAGGTCGCCCTTTAAAAGTATTAGACAATACTGAGAGCTGGGAATGGTGGTCGAATTGTTGGGTTGAAGTTCTTCAAAATGCTGGGGTTACATCTCTGGATCGTGCTTACTTAGCCTTTTCATATGGTCCATTTATTGGTTTCTGGGCAGCACATGAAGGAGTGCAAAAACTAGGAGCTCTGGCAATTCCAGGTGGCTCTATGACTTCCGAAGAACGATTAAATAGTCTAATTGAAAACAATGCAACTGTGCTACTTTGCACGCCAAGCTATGCATTACATCTTGCGGAGGTTGCTAATAATATTGGAACAGATATTAAAAATTCCTCAATCCATACAATCATTACAGCAGGGGAACCAGGTGGATCGATAACAACAACTCGTTCAAAAATTGAATCGTTATGGGGTGCAAAACTTTATGACCATGTTGGTATGACAGAAATGGGTGCTTACGGTTATAGTTGCACAGAACAAAAAGGGCTTCATATAAACGAAGCGGAATTTATTGCAGAAATCATTAATCCAGAAACAGGTAAACTAGTTAAACCAAATGAAAAGGGAGAGCTTGTCTTAACAAACTTGGGGCGTTTTGGATACCCAATAATTCGATATCGTACAGGTGACATCGTCAACAATATTGTAGAAACTTGTGCTTGTGGGAATCCTTATAAGTTTTTACCTGAGGGTATAATTGGCCGTTCCGATGATATGGTGGTGATTCGTGGAATGAACATCTATCCTTCCTCCATCGAATCTATTATTCGAGAATTTGAAGATATCACAGAATTCAGGATTATTTATTACACACATGAGGAGATGGATCAGATTAAGGTCCAAATTGAAGCTTCCAAAGAGACAGCTGATCATTTGACGAAATCACTTCGTAAACAGATTGGGTTAAGAGTTACAGTGGAAATGGTACCTATTAATTCTTTGGAACGATTTATGTTGAAGGCGAAGCGAATAATCGATCAACGTTTGAAATCAGTAAGCGTATAAATTTAGTTGGTTGTATCTAGTTAGTAAAATAAATGTATTAATGCAATGTAGAGGCCCTAGCCACCACAAAAATTCGTCCATCTGTATCGACAATCGGATGGTTGTAAACCTCTTTCTATAAATATTGCTAGACTGCTTTAAGAAATATTGAATGATGAAATTGACACAATCACTTAAAAGCAAAGGGATGGGAGTGAAAGTTCATGAAGGTAGAATATATTGATACAACTTTTCGTGATGGGTCACAAAGTTTATGGGCAGCAGGTATGCCTCCAGGTATGATGGAAGAAATGGCCGACAATTTAGATAATGCAGGGTTTAAAGTAATTGAAGTTCCTGTTATGCCATTAAACTTTAAAAAGATTGTTCGAGATTTAAAAGAAGATCCATGGGAAATGGCGAAAATGCTGGCAAGAAAAATGCCAAACACAACGAAATCATTTATGGGTGAACCCGCTATTTTCCCTTTTGAAATTATTGGGGCACCAGAGTCAGTCGTAAAACTATTTTATAAAAAGTTAGTGGATATAGGTGTATTAAATCGAGTTCAAATCATGGCAAACATTATTGGAAATATTGATGAAAAATACCCGTGGTATATCCCTTTTTTAAGAAGTCAAAACTTAGAAGTTGCTTTAGCGATAGCCTATACGGTTTCTCCCCGTCACACTGATGAATATTATGCCGAGAAGACAAGAGAAATCGCCGCAATGAAACCAGATACAATTTATCTAAAAGATGCGGGAGGATTATTAACAGTTGATCGTATCCGTACATTATTGCCGCTTATGTTAGAAAATTCAAATGGAATCCCTGTTGAAGTACATTCACATTGTACTACAGGTTTAGCAGAAGTTGTTTATTTGGAGGCTTTAAAATTAGGAGCACGGGCACTGCATACTTCTGTACCTCCTTTAGCCGAAGGAAGTGGACAACCATCTGTCTTGAATGTAGTGAGGAATGCTAAATTCTTAGGCTTTGAACACGACCTAGATATTGAACGAATTGAATGGGCTTCACAACGATTATATGAGATGGCAAGACAAGATGACATGCCATTAGGTTCTGCGACGTCTTATGATCACTCTCAATATATTTATCAAATTCCAGGTGGAGTAATTTCCAATCTAAAACATCAATTAGTAGCATTGAATTTACAAGATCGTATAGATGAAGTTTTGGAAGAAACGGTGCGAGTTCGAGAGGAATTAGGTTATCCAGTAATGATTACTCCATATTCACAATTTGTAGTGAGCCAAGCAGCTATCAATGTAGCTACAGGTAAGCGATATAAAATGGTGATTGATGAAATTATTCAATTTGCAATGGGGACTTTTAGTGAGGATTCCGGTTATACATGGATGGATCAAAACCTAAAAGATAAAATTTTATCTTTACCAAGGGTTAAACAAATTCCATCTGCACCTGATACAACAATCTCAATTGAAAAAATACGTGAGCAGTTCGGAGGTCCAACTTTATCTGATGAAGAGTTTTTATTGCGTTATATCATGAAGGGAACTCAAGAAATCGAAGAATTACGCCGAAATAGTTCTCCACGTAAATATATTTCGGCATCAACGCCTCTTGCAAAACTTATTCAAAACATAAGTAAGCAACCAAACTTAAAAAATGTTCAGATTAATGGGACAGATTTTGCTTTAACATTAGCGAGTAAAAAATAAAGGGGATGTTAAGATGACTAACAAATTAAAAGAGATTTTAAGTGAAGAGGAAGTTAAAAATTTCTCAGAACTGATTAAGAATCTAGAAAACTCTTCATTTGATTACTTTAAAGTGGAAAATGAAAATTTACAAATTGTAATTGCGAAAGAAGGTATCGATGTAATGAATTCGGTATCTACTGCAGCACCAACACCACAACTTGTAGCTGCGCCTCCTAAAACGAGTACTAGTATAGAACAAAAACAAATTGTAAAGGAAGTTGCAGCTTCAACACAAGGGGAAACTATAGAAAAAACATCTGTTGATGAGATGACTGAAACAGATGGAATCGTCCAAGTAAAGGCATTAACAGCTGGTATCTTCTACGCACAATCTGAACCAGGGGCACCTCCATATATTAAATTAGGAGACCAGGTGAATGAAGATTCAACGCTTGGATTAGTTGAAATTATGAAAGTTTATAGTGCTATTGTTGCGGGGGTAAAAGGAGAGGTTGTTGGTATCCATGTTGAAAGCGGACAGCTAATTGAATATGGTCAACTCTTATTCTCTGTGAAGACTAACTAATTGAGTGTTTAATTTCAAGGGGGGATAGAAATGACGATATCACGAATTTATATTATTAATAGAGGAGAAATTGCATTACGCATTATTCGCACTTGTAAAGTATTGGGGGTTCAAACAGTCCTTGCAGTTTCAGAAGAAGACAAAACAAGTTTACCAGCTAGAATAGCGGATGAAGTAATTTGTATCGGGCCTGCTAGTGCAACACAAAGTTATTTAAATATTCCTATCATCATCACAACAGCACTAGCAGCAAAAGTAGATGCAATCCATCCCGGGTATGGCTTTTTATCTGAGGTTTCTGAACTTGCTAAAGCTTGTGAGGAAAATGGCATTACATTCGTAGGTCCAAGTGCAGAGCATATTGAAAAAATGGGAAATAAACTGATTGCGCGTTCAATTGCCGAGCAATGCGGTGTACCCATATTAAGAGGGTCTAGTAAAGTACATTCAGTACAAGAAGCAAGGGAAATCGTTGAAGAAATTGGTGTACCGGTTATGCTTAAAGCGGCAGCTGGCGGTGGTGGTCGAGGAATGAAAATTATTCATTCATTAGATAATCTTGAGTCCACATTTGAATCAGCTACAGCGGAAGCAAAAGCCGCGTTTGGTGATGGTTCTATGTATATTGAACGGTATATTTCGAACGCTCGTCATATTGAGGTACAAGTTCTAGGAGATCAATTAGGGAATGTTGTGCATTTAGGTGAACGCGATTGTTCAACACAACGACGTCATCAAAAATTAATTGAGGAAGCTATCGCACCAAATATAACAGAGAAATTAAGAGAAAATATCAGACAATCAGCTGTGAAATTAGCTGAATTTATTAAATATGCAAGTGCTGGGACTGTTGAATTCATTGTAGATCAAGATAATCAAACTTATTATTTCTTAGAAATGAATACCCGTATACAGGTAGAACATCCTGTAACAGAAATGGTCACGGGAATTGATTTAGTAGAACAACAAATCAAAGTTGCCAATAAAGAACCGTTAGCATTTTCTCAGCATGACATAGCATTTAACGGTCATTCGATAGAGTGTCGGATTAATGCGGAGAGTGTGAAAGATAACTTTAAACCAACACCAGGTTTAATTCAAAGTTGGAACATTCCACAAGGACCAGGAATACGTGTAGATTCACATGTCTATCAGGGGTACAAGATTCCAATCTACTATGATTCAATGATTGCTAAATTAATCGTCCATGGTACAACCAGAGAACATGCGATTCGTCGAATGTTAGTTGCATTAGATGAATTTCAAGTTGAAGGTATAAGCACAACGATTCCGTTTTTAAAAGAAATTCTAAATAGGAGCGAATTTAAAAACGGTCAAGTTCATACAAAGCTTATTGAAGCAGCTTTAGTTTAGACGGATTGTAATATTAAGTGCACCCCCCCAGAGTAAATAAAAGAAGCCCATAACGACCTCGTGTAAAATGTTGTGACCACACCAACATTTGAACGGAGGAAATCGTTATAAATGAACGCGCAAAAATAGAAATCTTACGAAGGCTTATCTATACAAGCGATTACCCATAAGCTAAAACGCCAGCCTTCGACTATTTCTCGTGAATTGACACGACATGCTGACTGTTCGGCTGATCAAGCACAAGCACGCTATCGAGAAAATAAGATGCATTGTGGTGCGAAGCTGAAATTAACACCAGAAGTAAAAGAGGCGGTTCAAGAAAAGTTAGAGGAGACCTGGTCGCCTGAACAAATTATCAGACGCCTATATCAGGGAAAACTAAGTTTTAAAAGTATCTACCGCTGGCTTTATAACGGCTTATTAAAGAAGCCCCTTACGGTTCTCCGTCAGAAGGGAAAGCGGCAGAAATCGAATATTGGCACACCCATTGCCAAACGTCCAAAAGAAATTCGACATCGAGAAACATTTGGCCATTGGGAACTCGATACCGTTGTATCGGGCCGTGGGCAGGCAAAGGGCTGCGTAGCCACGTTCATTGAACGTAAAACACCTTGGTATATAGCTATTTTAATTCCCGATCGTTCTGCCAAATCAATGGAGGCAGCTATAAGGCTTCTCTACGCCCTATTACCAAATGGAGCAATGAAGACAGCTACAACTGATCATGGAAAAGTATTTAGCTGTTACGCGGTGTTAGAAAAAGGTCTGTGGCTCCAAGTGTACTTCGTGGACGCCTACTCTTCCTGGCAACGTGGTAGTAACGAGAACGGGGAATGCTTATTTCGTGAGTTCTTCCCGAAGAAGACTAATTTTGATGAAGTTAAACCAATCAGGTAAACCAAGCACTCCAACTCATTAATAGCCGGCCAAGGAAGTGCCTTGGATGGAAAACTGCATATGAGGAAGAACTGTTGCACTTAATTTGACAAACTATCGAGATAATAAAATAATGATATATATATATGGAAATTTAAGGAAATTAATAAGCATCTAATGATTTTTAGTATTTATCATTTTATTAGATGCTTTTTATGTTGCATCAATCTTTTTGAAATAAATATCAAATTAGCCGAATTTAATACTTGAATAGGGAATTGATTATTTGTTAAAAATTTTCTAAAAATTTGTTGTCATGAGATAAAAAATATAATAAAATGATTTTATATCTTAATAGTGTATTTTGTTCACTATTAGTGATATTTATTTTTTAGTCACCACATATTTGTTTCATTTTAAAGGGAGGGGAAAAACATGGGGAAAATAAATGTGAGTGAGTTTGTTGATGGTCAAAAATTTAACCGCTTTCATTTAACATTGCTTCTTTCATGTATCTTTATCATAGTTGTTGATGGGTACGATATGTTTATGCTAGGAGCCATTTTGCCGACGTTGATGGAAGAGTGGGGAATGAATGCTGTTACAGGAGGCCAGCTCGGAAGTTATGCTTTGTTCGGCATGATGATCGGGGCTCTTGTTTTTGGTCCACTGGCTGACCGATTTGGACGGAAAAATGTTATTTTAATTTGTACGCTTATCTTTTCGCTTTTCACTTTTACTTCCGGATTTGCTAATGGGCCGGGTGCGTTTGGGGTACAACGTTTTATTGCTGGGGTTGGTCTTGGGGGAGTAATGCCAAACCTTATTGCGATTGTAACTGAGTATGCACCAGCAAAATTGCGAAGTACTTTAGTAGCGATTATGTTTAGTGGACATGCTTTTGGAGGGATAATTGCTTCCCTTAGTGCTTTAGTTATTATGCCAAACTTTGGATGGCGTGGAGTTGTCTTTATCTCATGTATCCCGCTTGTAATACTGCCGTTTTTATATAAAGCGATGCCCGAGTCTTACAGCTATTACATAAAGGTAAACAAAAAAGAAAAATTAGTTCGTACGTTAAATCGCATCAATCCGAAGCATCAGTTTAAACAAACAGACGAATTGGTGATGCATGGGTCAGATGATACAAATTCTTCTTTAAGAAAATTGTTTACAGATAAACGTGGTTTCAGTACTGTAATGTTTTGGATTGCCGCTTTTATGTGTCTATTGGTAATGTACGGTTTGAGTACATGGCTGCCAAAAATCATGCAAAATGCAGGTTACCCAATAGGTTCTAGTTTAATATTCTTAATTGTTTTAAACTTGGGTGGCGTCACGGGGGCGATTATTGCAGGGAAGCTTTGCGATAAATTTGGATCTCGTCGAATCTTACTTATATTTTTTACATTAGGGTTCCTATCACTAACAGCATTAAGCTTTAGCCCAAATCAAGTGTTACTGTATATCATGGTCTTTATTGCGGGGGCTACGACAACCGGTACTCAAATTAATACAAATGCTTATGTATCACAATATTATCCGTCTGGTATCCGCTCAACAGGTGTTGGTTGGGAACTAGGAATTGGACGTATCGGCGGGATGCTTGGACCAGCAATCGGCGGCTTCCTATTAGCTTCAAATTTACCTGTACATTTCAATTTCTTGGCGTTTGCCATTCCATGTTTAATTGCCGGATTATCCATATTATTAGTTCAAGAGAAATACGGTCACATCGTAGCACAACAAGAAGTTGAAGATGATGATGTTGATCATTCAACTATTTATAATTAATATCTTACCTTATTAATAAGAGAGGGAACCCAAAGCTAGTGGGTTCCCTTTTTCATAGTACGTCTCGGCCATGTCCGGCAACTTGGTGATAAAAGTTCACTATGGACGATGGGAAATGTGAACCACTACTCAAGCGCAAGGGTATCCATGGCAACGTAGAATCTGAAGGAAGCGGAAGGCAAAACATTGGTTCGGGGTATGCAAATGACATTTGAGGTTAGTCTGTCTGGACAAGATTACTAAACAAATCTAAATCCTAAACACCTCCGGAGCAATAAATGTAGCAGATAGATGAGGTAAAAGTTGGCGGATTTAAGATATATAAACTCCGTACTATATAGGTTGAATCAAAGAATTACATTTTCACACAGAGCCTATCTATAATTTCTGTTGCTCTCTCACTGAGTTGCTTTACAAAATTTCTTACATTCGGGCGTATGTCCTGAACTCTGGAATAAAAGACATTATTAATAATTGTTTCCTTCATCCATTTCCACCGCCCCTCGATGAGGTTTAATTCCGGGCTGTACGGTGGAAGAAATACTAATTGAAGCCTATCCTCATTCTCTTCGAGAAATGACTGAATCAACTTGGCAGGGTGAATTCTTGCATTGTCGAGAAACATAACGATTTTTCCGGTTGGATAGTTTTTAAGGCCAATTTTTAGGAATTCAAGGAATACTTCTGCATAATAGCGTTCAGCTTTGGCTACAAAGATTTCGCCTGTTTCATAATTAAGCGTTCCGAGGAGCTTGGCTCCACGGTGTTGACCGTAGGTCGGAATGAACCTTTGCTTTCCTCTTAGGAACCAAGAACGCTGGAAGCCTGATAGTCCCTGATCGTTGATTCATCTTCGAAGAGGAGATGGTCTATTTCTCCGTTTAAAAGCTTTTTTTAGAGTTGGAAATGTTATATCTTTGAATTCTTCTTACTTACCCTTGTCCGCTTTTTTTAGTACATAGGTTGGTCTTGTGTAGCTGAGACCAAGGTCCTCAAGTAACCTTGGAACGCCACGCAAAGTATAAGGTTGACCCCATTCACGTTCGATGAATACAGCAATGATAGCAAGCGTCCAGTTATAGTTGTTTTCAAATCCACATCATGAGGCGGTTTGAAGGCTACAACCTGCACAAGTAAGTGTTCTTGAATTTCAGTCATTTTTCGGGGCGCACCAGTTGATTTGCCCATATTAAGTCCCTCAAGCCCGTTTTTCCGCTAGGCTTGGATATAGGAGGAAACCGTTTTGTTTGAACAGGAAACGATATCGCAGATCTCTTTTTGAGAATAGCCCATTAAATGCAGATGAATAACTTGATACCTTTCAAACATTCTTCGATCATTTGTTGTTTTCATAACTTCAGCTACCTGAATAGCTTCCTGAGAGTGGGTCAACAATCTCATCCTTTCAAATAGGGGTTTCTTTTCCAATACCCTATAATAGAGGAGTAAAAGCTTTCAAATTCAACATTTATATAAAAATATCTTGTTTATACTATGAGCTATTGAAGGATACATTGACTAAATAAAGTCATTTGTCTGTTTGACTTTATTATAAAAAGACGGTAAATAAATGTTAGATTACGGACATGCAAATCTTAGATGAATTATCGAAGAACAGTCCCGCATTACAATGAATAAGGGGAGAAATTCCATTTGACTTGCCCAGCCACCTCGACAAGGATTGTGAAAAAATGGTATAAAAGAGTTGTTGAATAGGAGACGATTAGATTAAATGGGTAAAGTTAGGTCGTTTTATCCATACTTTTATGACCGTAATTACAGAAAGCATTTTTTATCAACCTAATCTATCATTCATTAAAACACTAGAGGAATATATAAATAGTTATAAAATCAGTAACAAGAATTAGTGTATACTGAAATGTGAATTTCCATCCACTGAGTTAATAAATTAATTTTTGAAAGTACTAAATACATGTGCCAACTATAAATTTATCGATTGTTATTAATAAATAGTCATTGACAGAAATGAAAGAGATAAATGTATCAACTGTTGAGGTAAATTGAGAAAATGTAAGAGCAACCGAAATTTGCAAATATAGCGTAAAAAGGGGTGGTCTCATGAATTTTTGAGACGACTTTTTTTATATCCATTATTATAAAAATCCCAAAAGTGAATAACCTTTGGGATTTTTATGTAATTTAAGGCTTGGGATTCATAAAAAAGCGCTGGAATATAAGATAACAATTTTAATTATTACCGGAAAGCAGCTTTAAATTCTCCAGTGATCGTTTGGTAACCATTATTTGATTCATAAGCTTGTTCTTGTTCTAATTCGAAACGATCCATGATTGGAATATCGTTTACTGAGAAAAGATAAGAGTCCTCAGAAGCGACGTGTTCATACCAAGCCCAGTTTGGCACAACGAAATAATCGCCTTTTTTCCAATCGAAACGAACACCGTTAATCACTGAGTAACCAGATCCCTTATGAACATGGTAAACAGTAGAGTGTGTATGACGTAACGCTTTAGTATGGAAATCCTTAGGTAAATGCTGCATTCTAGTTCCTAAAGTAGGGTTGGCAGATTTACCTGTGGATGGGTTGATATATTCTACTGCAAATCCATGATGTGGATCTGGTTCAAATTCCATCAAGCCCTTAATTCCATCCACTGTACGATTCCACTTATAGTTTGCAAGTGGGGCAACGATGTATTTATCATCCCCAACAGGACGTACCATACCGCCACGGTAACGTTTTTCAGTAAAGTTGTCTGGAATATTTGGTTGTTGTAGACCGTCTGCGTAAGGTTCAAAGAATGTACCACCAATTGAATAGATAGTTGGAATATCTAAAGCATCCATCCAAATCATTGGCTCTGTACCTACATGTTCATGACCATGCCATAGGTTTTTAGGAGTGATTAAAAAATCGCCTTCTTCCATGAAGATGCGTTCACCTTGTACGATTGTATAAGCACCTGTTCCTTCCGAGATAAATCGCAGGGCACTTTGGGAATGGCGGTGTGATGGCGCTTTTTCGCCAGGCTGCAACATTTGAACAGCTGCATAAATAGTTTGTGTTGTAGAAGCCCATCCCCAAGGCTTACGATAGGTCAAACCAGGATTTTGGAAGTAAATGGCACGGCGTTCACCGCCTCGTTCTGGTGTGAAGATTTGTGCCGCTTCCCCCATTTTCTTTTTAATTAGCTCATTACTCCAAAGATAGGCTTCTGCATGTGGCTGTGGAGTCTTGTTCATAATTTCGGGAATCGCTTCCCAAAGAGGCCCTAAGCTATATTGTTGAATGTCTTTCGTATAATCGGTTACAATCGAACTTTTCATAAACTCTTTAACTTCTTGATTTACTTCTGCCATCTCGCATTCCCCTCTACAATTAAAATTTTATAGTAAGAGGGAGAGTAGTGAATCCACTACTCGATCCCTCCGTCGCCTAAGCTTTAAACTATAGCAGCCACTTCAGCAGCTTTTACTTTATTTTCAAGTACGCCGACTTTATCGATTTCAATCGACACGACGTCGCCATCCTTTAAGAATTGTTGAGGGTCCATCGCAAACCCGACACCACCAGGAGTTCCTGTTAATACAACATCACCTGGCTCTAAAGTCATCAGATTTGATAAGAAGGAAACTAGTTTTTTAACATCAAATACTAGATTTGAAGTGTTTGTTTTTTGACGCACTTCACCATTTACTTTTAATACAACATCTAATCCAGATGGATCCTGCAATTCATCGGATGTCACTAAGTAAGGTCCCATCGGTGCAGTTCCATCAATTGTTTTACCTTGCAGCCATTGAATTGTGCGGCGTTGAATATCTCGGTATGTTACGTCGTTTGTAATTGTGTATCCCGCAACATAATCAAGCGCATCTTCCTCTGAAACGTTACGTGCTTTTTTTCCGATAACAAATGTAAATTCAGCTTCATAGTCAAGTTGGTCTGAGATTGGATAGAAGGGAATATCATCTTCCGGTCCGATAATTGTGTTTGCAAATTTAGCAAAAATAACAGGATTAGATGGAAGTTCACGACCCATTTCTAAAATGTGTTCACGATAGTTATGACCGACACAAATAATTTTGCCTGGATTTTGAACGGGTGCTTCAATCGTAACTTCATCTTTCGTATAGATACTTTTTTTATCAAAGCTATCTGGGTTTGTTAGAATAAAATCGATTGCATTTTGAGCTATTTGAAGAGATTCTTTACCACCTTGATATAATTCATCTGCTGTAGCTGGCACGAATGCATGAGCAATTTCTTCATAGCGATACTTACCTTCTGCCTTTAGTTGTGCCTGGTAAGCATAATTTAAGTCGACTACTTTATCTCCAACAATTGCGCCTGCTCTTGTATGTCCTGCTGATGTGAAGTTAATAAGTTTCATAATAATCCCCCTAATAATTACATCCTTTTTTAATGAACAAAGTTCACTATTTATAGAAATGGTAGTATATTTCCGGAAAAATGTCAATGTTATTTATTTTCAGATAAATAGAGTCGTGGTCAGCCCCATATATCTATAAAACTATATTTATTATTAATATAGCTAAGTAAAATTAGAAAGCGAATTATCCGAAGGGTCAATCTTCCTTTTTTGGGCCGATATTCCTATAACCAACAACAGTAATTGTACCTATTAGCTCTTTATTAAAATTTAAATTAGGTACACTGGAGATCGAGACATGTTTGACTAATGGCTCGATTTTAGAGGAAACAAATAACTTCCTAGCATTCTCTTTTTTAATTAATCAAGTAGTTGTATTTAAATCCTATGAAACGAAGGAAGGAGGGGTAATCCAGATGAAATGTCGAAGTGTTTCGAAGGAGGACATCCAAAAGTTCAAAATGCACTTTCATACATTAATCGCCAATTCCGCTGGCCGATTTTTGACCGTCTGACAATCGATAACTAGAAAGTGGGGAACGTTAACTTTAGGAGGTGATGCAGCACACCTATGCTACAATTACAATCCCTTGCACAGGAAGCAGTTCAAGCATTGAATGATTCTTATATTCCAAGGTGAGCAATTAAAGACAAATAAATCTTATGAAGTAGCATTTAAAAAATACCAAGAAATCTGTATTCCACGTTCTGCAATCGTTCAAACAAGTGCATGTAACATGGAAGAAATAATTCATGCGTAAGGTAAAGGTTTGATTATGCTTCGTGATGCAATTTTGATAAAACATCAACCAATAGATTTCTTATATGGTATCTTCAACAAATATAAAGATGGAAAATTTATCCAAGATTAATTTTAGATGTTTATATAGCATTTTTAAGCCTTATGATCGCCGTTAGTACGGAAATGAAAAAACGTTAGAGCAGAAAATTCTAACGTTTTTTAATCTTATCCCTTATAACCGAAAGCACGGGACATTTCTGTATTAATCTCAATGACTTGCTGAACAATTTCAGAGGATGTATCCTTTGGAACTTCCTCTGAGAAACCTATAATTGTGCATGCGGCAACTAGTTCATTTTTATAATCCAGAATTGGCAAGCTTAGCGATGATACATGCTTTGTTAGCGGTTCTTTGGCAAAGGCAATGTGAGTTTTTTGAATTTCTGATAACTCATTTTGGAATTCATTTACAGGGAACTTAAGATGTTTCGTTTGTTCTTGTTCAATCCAGTTATAAACCTCTTCACGGTTTGCATATGCAGCATGAATTTTTCCAGCAGCTGAGAGAAGCGGAAGCTTAGTGCCAATTTGTGCACCGATATTTAAACCGTAATTAGTATTCCAAATTCCTGTAATGACCGGCGTATCATTCAACCAAACAGATAGGGAAGTTGTCATATTTGTAAGATTACTAATTTCTTTAAAGTTTGAAGAAAGTTTACTAGTGATGTCATTATTCTTCATTGCCGCATTTCCATACTCAAGAAACTTATAGGCTAGCGAGTAGTGTCCCTGCTTTGAATCTCTATAAAGAAGATCTAGATTTGTTAAGGTATTTAAATATTTATAAAGATTACTTTTTGAAATTCCAGTTAGTTCTTGAATTTCGGTAAATTTTAATGGGTTATCACTTTGTGCGACCACATCTATAATATTGACACCATGAACGAGGGAACCAATGGTAGAAGCTTTATTCATTTCCATTTTATGTATCCTTTCTAGTTTTAATAATTGTAGAGGTATTTTAGAGTTGTATTATTAGAATTATTAATTATATACTAAGATATACTATTACAGTTTATCGGAAAAGTGAAGCAGATTCACTATATTAAGAATTGAAGGAGGGTTTTTTATGACAATGGCAATTTCAAACGAAAAATTAGAAGTGTTTAAGAAAAGTATTTTGGATATGATCAAGGTGCTTGAGGATACCGAGGATTCAGTACTATATATTAAGCCTTCTGAGAAAGAGTGGTCAGGTATGCAAATTGTCTCCCACGTTCTTGAGGCTATAGACTATTGGTTAGTGGACTTGGAAGCATTACTAATTGTTCCAGGTGCAAAGTGGGGACGAAATCATGAACATGTTCGTCGCTTAGCGGCAGTAGATGAAAAAGTTGTATCGGGGCTTAAAAAAGAAGATACAATTAAAGTATTACAGGATCTAGTTCCAAGAGTAGAAGAAGTTTTAGGGAAAGTCCAAGAAGAAGATTTAGCCAAAACGGCACCAAGCTATAACCCTAATTTTGATGGCAAACCATTATCCTTCATAGTGGACCATTTAATTGTTCAGCATGTTGCAGGGCATTTTGAACAGCTCGTTCGTCATTTGCAAAAAGTTCAATAAAAATACCAAACGTCTAACTCATACCATTTAATACTATGAGTAGGCGTTTTTTATTGCAAGTTTATAGTTTTTAATGTACAACGAGCCTACTTTAACAGTGCAGAGGAGTATTGATATAAGGGCGCGATTCTTGAAAAAGAATTGTGCCTTCTTTAGCTATAGGGCCATTATCTTGAATAACGTTTTAAGAAAAGTTGGTTATGATTTGGGTTATTTTGGTAGAATCTAATTAAATGAGGGTGAGGGGGTTAAATAAATGAAAAAAATTATAGTTGGAATAATTATAGTTGGAATTTTAGGTATTGGGGTTTATTTCCTATTTGGACAAAGTGGGAGTGATGAAAATCTCACTTATAAAGGGGAAAGTGATAATTGGAAAGTAGAATATACGTTCAATAATGCAGGTAAGGAAGACGTACAAAGTTCTATTGACTTGAAATATCAGGGATCAGATGTAAGCAGTGTTGGAGAATTTCAATTTGCAGTACAAACGAAACTTAATAAATGGGGTCAAAGTATAATTGAGTTGGACGAAAACGGACTTTATACCAGCTCTAATCCTGCAATAATAAAGGGAGTTTTAACCGAAAAGGATAAACCAGTTTTCACAATTAGTTGGAATGATAATGAAGAGGAGATTATTTTAGAAAGAAAATAATGAAGTCATATGTAGTTTGGAAAACTTATTAAGTTCTAACGAGGGGGGATTTGAATAACGATATTCCACAAACGGGCGCTATTCTTGAAAAAGAATTGTGCCTTCTTTAGCTAAAGGGCCATTTAATGGAAGAACGTCTTTAAAGAAATTCGGGAAAATATGATAAAAATTAAGGTTAGATTGTTTAGTAATGTACTTAAACTAACGAAGCAGAATACTTCAAGAAACAGTATGATATGATGGAAATATTGAAATGTAAGCATACTTTGTTGGAGGGAATGTGTTGTGAAACATAAAATAAAAAAAACAGAACTTTTGACTAACAATGATATTTGGAACAAAGTTATTGAAGTAATAGGCGAATATGACTTTCCGACAGAAAATGAAATTATTAATGAGGTATTTATTGTTTTTAATTACTATTCAGAACTCGAAAGTGGAGGTCATGAGAGTTTGTTCAATTGGTTTTCATGGCATATTGAGGAAGTAGGAATAACCAATTACCTGAAAGAACTTACAGCTATTCTTGAAAAAATTGATGCTTATGATTATTCCAAAATCGAAAATGAATTTGGTAACGAATTGTGGAGATTATTCAAGGCAATAGAAAATGATGAAATTGAAGAAGAAGAGTTTTATAGTGTTGTTGAAAAAGCAGATAATGAATATGAAAAACTCAATGGAAAATTAGGAGATTTATTAGAAACTTATTTTGTTAATGTTTATACTGAATTGATTGAAGTAGTTGAAAATTAAGTGTCTATTAACAAACGGGTGCTTTAGTTGAATAACGATCTTAAACAATCGGGCGCAATCCTTGAATAAGGATTGCGCTTATTTCTATTTTAGGGCCAGATTGTTGAAGAAGAGGTATTATTAGAAGCGTGTTGAAATAGGAATATAGGGGATGATTTAATTCAACATTATTTTGGGGGAGAGTTAATTTGAAGAAAATAATTACTTTATTATTTTCAATTATGCTTTTAACAGCATGTTCAGAAACTACGACCAATGATTATAAATTTAGTGGAGAAAGTGAACATTGGGAAGCTGAATACTCCTATAAAGGAACAGAAATATGGGGAGAAAAAGACGGGAAAAAAACTTATTCGAACGAAGATGGCTATGAGTTCGTTTTAAAATACAAAGGTTCTTTAGAAGAGTTGTCTTCATTACAAAAAATTGAATACTCTTATAAAACTATTAGTAGTGGTGGGAAAAGCATTGAAGAGTTCACGGAATCCCCATCAACAGTAACATTTTCGTCTTCAGGTAGGTCAAAAGGTGGCGCAAAAGTAGATGAAGATGAAGTTATAAAAGTAAATGTAAAATGGGATGACTTCGAAGAGTCATTTGAACTGCATAATAAAAGTAAGTAATTCTTTGAGCTGTTCAAATTGTTATTCAATTATAGGGCGCATTTCAATAATTGAATTGACCCCAAAAAGTTAGACATTATATTAAGTTAAGCAGCTATGGAGGATTGAATTCGGTATTGTACCGGACTTAGTCCTTTTAATTTTCT